>NZ_JAKFCM010000104.1:0-292891 GCF_036676645.1 Ramlibacter sp.
CCGCGTGCTGGACCTGCGCCGGCCGTACATGCAGAAGAACCTGATGCTGCGCTACAAGGTGACGATGGAGGTGCGCAAGTTCCTCGACGCCAACGGCTTCATCGACATCGAGACGCCGATGCTCACCAAGAGCACGCCGGAAGGCGCGCGCGACTACCTGGTGCCCAGCCGGGTGCACGACGGCATGTTCTTCGCGCTGCCACAGTCGCCCCAGCTGTTCAAGCAGCTGCTGATGGTGGCGGGCTTCGACCGCTACTACCAGATCACCAAGTGCTTCCGCGACGAGGACCTGCGCGCCGACCGCCAGCCGGAGTTCACCCAGATCGACGTGGAGACCTCGTTCCTGACGGAGGAGGAGATCCGCACCATGTTCGAAGGCATGATCCGCAGCACCTTCCGCAACGTGCTGGGCGTCGACATCGGCGCCTTCCCCGTGATGAAGCACGTGGACGCCATGCGCCTGTACGGTTCGGACAAGCCCGACCTGCGCGTGCAGCTCGAATTCACCGAGCTCACCGACGTGATGAAGGACGTGGACTTCAAGGTCTTCTCCGGCCCGGCCAGCCAGGCCGACGGCCGCGTGGTCGGCCTGCGCGTTCCCGCCGGCGGCGCGATGAGCCGCGGCGAGATCGACGGCTACACCGAGTTCGTCAAGATCTACGGCGCCAAGGGGCTGGCCTGGATCAAGGTCAACGACGCGGCGGCCGGCCGCGAGGGCCTGCAGTCGCCGATCGTCAAGAACCTGCACGACCGGGCGATCGCCGCGATCCTGGAGCGCACCGGCGCGCAGGACGGCGATCTGGTCTTCTTCGGTGCCGACAAGGCCAAGGTGGTCAACGACGCGATCGGCGCCCTGCGGGTCAAGATCGGGCACAGCGATTTCGGCAAGTCGCACGGCCTGCTGGCGGGCGAGTGGAAGCCGCTGTGGGTGGTGGACTTCCCGATGTTCGAGTTCGACGACGACGCCCAGCGCTGGAACGCGGTGCACCACCCCTTCACGTCGCCCAAGGACGGCCACGAGGACTGGCTGGAGACCGATCCCGGCCGCTGCATGGCCAAGGCCTACGACGCCGTCCTCAACGGCATCGAGCTGGGTGGCGGCTCGGTGCGGATCCACCGCGAGGACGTGCAGAGCAAGGTGTTCCGCGCGCTGAAGATCGACGCCGAGGAGGCCAAGGTCAAGTTCGGATTCCTGCTCGACGCGCTGCAGTACGGTGCGCCGCCGCACGGCGGCATCGCCATCGGCCTGGACCGCTTCGTCATGCTGATGGCCGGCGCCGAGAGCCTGCGCGACGTGATCGCCTTCCCCAAGACGCAGCGCGCCCAGGACCTGCTCACCCAGGCGCCGGGGCCGGTCGACGAGAAGCAGCTGCGCGAGCTGCACATCCGGCTGCGCAATCCGCAGGCGACCTGAGCGGGCGCCGCGAGACCAGGTCTTCCCCGGCGGACCCGCCTCCAGCTCCTTGGTTCGCTTCAAGATCCCCCAATCCGTGCTGGTGGTGATCCACACCCCGGCGCTGGAGGTGCTGCTGATCAACCGCGCCGATGCCCCCGGCTTCTGGCAGTCGGTCACCGGTTCCCGGGCCCGCGACGACGAGCCGCTGGAGGAGACCGCGGTGCGGGAGGTCTTCGAGGAAACCGGCATTGCCGCCCGCGCCGGCGTGCTGCGCGACTGGGGGCTCGAGAACGTCTACCAGATCTACCCGCGCTGGCGGCATCGCTACGCCGAAGGCGTGACCCACAACACCGAGCACGTGTTCGGCCTGCAGGTGCCCGCCGGCACCGAAGTCCGGCTGGATCCGCGCGAGCACACCGGCTTCCAGTGGCTGCCGTGGCGGGCCGCGGCCGATGCCTGCTTCTCGCCGTCCAACGCCGAAGCCATCCTGCTGCTGCCACAATTTGCCGAATGACGGTGTTGCGCATCGCCACCTACAACATCCACAAGGGCGTGCAGGGGATCGGCCCGGCGCGGCGGCTGGAGATCCACAACCTCGGCCATGCGGTCGAGCAGCTCGACGCCGACATCGTCTGCCTGCAGGAAGTGCGCAAGCTGCACCGGCGCGAAGAGCGCTACTTCACCCGCTGGCCCGAGCTGCCCCAGGCCGAGTTCCTCTGTCCGGAGGGCTACGCCGCCGTCTACCAGACCAATGCGACGACCCGCCACGGCGAGCACGGCAACGCGCTGCTGTCGCGCTGGCCGGTGGTCTCGCACGGGCACGAGGACATGTCGGACCACCGCTTCGAGCAGCGCGGCCTGCTGCACGTGCAGGTCCAGGTCGACCGGCTCGACGTGCACGTGATCGTGCTGCACCTGGGCCTGATCGCGGGCAGCCGCACCCGCCAGGTCGAACAGCTGGCGCGCTTCATCGAGCGCGAGGTGCCGCGCAAGGCACCGCTGGTCGTCGGCGGCGACCTCAACGACTGGGGCGGCAAGCTGCGCCCGGCGCTGCGGCAGATCGGGCTGCAGGACTTCCGCGACGAGCGGGCCCGCACCTATCCCTCGCGCCTGCCGCTGGCCCAGCTCGACTACATCTACGCGCGCGGCCTCAAGCCGCACGGCCTGGAAATCCCGCGCGGACGGGTGTGGGGGCAGATGTCCGACCACCTGCCGCTGATCGCGACCTTCAGGGCCTAGCTGCGATGGCGCAACGGATCCCGCCGCTGCGCACCGGCCACACCCTGCGGCTGCTGGAGGGCAGTGCGCAGTACTTCCCGGCACTGGTGGCGGCCATCGACGGCGCGCACCAGGAAGCCTGGCTGGAGACCTACATCTTCGATTTCAACGGCGACAGCGCCGAGGTGGCCTGGGCGCTGGAGCGCGCCGCCCGCCGCGGCGTCAACGTCCGCGTGGTCGCCGACGGCTTCGGCACCGGCGAACTGCCGCCGGCCTGGCGCGTGCGCCTGCTGGCCGCCGGCGTGGACTGGCGCACCTACGCGCCGCCGGGCCGCTTCGGCGTGCTGCGGCCGGCCAGCTGGCGGCGGCTGCACCGCAAGCTGTGCGTGGTCGATGGGCAGGTCGCGTTCTGCGGCGGCATCAACATCCTGGACGACCTGCACGATCCCAACCACGGCGCGCTGGAGGCCCCGCGGCTGGACTTCGCGGTGCAGGTGACCGGGCCCCTGGTGGCCCAGGCGCGCGCGGCCATGCTGCAGTTGTGGCAGCGCATGCGCGCCTTCGACGAGCTCAAGCACGGCGGGCTGGCGGGCGCGCTGACCTCGCTGCGCGGGCAGCGCAGGCCGCCCCGGGCGGCGATCGCGCCGCCGGCCCACCGGCGCGGCAGCCGCGCCGCGCTGGCGCTGCGCGACAACGTTCGGCATCGCACCGACATCGAGCGGGCCTACCGCCGCGCCATCGGCCGGGCGCAATCCGAAGTGATCATCGCCAACGCGTACTTCGTGCCGGGGCGCAAGATGCGCCAGGCGCTGGTGAGCGCGGCCCGCCGCGGCGTCCGGGTGGTCCTGCTGCTGCAGGGCCGCTACGAGTACTTCATGCAGTACTACGCGGCCCGGCCGGTCTATGGCGTGCTGCTGCGCGCCGGCGTGGACATCCACGAGTACTCGCCCGGTTTCCTGCACGCCAAGGTGGCGGTGGTCGACGGGCGCTGGTCGACGGTGGGTTCGTCGAACATCGATCCGCTCAGCCTGCTGCTGGCGCGCGAGGCCAACGTGCTGATCGAGGACCGCAAATTCGCGCAATCGCTGCGCGCGCGCCTGCTGGATGCCGTGGCGCACGCGGGCCAGCGCATGGACGCCGCGCAATACGCGCAGCGGCCGCTGCGCGAGCGCGTGCTGGAACGCGTCGCGCTGGCGCTGATGCGGATCGCGCTGGCCATCCAGGACAAGCGCACCTACTGGTGAGCCATGCAGGACCTGGTTGTCCAGCGGCCCGAAGGGCTGTACTGCCCGCCCGGGGACTTCTACATCGACCCCTGGCGCCCGGTGGACCGGGCCGTGATCACGCATGCGCACGCCGACCACGCGCGCGCCGGCCACGGCCACTACCTGGCGGCGGCGCCGTCGGCGGGCGTGCTGCGCGCCCGGCTGGGCGGGATCGACCTGCAGCTGCTGGGTTACGGCGAGGCCGTCACGCACCGCGGGGTGCGCGTTTCGCTGCATCCGGCCGGACACGTGCTCGGATCGGCCCAGGTGCGGCTGGCGCACCTGGGCCGCGTGTGGGTGGCCAGCGGCGACTACAAGGTGGCGCCCGACCGCACCTGCGCCCCCTTCGAGCCGCTGCGCTGCGACGTCTTCATCACCGAGTCCACCTTCGGCCTGCCGATCTACCGCTGGCGGCCCGACGCCGAACTGTTCGCGTCGGTCAACGACTGGTGGGCGCGCAACCAGCTGGCCGGGCGCGCCAGCGTGCTGGGCTGCTACAGCTTCGGCAAGGCGCAGCGCATCCTGGCCGGCGTCGATCCGGCGCTCGGCCCGATCCTGGTGCACGGCGCGCTGCAGCCGCTCAACGAGGCCTACCGGGCCGCCGGGGTGGCCCTTCCGGACACGCGGCTGGCCACCGCGGTGAAGGACCGGGCCGAGCTGCGGCGCGCGCTGGTGCTGTGCCCGCCCGCCGCCATGGCCAGCCCCTGGATGCGGCGCTTCGGCGACGCCGGCACCGCCTTCGCCAGCGGCTGGATGCGGCTGCGCGGCGCGCGCCGGCGCGGCGGCTACGACCGCGGATTCGTCCTGTCGGACCACGCCGACTGGCCCGGCCTGCTGGGGGCGATCGCCGCCACCGGCGCCCGCCGCGTCATCGTCACCCATGGCAGCGCCGCGGCGATGGTGCGCCACCTGTGCGAGCAGGGGCTGGAGGCCTCCTCCTTCGCCACCGAATACGGCGACGACCGCATCGAGGCGGACCAGGCCGCCGATGCGCCGGTGCAGGAGCGGCCATGAAGCGCTTCTCGCAGCTGTTCGCCGAGCTGGACGCCACCACCTCCACCAACGCCAAGGTCGACGCGCTGCAGCGCTATTTCGCCGCAGTGCCGGCCGCCGATGCGGCCTGGGCCGTCTACTTCCTGGCCGGCGGCAAGCCGCGCCAGGTCATGCCCATGGCGCTGCTGGCGCAACTGGCCTGCGAGGAGGCCGGCATCGCGCCCTGGCTGTTCGACGAGTGCTACCAGGCGGTGGGCGACCTGGCCGAGACCATCGCCCACGTGCTGCCCGATGGCGGCACCACGTCCGAGGTGGGCCTGGCCGAGTGGGTCGAGGAGCGGCTGCTGCCGCTGCGCGGCCTGCCGCCCGCCGAGACCGGCGAGCGGGTGCGCCGCTGGTGGCGCGAACTGGACGACCCGGGGCGCTTCCTGCTGACCAAGCTGGTGGGCGGCGGCTTCCGGGTGGGCGTGAGCCGGCTGCTGGTGCAGCGCGCCCTGGCGGGGTACGCGGGCGTGGATCCCAGGCGGGTCGCCCAACGCATGATGGGCTACACCGACGGCAGGGCGATGCCTTCGGCGGAGCGATTTTCCGCGCTGCTGGCGCAGGCGGAGGAGGGCGGCGAGCCGTCGCCGGCGGACGCCGGGCAGCCCTACCCCTTCTTCCTGGCCCACCCGCTCGATGCCCCCGCGGAGGTGTTCGCCTCGCGCCTGGGGCCGGTGGCGCACTGGCAGGTCGAATGGAAGTACGACGGCATCCGCGGCCAGGTGGTCAAGCGGCAGGGGCAGGTCTGGCTGTGGTCGCGCGGCGAGGAACTGGTGACCGAACGCTTCCCCGAGATCGTGGCGCTGGCCCGGGCCTTGCCCGACGGCACGGTGCTGGACGGCGAGATCCTGGTCTGGAGCGAAGGGCCGGCCGAAGGCCCGGGCGGCGCGGCGCCGGGCCGCCCGGCGGCGTTCGCGCTGCTGCAGCAGCGCATCGGCCGCAAGAATCTCACGCGAAAGGTGCTGGCCGACGCGCCGGTGAGCTTCATCGCGTACGACCTGCTGGAGCAGGGCGGCATGGACATCCGGGCGCTGCCCCAGCGGGAGCGGCGCGCGCGGCTGGAAGGCCTGCTGGCCGGCACCGGCTTCAAGCTCTCGCCGGTCGAGACGGCGCCGTCCTGGCCCGATTTCGCACGCCGGCGCCTGCGGTCGCGCGAGCTGGGCGTCGAGGGTTTCATGCTCAAGCGCCTGGACGCGGCCTACGGGACCGGCCGCACCAAGGCCGACGGCCTCTGGTGGAAGTGGAAGATCGATCCCATGAGCGTCGACTGCGTGCTGGTCTACGCCCAGGCCGGGCACGGGCGGCGCGCCTCCGTCTACACCGACTACACCTTCGCGGTCTGGAGCCGCGAGCCGCGCGACCAGGCCGAGGTGGAGGGGGTGCTGGACGCCATCGCCCGCAGGGAGCCGCCGCTGCCCGGCGCCCTGCAGCTGGTGCCCTTCGCCAAGGCCTACTCCGGCCTCACCGACGAGGAGTTCCGCGAGGTCGACGCCCTGATCCGCCGCAGCACGGTGGAGAAGTTCGGGCCGGTGCGCAGCGTGCGGCCCTCGCTGGTGTTCGAACTGGGCTTCGAGGGCATCAACCGCAGCGCCCGCCACAGGAGCGGCATCGCGGTGCGCTTCCCCCGCATGCTGCGCATCCGCCGCGACAAGCCGCTGCGGGAGGCCAACACCCTGGCCGACCTGGAGGCGCTGCTGGGGGCCGCGGGCGGCTCCGGCTGAGGTTTCCCTGCGGGGTGGCCGGGCACCCCCCGGGTGTTAGCATTGCCCATGCTCATGAAAGCCGAATCGACTCCGCTGATCCCCGCGGCCGCCGACGAGGGCACGCCCGTGTCGGTGAAGATTCGCGAGCGGCTGAAGGCCGCGCGCAAGCGCTTTCATTCCAACGACAACATCGCCGACTACATCGAGCCCGGCGAGCTCGATGCGCTGCTGCGCGAGGTCGAGGACAAGATGCAGGGCGTCCTCGACAGCATGGTGATCGACACCGACAGCGACCACAACACGGCCGCGACGGCCCGGCGGGTCGCCCGCATGTACCTGACCGAGGTGTTCCGCGGCCGCTACATCAAGAGCCCCACCGTCACCGAGTTCCCGAACGCCGAGCACCTCAACGAACTGATGATCGTCGGGCCGATCACGGTCCGCTCGGCCTGCAGCCACCACTTCTGCCCGGTGATCGGCAAGCTGTGGATCGGCATCATGCCCAACGAGCACACCAACGTGATCGGCCTGTCCAAGTACGCGCGGCTGGCCGAGTGGGTGATGGACCGCCCGCAGATCCAGGAGGAGGCGGTGGTGCAGCTGGCCGACCTCATCATGGAAAAGACCCAGCCCGACGGGCTGGCCATCGTCATGGAAGCCAGCCACTACTGCATGGCCTGGCGCGGGGTGAAGGACATGGACAGCAAGATGATCAACTCGGTCATGCGCGGCGTGTTCCTGAAGGATTCCGCCCTGCGGCGCGAATTCCTGTCGCTGATCCCCCGGCGCAACGGGAACTGATCATGCTGGTTCGCCTGCTGTACTGCAGCCGGGTCGTGGACACCTCGCCCGCGGCCGTCGAGGCCATCCTGGTCCAGGCCCGCGAGCAGAACCCGGCCACCGGCATCACCGGCATCCTCTGCTACGGCGGCGGCATCTTCCTGCAGGCGATCGAGGGCGGCCGCATGCCGGTGTCGCGCCTGTTCGGCGAGCTCCAGAAGGACCCGCGCCACAAGGACGTGGTGCTGCTGCACTACGAGGAGATCACCGAGCGCCACTTCGGCGGCTGGACCATGGGCATGGTGAATCTCGAGAAGGTCAACCCGAACATCCTGCTCAAGTACTCCGAGAAGCCCGGGCTGGACCCCTACGCCTCGTCCGGCAAGGTGTCGCTCGCCCTGCTGGAGGACCTGATGGCCTCGGCCTCCATCTGCGGCCGCACCTGACGCGCACGCCCACCGGACAAATGGCCACGATCTTCCGACTGCCCCGGCTGCTGAGCTGGGGCGACTGCGACCCCGCCGGCATCATCTTCTATCCCACCTACTACCGCTGGATGGACGCCGCCAGCTGGACCCTGCTGGCCCGCTGCGGCTGGCCGGCGCAGCGCATGCGCGAGGAGCACCTGGCCGTGCCGCTGGTCGATTCGCAGTGCGCCTTCATGAGTTCGCCCACCTTCGGCGACGAGTGCGAGGTGCGCACCTCGGTGGCCCGCTGGGGCCGCAGTTCCTTCACGCTGCAGCACGAGTTCTTCCTGCTGGGCCAGGACGAGCCGCTGGCGCGCGGCACCGAGGCCCGGGTGTGGTGCCGCTACGAGGCGGGCCCCGGCTCGCCGCTGCGCAGCATGCCGATTCCGGCGGCGTTGCGCGAGGCCATGGGCGAACCGCCCGCCGCGTGACCGCAGCCGGCGGCCGCCCGCCGCTGGTGGGCTGCGATTTCTCCAGCAGCCCGACCCCCCGCAAGCCCATCGTGCTGGCCTTCGGCCATGCGCAGGGCGAGTGCGTCACCCTCGAGGGCCTGCACCGCATCCCCACGCTGGACGGCTTCGCCCGGTGGCTGGCCCGGCCCGGGCCCTGGCTGGCCGGTTTCGATTTCCCGTTCGGCCTGCCGCGCGCGCTGGTCCAGGAGCTGGGCTGGCCGCGGGAGTGGGAGGCCTGCATGGTCCACTACGCGGGCCTGGACCGGGCCCGGATCCGCGCCACCTTCTCCGCCTGGTGCGCCGCCCGCCCGGTGGGCGGCAAGTTCGCGCACCGCGCGTTCGACCGGCGCGCCGGCTCCAGCCCGTCGATGAAATGGGTCAATCCGCCGGTCGCCTACATGCTGCATGCAGCGATCCCGCTGCTGATCGGCGCGGACGTGCACATCCCCGGCCTGCGCGAGGGCGACCGCGACCGGGTCGCGCTGGAGGCCTACCCCGGCCTGCTGGCGCGCGAGCTGGTCGGCCGGCGCAGCTACAAGAGCGACGAGCGCAACAAGCAGACGCCGGAGCGCCTGATCGCGCGCCAGGACATCGTGGCCGCGCTGGAGGCAGGGCGTACGCGCCTGGGCTTGCGCCTGGGGCTCGGCCACGAGCAGCGCGACGCGCTGCTCCAGGACGCCAGCGGCGACTGCCTCGACGCGGTGCTGTGCCTGCTGCAGGCCGCGTGGGGCCAGCGGCAGGGACCGCCGCGCTACGGCTTGCCGGACGAGCTGGACCCGCTGGAAGGCTGGATCGTCACCGCGTAGGAGCACCCCGCGACCGGTCCGCCGCGGCATGGCCCGAAGGAGCCAAAGCCACCCCGTGCGCCCTGCGCAGACCCTAGCATGGCCCGACTGCACCGCACGGTGGCCGCACGGCTGCCGTCCACCGGAGAGCCGAGCATGCCCCACGACCTGGACACCGTCGACCTCGCCGTCATCATCCCCTGCTACAACGAAGAGGTGGCGATCGGGCGGGTGGTGGCGGATTTCCGCCGCGCGCTGCCGTCGGCGCGCATCCACGTGTACGACAACGCGTCGACCGACCGCACGGCGCAGGTGGCCGAACGGGCCGGCGCGACCGTCGGCCACGAGCCCTTCCCGGGCAAGGGCAACGTGATGCGGCGCATGTTCAGCGACGTCGACGCCGACGTCTACGTGCTGGTGGACGGCGACGACACCTACTGTGCGGCCGACGCGCCGGCGATGGTGCGCACGCTGCTGGACAACCAGCTGGACATGGTCAACGGCGCCCGCGTCACCGACGTCCGGCAGGCCTACCGCTTCGGCCACCGGTTCGGCAATCGCCTGCTCACCGGGCTGGTGCAGGTGATCTTCGGCAAGCAGTTCGAGGACATGCTGTCCGGCTACCGGGTGTTTTCGCGGCGCTTCGTCAAGTCCTTCCCGGCGACGTCCAGCGGATTCGAGATCGAGACCGAGCTGACGGTGCACGCGCTGGAACTGCGCATGAAGACCGCCGAGGTCGCGACCCGCTACAAGGAGCGTCCCGAGGGCTCGTGCTCCAAGCTCAACACCGTCGGCGACGGCCTGCGCATCCTGCGCATGATCGGCCTGCTGGTGAAGGAGGAGCGGCCGCTGGCCTTCTTCAGCACCGTGTTCGCGGTGCTGGCCCTCCTGTCGATCGGGCTGTCGGTCCCCATCGTGCTGGAGTGGTTGCACACCGGCCTGGTGCCGAGGTTCCCGACCGCCATCCTGTCGGTGGGGATCATGGTGGTGGCCGTGTTGTCGCTGGTCTGCGGCCTGATCCTGGACACCGTGACGCACTCGCGGCGCGAGATCAAGCGCCTGGCCTACCTGGAGATCCCCGCGCCGCGCTGGCCGGCCGAAGTGGCCGCCGCCCGGACCGGAGGCGGGTCGGCGGCGGTCGCGCGGCGCGCTCCGGATCCGGAGCCGGCCGCCCTGCCTGCCGCCCGAGTGGCGCTGTCCTGACGACCGGCATGCAGACCGACTCCGACCTCCTGTTCGGCTGGGAGCGGCACGGCGACGGCGACCGCGCCGGCGGATCGATGGCCGCCCGGGCGTTGGTGGCCCTCGGGGTCGGCCTGTTCGCCGCCAACCTGGCGCTGCACTACCCGGGCGTGATGAACAACGACTCGATCGGCCAGTACCGGCAGGCGCTGGCCGGTGAGTACGGCGACTGGCACCCGCCGATCATGGCCTGGCTGTGGTCCTGGCTGCGCCTGTTCGGCGACGGGCCCGCGCCCTTCCTGGTGCTGCACCTGGCGCTGTACTGGCTGGGGTTCGGCCTGGTGGCCGATGCCGTGCGGCGCGGCGGCCATCCGCGCCTGGCGTGGGCGGTGCTGCTGGCCGGCGCCTTCCCGCCTTTCCTGTACGTGAATGCGCAGGTGGTCAAGGACGTGGGCATGGCGGTGGCGTGGCTCGCCGCCGTCGGCCTGATCCACGGGTTCCGGGTGCAGCAGCGCCGCATGCCAATGGCGCTGGCCGTCGCAGCGGGGCTGCTGCTGTTCTACGGCGCGATGGTGCGCACCAATGCGCTGTTCGGCCTGGGCCCGCTGCTGCTGTACGCGCTGGCGCCCGCCCGCTGGCTGCGCAGCACCCGGTTGATGGCGGCGGCGGTGGTCGTGGCCCTGCTGGCGCTGCCCGCCAGCCAGCTGGCCAACCGCCTGCTGTTCCAGCCCCGGGCCGAGCATGCGGTGCAGTCGCTGTTCCTGTACGACCTGATGGGCATTGCGGTGCACACCGGCGAGCCGGCCGTGATCGAACCGCGCGCGACCTTCACCCGCGAAGAACTGCGCGACTGCTATTCGCCCTACTGGTGGGACAGCCTCAGCCCCTGGGGCCGTTGCGCGGGCCGGGTGCACCGGCCGGCCGGCGCCGACATGCCGACGCTGCCCGACGGCCTGGTGGCCCAGTGGCTGCGCAGCATCGCGGCGCACCCGGCGGCCTACCTCGAGCACCGGCTCAAGCACTTCAACTCGGCGCTGCTGTTCGCGGTCCCGCCCAAGCACATCCGGCTGACCCCCGAGTACCGCACCGGCGATCCGGCCCATCCGCCGCTGGAGGTGGTGACCGCGCGCGACGTGAAGCTGGACATCGTGCGCAAGAACCCGGGCGTGTGGCCGGTGACCTGGCTCACCTGGGCCGCCTGCCTGCTGGTGCTGCTGCGGCGCGAGCCGCCCGGGCCGGCGGTCGGCTTCGCGCGCGCGCTGTCGGTCTCGGCCCTGGGCTACTCGGGTGCCTACCTGCTGATCGGCGTGGCCACCGACATGCGCTACCACTACTGGTCGCTGCTGGCGGTGATGCTGAGCACTCTGGCTGTGCTGCCGCTGCTGGGCGAGCAGTGGCGGCGGCGGCCGCGGGAGCTGCTGGCGGGCGTGGCCGTCGTCGCGGCGGTGGTGGGCGTCGGCGTGGCCACCCGGCTGCTCGATTACCGGGGGTTCGTGTGACGCCGGCCGCGCGCATCGCCCGCTTGCCGCCGCTGCTGCGGTTCAGCCTGGTGGGCGGCGTCGGCTTCGTGGTCGACGGCGGCTTGCTGCAGCTGCTGGTGTCCGCCGCCGGCTGGGGCCCGATCGCCGCGCGCGCGGTGTCCTTCCCTGCGGCGGTGCTGGTGACCTGGTGGCTGCACCGCGGCATCACCTTCCCGGAACCGGGCGGCAGCCTGCTGCGCAGCCTGGCCCGCTACCTGGCCGTGAGCGTGCTCGGGACCGGTGTCAATTTCGGGCTTTACACCGCCCTGGTGCTGGCTTCGGCCGCCATGGCGGCCCAACCCATCGTGCCCTTCGCGATCGCGTCCGTCGTCGCCCTGGCCTTCAACTACCTGGGCAGCAAGCACTTCGCCTTCAGGCGCCAGGACGGCTGAAGGCCTGCAGCGCCTCGGCGTCCGTGCGGTACAGGCGCAGCTGCGGGCCCTCCTGCAGCTCGCCCGCCTTGCGCAGCACGCGCTCCACCGGCAGCTTCATGCCGCTGATGTGCAGCGTGATGCCGCGCCCCTGCAGCAGCTTGCGCAGCGCGCCGAACACCTCCACGCCGGTGGCGTCGATGCGGTTGATCGGCTGGGCGAACACGCACACGTGGCGCGTGTCCGGGTGCGCGGCGAGGTGCTCGACCAGGGCGCGCTCCAGGGCACTGGCGGAGGCGAAGTCCAGCTCGGCGTCCATGCGCAGCGCGTACGCCTGCGGTGCCAGCGGCGCCAGGCCCCACAGGTGGCGGTCGCGCAGGCTGCCGTCCGGGTGCAGCCCGACCTCGACGATGCGCGGATGCAGCCGCAGGTAGAGGAAGTGCGCCAGGCCCACCAGCACGCCGGTCAGCACCCCCCAGTAGATGCGCGGGGCCGACAGCACGGTGACCAGCACGGTGACGCCGGCCGTGACCGCCTCCACCCGGTTGACCTGCCACAGGGCCCTGAACACGCGCGGCTTGATCATGCCCATCACGGCGGCCACGACCACCGCGGCGAGGGCGGCCGAGGGCACGTGGTAGAGCGCCGGCGTCAGCGCCACCAGCACCACTCCCACGATCACGGTGGCGGCGACCGTGGCCCAGCCCGTCTTCGCGCCCGCATACAGGGTGATGGCCGATCGCGAGAAGGAGGTGCTGGTGGGGAAGCTCCCGGACAGGCCCGACACCAGCTTGCCCATGCCCTGGCCGATCAGGTCCTGGTTGGCGTCCCAGCGCCTTCCTTCCTTCTGGTTCTCGATCTTGGCGCTGGCCGCCATCTCGAGCGAACTGACCAGCGCGAGCACGAAGGCGGGCGCCACCAGGTCGCGCAGCGATTCCAGCCCCGGCCAGCCGGGCCAGTACGGCGCGGGCAGCCCGGCGGGCAGCCGGCCGACCACGCTGCCGCGGGCGTCGTAGCCGGTCCAGGCGCTCAGGGCGGCCGCTGCCGCCAGCACCAGCAGCACCATCGGGACCTTGGGGAAGCGCCGCTTGCCCAGCTCGAACAGGGCCACGCTGACCAGGCCGTAGGCCATGCCTTCCATGTCGAACCGCGGCCCGTCCAGCAGGGAGGACAGCGGGCCCTGCAGGCCGAGCAGGCGCGGCAGCTGTGACGCGATGATCAGCACGGCGGCGGCCTGGCTGAAGCCGGTGAGCACCGGCGAGCTGACCAGGTTCAGCACCCAGGCCGAACCGGTGCCGCCCACCACCAGCTGCAGGGTGCCGGCCAGCAGGGCCAGCCAGACGGCCAGCGCCACCCACTGCCCGCTGCCGGGCTCGGCCAGGCCGATGAGGGAAGCGCCCACCAGCACGCTGCTGAGGGCCGAGGGGCCGACCGACAGCCGCGTCGAGGCGCTGAACAGCACCGCGGCCAGCATCGGCAGGAAGGTGGCGTACAGGCCCGCGACCAGCGGCATGCCGGCCAGGCTGGCATAGGCCACCGACTGCGGGACCATGACGACGGCCACGGTCAGCGCGGCGGCCACCTCGCCGCGCATCAGGCCCAGGGTGGGCCGTGGCCAGTTCAGGAAGGGAAGCCAACGGGACAAGCGGCGCATCCGTCGAGCTTACGCGAGGCGCGCCCGCGGCTTCATCGTTGCGGCATGTCCTTGTAGCCGTAGCCCAGGCTGATGGTCGCGTCGGCCGGGATCGGCGGCAGGGTGGCGTTCCAGGCCTCCCAGTCCGCGCGCATCCGCGCCAGCCGCTGCGGGTCGCGCGCGGCCAGGTTGGCGCGCTCGCGCTCGTCGGCCGGGATGTCGAACAGGTAGTCGTGGCCGTCCACCCGCAGGTACTTCCAGGGGCCCGCGCGCAGCGCGCGCTGGCCGCGGTGGTTCATGCGCCAGTACAGCGGCCGCTCGAACTCGCGCCCCTCCTCGCGCAGCACCGGCAGCAGCGACACGCCGTCCAGCGGGTGGTCCGGATGCGCGGCCGCGCCAGCGGCGTCCAGCACGGTGGCCGACCAGTCCATGGTCATGCAGTGCTGCTCGCTCACGCGCCCGGGCGCGATCACGCGCGGCCAGTGCGCGATCCAGGGCACGCGGATGCCGCCTTCGGTCAGGTCCATCTTGCCGCCCACCAGCGGCCAGTTGTCGGAGAAGCGCTCGCCGCCGTTGTCGCTGGTGAAGACCACCAGGGTGTCGTCGGCCTGCCCGGTGCGGCGCAGCGCGTCCATCACCCAGCCGATGCCTTCGTCCATGTGGTGGATCATGCGGCGGTAGGTGTGGATGTTGCCGCCGTGCAGGTGGAACAGGTTGTCCCTGACCTCGGCCGCGAGGACCTGGTCGTCGCGCGTCTCCCAGGGCCAGTGCGGCGCCGTGTAGTGCAGGCTGAGGAAGAAGGGCGCGTCCTGCTTCGCCATGCGTTCGACGTAGTCGACGGCACGGCGCGACAGCAGGTCGGTGAGGTAGCCCTCCTCGTGCTGCTCCTCCTCGCCGAAGAAGAGGTCGTGCGAGCCGTTGCTGCTGCAGTGGGTGAAGTAGTCCACTCCGCCGGACATCGGCCCGAAGTACTCCTCGTAGCCCGATCGCAAGGGCCCGAAGGCGGGCGGATAGCCGAGGTGCCACTTGCCGACCAGGGCCGTGCGGTAGCCGGCCGCGCGCAGCAGCGACGGCACCGTCGGCACTTCCGGCGGCAGTCCCAGCGTGGTGCTGCCGCGGCTGCGGCTGTTGATCGGCTCCTCGGCGGCGCCGCGCAGCCGGTACTGGTAGCGCGCCGTGATCAGCGCGAAGCGGGTGGGCGAGCAGACCGGCGAGTTGGCATAGCCCTGGGTGAGCTTCAGGCCGTTGGCGGCCAGGCCGTCCAGCACCGGCGACACCGGGCCGAACTGGGCTTCGCGCCCGCCGTAGCAGCCCAGGTCGGCGAACCCCAGGTCGTCGGCGACGATGAAGACGACGTTGGGCCGCCGCCCGCGGCCCTCTTGCGCGGCTGCCGTCATTCGACTTTCATGCCGGTGTTGCGGATCACCTTGCCGTAGCGCTCGGACAGGCCGGCCAGGCGCTGGGCCGCGGCATCGCCGGCGGTGCCTTCGTAGTGCATGTCCAGGGCGGCGAGCCGGGTCTTGACCTCGGGCTTGAGGATGGCATCGGCGACGGCCTTCTGCAGGGCCTGCGCCACGGCCGCCGGCGTGCCGGCCGGCACCATCGCCATGTACAGCACCTCCTGCTCCAGTTGCGGCAGCCCGGCCTCGGCCACGGTGGGCACGTCCGGCGCGAGCTGCGAGCGCTTGCTGCTGGTGACCGCCAGCGCCGTGACCCTGCCGGCCTTGACGTGCGGCAGCATGCCGGGCGTCGCCAGCACGCCGCCCGTGACCTCGCCGGACAGCACGGCGGTGACGGCCGGGGCGTTGCCCTTGTAGGGCACGTGCGTGATCTTCATGCCGGGGCTTCGGTCGCCATCTCGGCGGCCAGGTGGCCCGGGCTGCCGCTGCCGGCGCTGCTGAAGGCCACGCTCCTGGCCTTGCCGGCCGCGACCAGGTCGGCCATCGCCTTGAAGCCGTTGGACGGGTGGGTGCCCACCAGCAGGCCCGACGAACTCACGATCACCAGCGGCCGCAGGTCGGCCGGCTTGAACGCCATGCTCTTGTAGATGTGCGGGTTGACGGTGAAGGTGGAGTCGATGCCGAACAGCATCGTGTAGCCGTCCGGTTCGGCCTTGGCCACGGCGTCGGGGCCGATGTTGCCGCCGGCGCCGGCCTTGTTCTCCACCACGAAGGGCTGCCTGAACTCGCGCTGCAGGACATCGGCCACCGCGCGCGCCAGCACGTCCAGCGGCCCGCCGGGCGGGAAGTTGCAGACGATCTTGACGGTGCGCGAGGGCCACGCGTCCTGGGCCAGGGCGGGCGCGGCGGCGCTGGCCGACAGCGCCAGCGAGGCGGCGAGGAGGGTGCGGCGTTGCATGGGACCTTTCCTTTCGGGGAGAGAGGGGCCGGGTGCTGCCGCAGCGGCTGCACCGGCGAAAAACGGGGGAGGGTGCTCAGTCGGTCTTCAGGCCGAGCCGGTTGACCACCGGCTCCCAGCGCGCCATCTCGGCCTTCATCACCTGCTGCGCCTCGGCGGCGGAGGAGCCCTGCGCCACCACGTCGGACTGCAGCAGGCGCTGGCGCACCTGGGGCTCCTTCATGATCGCCATGGCCGCGCGCTCGATCTCGGCGACCACGGCCGGCGGGGTGCCGCTGGCGGTCTGCAGCACCAGCCGGAAGCTGGCATCCAGGTCGGGCTGGTTCAGCGCCCTGGCCAGCGTGGGCACCTCCGGCGCCAGCGGCGAGGGCGTGGACGAGGACACCGCCAGCGCCTTGAGCTTGTCGGCCTTCACGTGCTGGATCACCGTGGGCGTGGCCAGGAAACCGCAGTTCACTTCGCCGGCCAGGACGCCCTGGGTGGCGGGAGCGGGTCCGCGGTAGGGTACGTGCTGCATCTTCACGCCGGCCGCCTGCACGAACATCTCGGCCGCCAGGTGACCGGGCACGCCGGGCCCGCCCGAGGCATAGGTGAGCGGACCGGCCTTGGCCTTGGCGACCAGTTCGGCCAGCGTGTTCACGCCGGTGGCCGGGTTGCACACCAGCATCTGGGTGAAGCTGGACAGGATGGACACCGAGACCAGGTCGGTGCGCGCGTCGAAGCCGGTGTTGCGATAGACCAGCGGGTTCACCGTCAGCACGGTGTCCGGGCTGAGCACCAGCGTGTGGCCGTCCGGTTCCGCCTTGGCGGCCAGGCCGGCGGCGATGTTGTTGCCGGCGCCCGGGCGGTTCTCGACCACCACCGGGTGGCTGGTGCGCTTGCCCAGCTGCTCGGCAAAGCTGCGGGCGGTGATGTCCGAGGGCCCCCCGGGGGGCGAGCCGACCAGCACCTTGACGGCCTTGCTCGGCCAGGCGGCGGTCTGCGCGGCGACCGGCGCGACCAGGGCCGATGCGGCAGCGGCGGCGGCGAGGACCGGCGCCAGTCGGAAGGAGCGGGCGATGCGCATGCGTTTCTCCGAAAGGGACAAGGTGGATCAGTCGAGCTGGACGCCGGTGGCCTTGATCGGCTTTTCCCAGCGCGCCAGGTCGGCCCGCTGCGCCGCCGCGAGTTCGGCCGAGGTGGAGCCGACCGGCTCGTAGCCGAGCTTGAGGAAGCGCTCGCGCAGGGCCGGGGTCCGCACCGCTTTCGCCACCGAGCGCTCCAGGTGGGCCAGGGCCTGCGGCGGGATGCCGGCCGGCGCGTACATGGCGAACCAGGCGGTGGCGACCATGTCCACGCCGGACTCCTTGAGCGTGGGCACTTCGGGCACCTGCGGGTCGCGCTGCGCGCCGGTGACGGCGATGATGCGCACCTTGCCGCTGCGGTGCAGTTCGGCCGTCTCCGAGACCACGTCGAACTTGTAGCCGATGTGGCCGCCCACCAGCGCGTTGTTGGCGGGTGCGCCGCCCTGGAAGGGCACGTGGGTGAAGGCGACGCCGGTGCTCTGCTCCACCAGCACGCCCATGAAGTGCGGCAGCGTGCCCAGGCCGGGCGAGCCGTAGCTGGCGCTCTTCGGATCGGCCTTGGCCTTGGCCAGCATCTCGGCCACCGACTTGGCGCCGCTGGCCGGGCCGGACACCACGCCGAACTGGAACACCGCCAGCTGCGACACCGGGCTGAAGTCCTTCACCGGGTCGTAATCGAGCTTGCGGTAGACGTGCGGGTACAGCACCATCGGGCCGCTCGGCAGGATGATCACGGTCTGCCCGTCCGGCCTGGCGGCCTTGACGGCGTTGAGGGCGATGCGCCCGCCGGCGCCGGGTCGGTTCTCCACCACGACGGGGCCGAAGTCGTCGCGGATCGCGTCGGCCACCAGCCGGGCGATCACGTCGGCGGAGCCGCCGGGCGGAAAGCCCACCAGGATCTTCAGCGGCGGCTTGTCCTGCGCGCTGGCGGCGGGCATCCAGGCGGCCGCTGCGGCGAGCAGCAGGCCCGGAAGGATCAACTTTCTCAGGCCCATGTCGGCTCCTCGATTGCGCGGGTAGCGCTCACTCTAGGTGACGCACAATCGATTGATCTAATCAACCTTCCCTCTCGGAAACCCGCATCCGTGCCGCCACGCCTGGGTCAGCCCGCGGAGCTCGACGACCTGCTGCTGTATCGCATCGCCCGGCTGCTGGCCACCGCCGGCAGCATGGTGATCCGGCTGTGCGAGGGCCGCTTCGGCATCACCCGGCGCGAGTGGCGGCTGCTGGCGATCCTGGCGCGCCAGCCGGGACTGATGTCCTCGCAACTGGCCGACCGCGCGCAGCTCGACCGCGCGCGCACCTCGCGCGCGGTCACCTCGCTGGTGGACAAGGGGCTGCTGCTGCGCCAGCCCGGCCCGGCCGACCGGCGCGAGGCGCGGCTGGCGCTGACCGCACGCGGCCAGCAGGTGTACGCCGAGCTGTTCCCGCTGGTGGCGGCCATCAACCGCGAGATGCTGGAGGTGCTGGATCCGGAGCACCTCGAGGCGCTGGATGTCTCGCTGGCGGCGCTGCAGGCCCGCTCGGAAGCCATGGTGGCGGCGTCGTCGGCGGTGCTGCCCAAGGCGGACCGCCGCGGCGGCCGCTCGCGCCGGACCCCGGGATGAGCCGGCCCGGCGGCGCCTGGCTGGCCGGGCGCGGCTGGAAGCCCTTTGCCTTCCAGCAGCAGGTGTGGCGGGCGATCGCCCAGGGCCGCAGCGGCCTGCTGCACGCGAGCACCGGCGCCGGCAAGACCTACGCGGTCTGGCTGGGGGTGCTGGACGAGTTGCTGCGGCGCCATCCGCCCGGGCGTGGCGCCGAGCCCCTGCGCGCGCTGTGGATCACGCCGATGCGCGCGCTGGCGGCCGACACCACGCGCGCGCTCGGCGAGCCGCTGCAGGATCTCGCGCCCGCCTGGACACTGGGCCAGCGCACGGGCGACACCGCCGCCGCCGAGCGCGCCCGCCAGGACCGCCGCTGGCCGACTGCGCTGGTGACCACGCCCGAGTCGCTGAGCCTGATGCTCACGCGCGAGCAGGCGCGCGCCGAGCTGCAGTCGGTCGGCTTCGTGATCGTGGACGAGTGGCACGAGCTGATCGGCAGCAAGCGGGGCGTGCAGGTGCAGCTGGCGCTGGCCCGCCTGCGCCGCTGGAACCCCGCGCTCGTGACCTGGGGCCTGAGCGCCACGCTGGGCAACCTGGACCAGGCCATGGCCGTGCTGTGCGGGGAACCGGCCCGGCCGGAACCGGTGCTGGTGCGCGGCCGGCTCGACAAGCAGCTGGTGATCGACACCCTGATCCCGCGCGAGCCGGGTCAGTACTCCTGGGCGGGGCACCTGGGCGCGCAGATGCAGCAGCCGGTCGCCGAGGAGATCGCCCGGGCCGGCGGCAGCACGCTGGTGTTCACCAACGTGCGCTCGCAGGCCGAGACCTGGTACCAGCTGCTGCTGCAGGCGCGGCCGGACTGGGCCGGCGAGATCGCCCTGCACCACGGCTCGCTGGACCGGGCCACGCGCGAGTGGGTGGAGGCCGGGCTCAAGCAGGGGACCCTGCGCGCGGTGGTGGCCACGTCCTCGCTGGACCTGGGCGTGGACTTCCTGCCGGTGGAGCGGGTGCTGCAGATCGGGTCCGCCAAGGGCGTGGCGCGCATCCTGCAGCGGGCGGGCCGCAGCGGCCATGCGCCGGGCCGGGCCAGCCGCCTGACCCTGGTGCCCACCCACACGCTGGAGATCGTGGAAGCCGCCGCCGCGCGCTGCGCCGCCTACGAAGGCCGGGTGGAAAGCCGCGAGTCGCCGTCCAGGCCGCTCGACGTGCTGGTGCAGCACCTCGTCACCGTCGCCCTGGGCGGCGGCTTCGAGGCCGACGACCTGTACGCCGAAGTGCGCAGTGCCTGGGCCTATCGCGAGCTCACCCGCGCGGAGTTCGACTGGGCGCTGGCCTTCTGTTCGCGCGGCGGCGAGAGCCTGTCCGCCTATCCCGACTACCACCGCATCCGCCAGGACGAACAGGGCCTGTGGCGGGTGCCCGACGCCGGCATCGCGCGCCGGCACCGCCTGTCGGTGGGCACCATCGTCAGCGACGCCGCGATGCAGGTGAAGTACCTCTCCGGCGGCACGCTGGGAACGATCGAGGAAGGCTTCATCGCCCGGCTGCGCAAGGGCGACTGCTTCTACTTCGCCGGCCGGCTGCTGGAATTCGTGCGCGTGCGCGAGATGGTCGCCTACGTGCGCAAGGCCGAGCGCAGCCGTGGCACCGTGCCGACCTGGATGGGCAGCAAGATGGCCCTGAGCGCCGAGCTCGCCGACGCCGTGCTGGAGATGCTGCAGGTCGCTGCCGAAGGCCGCTATCCGCATCCCGAGCTGCGCGCCGCGCGACCGCTGCTGGAGCTGCAGGCGCGCCTGTCGCGCATCCCCACGCCCGGCATGCTGCTGCTGGAGAGCCTGCAGTCGCGCGAGGGCCAGCACCTGTACGTGCACGCGTTCGCCGGCCGCCACGTGCACCTCGGGCTGGCCAGCCTGCTGGCGTGGCGGCTGGCGCGCGATCGCCCCAATACCTTCAGCCTGTCGGTCAACGACTACGGCTTCGAGCTGGTGAGCGCCGAGCCGTTCGACCTCGCGCCGGCGCTCGACGGCCGCCTTTTTGCCACCGGCGAGCTGCTGCACGACGTGCTGGCATCGCTCAACGCCTCGGAGCTGGCGCAGCGGCGCTTCCGCGAGATCGCCCGCGTGGCCGGCCTGGTGTTCGCCGGCTACCCGGGCCAGCCGCGCAGCCTGCGCCAGCTGCAGGCCTCCAGCGGGCTGTTCTACGAGGTGTTCCGCAAGTACGACCGCGGCAACCTGCTGCTGTCGCAGGCCGAGCAGGAGGTGCTGGGCCAGGAGCTGGAGATCGCGCGCCTGCGCGCCACGCTCGAGAAGATCCGCACCTTGCGCATCGAGCACGTGCCCTTGCGCCACCCGAGCCCGCTGAGCCTGCCGCTGATGGTGGAGCGCTTCCGCGAGCAGCTCACCACCGAGCAGCTGTCGGCGCGGCTCGATCGCATCCTGCGGCAGGCGGCGCGCGACCGCGGCTGAGCGCCTGCGCGAGTGGTCCTACAGCCGCTTGCGGCCTCGGCGGCGGGACACGGCGCGCGGCTGTTCCTAGATTGGGCCGGTGCGGCCCGGCCGCCCGATTCCGACGGAGAACCCAGCATGGCATTCGTGACGAACAAGATCCTGGCGGCTGCATCGGCCGTCCTTGCGCTGTCGCTGGCGGGCTGCAAGCCGGCGCCTTATCCCGGGGGCTCGGGCGACCGGGCCGACGCGCCTTCGCAACGTTCCGACTCCGCAGCTTCCCCGGCCCGCACGGGCGACGCGGCCGCCGTTGCGGGACGCGATGCCGTCGACACCCGCACCGCCGCCATGGGCGCTGCGCCCGCTGCCTTGCCGCCGGCCACGCCCGGCGCCGTGCCGCCGCCTGCCGGCGGCCGCACCCCGGACCCGGAGATCACGGCGAGCGTCAAGGCGCAGCTGGCCGCGGATGGCGAGCTGCGCGGCGTGCGCATCGACGTGGACACGCGCGACGGCATCGTCACGCTCAGTGGCGCGGTGCCGACCGCGGCCATGCGGGCGCGCGCCGGCGAGATCGCGCACGCCGTCAAGGGCGTGCGGCGCGTCAACGACCAGCTGACGCTGGCGACCGGCTGACGGCGTTCAGCCGCCCGGGCGCACGATGATGTCGTTGCGGACCGCGCGCACGCCCTTGGTGTTGCGTGCCAGGTATTCGGCCTGCGCCTTCTCCGCGTTGGACTTGGCGAAACCCGACAGCTGCACCGTGCCCTTGAGGGTCTCGACCTTGATGGCCCCGGCATCGACCGTCTTGTCCTCCACGAAGCGCGCCTTCACGGCCGTGGTCGTGGCGGCATCGTCGACGTAGGCGCCGGCGCTTTCCTGGCCGCGCACCACCGCGCAGCCGCTGGCCACGAGGGTGGCGCCGGCCAGCGCGGCGATGGCCAGGGCCCGTGCATACTGCTTCATCCTGTTTTCCCCTTGTCCTGGTGGTCCGGTGCGACGCTTGCTGCTCGCCGCGGGCCGGCCGCACCCTGCCGGCCCGCGCGCGTTCATTCGGGCACCGGTTCCTCGTCGCGCGGGTCGTGCGAGACCGACAGGGCCTGCATCACGACCGACGCCAGCTGCGGCGACTTCACGATCGCCAGCAGCACGCCCGTGACCGAAATCAGCTTCCAGGGGCGCAGGAAGAACAGCGCCGCCCCGGCGAGCGCGGCCACGCCGAGGTACTGCACCGGCTTGCGGCGCGCATAGGCCGCGAGCGCCGGGCGCGCCAGGTCCAGCGCCATGTGGGCGGGGTGGTAGCGCCACCAGCCGTCCGCGACGTCCTGGGCCGCCCGGTACCAGCCCGGTCCGGCGCGGCGCGCCCGCGGCGTCCCGGTGCCTTCGGCAGCCGCCGCAGCCGGGGGGGCGCGATCGTCCGGGGGTGGGCCGTGGCGGCGCACCTCCTTGCGGTGGATGTGTTCGAGGATGGCGAGCCGGCTGCGTTCCAGGCGGTCGCTGCCGGCGCTCACGGGCGCCCCCCGAGCGTGCGCAGCGCCTGCACGTCCGCATCGAGCTGCGCGCGCAGTTCGGCGAAGGCGCGCGCCGGCAACTGCCTGCGCGCGACGACCCAGGCCACCCCCGCGCCGGCCAGCGGCACGGCGGGCACCAGCAGCAGCGCCCAATGAAAGCTTTCGGTCACCGCGCCGAGCATGACCGCCACCCCGGCGAGCAGCACGAACACCACGGCGCAGACGCCGCAGGCGGCCCAGGCGATCGCGCGCTTGCCCACCTCGGTGCCCATGGAGGTGGCCTCCTCCTGCGCCAGCGCCGCATAGCCGGCCACGTGGTCCATGACCAGCTCGGGCCGGCTCACCAGCACCGAGAAGAGCGGATGCACCAGGCTCATGCGGCCGCGTCAGTAGTAGTAGCGGCTGTGACGGCGGCTGCGCGCGACCATCACGATCGCGGCGACCGCCGCGCCGACGGCAGCGGCGATCAGCGCCGACTTGACCGGCTGCTCCGTCACGTAGCGGCCGGTGGCGCCGGCATAGCGCCCGAGGCGTTCCTGGGCGGCGCTGGCCGTCTCGCCCACGGCCGTCATGCCGCGGCTGGCGAGGTCCTGCGCGCCGTAGCGCATCTCGCGCATCTTCTCCCGCGCATCGTCGGCAAAGGATGGCTGGGCGGCTCCGGCATGGAGCGATCTGCTGCTGTAGGCCATGAAAGTGTCCTCTCGTTCGTGGTTGTCCGCCGCGGCCGGACGCGGCGCCGTCGCGTGCGCTGCTGCGGAGAGCGCCGGCGAGAACAGAGCGTAAGCGGCCAAGTCAGCCATGGCTGATCAGCCGCGAGCGTGACCGGCTGTCGGCAGGCAAGGCGGCGGCCCGTAGGAATGGGACTACGGCCGTTCGGGCGCTTTTCAGGCGTGCCGCGGCCGGCGCGGCAGCACGGCGGCCACCCGGGTGCCTTCGCCCGGGCGCGTGCTGACGGTCAGCCGCCCGCCGGCGGCCTCGACCCGGTGCCGCATGCCGGCCAGCCCATGGGTGGAAGGGCGCGCCTGCGCCGGGTCGAAGCCCCGGCCGTCGTCCTTGACCGCGACTTCGACATGGCCCTCGTAGCCATGCACGCTCACCTCGGCGTGCCGGGCCTGCGCGTACTTGGCCATGTTGGTGAGCGATTCCTGCACGAGCCGGTAGACCGTGAGCTGGTCCGACTCGTCCAGCTCCACCGGCTCGAGGCTCGCGGCCACGTCGACGCCGGAACGCTCGGCGAATTCGCGCGTCAGGATTTCCAGCGACGCGGTGAGCCCCAGGTTGGACAGCGCCGAGGGGCGCAGGTCCTCGATGATGCGGCGCTTCAGCGCGATGCCGCTGTTGAGCGTCTCGGTCAGGTGCTTCAGGCGCTGCCCCACCTCCGGCGGCTGGCCCTCCAGCCGCGACTTCAGCCGCGCGACGTCCAGCTTGGCGGCGGTGAGCAGGGCGCCCAGCTCGTCGTGCAGCTCGCGCGCCAGGTGGCCGCGCTCTTCCTCGCGAACCTGCTGCAGGTGGGTGGCCAGTTCGGCCAGGGTGGCGGTGCGCTCGCGCACCTGGCGCTCCAGCAGGTCGCGCTCCTGCTCCAGGGCGCGCTGCTGCTTCTCGTCGGCGGCCTGGAGTGCGGTGGTCTGGCGCAGGTAGAGCCAGAACGCGAGCAGTGCCGCCACGGCGGCCAGGGCGACGCCGATGCGCGCATACAGCAGCGACGCGCCCACCTGGTCGCGGCTGGCTTCGATGCGCAGCCCGGTCGACTGGATCAGCCGGCCGGCCTGCTCGCGGATGGCGTCCATCTGCTCCTTGCCCACGTCGCTGAGCAGCACGAACTTCCAGGTGTCCTCCTTGCCCTCCTTGCGCATGCGCACCGTCAGGTCCATCTCGGCCAGCTTGCGCTGCACGTTGCGGGTGAGCTGGCCGATGATCACCGACTCCTCCGGCGCGACCGCATACGCCTGGCGCAGCCGCTCGAGCCCCTGGCCGATCTCGGCCACGGCGGCGTTGTAGGGCTCCAGGTAACGCGGGTCGCCGGTCAGCAGGAAGCCGCGCGACCCGGTCTCGGCGTCGACCACCAGCTGCAGCAGCCGGTTGATGGCCGTGCGCGCCTGCACCTCGCGCGCCATGCTGTCCAGCTCGGCGTGCGAGCGGCTGTAGCCGGCCTCGTTGATGCCGATCAGCGCCACGGCCGCGAGCAGCGCGAGAAGCAGGCTGATCGCGGTGGCGGGTAGTCTTTTCGAGTGCTTGACTTTCACGTGCGCGCGCACCCGGTAACAATGATCCCCGGAATAATCATGGCTGAAGGGTAGGCCATTTCATTTCCGCCTTGGGCCACAATGGCGCAAGCGAACTGGCACGGGAAAGTGAACACACATGATCAAAGTCGGCATTGTGGATGACCACGCGATCGTCCGCTCGGGACTGAAGCAGTTCTTCTCCGAGCAAGTCGACCTGCGTGTGGTCGGCGAAGCCGCCAGCGGCCGCGAAGCCATCGACCTGGTGCGCACCACCGAGCTCGACGTGCTGGTGATGGACCTGTCGATGCCGGGCCAGAGCGGCATCGACGCGCTCGGCATGATCCGCGCGAAGGCACCGGACGTCGGCATCCTGATCCTCTCGGGTTATCCGGAGGAGCACTACGCGATGAACCTGATCCGCCAGGGCGCCAGCGGCTACCTGAACAAGGAGTGCGAGCCGATGGAGATCGTCAACGCGATCCGCACCATCGCGCTGGGCCGCCGCTACATCTCGCCCGCGGTGGCGGAGCTGCTCGCGCAGCAGCTCAATCGCAAGGAAGGCGGGGCACCGCACGAGCAGCTCTCCGAGCGCGAGTTCCAGGTGTTCCTCAAGCTCGCCAAGGGCGAGACCGCGGGCGACATCGCCAAGGCACTGTCGCTCAGTGTCAAGACCGTCAGCACCTACCGCACGCGCCTGATGGAGAAGATGAGCCTGGCCTCCAACAGCGACCTCACGTACTACGCGCTGAAGAACAAGTTGATCGACTGAAGCGCCTCACGCGCGCGCATGCGACTGCTGCATGCAGTAGTCGATCAGCGCATCGATTTCGTTGGACTTGTCGAACACGGCGTCGGCTCCCAGTTGCGAGCAGCGCTT
Organism: Ramlibacter sp.; assembly: GCF_036676645.1. Lineage (GTDB taxonomy): Bacteria > Pseudomonadota > Gammaproteobacteria > Burkholderiales > Burkholderiaceae_C > Ramlibacter. The sequence goes on from NZ_JAKFCM010000104.1 coordinate 25,867, forward strand.
GCGCATGTCGGTGGTCGCGTAGTTCGAGAGCACCACCACCCGCTGGCCGGGGCGCCGCCCGCGCAGCGCATCCAGGATGCCCAGCCCGCTGCCCTGCTTGAGGAACAGGTCCACGATGGCCAGATCCCATGTCGCGCCCGGCTGCGTGAGCCAGGCCCGGGCGTCGTTCTCCGCCTCCGCCCACCCGAGCACCTTGATGGCGGCCAGCTCCTCCAGCGCGCCGATCAGGTTCTCGCGGATGGTGGCGTTGTCTTCGACGATGAAGGCTTTCAGTTCCACAGGCGACAGGCATCGGCTCGGCCGGACAGCGGTGCCGCCGCGCCATGGCCCGCCGGCCCTGTCGATTGTGGGGCCGCGCGGCAAGCACGGCCGTAGGAGCGCTCCTACCGGTGTCGGTGTAGGCACCGGACGACAGGACCTCACGCAGGGTGCTGACCGTGGCGGCCATCCTCAGCCACCACACTGCTCGCGGTTCAAGCCCGCATCGCACGCAGTACGACCCATCCAAGGCCATGAAGCTGGTCCTCGACACCCTCATGATCTTCTTCGGCACCCTGGCCGCGGCTGCGCTGGTCGCGCTCGGCGAGCCGGTCGACGCCGGGCATTCCCTGATCGCGCCCGCAGTGGCGACTCCCACGGGCGGCGGGCGATGACGGCCTGATGCCATGGGCACCGCCGCGCGCCCGCATCCCTTGCGCTCGCGGCGCTGGTCGAAGCTGCTCGGGGTGGCCGGCGTGGTCCTCGCCGCGCTGGCGATCGGGGTGGCACTGTTCCCCTGGGACCTGCTGCGCGGCCCGATCAACCGCTACGTGAGCGAGAAGACCGGCCGCCACTTCGCGATCACGCAGCACCTGGACGTGAAGGTCGGCCGCACCACGCGCGTGCTGATGGAGGGGGTCGAATTCGCCAATCCGGATTGGGCGCAGGACCCCTACCTGGTCAGGGCGGAGCGCGCCGAAGTCGCCGTGCGGCTGCTCCCCTTGCTCTTTCGCCGCGAGATCATCCTGCCTTCGGTGCGCCTCACCCGGCCGCAACTGGGGCTGCAGATCGAGCCGGATGGCCGACGGACGTGGGCGCTGGGGGGCGATACCTCGGACGAGAAGAACGTGCCGGCGATCGGCGCGCTGCTGGTGGACGAGGGCTCGCTGCACTACGTGGCGCGGCAGCACGGCGCCGACATCCGCACCACCTTTGCGATCGAGCCGGGGCAAGGCGCGGCTGGTGCGCGGGCGGGCCCGCCCATGCCGCTGCGCTTCGAGGCGCAGGGCCGCTGGCGCGACCAGCCCTTCCGCGCGGTCGGCCGCACCGGGGACGTGCTGTACCTGAGCGAGCCGCTGCAGCAGCCGTTTCCGGCGCAGGTGCAGGCCAGCACCGGCAACACCCGGCTGCAGGCCAGCGGCAGCGTGGCCAGCCTGGATGGCGCCAACGTGGATTTCCGGCTGCAGGGTCCCAACCTCGCGGAGATCTACCGGCTGGTGGGCGTGACCCTGCCCGACACGCCGCGCTACGCCGTCGCGGGTCGGCTGTCCAAGGAGGGCGGGACCTGGCACGTGCGCGGGATCGACGCCACGCTCGGCCGGACCGACATGAAGGGGGACCTGTCCTTCGACCGCTCCGGTGCCAGGCCCCTGCTGGCCGGCCGGCTGCAGTCGCACACCCTGGACTTCGAGGACCTGGCGCCGGTGATCGGGCTGGACGAGCGCGAGCGCGGTGCGCCCGCGCAGCCGAAGGCGCAGCAAGGGGCCGGGGCCGACCGCCGCGGGAACGGCAACGCGCCGCAGGATCGCGGCCGCAAGATCCTGCCGGCCGCACCGCTGGACGCCAGCCGCCTGCAAGCCATGAACGCGAACGTGCGCGTCGACGCCGCCCGGGTGGTCAATGCGAAGGGCCTGCCACTGGACCGCATGGGCGTGCAGGTGCGGCTGCAGGACGGCGTGCTGGTGCTGGACCCGCTGGACCTGGGGGTGGCGGGCGGGCGGCTGGCCGGCACCCTGCGCATCGACGCCAATGCGCAGCCGGTGGCGGTGCAGACCCGGCTGGATGCCCGATCGCTCGAGTTGAGCCGGCTGGTCCCGCGGTCGGAATCGGTGCGCAACAGCTTCGGCAAGATCCAGGGCCAGCTCGACCTGACGGCGCGCGGCCGCTCGGTGGCGCAGCTGCTGGCCAGCGCCGACGGCCACCTGGCGCTGCTGATGGGCAAGGGCCAGATCAGCAACCTCCTGCTGGAATTCGCCGGCCTCGATGGCGCCGAGATCATGAAGTTCCTGGTCCGGGGCGACGACCGGGTGCAGCTGCGCTGCGCGGCCACCTCGTTCGACGTGGAGGACGGGCTCATGACCGCCCGCGCGTTCATCCTGGACACCGACGACACGATCTTCCACGGCGGCGGCAGCATCGACCTGGCGCGCGAGCGCATGGACATCGTGATCCGGCCCTCTCCCAAGGACACCAGCATCCTGAGCCTGCGCTCGCCGCTGCACATCGAGGGGGCTTTCGGCTCGCCCGACGTGGGCCTGGACAAGGGGGCGCTGGCCGGGCGTGCCGGGCTGGCCATCGCGCTGGGCGCGATCAACCCGCTGCTGGCGCTGGCGGCCACCATCGAGACCGGGCCGGGCCAGGACGCGAACTGCGCGGCCACGCTGCGCTCGGTTGCCGCGCCGCGCGCCGAGGCCCGGCTGGACAAGGGCCCGACGGCCGCAGGCAAGGCAGGGGACGAGGGGCGGAGGATGGGCGCGGGCCCGGCGAATGCCGGCAATGGCAAGCCATCGGCCGAAACCGGCGCACAGCCAGCCGGCCGGCCGGCGGCACGCACGCCGTCCCAGGCCGCCGATGCGGCCGGGATCGGCAGCCCCGGCAAGCCGGTCGTTCCCTAGCCCCTAGCCCCTAGCCCCTAGCCCCTAGCCCCTAGCCCCTAGCCCCTTCCCCCGCACACCGGACAGCCCGGGCGGCGCGGCGTGCGCATGCGGCTCCATTCCATGCTGCGCGCATCCAGCATCAGCAACTGGCCGGCCGGCGAGGGGCCGATGCCGCACAGCAGCTTCAGGGCCTCGGCCGCCTGGGTGGAGCCGACGATGCCCACCAGCGGCGCGAACACGCCCAGCGTGGCGCAGCGGGTTTCCTCCGGCGCGCTGTCGGGCGGGAACAGGCAGGCGTAGCAGGGCGACGCCGCGTCGCGCGTGTCGTACACCGCCACCTGGCCGTCGAAGCGGATGGCGGCGCCCGAGACCAGCGGCTTGCGGTGGCGCGCGCAGGCGGCGTTGACGGCCTGGCGGGTGGCGAAGTTGTCGCAGCAGTCCAGCACCACGTCGGCCTGCGGCACCAGCTGGTCGAGCAGCGCGGCGTCGGCGTGTGCGACCACGGGCTCGACCCGCACGTGCGGGTTCAGCGACGCCACCGCCACCCGGGCCGACCGGGCCTTGGGCTGGCCGAGCCGGTCCATCGCATGCGCGACCTGGCGCTGCAGGTTGGTCAGGTCCACGTGGTCGTGGTCCACCAGCGTGATGCGGCCGACCCCCGCAGTGCCGAGGTACAGCACGGCCGGCGAGCCCAGGCCGCCCGCTCCGATCACGAGCGCATGGCTGCGCGCCAGCTTCTCCTGGCCCTCGACGCCGATTTCCTCCAGCAGGATGTGCCGGGAATAGCGAAGCAGCTCGTCGTCGGTCATGGGCGGATTGTGGCCGCGAGAGAAAAGCCGCCCGATGTCTTCCCGGCGGAAGCCGGGATTCCATCCCTGGCGGCTCGCGTGCGGCAGCGCGCGGCAGCGGAGGCAGGAGCCTGCCTCGCCACCCTCACTGCGCCTTCTTCTCGTCCTTGCTCTCGATCACCTGCGTCTTGCTCACCAGCACCGGGCGGCCCTTGAGCTGGTTGAGCGCCTGCACGAGCTGGAAGTCCTTGTCCAGCACGCCGTACTCGGGCAGCTTGCGCTCCGACACCGGCTTGCGGGCTTCCTCTTCGGCGCGCTTGCGCGCCTCCTCCCGGCGCTTTTCCAGGGCTGGATCCTTCACCTCGGGACCCTGGCCGTTGCCCAGGTGCTTCTCGAGGTCGGCCTCGCGGGTGCGCAGCAGCGAGAACAGGTTGCCCTCCTCGCTTTCGTCGATCAGCACGTCCGGCACGATGCCGCGCGCCTGGATCGACTTGCCGCTGGGCGTGTAGTAGCGCGCCGTGGTCAGCTTCAGGCCGGTGTCGGGGCCGAGCGGGCGCACGGTCTGCACCGAGCCCTTGCCGAAGGTCTGGCTGCCCAGGATCATGGCGCGCCTGTGGTCCTGCAGGGCGCCGGCGACGATCTCGCTGGCCGAGGCCGAGCCTTCGTTGACCAGCACCACCAGCGGCACGTTCTTGATCGCGGCCGGCAGGCGGCGCAGCGGATCGGGGCCGGCGCGGCGCTGGTAGAACTCCGGCGAGGCCTTGTAGACGAACTTGCTCTCGGGCAACTGGCCGTTGGTGGAGACCACGGTCACGTCCTCCGGCAGGAAGGCTGCGGAGACCGCCACCGCGGCGTCCAGCAGGCCGCCGGGGTCGTTGCGCAGGTCCAGCACCAGGCCCTTGAGGTTCGGGTCGGCCTTGTAGATCTCTTCGACCTTGCGCACGAAGTCCTCGACCGTGCGCTCCTGGAACTGCGACAGCCGGATCCAGCCGTAGCCCGGCTCGACCACCTTGCCCTTGACGGAGACCGTCTTGATCTCCTCGCGGGTGATGGTGACCGGGAAGCTGCGGTTCTCGTCCTTGCGGAAGATGGTCAGCGTGACCTTGGCGCCGGGCTCGCCGCGCATGCGCTTGACGGCCTCGGACAGGGTCAGGCCCTTGACCATGGTGTCGTCGATCTTGGTGATCAGGTCGTTGGTCTTGAGGCCGGCGCGGAAGGCCGGGGAGCCCTCGATCGGCGAGACCACCTTGACCAGCCCGTCCTCCTGGGTGATCTCGATGCCCACGCCGACGAAGCGCCCGGAGGTGCCTTCGCGGAATTCCTTGAACGACTTCTTGTCGAAGTACTGCGAGTGCGGGTCGAGGCTCGCCACCATGCCGGAGATGGCGTCGGTGATCAGCTTGCCGTCATCGACCGGCTCGACGTAGTCGCTCTTGACCATGCCGAAGACGGCGGCGAGCTGCTGCAGCTCCTCCAGCGGCAGGGGGGCCAGCGAGCCGCGGGCGACGGTCTGCAGCGAAACCGTGGTCAGGGCGCCGGCCAATGCCCCCACGGAGACCCAGCCGGCAATCTTGAGTTTGTGTCGCATGCGAAACCTGAAGTCCTCTCGACGATTCAATATACACCTGAGAAGACACTATGACGCCGCGCTTACCCCCGGGTTCCGGAAGAGCGCCGCCACCCGTGCAAAAAGCCCTAACGGCTGAGCCAGCCGGGCGCCTCGAGCCGCCATCCATCCCCTGCGCCCGGAACGGCCGCCTGGCCATTGCATCGGACGGACGGGAGATGGATCTTCGCCGGGATGGCGCTCGTTCAGGCCTTGCCTTGCCGCGCCACCGCCGCGGCGGCCTTCTCGGCGGCCTCGGCGTCCCCCAGGTAGTAGTGCCGGATCGGCCGCAGGTCGCCACCGAGCTCGTACACCAGCGGAATCCCGTTCGGGATGTTCAGGCCCACGATGTCCGCGTCCGGGATGCCGTCCAGGTACTTGACCAGCGCCCGGATCGAGTTGCCGTGGGCCGACACCAGCAGCCGCTTGCCGGACCGGATGGCCGGCGCCATGGCCTCGTTCCAGAACGGCAGCACGCGCGCCACCGTGTCCTTCAGGCACTCGGTCAGGGGCACCTCTCCCGCGGCCAGGCGGGCATAGCGCGGGTCGCTGCGCTCGCTGCGCGGGTCGCCCGGCTCCAGCGCCGGCGGCGGCACGTCGTAGCTGCGGCGCCAGACCAGCACCTGCTCGTCGCCGAACTTCTTCGCCGTCTCGGCCTTGTTCAGGCCCTGCAGGGCGCCGTAGTGGCGCTCGTTCAGGCGCCAGGACTTGACCGTGGGCAGCCACTGCCGGTCCATCTCGTCCAGGCAGTGCCAGAGCGTGTGGATGGCGCGCTTGAGCACGCTGGTGTGGCAGATGTCGAACTCGTAGCCCTCGGCGCGCAGCAGGCGGCCGGCCGCCTTGGCCTGCTCCACCCCGGCGGGCGTGAGGTCCACGTCGGTCCAGCCGGTGAAGCGGTTTTCGAGGTTCCAGGTCGATTCGCCGTGGCGAACCAGCACGAGCTTGTACATGGCGGGTTCCAGGGTCCGGGCAAAAGGCGGGATTCTAGAATCCCTGGTTTGCGCCCGCGGGGGGCGCAGGCAAGGAACAGATGGACTTCGTAATCAACAACTGGGTGCTGTTTGCGGTGGCGTTCGCCTCCGGCGCCCTGCTGCTGTGGCCCATGGTGCAGGGCGGCGCGCGGGGCGGCCTGTCGGCCACCCAGGCGGTGCAGCTGATCAACCGCGAAAAGGCGGTGGTGGTGGACGTGTGCGAGGCGGACGAGTTCGCCCAGGGCCACATCGGCGGTGCGCGGCACATCCCGCTGAACCAGCTCGAGCAGCGCCTGCCCGATGCGGTGAAGAACAAGGCGCTGCCGGTGCTGCTGGTGTGTGCCAGCGGTGCGCGCGCCAACCGCGCACTGGGCGTGGCGAAAAAACTCGGCTACGACAAGGCCCAAGTGCTGGCCGGCGGACTGAAGGCGTGGAAAGACGCTAACCTGCCCCTCGAAAAGGCCTGATCCGACCGAGTGCACCCAGACCACCGCATGCAACCCGTCACCATGTACACCACCGCCGTCTGCCCGTACTGCATCCGGGCCAAGCAGATCCTCAAGGCGCGCGGGGTGGAGAGCATCAACGAGATCCGCGTGGACGCCCAGCCGCAGGAGCGGCTGCGCATGATGGAGATCACCGGGCGGCGCACCGTGCCGCAGATCTTCATCGGCGACACCCACGTGGGCGGCTGCGACGACCTGATGGCACTGGACGGCCGCGGCGGCCTCGTGCCCCTGCTCAATGGCGCGGCGGACTGACCTGAGATAATCCGCCCCATCACCCGCATCGGCCCGCTTCGGTTGCACCCGGCGGGCCTTTCCTTTGCACGAAACGAAAGCACACACCATGGCCGACACCCAGGACCCCGTCTTCCAGATCCAGCGCGTGTACCTCAAGGAGGCCTCGCTCGAACAGCCCAATTCGCCCGCCATCCTGCTCGAGCAGGAGCAGCCCTCGGTCGACATCCAGCTCGGCGTGGAGGCCGCACAGGCGGTGGAAGGCATCTACGAAGTCTGCGTCACCGCCACGGTGACCACCAAGATCAAGGACCGCACGGTGTTCCTGGTCGAGGTCAAGCAGGGCGGCATCTTCGAGATCCGCAACGTGCCGGGCGAGCAGATGAGCGCCATCCTGGGCATCGCCTGCCCGCAGATCGTGTATCCCTACCTGCGCGGCAACGTGGCCGACATCGTCAACCGGGCCGGCTTCCCGCCGGTGCACCTGGCCGAAATCAACTTCCAGGCCATGTACGAGCAGCAGCAGGCCCAGCTGCAGCAGGAACAGACCCCTTCCATCATCACCACCGCGTGAGCGCGGAGCCGCGGCCGTGAAGCTGCTCGTGCTCGGCGCCGGCGCCTGGGGCACCGCGCTGGCCGCGAGCGTGTGCGACCGGCACCAGGTCACCCTGTGGGCGCGCGACGCGGCCCAGGTGCAGGCCTTGCAGCAGCAGCGCGAGAACCGCCGCTACCTGCCGGGGGTGCCGCTTCCGGCGCCGTTGCGGGTCGTCTGCGGGCCCGCACCGGCTGAACTGGCGGCCAGCCAGGAGCTGGTGGTCGTGGCGACGCCGATGGCCGGGCTGCGGTCGATGCTGCAGGCCCTGGCGGGCTGCAGCGTCCCCGTCATCTGGCTCTGCAAGGGCTTCGAGGCGGCCGGCGGCCTGCTCGGGCATGAGATCCAGGCCGAGGTCGCCCCCCGCCTGGCGGGCGGCGTGCTGACCGGCCCCAGCTTCGCCCTGGAAGTGGCCCGCGGGCAGCCCACGGCGCTGGTCGCCGCCAGCGCCCACGGGGCGGTGCGCGACGCCCTGGTCGCGGCCTTCCATGGCCCCGCGCTGCGCGTCTACGGCAACGACGACATCGCCGGCGCCGAGGTCGGCGGCGCAGTCAAGAACGTGCTGGCCATTGCCACCGGCCTGTGCGACGGCCTGTCGCTGGGCTTCAATGCCCGCGCGGCGCTGGTCACGCGCGGCCTGGCCGAAATGACGCGGCTGGGTGTCGCGCTGGGCGCGCGCGCGCAGACCTTCATGGGCCTGTCCGGGCTGGGCGACCTGGTCCTCACGGCCACCGGCGACCTCAGCCGCAATCGCCAGGTCGGCCTGATGCTGGGCCGGGGCCACGGCCTGCAGCAGGCGCTGGATTCGCTCGGGCACGTGGCCGAAGGCGTGTACAGCGCCCGCACGGTGGTGGCACGCGCGCGGCAGTTGCAGGTCGAAATGCCGATCGCGGAGAGCGTGGTGGAATTGCTGGACGGCCGCCTGGCGCCGGACCAGGCCGTGTCGCGCCTGATGGGGCGCGATCCCGCAGCCGAAATGCCCTGGCAGTAGCCCAGGCCGGCGCCAACGGCCCAGCTTGAACGGTCATGCACCCTCGGTTAGCTTGGAAGTCCAAGACCAACTTCCAGGAGTTCGCCCATGAACCGCACCGTCCCCACGCTGGCGCTCGCCGCATTGGCTTCGGGCCTGCTGGTCGCCTGCACGTCCGACCCGACCCGGTCCGCCAATCCGATGGGCTTCTTCATCACCAGCGCGAACCCGGGCCAGGGGGCGAACCTGGGGGGGCTGGCCGGCGCCGACCGGCATTGCCAGGCGCTGGCCACCGCGGCGGGGGCGGGCCAGCGCACCTGGCGCGCCTACCTGAGCACGACCGCCGCCGGCGGCGGCGCCGTGGTGAACGCGCGCGACCGCATCGGCTCCGGACCGTGGCTCAACGCCAAGGGCGTGCAGGTCGCCTCCAGCGTGGCCGACCTGCACGGCAGCGGCAACCGGCTGGGCAAGCAGACTTCGCTGACGGAGAAGGGCACGGTGGTGAACGGCCGCGGCGACACGCCCAACATGCACGACATCCTGACCGGCTCCACGCCCGATGGCCGCGCGTCGACCGCGGCCAATGACACCACCTGCCGCAACTGGACCAGCGGCGACACCGGCTCGGCCATCGTCGGGCACCACGACCGCGACGGCACCAACCCGGACCCGGTGGCGAACGTGTCCTGGAATTCCTCGCACGGCACGTCCGGCTGCAGCCTGCCGGCCCTGAACAGCACGGGCGGAGCGGGGCTGATGTACTGCTTCGCGGCCGACTGACGGGCTCAGGCGATCTGCTCCAGGGCCCGGCGGATCGCCTCGGCGTCCGCCGGCCGCACCAGCCGGGTCACTTCCTGCCCGTCGCGCAGGAACACCAGCGTGGGCCACAGCTTCACGCCGAACGAACGGCCGAGCCGGCGGCCGCTGCCGTCTTCCACCTTGACGTGGCGCACGCCCGGATGCGCGGCCATGGCCTGTGCGATCTTCGGCTGCGCACCGCGGCACCAGCCGCACCAGTCGGTGCCGAAATCCAGCAGCGCCGGACCCTGCCAGGCGTCCACTTCGGCCCGGGTCGGCGCCTGCTCCGAATAGCTCGTTTCCATGCCACGATTGTCCTGTGCGGCGCGCTTGACCGGCGTCAGCCTCGGTGCCGACCCAGGCATGGCGATCCGGCTATGCTCGACCGCATGCATCGATTCGATTTCAGCCCCGCCGCAGTGGCCGAGCTGGCGCGCCAGGATGCGGCGCGCGCGCTCGCCGAGGACGTCGGTGCGGGCGACCTCACCGCGGCGCTGGTGCCGGCGCAGGGCCGGGCCCGGGCCCGCATCCTCGCGCGCGAGGCCGCCGTGGTGTGCGGCGCCCCCTGGGTGGACGCGGCCGTCCACCAGCTCGAGCCGGGTGCGGCGATCCGCTGGCACGTCGGCGAAGGGCAGTGCAGCGCGGCCGGCCAGGTGGTGGCCGAGATCGAGGGCAGCGCGCGTGCGCTGCTCACGGCCGAGCGCACGGCGCTGAACTTCCTGCAACTGCTCAGCGCCGTGGCCACCCGCACCGCCACCTACGTCGAAGCCGTGCGCGGCACCCGCGCGCGCATCGTGGACACCCGCAAGACCCTGCCGGGCCTGCGGCTGGCCCAGAAATACGCGGTGCGCACCGGCGGCGGCACCAACCACCGCATCGGCCTGCACGACGCCGTGCTGATCAAGGAAAACCACATCGCGGCGGCCGGCGGGGTCGGGCCCGTGCTGCGCGCGGCGGCCGGGCTGGCGGCCGCCGCCGCATTCGTCGAGATCGAGGTCGAGACCCTGGCCCAGCTGCAGGAGGCGCTGCAAGCCGGCGCGAAGATGGTCCTTCTCGACAACATGGACCTGCCCATGCTGCGCGAGGCGGTGCGCCTGAATGCCGGCCGTGCGGTGCTGGAAATCTCCGGTGGCGTGACACTGGAGCGGGTGCGCGAGCTTGCAGAAACCGGGGTCGACCGCATCTCCATCGGGGCGCTGACCAAGGACGTGAAGGCCACGGACTATTCCATGCGCCTGCAGGAAATCGGATGAACCCGGTCGTGATTCCCATCAAGGACGTCGAGTACGAGCAGCCGGTCGGCGACACGTGCGACACCCGGCACGCCTGGGCGCGCGTGCCGCCGGAGCCCACCCCGGCCGAGCGGGTGGATCTCAGGGCCCGCATCAAGCGCCTGCTGAAGGAGCGCAACGCGGTCATGGTGTCGCACTACTACGTGCACCCGGACCTGCAGGACCTGGCGGAGGAAACCGGCGGCATCGTCAGCGACTCGCTGGAGATGGCCCGCTTCGGCCGCGACCACCCCGCCCAGACGCTGGTGGTGTCCGGCGTGCGCTTCATGGGCGAGACGGCCAAGATCCTGTCGCCGGAAAAGCGCGTGCTGATGCCCGACCTGGACGCCACCTGTTCGCTCGACCTGGGCTGCCCGATCACGGAATTCAGCGCCTTCTGCGACCAGCACCCCGGCCGCACGGTGGTCGTCTATGCCAACACCAGCGCCGCCGTGAAGGCGCGCTCGGACTGGCTGGTCACGTCCAGTTGCGCGCTGGACATCGTGTCCGCGCTCAAGGACAAGGGCCACAGGATCCTGTGGGCGCCCGACCGCCACCTGGGCGGCTACATCCAGCGCCAGACCGGCGCCGACATGGTGTTCTGGAACGGCTCGTGCATCGTGCACGACGAGTTCAAGGCCTTCGAGCTGGAGGCGATGCTCAAGGAGCATCCCGGCGCCAAGGTGCTGGTGCATCCCGAATCGCCCGCCGACGTGGTGGCCCTGGCCCATGCCGTGGGGTCCACCTCCGCCATCCTGAAGGCCGCGCGCGAGATGGACGCCAGGGAATTCATCGTCGCCACCGACAAGGGGATGATGCACAAGCTGCGCACCCTCAATCCCGGCAAGGTGTTCTACGAAGCGCCCACGGCGGGCAACAGCGCCACCTGCAAGAGCTGCGCGCACTGCCCCTGGATGGCGATGAACGGGCTGGCCGGCGTCGCCCGCGTGCTGGAGACCGGCGCCAACGAGGTGTTGGTCGACCCTGCCATCGGCGTGCGCGCCCGGCTGCCGATCGACCGCATGCTGACCTTCACCGCGGCGCTGAAGAACGGCCAGCCGGCGGGTGCGCTGGTACCGGAGATCGGCGCGGCCTGAGCCGCCGATCAACCCGGCCGCTGTCGGGCCTTTGGCGAGGCGACGGCGGCTGCCGGCACCGTCGGTGCTACCTTGTCCCTTCCGTCAACGAAAGGACTTGCGACATGGCCGACGTCTGGCTTGCTGCCCTGATCACCGCCACCCCCCAGGAGGGCTTCGAGCTGGCGCTCACGTTGAGCCGCCGTGGGGTGCGCTATACCCAGCCGGACACGGACACGCTCAAGCGGCTGCGCGCCGAGTACGCCGAGTCGGCCGAGGGGCTGACCGCCGCCTCGCAGGTGGTGGCGATCAATTTCCAGACCGTCGCGGCTGCGAACAACTACTGGCGCGCCTGACGAACCGGGCTCGTCGCGCCGGGACGGTGTGGCGGTTCAGTCGCTGGGCGGCGGCCGCTCCCGGGGGCGCAGCCCCAGCGGCGGCGCCACTTCCTCCAGCGGCCTGCGCTCGGCGTCCACGCCCCAGCGCAGGGCGATGACGGCCGCCACCAGCACCAGCGCGGCGCCGATCACGTAGCCGACGAAGACGTTGGCGCGGCTCCCGGTCTCGATCAGGGCGCCGAACAGCGCCGGAGCGGCAAAGCCGCCGACCGCGGTGCCCACGGCATAGAAGATCGAGATCGCGATCGCCCGCATCTCCAGCGGGAAGACCTCGCTGACCGTGAGGTAGGCCGAACTGGCGGCGGCCGAAGCGAGGAAGAACACCGCCGACCAGGCCAGCGTCTGGCCCACGGCGTCCAGCGTGCCGGCGACGAAGCCGATGTCGGTGAGCGCCAGGCCGATGCCCGACAGCGCATACGTCGCTGCGATCATGCGGCGCCGGCCGACGTGGTCGAACAGCGGCCCCAGCAGCAGCGGCCCCAGCACGTTGCCGGCGGCGAACGGGAAGATGAACAGGCCCACGCGCGCCGCGTCCACGTCGTAGAAGCGGGTGAGCACCAGCGCGTAGGTGAAGAAGATGGCGTTGTAGAAGAAGGCCTGCGACACCATCAGCGCCAGCACCACGGCGCTGCGCTGCGGGTAGCGGCGCAGCAGCACGTGCGCGATCTCGCCCAGGCTGGGCACGGTGGCGCGCCGCGCCGGCGGCGGCAAGGTCCGGGCCGGCGCCGTGGCGGCGCTGCCGCCGTGCACCGCCGCCTCGATGCCGGCGACGACGCGTTCGGCTTCCTGCGGGTGGCCGTGCGCGAGCAGCCAGCGCGGGCTCTCGGGCACGTGCCGGCGCACCAGCAGGATGGCCACGGCCATCACGGCGCCCAGCAGGAAGGCGGCGCGCCAGCCCAGTTCCGGGCCCAGCACGCGCGCATCCAGCAGCACCAGGCTCAGCAGGGCGCCCAGTGCCGCACCGATCCAGAAGCTGCCGTTGATGGCCAGGTTGACGCGGCCGCGCACCCGGGCCGGGATCAGCTCGTCGATCGCCGAGTTGATGGCGGCGTACTCGCCGCCTATGCCCAGGCCCGTGGCGAAGCGGCAGGCGGCGAAGCTGGCGAAGCCGGTGGAGAACGCCGTCGCCACCGTCGCGAGCATGTACACCGCCAGCGTGACCAGGAACAGGCGCTTGCGCCCGACCCGGTCGGCCAACCGGCCGAACACGAGGGCGCCGATCACCGCGCCGCCGACGTACAGCGAGCCGCTCCAGCCGATCTGGGCGGCGGTCATGGCCAGCGTATCGGGCCGCTCCAGCACGCCGCCGAGCGAGCCGACGATGGTGACCTCGAGCCCGTCCAGCACCCAGGCCACGCCCAGCGCCAGAACCAGCTTCCAGTGCCAGCGCGACCAGGGCAGGCGATCGAGGCGGGCGGGGATGTCGCTGCGGAGCACGCCGCCACTATGTCGGAAAAGCCGGCTGGATGGGTCCAGGCAGGAGGGGTGGCCGGCTCGAGGCCGCAACGACAGGCGCAGGTGTCGTCCGCCGGATTCCAGAGTCATTCCGGCGAAAGCCGGAATCGACCTCCCACCCCCGGCGAACGCGAGCGCGTGTTCAGCGCCCGGGTGATGGATTGCGGCTCGAGGCCGCAATGACAGGGCTGGGCATATGCCCCGCGCGCCGGCGGGCCCTCAGGGCACCAGCGTGGTCGGCCGGGCCACCGGCGCCGTTTGCGGGTAGTCGCGGCTGAAATGCAGGCCGCGGCTCTCGTGGCGGGACTGGGCCGAGCGCACGATCAGGTCGGCCACGGTCACCAGGTTGCGCAACTCCAGCAGGTCGCGGCTGACGTGGAAGTTGGCGTAGAACTCCTGGATCTCTTCCTGCAGCAGCCGGATGCGGTGGGCCGCGCGCTCCAGCCGCTTGTTGGTGCGGACGATGCCCACGTAGTCCCACATGAAGCGGCGCAGCTCGTCCCAGTTGTGCGAGATCACCACCGACTCGTCGGGGTCGGTGACCTGGCTGACGTCCCAGGCCGGCAGCTGCGGCACGGGCGGCAGCGGCGTGGCCTGGATGTCGCGCGTGGCGGCCCGGGCGAACACCATGCACTCGACCAGCGAGTTGCTGGCCAGCCGGTTGGCGCCGTGCAGGCCGGTGTAGGCGGTCTCGCCGATGGCATGCAGGCCGGGCAGGTCGGTGCGGCCGGCCAGGTCGCCGTGCACACCGCCGCAGGTGTAGTGCGCCGCCGGCACCACCGGGATCGGCTCGCGCGTGATGTCGATGCCCAGCTCCAGGCAGCGCGCGTGGATGGTGGGGAAGTGCTCGCGCACGAATTCGGGCGGCTGGTGCGAGATGTCCAGGTAGACGCAGTCCAGGCCGTGCTTCTTCATCTCGAAGTCGATGGCGCGGGCCACGATGTCGCGCGGCGCCAGTTCGGCGCGCGCATCGTGCTGCGGCATGAAGCGGGTGCCGTCCGGCAGCAGCAGGCGGCCGCCTTCGCCGCGCACCGCCTCGGTGATCAGGAAGCTCTTGACCAGCGGGTGGTACAGGCAGGTCGGGTGGAACTGGATGAACTCCATGTTCGTCACCCGGCAGCCGGCCCGCCACGCCGCCGCGATGCCGTCGCCGGTGGCGGTGTCGGGGTTGGTGGTGTACAGGTAGACCTTGCCGGCCCCGCCGGTGGCCAGGATGGTGTGCGGGGCGCGGAAGGTGAGCACCCGGTCGGCCCGTTCGTCCAGCGCGTACGCACCCAGGCAGCGCGGCGGCGCCTGGCCGATGCGCCGGCTGGTGATCAGGTCCACCAGCGTGTGGTGCTCGAACAGGCTGATGTTGGGGGTACGGCGCACGTGCTCGATCAGCGTCTGCTGCACGGCGGCGCCGGTGGCATCGGTCACGTGCACGATGCGGCGCGCACTGTGGCCGCCCTCGCGCGTCAGGTGCAGCTGGCCGTTCTCCTGGGAGAAGGGCACGCCCAGCTCGCGCAGCCAGGAAATGCTCTCCGGCGCGTGCTCGACCACGAAGCGGGTGGCCGCCGGATCGGACAGGCCGGCGCCGGCCACCAGCGTGTCGTCCACGTGCGAGTCGAAGCTGTCGCCCTCGGCCAGCACGGCGGCGATGCCGCCCTGGGCCCAGCCGCTGGAGCCGTCGGCCAGGGCGCGCTTGGTGATCACGGCAACCCGGTGCGTGGGCGCCAGGTGCAGCGCCGCCGACAGCCCGGCCAGGCCGCTGCCGACGATGACGACGTCGAAGTCGAGGGAGTTCATGCGTTCGGTGTCAGGCGGGCGGGGTCCAGCAGCATCTCATGCCGCCTGGTACGCGAGCCGCACGTAGATCGGCGCGAAGGCCTCGGCCTGGGTCAGCTCGATCAGCGTCTCCTTGGCCAGTTCCAGCGTCGCGATGAAAGTGACCACCAGCACCGGCACGCCGCGAGCGGGGTCGAACAGGTCCTCGAACGGCACGAAGCGGCGGCCCTGCAGCTTGCGCAACACGATGCTCATGTGCTCGCGGACCGAGAGCTCCTCGCGCGAGATCCGGTGGTGCTGCACCAGCTTCGCGCGCCTGAGGATGTCGTGCCAGGCCTCCTGCAGGTCGGCGACCTGGACGTCCGGGAAGCGCGGCTGCAGCGACTGCTCGATGTACACCTGCGCGCGCAGCACGTCGCGCCCGGCCTGCGGCAGCTCGTTCAGGCGCGCCGCGGCGAGCTTCATCTGCTCGTACTCCAGCAGGCGACGCACCAGCTCGGCACGGGGATCCTCCGGCTCCTGCCCTTCCGCCGCCTTGCGCGGCGGCAGCAGCATGCGCGACTTGATCTCGATCAGCATGGCCGCCATCAGCAGGTACTCGGCGGCCAGCTCCAGGTTGCGCGAGCGGATCTCCTCGACGTACTGCAGGTACTGGCGGGTCACCGCCGCCATCGGGATGTCGAGGATGTTGAAGTTCTGCTTGCGGATCAGGTACAGCAGCAGGTCCAGCGGGCCCTCGAAGGCCTCGAGGAACACCTCCAGTGCGTCGGGCGGGATGTACAGGTCGGTGGGCAGGGCGAACAGCGGCTCGCCGTACAGGCGCGCGAGCGCGACCTGGTCGACCACCTCGGGCATGCCGGGCACCTCCGGCGCAGCGGGTTGCGGCAGGGCCTCGCTGCTGTTTGCCACTTCAGAACTTGCCGGCCCTGCCGTAGTAGACGTAGGGGTTGGGCCGCACGCGCGCCTGCTTCCATTCGGCGAGCGCGTCCCGGTCGATGTGCTTGTCCCACAGCAGCGCGCGGCCGGCGCGCTGCTGCGCCTCGATGTGCGGCCGCTGCTCCTTGAGCCCTTCGATGAACTGGGTGACGTCGGACTGGTAGTCCGGCCGGCGGAAGATGCGGAGCAACTTGGACATAGACTGTGCGCGGTGAACGCCCGATTTTACCTGCGCGCCTCCATGGGATTCCTCGCCGCCCTGCTCGCCCTGTTGCCACTGGCCGGCTGCGACCAGCGCCGCATCGAAAAGCTCGAGGAGGGCGTGTCCACCGAGGCCGACGTGCGCGCGCAGTTCGGCGCCCCCGAGAACGTCTGGGACGAGCCGGGCGGCGCCCGCACCCTGGAATACAACCGCAACCCGGCGGGGCACGAGAACTACATGATCACCATAGCCCCGGACGGGAAGATGAGTGCGCTGCGGCAGGTGCTGAACCCGGCCACGTTCGCGAAAGTGCAGCCGGGCATGGCCATGGAGCAGGTGCGCCGCATGCTGGGCAAGCCGGCGAAGAAGACACCCTACGCCCTCAAGGCAGAAGAGGCCTGGGACTGGCGCTGGATGCAGATGCCCAACACGTCCATGGTGTTCACGGTGTGGTTCGACCGGGACTACCGGGTGGTGCGGACGACCACCGGGCCGGATCCGGAGGCGCCGGAGAACCGCGGCGGGCCGAGCCGCTGACGGGCCATCCCGGCGACGCCGGGGATCCGTCTCCTGCGGCTTGCGAGCGGTTGCACGCGTCCAGGGTGCCGGTGATGGATTGCGGCCCGAGGCCGCAATGACATGCCTGGTGGGGTGGCGCCTCCCGGCGCGAGTCAGCCGGCGATGCCCAGTTCCTGCGCAAATCCCGCCTGCTCGATCAGTTCCCGCGGCTGCTCGTGCAGGTTGTCCAGCCGCAGCGTGCCGCCTTTCTGCGCCACGGCCTTGTGCAGCTGGCGCAGCGTGTCCAGCCCGGAGGAGTCCATGTGCACCAGGTGCTGCGCATCCAGCACCACCTGCGGCCCGTCGGGGCCGTGCTCCACCGCGTCGAGGATGGGATCGATCCTGGCCGTCGCGCCGAAGAACAGCGAGCCGTACAGGCTGTAGTGCATGCGGCCATCGTCCGGTCCAGTGCGCTCCACGTTGAACAGCGCGCTCATCTTGTGGATGAACATCAGGCAAGCCGCCAGCAGCCCCACCTGCACCGCGACCGTGAGGTCGAACACCACGGTCAGCGCGAAGGTGCCCAGCAGCTTGAGCCGGTAGTCCGTGGGGTGGCGGCGCAGGTGCGCGAACTCGCGCCACTCGCCCATGTTCCAGGCCACGAAGAACAGGATGCCGGCCAGCACCGACAACGGCACCAGCAGCGCCAGCGGAGCGGCCAGCAGCACGATCAGGGCCAGGGTGAGTGCATGCACCACGCCGGCCACCGGGGTCGTGCCGCCGGCGCGGATGTTGGTCACCGTGCGGGCGATGGTGCCGGTGGCCGGCATGCCGCCGAAGAAAGGCACCACGAAGTTGGCCACCCCCTGCGCCATCAATTCCTGGTTGGGGTCGTGGCGCGGCAGGCCGGACACCTGGTCGGCCACCCGCGCGCACAGCAGCGACTCGATCGCGCCCAGCGCCGCGATGGTGAGCATGGGCGAGAACAGCAGCTTGACCGTCTCCCAGCTGAACTCCGGCAGGGCGAAGGGCGGCACCCCCCGCGGGATGCTGCCGAACCGGCTGCCGATGGTCTCCACCGGGAACTGCAGCAGGGAGGCCAGCGCCGTCAGCGTGACCAGCGCGACGATCGGGCCCGGGATGCGGGCGCCGACCTCGCTGGCACGGTCCAGGCCGGGCAGGTCCAGCGCCCGCTGCACCGGCGAGCGGGCGCTCCACAGCCGCGGCCAGAGCAGCAGGCCGGCGAAGCAGGCGATGCCCAGGCCGAAGGCATAGGGGTTGAAGCTGTCGATGTGCGCGCCCAGCGTCCTGAGCTGGGCGAAGAAGTCGGCCGGCATCTTCTCGATTTCCAGGCCCAGCCAGTCCTTGATCTGCGACGCGGCGATCAGCAGGGCGATGCCGTTGGTGAAGCCGATCACGATGCTCACCGGCACGTAGCGCACCAGCCGCCCCAGGCGCAGCAGGCCCATGGCGAACAGCAGCACGCCGGCGCCGGCGGTGGCGATCAGCAGGTTGGCCACGCCGTAGCGCTCGACGATGCCGTAGACGATGACGATGAAGGCGCCGGCCGGGCCGCCGATCTGCACGTGCGAGCCGCCCAGCAGCGAGATCAGCAGGCCCGCGATGATGGCCGTCCACAGGCCGGCCTGGGGCGTCAGGCCGGAGGCGATGGCGAAGGCCATGGCCAGGGGCAGGGCGACGATGCCGACGGTGGCACCCGCGCCGAGGTCGCGCACGGCACGGTCGCGGTCGTAGCCGCGCAGCGCATCCGCGATGCGCGGGCGAAAGGCGAAGGAAAAGGGCAAGGAAGGCTCCGGAAGTCGAACGAACGGGTGTTCAGCTCGTGGCCGGAGGGCCGCAGTGGTGCAGCCGGGTGATGAAGCGCCTGCGGCGCGTCAGGGGCAGGATGGGCGCTGGCGCCATGGGGCCGGATTCTAAGGGGCGCCCCCCGCCCTCAAGGCGCAAGCTGCGCGCGCACGTAGCCGGCCAGCGTGTGCAGCAGCCGGGTGAGATCGGCCTGCAGCGGCGCGAAGCCCTCGTTCGGCTCGCGCGTGGCCTCGTCCATGTACAGCGGCCGGCGGATCTCCACCTGCAGGCTGTGCCGGCGCAGTTGCGGCTGGCCGATGCGCTCGATCAGCTGCACGCCCTTGTACGGGTCGTTGCGCGCCACCGAGTAGCCGAAGCCGCGCAGCTCGCGCTCGACCAGGTCGACGAAGGCCGGCTCGCAGGTGCGGCCGTCACGGTCGCCGAGCACGAAGTCGGCCAGCGGGCGCGGGCTGTCGATCTGCAGCCGCTGGTAGGCGTCGTTGGGCATGGAATGCAGGTTCAGGTGCCACACGGCGCCGGAATCGCGCCGGGCCTGCTCGATGCAGCCGGCCAGCGCCTGGTGGTAGGGGCGCCAGCAGCGCTCGATGCGAGCCTGCACCTCGGCCACGGAGAGCTTGCGGTCGTAGATCGGGACGCCGGCGCGGATGTTGCGCCAGACCAGCCCGAAGCCGAGCCGGGTCTTCTCGCCGGGCGCCAGCGGGGTCGGCCAGGGGGCGTCCAGCAGCCCGGGGTCGAGATCGTCCTCGCTGCGATTGGGATCGATGTAGGTGCGCGGGAAGTGCGCGGCCAGCAGCGTGCCGCCGACCGCCGGTACCGCGCCCCAGAGCGCATCCACGTGCGTGTCCTCGCCGCCGCGCAGCTGCGGCAGCGGCACGGCGGGTCGGTAGTCGTCGGGGTACCAGGTGCCGCTGTGCGGCGAGTCGCACACCAGCGGCACCGCGGGGCCGGTCGGCCGCCGCAGGGTGAAGGGACTCAAAGGCGTGCTCAGTCGATGGTGATCTTCGCCATTTGCGCCACCCGGGCGTAGCGCTCCATCGCCTGGCGGATCTGCTGGCCGAACTGCTCGGGCGTGTTGGGGATCAGCGTCGCGCCCGACTCGTCCATCTTGCGAATGAACTCGGGGTTCTTCATGGCCTTGTGGAAGGCCTGGTTCAGCCTGGCGACGATCTCCGGCGGCGTGCCCTGCGGCGCCACCACGCCGAACCAGCCGCCGCCGCCCATCTGCGGGAAGCCCAGCTCGCCGTAGGTGGGCACGTCGGGCAGCGCGGGCGAGCGCTTTTCCGACAGCACCGCCAGCGCGCGCAGCTTGCCGGACTTGATGTGCGGCAGCGCCGAGGGCAGGTTGTCGGTGATCGCATCGACCTGGCCGCCGAGCGCGTCGTTCATCGCCAGCCCCGCGCCCTTGTAGGGCACGTGCAGCATCTTCATCTGCGCCAGCGCCATGAAGTGCTCGATGTTGGCGTGGCCCAGCGAACCGGTGCCCGGCGAGGCGAAGCTCAGCTTCTCGGGGTTGGCCTTGGCCGCCGCGATGAACTGCTTCATGTCCTGCGCCGGCACCTTGGGGTTGACCGCGAACACGCTGGGCGTGGTGGCCACGTTGGTGATGGGGGCGAAGTCCTTGACCGGGTCGTACTTGAGCTTGCTGCCGTACACCGCCGGGTTGCTGCCGTGGGTGCTGACGGTGGCCATGCCCAGGGTGTAGCCGTCCGGCCTGGCCTTGGAGACGAACTCCATGCCCAGCGAGCCGCCGGCGCCGGCCTTGTTCTCCACCACGATGCTCTGGCCCAGTTCACGGCCGCCGTATTCGGCGATCAGGCGAGCGGCCAGGTCGGTGGAGCCGCCCGGGGCGAACGGCACGATCAGCTTGATCGGCTGCGAGGGGTAGTTCGCCTGCGCCTGCACGCCGCCGGCGGCCGCGAGGGCGGCCGCGCAGGCCAGGGTCTTGAGGAAGTGCCGGGTCTTCATGGATGGGGTTCGGGGTGGTTGGAACTGCGCGGCAGGGTAGGCGCACGGGCTCCGGCGGGCAAACGACTTTTGGGCTCCGGGTGATGACATGCTGTAATCGCAGCATGGCCCTTCGCAGTCCTTCGCTGGTGGAGCTGCACGCCTTCGTGGCGGTGGCGCGAACCGGCAGTTTCCGCAAGGCAGCCGATCGCCTGTTCGTCACCCAGGCGGCGGTCAGCCGCGCCGTGCTGAGGCTGGAGGAGCAGCTCGGCGTGGACGTGCTTGCGCGCTCGGGCGCCGGCGTGCGCCTGACCGAAGCGGGCACGCAACTGCTGCGCCGGATCGAGAAACCGCTGGCCGCGCTGGAGCAGGCCGCGGCGGACCTGCGGCGCAAGCCCGACCGCCTGCGGCTGCGTCTGTCGGTCGTGACCAGCCTGGGCAACCTGTGGCTGATGCCGCGACTGGAGGATTTCCGTGCGCGCCATCCCGAAGTGGAGCTGGAGTTCCGCCAGTACCACCACGACGAGGACTTCCAGCGCGAGGACGTGGACCTGTGGATCGCGCTCAAGCCGCAGCGCGGCCAGGCCTGGCCGCGCCAGATCGCGGCGCAGTACCTGGTCGGCCGCGAGATCGTGGCGGTGTGCGCGCCGCCGGTGGGCGCCCGCATCCGCTCGGCGGCGGACCTGGTGCGGCAACCCTTGCTCTACCACTCGAACTACCCGGACAACTGGCTGCTGTGGGCGCAGGCGGCGGGCGTGCAACTGCCCGCCGGCTGGCGCGGCACCGGCTTCGACCTGGTGATGAACCTGATCGAGGCCGCGCGCAGCGGCATGGGGGTGGCGGTGGTGCAGAAGTGCATGGTGGAAGGCGATCTGGCGGCGGGCCGGCTGGCCATGCCGGTGCCGGGCGCCGCCTCGACCGGCCGCGGCTACTACTTGTGCCGGCGCCGCGCGCTGGGCGCGCACCCGGCTGCGGAGCGGTTCTCCGAGTGGGTGCTGGAGCAGGCAGCGGTGAGTGAGGGTACGGCGCCGGCGTGATGCCGGCGCTTCAGCGCACCCGCATGCCGGGCAGGGCGCCTTCCCACGGCTCCAGCACGAAGATGCCGGGATGGGCCTTCTCGTCGGCGTGGCTGGCGGCCAGCACCATGCCCTCGCTCACGCCGAACTTCATCTTGCGCGGCGCCAGGTTGGCCACCACCACGGTGAGCTTGCCGGCCAGCTGCCCGGGCTGGTAGGCCGAGGCAATGCCGGAGAACACCTTGCGCAGCCGGCCTTCGCCCACGTCCAGCGTCAGCTGCAGCAGCTTGGTCGAGCCTTGCACCGGCTGGCAATCGACGATCTTCGCGATGCGCAAGTCCACCTTGGCGAAGTCGTCGATCGTGATTTCGGCCGCCAGCGCCTCGCCGCCCGGCTCGTGCGCTCCGACCGCGGCAGGAGGCTTTGCACGGCCTGCGCCGGTAGCGGAAGGCCGCGGCGCCGGTGCTGCCGCCTTCGCTTCTTCCGGCAACTCGAACAACGCATCCAGCTGCTTGCCCTCGACGCGTTGCATCAGGTGCCTGTACGCCCCGACCTGGTGTCCGGCACCCAGCGGCGTCGCCGCATTGGACCAATCCAGCGGGTCGCATTGCAGGAACGCCTCCGCCTGTTGCGCCAGCGCCGGCAGGATGGGCTTGAGGCAGGCCGTCATGACCTTGAACGATTCCAGGCATTCCGAGCACACCAGCGCGGCCTCGTCGGCCTTGCCTTCCTTGACCAGCTTCCAGGGCGCCGCCGCGTCGAAGCGCAGGTTCACCTCGTCGGCGAACGCCATGATCTCGCGCACCGCCTTGCCGTACTCGCGCCCTTCGTACAGGTTGCGCACCTCGTCGACCAGCCGCGTGGCGCGCGTTTCCTCGCCGCCGAACGAACCCACCAGCGCCCCGCCCGGCACGAACTTCGCGGCCCGGCTGGCGATGTTCACGTACTTGCCGATCAGGTCGGCGTTGACGCGGGCGATGAAGTCGTCGGGATTGAAGTCGACGTCCTCCACCTTGCCATTGAGCTTGGCGGCGATGTAGTAGCGCAGCCACTCGGGGTTCATGCCGATGGACAGGTAGCGCAGCGGGTCGATGCCGGTGCCGCGGCTCTTGCTCATCTTCTCGCCGCTGACGGTGATGAAGCCGTGCACGTTGATCTGGCTGGGCAACTTGCGGCCGGAAAAGCGCAGCACGGCCGGCCAGAAGAGGGTGTGGAAATAGACGATGTCCTTGCCGATGAAGTGCACCTGCTCCACGGCGGGGTCGGCCACGAACTGCTCGAAGCCGGCGTCGGTGCGGGACGGGGCGTGCCAGTGATCCTTGGCCTGGCCCTTGTCGAAGTGGTTCTTCAGGCTGGCCAGGTAGCCGATCGGTGCGTCCAGCCAGACGTAGAAGTACTTGCCCGGCGCGTCCGGGATCCCGATACCGAAGTAGGGTGCGTCGCGGCTGATGTCCCAGTCGGCCAGGCCGGCTTCGAACCACTCGCTGGCCTTCTTCGCCATTTCCGGCTGCAGCTTGCCGTCCTGGGTCCAGGCCTTGAGGAAGTCGACCACCCGCGGGTCGGACAGCTTGAAGAAGCAGTGCTCCGAGCTGCGCAGCTCGGGGCGCGCGCCGCTGAGGGTGGAGTAGGGCTCGATCAGGTCGGTGGGCGAATAGACGCTGCTGCAGACCTCGCAGCTGTCGCCGTACTGGTCCTTGGCATGGCAGTTGGGGCACTCGCCCTTGATGTAGCGGTCCGGCAGGAACATGCCCTTGACCGGGTCGTAGAACTGCTCGATGGTGCGCGTGGTCACCATCCCGTTGGCCTTGAGCGCCTTGTAGATGCCCTGGGCCAGCTCGGTGTTCTCCGGGCTGTCGGTGGAATGCCAGTTGTCGAAGCGGACGTGGAAGCCGTCCAGGTATTCCTTGCGGCCGGCGGCGATGCCCGCCACGAACTGCTGCGGCGTCTGGCCGGCCTTTTCCGCCGCGATCATGATCGGCGCGCCGTGCGCGTCGTCGGCGCCCACGAAATGCACCATGTGCCCGCCCATGCGCTGGTGGCGCACCCAGATGTCGGCCTGGATGTACTCCATGATGTGGCCGATGTGGAACTTGCCGTTGGCGTAGGGCAGGGCGGTGGTGACGAAAAGCTTGCGCTGGCGCATGGGTTGCCTGTGCGGAGGGAACCAGCGATTTTAGGCGGGCCGCCCCGCGCGACCCCCCGGCCGCCCCGGCCCGCCGCGGCCTCGCCTGCTCTTGCGTAGTCCCCTCGTCGCAAAGGGCTGCCGGCCGGGACATTTCCGCGGCCTGCAACAATGGGGCCATGGCGACATCCGATCAAGTGCTGGCCGCGCTCGCGGCCGTGAAGGACCCCAACACGGGCTCCGATTTCGTCTCGGCCAAGGCGGTGAAGAACCTGCAGGTCGACGGCGGCGACGTGGCGTTCGACGTCGAGCTCGGCTACCCGGCGAAAAGCCAGGTGCCGGCGCTGCGGCAGGCGCTGGTGGCTGCGGCCCGATCGGTGCCGGGCGTGTCCAACGTCTCCGTCAACGTCGCGACCCGGGTGGTGGCCCATGCCGTGCAGCGTGGCGTGCAGCTGATGCCCAACGTCAAGAACATCATCGCGGTGGCCTCCGGCAAGGGCGGCGTGGGCAAGAGCACCACGGCGGTCAACCTGGCGCTGGCCCTGGCGGCCGAGGGTGCGGCGGTGGGCGTGCTCGACGCCGACATCTACGGACCCAGCCAGCCCATGATGATGGGCATCGAAGGGCGCCCGTCCAGCGCGGACGGCAAGACCATGGACCCGATGGAGAACTACGGGGTGCAGGTCATGTCGATCGGCTTCCTGGTCAACCAGGACGAGGCCATGATCTGGCGCGGCCCCATGGCCACCCAGGCGCTGGAGCAGCTGTTGCGCCAGACCAACTGGCGCGAGCTCGACTACCTGGTGGTCGACCTGCCGCCCGGCACCGGCGACATCCAGCTGACGCTGTCGCAGCGCGTGCCCATGACCGGCGCGGTGATCGTCACCACGCCGCAGGACATCGCGCTGCTCGACGCCAAGAAGGCGGTCACCATGTTCGAGAAGGTGGGCGTGCCCATCCTGGGGCTGGTGGAGAACATGGCCATGCACGTGTGCAGCAACTGCGGCCACGTCGAGCACATCTTCGGCGAGGGCGGCGGCAAGCGCTACGCGGCCGAGCGCGGCCTCGACTACCTGGGCGCGCTGCCGCTGGACATCAGCATCCGGCTGCAGGCCGATGGCGGCAAGCCGACCGTGGTGTCCGACCCGGACGGCCGGCTGGCGGGCATCTACAAGGACGTGGCCCGGCAGGTGGCGGTGAAGATCGCGGCCCGCTCGAAGGACTTCTCCTCGAAGTTCCCGACCATCTCCGTCTCGAAGTCCACCTGAGGAAGCCTGCCGGTGCCCGGCAGCCCGCCGGCGGGGCGAGGTCAGCCGCGGGCCGACCTCCGTGGAGCCGCCCGCAGGCCCTGGGCAGAAGGGGCGAGCGGCCGCGGTGCGCGGCACACGGGTCGATCGAGCCCGGGCCGTACGCGCGAGACCCCGCGGATTCCCCCATTCCGCTGGCTGGCAGGCAGGTCAGAATGGGGCCATGGAGTGCCCCCACATCGACGTCGCCGTGGTCATGCGCAAGGTGCGCCAGGCCAGCCAGTGGCAGCCCTGGCGCTGGGAGCTGGCCGACGTCGTGCTCAACGAGCAGGCCTTCGGAACCGGGCCGCGCCGGCTCCACCAGGACGAGGGCGGCGAGACCTGGCTGCACCCGGGGCTGCGCGTGGAGCTCTACCGCGACGAGGCCGAGGGCTATTTCCTGAACATCACCTCGCCGGCGCCCTGCTGGTTCGTGCTGTGGCGCATGGAGGAGCAGGCGAGCGTCGCGCCCGAACCGCTGGCGCGGCCCTTCATCGTGACGCTGAGCTACAACGAGGGCGCCCGCTGGCTGGATTCGCAGGAGATCGTGGAGCAGGTACTGGCCCCGGCCGAGGTCGTCGAATGGATGGGCGCGTTCGTCGGCGAGCACTACGTGCCGGAACCGCGCAAGCGCAAGCGCCCGGAAAGCTTCCGTCGGCTGGAAGACCGCTTCGGCAACCCGGCTTCGGTGACCACCGAGAAGAAGTACGGGGGCGGCGGCCATGGCTGACGGGTTCCTGGGCCGCTGGTCCAGGCGCAAGGAGGCGGTGCGCAAGGGCGAGCCGGTAGAGCCGGAGAAGGTCGCGGCCGCCGTGCCCGCATCCGAGCCCGTCCCTCAACCCCTGGGCGGAGCGCGGCCGGATGAGGCTTCCCCCCTGCCGGAGTCCGGAGTCGCTCCCGAGCAACGGCCGCCTCCCACCGTCGCCGACACCGAGTTCCTGACGCCCGCGTCCGACTTCTCGCGCTTCGTGCGCCCCGATGTCGCGCCCGAGGTGAAGAACGCGGCGCTGAAGAAGCTCTTCGCCGACCCGCACTTCAATGTGATGGACGGCCTCGACGTCTACATCGACGACTACGGCAAGCCCGATCCGCTTCCCGAGTCGGTCGTGCGGCAACTCGCCAGCGTGCAATTCCTCGGCCTGTTCCGCGAGGAGGAGCGCAAGGACGAGCCGGCCGGCGGCCCAAGGGAAGACGAGGACGGCGCGACCCGCGCATCCGTGGCACAGTCGGGCGAAGACCAGGCGGCCGATGAGTCCAGCAGGCCGCCGCCACAAGCAGGACCCGACCATGGCCACGCTGATCTGCGATTGCAACCGGACGATGCCCCTGGACCCCCAGGCCCTGGGGCGGGCTCTGGATGAGAAGCTGACGCTTCACTCCACCCTGTGCCGCCGCGAGGCCGCCGCCTTCCAGCAGGCCATCCGCAGCGGCGAGGAAGTGGTGGTCGCCTGTACGCAGGAGAAGCGCCTGTTCGGCGAACTCGGCCGCGAGACCGAAGGGGCGGTCTCGCCGGTCCGCTTCGTCAACATCCGCGAAACCGGCGGCTGGAGCCGTGACGCGAAGGCGGCAGGCCCCAAGATCGCCGCCCTGCTGGCCGCCGCCCGCCTGCCCGAGCCGGACCCGGTCCCCACCGTCGGCTACGACAGCAGCGCCGCGCGCCTGCTGGTGATCGGCCCGCTGGAGCAGGCCGAGCGGTTCGCGGCGTTGGCCGGCGAGGGCCTGCGGCCGACCCTCCTGTCCACCGGCGGCAGCGGCTCGCAGGAGCGCCGCTGGCCGGTGCTGGCCGGGCGCATCGACAGCCTGCGCGGCTGGCTCGGCGCGTTCCAGCTGGCGTGGACGCAGGACAACCCGATCGACCTCGACCTGTGCACGCGCTGCAATGCCTGCATCGCCGCCTGCCCGGAAAGCGCCATCGGGCTGGACTACCAGGTCGACCTGCAGGCCTGCCGGAGCCATCGCGAGTGCGTGAAGGTGTGCCAGGCCGCCGGTGCCATCGATTTCGGGCGCGAACCGCAATCGCACACCGATGCCTTCGACCTGGTGCTGGACCTGCGCGAGCAGCCCGGCTTCCTGCAGCATGCGCCGCCCCAGGGCTACTTCCACCTGCCCCCGGCCAAGGCCGCCGGGGCCGCGGCACTGGATACGCTGCTGCGCCTGCGCGACCTGGTGGGCGAGTTCGACAAGCCGAGGTTCGTCGCCTACAAGCAGAAGCTGTGCGCGCACTCGCGCAACGGGCGCACCGGCTGCACGGCCTGCGTGGACGTCTGCTCGGCCGAGGCGATCGGCAGCGACCGGACGCACCAGCAGGTCAAGGTCAACTTCCACCTCTGCGTGGGCTGCGGCGCCTGCACCACCGTCTGCCCGACCGGGGCCCTGACCTATGCCTATCCACGGCCGGAGGACCAGGGCGCGAAGATCCGCACGCTGCTGTCCGCCTACGAGAAGGCGGGTGGCCGCGCGCCCATCCTGCTGCTGCACTCGCAGGAGCGCGGGCGCGAGCTGGTCGAGGAACTGGGCCGCGCCGCAGGTGTGGGCGCGGCCGCAGGCGTGCCGGCGAACGTGATCCCGGTGCCGCTGTGGCACGCGGCCAGCACGGGCATCGAGCTGTGGCTGGCGGCCGTGGCCCAGGGCGCCGCGCACGTGGCGGTGCTGGCCACGGGGG
Source organism: Ramlibacter sp. (assembly GCF_036676645.1). Taxonomy (GTDB): domain Bacteria; phylum Pseudomonadota; class Gammaproteobacteria; order Burkholderiales; family Burkholderiaceae_C; genus Ramlibacter. The sequence goes on from NZ_JAKFCM010000104.1 coordinate 53,647, forward strand.
AAGAAGCCCCGCAGTACCTCGAGGCCCTGCAGCAGCAGATGCAGGTGGCGCAGGCCATGCTCGAGGGGCTGGGTTACGCCGGCAGCCACCTGAGCCTGGTGCAAAGCCGCAATCCCACCGACCTGGACCAGGACCTGCAGTTGCTCGCCCGGCGAACGGGCGCGGTGCCGCAGCAGCGGGCCCGGTTCGCCGCTGCAGCCGACAAGCGCGTGACGCTGGATCTCGCGATCGACCACCTGATCGAGCAGGCGCCGGCGCAGCCCGAGGCCATCGTCCTGCCGGCCGGTGCTCCGATCGGCGCGGTGGCGGTCGACGCCGACAAGTGCACGCTGTGCATGAGCTGCGTGGGGGCATGCCCGTCCAGCGCGCTGCTGGACAACCCGCAGCAGCCGCAACTGCGCTTCATCGAGAAGAACTGCGTGCAGTGCGGGCTGTGCGCCGGCACCTGCCCCGAGAAGGCGATCGTCCTGCAGCCGCGGCTGCTGGCCTCCCCGGAACGCAAGCAGCCGCGCGTGCTCAACGAGGCCCAGCCCTATGCCTGCATCCGCTGCGGCAAGCCCTTCGGCACCGGCAAGGCGATCGAGTCCATGCTGGCGCGGCTGGCCGGCCACTCCATGTTCCAGGGCGCGGCGCTGGAACGCCTGAAGATGTGCGGCGACTGCCGCGTGATCGACCTGTACTCCGCCACCGACGAGGTGAAGATCACCGATGTCTGAAGCCCTTCCCGTGTCGTCCGCGCTGGACGAGGAGACCGCGCGCGCCGAGGTCTATGGCCTGCTGGCGCAGCTCTGGTACGCGCCGCCCGGTGCGGACCTGCTGGCCCGGCTGCAGGTCGCGGTGACCGAGGCGCCTGCCGCCGGCGCTTTCCTGGAAGAGCCCTGGCGCACCTTCGTCGGCGTGGCGCGCGAGACCACCGCCGCCCAGGCTGCGGCCGAGTACGACGCGCTGTTCGGCGGCGTCGGCAAGCCCGAGTGCTACCTGTTCGGCTCGCACTACCTGGCCGGATTCCTCAACGAGCGGCCGCTGGCGAGATTGCGCGACGACCTGGGCGCGCTCGGCCTCACGCGCGACGAAATGACCATGCCGGAGACGGAGGACCATGTCGCCTACCTGTGCGAGGTGATGCGCTACCTCATCGCAGGCGACGATCCGCCCCCGGCCGGCGATAGCCCTGCGCAGCGAAGCGGTACGGCGGATGGCGAGGCGGCGGTCGCCAACCTCGCGCGCCAGCGCGACTTCTTCGCCGCGCACCTGCAGCCCTGGGTGGGCGAGATGTGCCATGCGGTCGCAGCCCACCCTTCGGCGCGGCTCTACGCGGCGCTGGCCGGCTTTTCGCAGGCCTTCTTCCAGGTGGAGCAGCAGGGATTCGATCTTCTCGCCTGAAGCTCGGGTTTACCCGAATTACAGCCCCGGCAGGGGCGCAGAAGTGCCACTCTTCGCACGATGGCCTGTCGTGGGCATACAAGACTTTGGTAGCTGGGAATTACCCTGTGTTCAAGCCCCAGCAAATGGCTATGCTGCGGCTTGCATAGGCCTGCCTCGCCGCAGCGTAAAGGAGACAGCATGAGCAAAACCCCGAGCAAGCTCTCCCGCCGGACGCTTTTCGCAGGCGCCGCCACCACCGGCGCGCTTGCAGCCGCAGCCAGCCTGCTGCCCGCGGCCCGCCAGGAGGCCGGCGCGCCGGCCGCGCAGCCGCAGCCACCCGAGCGGGGCGGCGGCTACCGGCTCACCGAGCACGTCAAGCGCTATTACGAGACCACCCGTCTCTAACCCTTCACCCAGGGGACTTCACATGTTGCTGACCAAGAGAACGGGCGCCGGCCATTCGGCTGCGCGCGCCGATGAGCGCTCGCCTTTCGTCCACAGCCTGCAGCGGGGGCTCTCGCATGCATTGCCCACCATGGACCGCCGTGCCTTCCTGCGGCGATCCGGGTTGGGGGTCGGCGTCGGCGTGGCTGCCGGCAGCCTGTCGCTGGTGAAGAAGGCGCGTGCCGCCGAGGGTCGCGAGACCGCCGTCGGCAACGGCCGCATCGAGGTCAAGCGCACCGTGTGCACCCACTGCTCGGTGGGCTGCGCGATCGATGCGGTGGTCGAGAACGGCGTGTGGGTGCGGCAGGAACCGGTGTTCGATTCGCCCCTGAACATGGGCGCGCACTGCGCCAAGGGCGCGGCCATCCGCGAGCACGGCCACGGCGAGTTCCGCCTGCGCTACCCGATGAAGCTGGTGGACGGCAAGTACCAGCGCATCTCCTGGGACCAGGCCTACAACGAGGTCGCGGCGAAGATCGAGGAATTGCGCAAGGCCAGCGGCCCCGACTCGGTGTACTGGATCGGGTCGTCCAAGCACAGCAACGAGCAGTCCTACCTGCTTCGCAAGTTCGTCAGCCTGTTCGGCAGCAACAACTGCGACCACCAGGCGCGCATCTGCCACTCCACCACGGTGTCCGGCGTCGCCAACACCTGGGGCTACGGTGCGATGACGAACTCGTACAACGACATGCAGAACAGCAAGTGCGCGTTCTACATCGGCTCCAACGCCGCCGAAGCGCACCCCGTCTCCATGCTGCACATGCTGCATGCCAAGGAGAACGGCTGCAAGATGATCGTGGCCGACCCGCGCTTCACGCGCACCGCGGCCAAGGCCGACCAGTACATCCGCTTCCGCTCGGGCACCGACATCCCGGTGCTGTTCGGCCTGCTGTACCACATCTTCAAGAACGGCTGGGAAGACAAGAAGTACATCAACGACCGCGTCTACGGCATGGACAAGGTCCGCGAGGACGTGCTGGCCAAGTGGACGCCCGACAAGGTGTTCGAGGCGTCCGGCGTGCCCGAGGCCGACCTGTACAAGGCGGCCGAGATGATGGCCAAGAACCGGCCCTCGACGCTGGTGTGGTGCATGGGCCAGACCCAGCACTCGATCGGCAACGCGATGGTGCGCGCGTCCTGCCTGGTGCAGCTGGCGCTGGGCAACGTGGGCGTCTCCGGCGGCGGTGCCAACATCTTCCGCGGCCACGACAACGTGCAGGGCGCCACCGACATCGGCCCCAACCCCGATTCGCTGCCCGGCTACTACGGCATCGCCGAAGGCTCGTGGAAGCACTTCGCCAACGTCTGGGGCGTGGACTACGAGTGGATCAAGGGCCGCTTCGCCGGACCGGAGCTGATGACCAAGCCCGGCATCACCGTCTCGCGCTGGATCGACGGCGTGCTGGAGAAGAACGAGCTGATCGACCAGGGCCCGAACCTGCGCGGCGTCGTCTACTGGGGCCATGCGCCCAACTCGCAGAGCCGCGGCGCCGAGATGAAGCGCGCCATGGACAAGCTGGACCTGCTGGTGGTGATCGACCCGTACCCGTCGGCCACCGCGGCGATGGCGGCCATGCCGGGTCGCCCGGAGGACCTCAACCCCAATCGCGCGGTCTACCTGCTGCCGGCAGCCACCCAGCTCGAGACCAGCGGCTCGGTGACGGCCTCCAACCGCACGCTGCAGTGGCGCGAGAAGGTGATCGACCCGATCTGGGAGAGCCGCAGCGACCACATGATCATGTACCAGCTGGCCGAAAAGCTCGGCTTCGGCAAGGAGCTGGTCAAGAACTTCAAGATGCAGAAGATCAAGGGCATGGACGAGCCCATGCCCGAGGAGATCCTGCGCGAGATCAACAAGTCGGTCTGGACCATCGGCTACACGGGCCAGAGCCCCGAGCGGCTGAAGGCGCACATGAAGCTGATGGCGCATTTCGACGTCAAGACGCTCAAGGCCAAGGGCAGCGTCAAGGACCCGGAAACCGGCTACGACATCCAGGGCGACTACTACGGCCTGCCCTGGCCGTGCTTCGGCAATCCGGAGCTCAAGCACCCGGGCTCGGCCAACCTGTACGACACCACCCGCCATGTGATGGACGGTGGCGGCTGCTTCCGCGCCAACTTCGGCGTCGAGCGCGACGGCGTCAACCTGCTGGCCGAGGACGGCTCGTTCCCGAAAGGCTGCGAGATCACCACCGGCTACCCCGAGGTCGACCACGTCTTCATCAAGAAGCTGGGCTGGTGGAACGAGCTCACGCCCGCCGAGCAGGCCGCCGCGGAAGGCAAGAACTGGAAGACCGACCCCTCGGGCGGCCTGATCCGGGTGGCGATGAAGAACCACGGCGTGCACCCGTTCGGCAACGCCAAGGCGCGCGCCGTCGTCTGGAACTTCCCGGATCCCATCCCGCAGCACCGCGAGCCGATCTACAGCCCGCGGCCGGACATGGTGGCCAAGTACCCGACGCACGACGACAAGAAGGCGTTCTGGCGCCTGCCCACGCTGTACAAGACCCTGCAGCAGAAGAACCTGGCCGACAAGGTGCACGAGAAGTACCCGCTGATCCTCAGCTCCGGCCGCCTGACCGAGTACGAGGGCGGTGGCGACGAGACGCGCTCCAACCCCTGGCTGGCGGAACTGCAGCAGGAAGCCTTCGTCGAGATCAACCCGCAGGCGGCCGCGGCCCGCAACATCCGCAACGGCGACCGGGTCTGGCTCAAGACGCCGACGGGGGCGCAGCTGAACGTGCAGGCCCTTGTCACCGAGCGGGTCGGCCCCGACACCTGCTGGATGCCGTTCCACTTCGCGGGGCGCTGGATGGGCGCCGACCTGCTGGCCTACTACCCCAAGGGGGCGGCGCCGGTGGTGCGCGGCGAAGCGGTCAATACCGCCACGACCTACGGTTACGACAGCGTGACCATGATGCAGGAAACCAAGACCACGCTGTGCAACGTGGAACGGGCCTAGCGCTGAGGGGAGACAGACATGGCACGAATGAAATTCATCTGTGACTCGGAGCGTTGCATCGAGTGCAACAGCTGCGTGACCGCGTGCAAGAACGAGCACGAGGTGCCGTGGGGCGTCAACCGCCGGCGGGTGGTCACGCTCAACGACGGGGTGCCGGGCGAGCGCTCGATCTCGGTCGCCTGCATGCACTGCTCCGACGCGCCCTGCATGGCGGTGTGTCCGGTCAACTGCTTCTACCGCACCGAGGAAGGCGTGGTGCTGCACAACAAGGACACCTGCATCGGCTGCGGCTACTGCAGCTATGCCTGCCCGTTCGGTGCGCCGCAGTTCCCGGCTTCGGGCAGCTTCGGCGTGCGCGGCAAGATGGACAAGTGCACCTTCTGCGCCGGCGGCCCGGAAGCGCACGGCTCGCAGGCCGAGTTCGAGAAGTACGGGCGCAACCGCCTGGCCGAAGGCAAGCTGCCGGCCTGCGCGGAAATGTGCTCCACCAAGGCCCTGCTGGGCGGCGACGGCGACACGGTGGCCGACATCTTCCGCAACCGCGTGGTCAAGCGCGGCAAGGGCGCCGAGGTATGGGGCTGGGGCACGGCCTACGGGTCGCGCCAGGCCGGCCAGCCGGGAGGGCAGAAATCATGATGCGCACCGCATTCGTCATCGGAGCGGCGGTCGTGCTGGCCGCCTGCGGCGAGGAGCCGCAGAGCGCCAGCGGCAGCGGCAGCGACGCCGCGCTGTTCCAAGGCACCGGCAAGCCCTACGTCGCGTCGGGCTGGAAGCCGGGCGACCGCGCCAGCTGGGAGCAGCACCTGAAGACGCGCACGCAGCGGGGCCAGAATGACTACAACAAGGTCAACTGATCTGTTCGCGGCCGCGGTGCTCGCGCTGGCCGCCTTGCTGGCGGTGCCCGCCGCGGCCCAGGCGCCTGCTGCCCAGAAGGGCCAGAGCGCTGCCGCGCAGCCGGCGCCGGCCGCCCCCATGGACGACGCGGTGCCCGGCACCGGCGGCATCCAGGGCCAGAACATCTTCGAGGTCAAGCCCGAGGTCAAGCGCGACGCCTCCAGCGACGACGGCTACATGGACCAGAACAATGCCCAGCGCAACGCCGTGCAGCCGGGCAACAATTCGCCGATGTGGCGCAGGGTCAAGGACGGGATCGAGGGCTACAGCAGCCTGCCGGAGAGCCAGGCGCCCGAAGCCGGCGTGCTGATCCAGGAGCAGGTGCAATACCCCGGCTCGCGCCCGACCACCGCGGGCGAGGCCTGGCGGCAGGTGCGCAACAACTGGCTGATCCCCTACGGCGGCGCACTGCTGCTGATCGCGCTGGTGGCACTGGCCATCTACTACTTCACCCGCGGCCCCCTGGGGCACCAGCCGGCGGTGGGCGGCGGCGGACGCCGCATCGAGCGCTTTACCCCGTTCGAGCGCGCCGCGCATTGGGCAAACGCCATCGCCTTCGTGCTGCTGGCGGTTTCCGGCATCGTGATGGCGTTCGGCCGCGCCTTCCTGCTGCCGCTGATCGGCCAGACCCTGTTCGGCTGGCTGACCTATGCGCTGAAAAACATCCACAACTTCGCCGGTCCGCTGTTCGCCGTGTCGCTGGTGGTGGTCATCATCACCTTCATCAAGGACGAATTCCCGCAGCGCGGCGACCTGCGCTGGCTGGCCCGGGCCGGCGGCGCCTTCAGCAAGGACCGGCACGAGCCGCCCTCGCACCGGTTCAACGCCGGCGAGAAGGTGCTGTTCTGGATCGCGGTGCTGGTGCTGGGCCTGGTCGCGGTCGGATCCGGCCTGGTGCTGGACCACCTGATCCCGGGCATCGACTACGTGCGCGGCACCATGCAGCAGGCGCACATGATCCACGCCACGGCCACCATCCTGATGATGGCCATGATGGCGCTGCACATCTACCTGGGCACCATCGGCATGCGTGGCGCCTACGACGCCATGCGCCACGGCTGGGTCGACGAAGCCTGGGCGCAGGAACACCACGCGCACTGGCACGAAGCGATCCGGGCCGGCCGGATCCCGGCCGAGCGCAGCGGGAAAGCGGAGCCCGCCGCCCCCGAACAGGTCCGCCCTGCCTGAAGAGGTCCCGCCATGAAGCTGCGTCATCTCACCGCCCTGTTGCTGGCCGCGCTGGGCACCGCCTCCATCGCCAAGCTGCCGCCGCCGACCGAAGCCGAGCAGGCCAAGGCCGAGGAAACCAAGGCACGAGCTGCATGGACCGCCAAGGTGTCCTCGTACCAGCTGTGCAAGGTGCAGGACAAGATCGCGACGAAGTTCGGTGGCAAGTCAACGGTGTCCGCGCCGTCCGGTGCCGTGCAACCGGCGGCGGCCACCAGCGCCGCGCCGGCCACCGCCGTCGCCCAGCCGGCGCTGCCGGCCGCGCAGGCTGCTGCGGCCGCAAGCAATGTCGCCAAGTCCGCGCCGGCCTCTCCCGCATCGGGCACGCCAGTCGCCGCGGCGCCGGCCGCGCCTTGCATGGACCCGGGGCCGTTCGCCTACACGCCGGCGGCACAAAAGCCGCTGGAAGCCTCGGGTGCCCATTCGCCGGCCGGCACGGCTGCCACGCCGCCCAGCGTGCGGCCGGAAGCGGCCGAGATGTCGCCGGGCAAGCCGGCGGCAGCGGCTTCCGCCGGAAAGTCCTGATCCCGCAGATCTCCTCGCGCGTGCTAAAACTGCCGCGATGTTGCCGCGGTTGACCCGGGCGCGCGCGCCCCTGACGCAGGAAGTGGATGTGCTCGACGAGCACGGCCAGCGGCAGCGCGTGGCCATTCCCGCCGAGCGCGACCTCACGATCTATGTCGACAGGCGCGAACTCGTCACCCTGATGACGCTGGGTGCGCATCCCGAGTGGCTGGTGCTGGGCTACCTGCGCAACCAGCGGCTGGTTCGCTCGCTGGACGAGGTGGAGTCCGTCACCGTCGACTGGGAAGTGTCCAGCGCGGCGGTGAAGACCCGCACCGGCATCGCCGGCATCGAGGAGCGGACGTCGCGCCGCATCGTCACCACCGGCTGCGGCCAGGGCAGCGTGTTCGGCGCGCTGATGGACGAGGTGGCGTCGCTTCGCCTGCCGCCCGCCGTGCTGCGCCAGGAAGCCCTGTACGGGATCCTCGAGGCCATCCGCCACCAGGAGAGCACCTACAAGTCGGCCGGCTCGGTGCACGGCTGCGCGCTGTTCAGGGGCAGCGAGATGCTGCTGTTCGTCGAGGACGTGGGCCGCCACAACGCGATCGACACGATCGCCGGCTGGATGTGGATGCAGGGGCTGTCGGCGCACGATGCGCCCGCCGAGCAGCCCTTCGTCTTCTACACGACGGGCCGGCTCACCAGCGAGATGGTGATCAAGTCGGCCCAGATGGGGGTGGCCATCGTGGTGTCGCGCAGCGGCATGACGCAGATGGGCCACCAGGTGGCGCAGCAGCTCGGCCTGTGCACGGTCGGGCGCGCCCTCAATCGCCGCTTCCTCTGCTACACGGGCGCGGGGCGCCTGCTGATGCAGGCGCCCGACCGGGAGGCCGCAGCGCCGCGCTGAATCAGGAGCTGGTCGCGCCGGAGCCGATCGACGGCACGCCGGCTGCCGGCTGGTACCAGCGGGAAGTCGGCTGCGACCGGTTCTTCGGCCGGCCCATGCGCCAGTCCTCGTAGTTGGTGGTCACCTGGGCCAGCAGGCGGGGCAGGCGATCGTGCAGGTGCACCGAGATGCGCGGCAGCAGCGCCAGGTCGTCGTCGGCCCGCGCGCGCGAGCTGACGATGGTGGTGCCCATCGCATAGCCGGCGTCGCGCACCATCTGCGCGTGCTCGGCGCGGTGCTCGCCGTAGGGATAGCAGAAGCTGCGGACCTCGATGCCCAGCGCCTGCTCGAGCTCGCGCTTGCTGCCGGCGATCTCCTCGCGCGCCGTATCCGGGTCGCATTCGCACAGGTTCACGTGGTTGCGGGTGTGCGAGCCGATCTCCATGCCGGCCGCCATCCACGCGCGCATGTGGCCCACGTTCATCAGGGGCACGGGCGGCGCGCCCTTCGCGTGGTCCCATACGTTGGAGCCGCCGATCTGGGCGCTGACGATGAAGGCGGTGGCCGTGAACCCCGCCTCGCGCAGGATCGGCAGCGCTTCCTCGTAGTTGTTCAGGTAGCCGTCGTCCAGCGTGATGCCGAACACCTTGCCCGTCCGATCGCCGCGCAGGTAGGGCTCCAGCTCGCGCAGCGACAGCCCGCGCCAGCCGAGCAGGCGCAGCGACCACAGCTGGCGCGCCAGGCGCCGTGGCGGCAGGACGAGGGACCGGACCGGCGTGCCGCGGCGCGGTGGGCGGGTGGTCTGGTGGTAGGAGAGGATCGCGATGGGCCGCCTGGCCGAGCGCAAGTCCATTCCGGTCTGACGCGTGTCGTGCTGCATGGCGTGCTGGATCAGGTTGCCCTGCAGGAATGATGTGCCAATGCACGAGGTTTCCTGTAGGACGGCTTCCCGGGGGCCTGTAGGGCGCGAGCCGGGTAGTCCGTACGGGCCATCCACGGCCGCACACGGCGCCAGGGGGGCATGCAAACATCCCTGCAACAGGGCGCAACGGCAGTCCGATGGGAACGACGCATGGGTGTAGTGGAAGTTTGGACGGCGAGTCCGGACGCGCTGGGCTGCGGTGCCTGCCAGGCCTTCGCGCGCATGCTGGACCCGCAGGAGCGCGAACGGGCGTCCCGGCTGGTGTTCGCCCCGGACCGGCGCGCCTTCGTCGTCGCGCACGCGATGCGGCGCATGGCACTGGGCCTGGCACTGGCGGTGGATCCGCAGGAACTGCGCTTCGGCAGCGGACCGTACGGCCAGCCCTTGCTGCTGGCGCCCGGGGAGGGCGGCGATGAAATCCATTTCAGCCTCACCCGCAGCCGCGAGCTGGTGGCCTGCGCGCTGGACCGGCGCGGGCCGGTGGGCATCGATGTCGAACCGCTGCTCGGGGGCATGGACGCCGACCTGCTCCAGCCGTACGTGGACACCGGAGCCCGGCCGCCGCCGGACGACGAAGGTTTCCATGAGCACTGGACCGCGCTGGAGGCCTTCTGGAAGGCGCGCGGCCTGGGCCTTGCGGCGGGGCAGCCGCGCATCTCGCTGCAGCCCGCCGGCGACGGCTGCGCGGAGGTGCTGCTCGGCCAGGCGCGCACGGCCACCGGGCTGGTGGTGATGCGCCTGCCCGGTCCGTCCACGCACGTGCTCAGCCTGGCCTGCCGGCCGGCTGCGCAGGTGCGCATGGTGGAACTCGATGCGATCGCGCCGGGGCCGCCGGCCGCTGTACCGCAGGATGGGTCCGGCTGCAGGGGCCGGGACTGCGGGCCCGAGCCGGCACCCGGCATGGCCACGACGTAATCCGTGAAGCAAGGGACAGGCATGAAGAAGATCAAGGCAGTGTTCGTGGGAGACGGCAGCCTGCTGGTGCCATGCGTGCAGGCCTGGCTGGACGCCGGCCACGAGGCGCTGGCCGTGGTGTCCGCCAGTGCGGCCAACCTCGAGTGGGCCGGCGCGCAGGGCCTTGCGGCCATCCGCATGGACACCGGCTGGGAGGCCGCGCTCGAGGGCGCCGGCGGATTCGACTACCTCTTCAGCGTGGCCAACCTGCGCATGCTGCCGCCGGCCGTGCTGGCCCGCGCGCGCAAGCTCGCCGTCAATTTCCACGACGCCCTGCTGCCCCGCTATGCCGGCCTCAACGCCACCTGCTGGGCGCTGATGGCGCGCGAACGAAAGCACGGCGTGAGCTGGCACGAGATGACGGGGCGCGCCGATGCGGGCCGCCTGCTGCGGCAGTCGTCCTTCGAGGTGTCGCCGCAGGAGACGGCGCTGAGCCTGAACGCCAAGTGCTACGAGGCCGGGCTGGCCAGCTTCACGGCGCTCGTGCAGGACATCGGCCGGGGCGAGCTGCCGCTGGCCGAGCAGCAGGGCGAGCGCCGCTACTTCGGCCGGTACCGCCGTCCGCCGGCGCTGGGCACGCTCGACTTCACGCGGCCCGCGGACGAACTCGCCGCGATGGTGCGCGCCCTGGATTTCGGCCAGTACCCCAATCCGCTCGCGCACGCCAAGCTCCTGGTGGACGGCCGATTGCTGCGGGTGCGCGGCGCCGAGCCGACCGGCTCGCGCAGCGGCGCCGCACCCGGCACGGTGTTGTCGGCCGAAGGCGATGCGCTGCGCATCGCTGCCGCCGATGGCGACCTGCTGCTGACCGGCCTGTCCGAGCTGGACGGACGCGCGGCCGGCGGCACCGTGAAGGCCGGCGACGTGCTGGCGCTGCCCGCCGACAGCGCGGCGCAGCTGGCCCGGCGCAGCGAAGGCATCGCCCGCGGCGAGCAGCACTGGACCGAGGTCCTGCGGTCGGCGCAGGCAGTGGAGCTGCCGTACCCGCGCCGCAGCGGCGGCGGCCCAAGCGGTGCGCAGCCCATGCGTTTCGATCTGCACGTGGCGCCGCACGGCGCGACGACGGTGGCCGCCTGCCAGGCCTGGCTGGCCGCACTGACCGGCCGGCCCGGCAGCTGCGTGCTCTACACCGACGGGGTCCTCGCCGAGCAGGCCCGGGACCTGCAACCCTGGCTGGAGACCTGGGTACCCCTGGCCTTGTCGACCGAACCCGGTGCCGGCACGCTGCAGGCGGCCGGCGCCGCCGAGGCAGCGATCGCCGGCGCGCGCGCCGCCGGCCCGATGGCGCGGGACCTGCCGGGCCGCTTGGGCGATCGCCAGGCCGCCATGGCCGCCATCGCCAGGATCGCGGTTTCGCTGCGGCACTGCGAGCCCGCCCCGGGCTGCGAGATGCTCGTGCGCCCCGATGCCGGTGGCCAGTCGCTCGAGCTGGTGCTCGACGCGGCGGTATTCGACCCCGAAGTCGGGCTGGCGATCGCCGGCCAGCTCGGCGCCTGGCTGAAGTCCTTCGCCGCATCGACCGACCCGGTGTCGCAGTTGCCGCTGTTCGGCCTGGACGAGCAGCGCGAACTCGACCAGCTCAACGCCACCCGGGCCGACTTCGACCCGGCCGGCGCGGTGCACCTGGCCATTGCGGCGCAACTGGCGCGCACCCCCGGCCAGGTCGCCGTCGAGACCGGCAGCGAAAGCCTCACCTGTGCCCAGCTGGACGAGCAGTCCAGCTCCCTGGCGCAGCGGCTGCTGGCACGCGGCGTGCAGCCGGGCGACATCGTGGGACTGTGCCTGCCGCGCACGCCGCAACTGCTGGTGGCGGTGCTGGGCGTGCTCAAGGCCGGCGCGGCCTACCTGCCGCTCGATCCGGAGTACCCGCAGGAGCGCCTGCAGTTCATGGTCGACGACTCGCGGGCCCCGCTGGTGCTGGCGAGCGCGGCCACGGTCGGGGCGCTGGCGCTGGACACGCAACGGCTGCTGCGCATCGACGAGGAGGGCCCGGCCACCGGCACGCCACGCGAGTTGCCCGCCGCCGATCCGCGCCGCGCGGCCTACGTGATCTACACCTCCGGCTCCACCGGCCAGCCCAAGGGCGTGGTGGTCACGCACCGCAACGTGATCAACTTCTTCGCCGGCATGGACGAGCGGGTGCCGCGGCGCGAGGGCGCGCGCTGGCTGGCCGTCACCAGCCTGTCGTTCGACATCTCGGTGCTCGAGCTGTGCTGGACCCTCGCGCGCGGCATCACGGTGGTGTTGCACGGTGACGACGGCGCGGCCGCGAAGCCGATCGAGTTCAGCCTGTTCTATTTCGCCAGCGACGAGAACAACGAGCCGAAGGACCGCTACCGGCTGCTGATGGAAGGCGCGCGCTTCGCCGACCGCGAGGGCTTTGCCGCCGTGTGGACGCCGGAGCGCCACTTCCATGCCTTCGGCGGGCTGTTCCCGAACGCCTCGGTCACCAGCGCCGCCCTCGCGGCCATCACCTCGCGGGTGCAGATCCGCGCCGGCAGCTGCGTGGCGCCGCTGCACCACCCGATCCGCATCGCCGAGGACTGGGCCTTCGTCGACAACCTCTCGCAGGGTCGCGTGGGCGTCGCCTTCGCCTCCGGCTGGCAGCCCAACGACTTCGTGCTGATGCCGGAGGCGTTCGCCAGGCGCCAGGACGAAATGGCCTCCCGCATGGACATCGTGCGCCGGCTCTGGCGCGGCGAGGCGGTGTCCTTCCCCGGACCGAAGGGTGAGCCGGTGGCGATCCGCACCCTGCCGCGGCCGATCCAGCCCGAGCTGCCGGTGTGGATCACGGCGGCGGGCAATCCGAAAACCTTCGAGCAGGCCGGCGCGCTGGGCTGCCGGCTGCTGACCCACCTGCTGGGCCAGCGCGTCGAGGACGTCGCCGAGAAGCTCGCCCTGTACCGGGCCGCCTGGCTGCAGGCCGGCCATCCGGGCGAGGGCCAGGTCACGCTGATGCTGCACACCTTCGTCGGCACCGACGAGGAACGCACGCGGGAGACTGCACGCGGGCCGATGAAGCAGTACCTTCGCAGCGCGGTGGACCTGGTCCGGCAGGCGGCCTGGTCGTTCCCGACCTTCGTCGAGCGTGCCGCCGCGAGCGGCAAGAGCCCGCTGGAGATCATGGAGTCGGCGCCGCTGTCGGACGAGGACATGGACGCGCTGCTGGACCATGCCTTCGACCGCTACTACGGCACCAGCGCGCTGATCGGCACGCCGCAGCGCTGCCTGGAGCTGGTCGGCAAGGTGCAGGCCGCCGGCGTCGACGAGATCGCCTGCCTGATCGACTTCGGCATCGCCCCCGACGCAGTGCTGGACAGCCTGCAGCACCTGAAGGCCGTGATGCAGGCCAGTCAGGCCTTGCGTGCCGCGCCGCGCCGCGTGCCGGTGGCGGGCCAGGTCCTGCAGCACGGCGTGACCCACCTGCAGTGCACGCCCTCGATGGCGGCGATGCTGCTGGCCGACTCGACCGGCCGCGCGGCGCTGTCCCGGCTGGAGGTGCTGCTGGTCGGCGGCGAGGCGCTGCCGCTGGAGATGGCGGCGCAACTGCGCGCGCAGGTGCCCGGCGTGCTGGTCAACATGTACGGCCCGACCGAGACCACCGTCTGGTCCACCACGTGCCGGCTGGACCGCGTGGAAGGGCTGGTACCGCTCGGCCGGCCGATCGCCAACACCCGGCTGTCGGTCCGCACGCCCTGGGGCGCCGAATGCCCCGCCTTCGTGCCGGGCGAGCTGTGCATCGGCGGCGACGGCGTGACCGAGGGCTACCTGCACCGGCCGGAACTGACGGCCGAGCGGTTCGTGGCGGACCCGGCGCAGCCCGGCCTTCGCTGGTACCGCACCGGCGACCTCGTGCGCCGACTGCCGGGCGGCACGATCGAGTTCCTCGGCCGCATGGACCACCAGGTCAAGATCCGCGGCCACCGCATCGAACTGGGCGAGATCGAGAGCGTGCTGCTGCGGCAGGACGGCGTGAAGCAGGCCGTGGTGGTGGCGCGCACCGACAGCGCCGGCCAGCACTTCCTGGCCGGCTACGTCGCCGCCCGGCCAGGCGCCGCACTGCAGGCGGGCCGGCTGCGCGAAGCGGTGGCGCGGGCGCTGCCCGAGATCATGGTGCCCCAGGCCGTGCTGGTGCTGCCGTCGCTGCCGATGACGCCCAACGGCAAGATCGACCGCAAGGCGTTGCCCGATCCGCGCGCGGGGACCGGCGCTCGCGGCGCGCCCGCCACGGCCACGCCCGCCCTCGCGCCCGGCAACGCGATGGAGAAGGCGATCGCCGCCATCTGGCAGGACGTGCTCGGGCTGGAGTCGGTGGGCAGCACCGAGAACTTCTTCGACCTGGGCGGCCACTCGCTGCTGGTGGTGCAGGTGCAGCGGCGCCTGCGCGAGGCCACCGGCCACGAGGTGGCGATCACCGACATGTTCCGCCTGCCCACCATCCAGGCGCTGGCCGCGCACCTGGGCGGCGGCGCGGCTTCCACCGCGGTCGCGCAGGGCCAGAGCCGGGCGCAGGCCCGCCGCCTGCTGCGCAACCGCAACCTGCAGACCCAGCCCTGAATGAGCGAACAAGAACTGCCTCCCATCGATCCCGGCTGCATCGCCATCGTCGGCATGGCGGGCCGCTTTCCGTCCGCGCGCACGCCGGCCGAGTTGTGGCAGCTCCTGGCCGCCGGACGCGAGGCCACCCAGTGGCTCACGGACGCGGAACTGCGTGCCGCCGGCGTCTCGGAGGCCGAACTGGCCGACCCGAACTACGTTCGCGCCAGCCTGGTGCTGCCGGACCTGGAGATGTTCGACGCCGAGTTCTTCGGCTTTTCGCGGCGCGATGCGGCCATCCTCGATCCGCAGCACCGCCACTTCACCGAATGCGCGTGGGAGGCGCTGGAGGACGCGGGCCACCCGCCGGAAAAATTCGAGGGCGCGATCGGCGTGTTCGCCGGCTGCGGCATGCAGGCCTACATGGCCTACAACCTCCTGAGCAACGCGAAGCTGAAGCAGTCGGTCGGGCTGTTCCTGCTGCGGCACACCGGCAACGACAAGGATTTCCTCGCCACCCGCGTCTCCTACCTGCTGGACCTCAAGGGACCGAGCATCGGCATCCAGACCGCCTGCTCGACCTCGCTGGTGGCGGTGCACATGGCGGCCCAGAGCCTGCTGGCCGGCGAGTGCGACATGGCGCTGGCCGGCGCGTCCAGCATCGAGCTGCCGCACCGGCAGGGCTACCGGTTTGCGGAGGGCGAGATCCTCTCGCCCGACGGCCACTGCCGGGCCTTCGACGAGGACGCCGGCGGCACCCTGTTCGGCAGCGGCGCCGCGCTGGTGGTGCTGCGCCGGCTGGAAGACGCGATGCGCGACCGCGACAACATCTATGCCGTGATCCGCGGCTCCGCCGTCAACAACGACGGCTCGCAGAAGGCCGGCTACCTGGCACCCAGCGTCGACGGGCAGGCCCGTTGCGCGGTGGAGGCGCTGGCGGTGGCCGACATCGACCCGGGCAGCGTGCAATACATCGAGGCCCACGGCACCGGCACGCCGGTGGGCGACCCGATCGAGGTGGCCGCGCTCACCCAGGCGTACGGTGCGGGCGGTGTGGGCTTCTGCGGGCTGGGCTCGGTCAAGACCAACATCGGCCACCTGGACACCGCCGCCGGCACGGCTTCGCTGATCAAGGTGTCGCTGGCACTGCGGCACGGGCTGATCCCGGCCTCGCTCAACTTCGCGCGGCCCAACAGCCGCTTCGAGATGGAGCGCACGCCGTTCCGGGTGGTCGACCGCGCCAGGCCCTGGCCGCGCGGGGCGCAGCCGCGCCGGGCGGCGGTCAATTCGCTGGGCGTGGGGGGCACCAACGCGCACGTGATCGTGGAGGAGGCGCCGCCGATCGCGTCGCAGGCGCCGGCCGGGCAGCCCTGGCAGGTCATCACGCTGTCGGCGCGCACGCCGTCCTCGCTGGAACGGCTGAAGGCACGCTGGAGCGATTTCCTGGCGCGGCCGCCGGCGGATTTCAGCCTGCACGACGCCGCCTTCACCACGCAGGAAGGCCGGCGCGGCTTCGCGCATCGCTGCGCGCTCGTGGCCCGCGACGTGCAGGGGCTGGCGGCGGCGCTGGACGCGCGCCAGCCCGCGAACGTCGCCACGGGCAAGGCCGGCAGCAGCGCCCCTCCGGTGGTGATGATGTTCCCCGGCGGCGGCGCCAGCTATCCCGGCGCCGGCCGCGAGCTGCTCGCGCAAGCCGCTTTCCGCGCCGCCGTCGACGAGTGCTTCGCGCTCATGCCGGCCGGCGCGCCGGCGAACCTGCGCGACCTGATGTTCGAGCGCGAGCCGGGCGACGCCGAGGCGGCCCGGCAACTGGAACAGCCGCGCTGCAACATCCCCGCGCTGTTCGTGCTGGAGTACGCGCTGGCCCGACTGTGGGAGAGCTGGGGCGTGCGCGCCTCGGCCGTGATCGGCCACAGCGCCGGCGAGTACGCCGCGGCCGTGGTCGCCGGCGTCATGGGGCTGGCCGACGCGCTGTCCGTCGTCGTGCTGCGCGGCCTGCTGTTCGAGCAGGCGCCGGCCGGCGCGATGCTGTCGGTGGACCTGTGCGCGGACGAGCTGAGCGCGGCGATGCAGGGCCTGGAACTGGACATCGCCGTGATCAACGCGCCCGACCTGTGCATCGCCTCCGGTGCGCAGGCCTCCATCGAGGAGCTGGGCCGGCGCCTGGCCGCGCAGGGCCGCGAGGGGCGGCGCCTGCACATCAACGTGGCCGCGCATTCGCGCCTGCTGGACGGCATCCTGGACCGCTTCCGCGAAGGTGTGGCCCGCATCCGGCTGTCCGCGCCGGCCATTCCCTTTGCCTCCAACCTCAGTGGCGGCTGGGCCGATGCCGCGCTGCTGTCCGGTGCCGACTACTGGGTGCGCCACCTGCGCCAGCCGGTGCGCTTTGCCGACGGGCTGGCGGCCGTGCTGGCGATGGATGACGCGGTGCTGCTGGAAGTGGGGCCGGGACAGGGTCTGTGCGCGCTGGCGCGCCAGAACCTGCAGGGCCGGCCCCGCGCGGTGCTGCCGTCCACCGGCAAGGCCCACGAGGCCGGGGACGACCGGCCGCGGATGCTGACCTCGCTGGGCGCGTTGTGGGCGCGCGGGATCGCGCCGGACTGGGCCACGGTGCGGGGCGGCGGCACCCCACGCCGCATCTCGCTGCCCACCTACGCCTTCGACCACCAGCGCCACTGGATCGAACCGGGCGAAGCGCCGGCGGCGCCGTCCTCCATCGCGCGCGAAGCGCCCTCGCAGCGCGTGCGCCGCCTGCCGCAGATGGACGACTGGTTCGGCGTGCCCCAATGGAGTCCGTCGCCGCTGCCGCAGGCGGCCGCTCCGGAACGCGGCCTGCACTGGCTGGTGCTGGGCGGCGACGATGCGGCCACGCAGGGCGTGCTGCGCCGCATTGCCGAGGAGGGCGGACATGGCGTGCTCGTGCGGCCCGGCGCCGGCCTGGCCGAAGCGCCCGACGGCAGCTACCTGCTGGCGCCCGCCGACCCCGCGCAGTGCGAGCGCCTGTTCGGCTCGCTGGAGGGCAGCGGCCGCCTGCCGGACCACATCGTGCACCTGTGGGGCCTGCAGGCCGGCCGCGGTGACGCGGCGAACGACCAGGCGCTCGTCTTCGACAGCCTGGTGAACATCGCCAAGGCGCTGCAGTCGCTGGACCTGCGGCAGCCGGTGCGGCTCGCGGTGGCGAGTTCCGGCAGCCAGTGCGTCAACGGCAGCCCGGTCACCGATCCGGTGCGCAGCCTGGCGCTGGGGCCGGTGCGCGTGATGCCGCGAGAGGTGCCCAATGTCAGCGCGGTGCTCATCGACCTGGACCCGCAGGACCTCTCGTCGGCGGCCGTCGGCCGCACCGTGGTGGGCGAGAGCCGGGCGGCCAGTGGCGCCGACCTGGTCGCCTGGCGCGGCGGCACGCGCTGGGTGGCGCAACTGGTCAAGCTGCCGGCCGGTGCCGACCGCGGCGATGCCCGCCCCGGCCGCCTGCGCGAGCGCGGCACCTACCTCATCACCGGCGGCCTGGGCGACATCGCCCTGGAGCTCGCCGCTTTCCTGGCCCACCGCTGCAAGGCCCGCCTGGCGCTGGTGAGCCGGCGCAAGCTGCCGGCGCGCAGCACCTGGGCCGCGGTTGCGGCCGGCCAGGGTGAACCGGCGCGCCTGCTGCGCGAGCTGCTGGCCCTGGAAGCGGCCGGCGCCGAGGTGGCTGCCTACAGCGCCGACGTGGCCGACCGGGCCGCCATGGCCGGGGTGGTCGCCGACGTGCGGCGGCGCTGGGGGGCCGTGCACGGCGTCTTCCATGCGGCCGGCCTGCTGCAGGATGCACCCATCGCCGCCAAGACGCCGCAGGCGCTGCGCCAGGTGCTGTCGCCCAAGGCGGGCGGCGCGGCGGTGCTGCACGAGCTGCTGCCGCCGGGCGAGCTGGACCTGTTCGCGGTGTTCTCCTCCACCAGCGTGTGGCTGGGGCCGCCCGGCCAGGTCGACTACGTTGCCGCCAACGCCTTCCTCGATGCGGTGGCTGCGTCACGGCCGGACGGGCTGTCCATCCACTGGGGCATCTGGGCCGACAAGGGCATGGCGGCCCGGGCCTATGGCCGCACGGCCCCCCCGGCGGTGCCGGCCACCGGACACCCCCTGCTCGGCGCCCGCGTGGAGGGCGAGGGCGGGCCGGCCTTCGAGGCGACCTACAGCGCGCAGGACCTGTGGGTGCTGCGCGAGCACGCGGTGGCCGGGCGGCCGGTGCTGCCCGGCACGGCCTACATCGAGATCGCGCGGGCCGCCATGGCGCAGCTGCACCCGGGCAGCGGCGTCGAGATCCGCTCGCTGTCGTTCGAGGAGGCGATGGTGTTCGACGGTGCCGGGCGACGCGACGTGCGCATCGAGTTGCACCGCAATGCCGAAGGCTACGAATTCCTGGTGCGCAGCCGGGCGGATGCGCGTGACGGCTGGCAGGAGCACGCGCGGGCCCGGCTGGCGCGCTTCCAGGGAGCGCTGCCCGTGGCGCAACCCGCGTCCGGCGGGGAGTGGCGCAAGGGCGAGCTGCCGCAGCAAGGCGTGGCCTTCGGGCCGCGCTGGCACAGCATCGTGCGCATGCAGCTGGGCGGCAGCGAGGGCAGCGCCGAGCTGGCGCTGCCCGAGCGCTTCGCCGCGGACCTGAAGACCTTTGCCCTGCACCCCGCCCTGACCGACGTCGCGGCCACCGTCGGCCTGCACCTGCCCGATGCCGGCCTGCGCAGGGACAGCCTGTACGTGCCGCTGTCGGTGGATCGCATCCGCATCACGGCCCCGATGCCCGCACGCAGCCTCAGCCGGGTGCGGCTCAAGGGCGGCAAGGACGGCTTCGTCGCCTTCGACGTCAGCCTGCACACGCCTGAGGGCGCACCGGTCGCCACGTTCGAGGGCTTCAGCCTGCGCGGAGTGGACCCGCAGGCCCTGTCGCGGCAGGCCGGCGGCCGCGCACGCCGCGAACCCGCGCTGGCCGAGGCCATGCTGGCCTGCGGCCTGCGCGCCGACGAGGCGCCGCAGCTGTTCGAGCGCGTGCTGGCCGCCGGCGCGCGGGACCTGGTGGTCTCGTCGATTCCGCTGTCGGCCATCCGCAGTGCGATGAGCGATGCCGCGCCCAGGCCGCTGCCGCCGGTCGCAGCCTCGCGCCCGCCGGCGGCATCGGCGGCGCAGCTCAACCCGGTCGAGGCGGTGATCGCCGACGCCTGGCGCGAGCTGCTGGGCGTGGAGGAGGTCGGGCGCGACGACGACTTCTTCGCGCTGGGCGGCCACTCGCTGGCGGCGGTGCGGCTGTTCGCGCGCATCCGCAAGCAGTGGGACGTGGACCTGCCGCTGGCCACGCTGTTCCAGGGCTCCACCCTGGCGGGCCTGGCAGCGCTGGTGGCGCAGGCCGGCCACCTGGACACCCGCATGCCCAGCGCGCAGGCGCCCGCTGCGGCGCCCGCGTCCAACGTGATCCAGCTGCCGCGGGCCTGGTCACCGCTGGTGGCGATCTGCCGTGGCGCGGCCGGGCGGCGCCCGCTGTTCTGCGTGCACGGCGCCGGCGGCAACGTGCTGAACTTCAAGGTCATCTCCGACCGGCTGGGCCCGCAGCAGCCTTTCTACGGCCTGCAGGCACAGGGGGTGGACGGGCGCTTGCCGCCGCTGGGCAGCGTGGAAGCGATGGCGGCCCAGTACGTGGAGGCGATCCGCACCGTCGACCCCGCCGGCCCCTACCGGCTGGCCGGCTATTCGGGCGGCGGCGTGATCGCCTACGAGATGGCGCAGCAGCTGATGCAGGGCGGCGCCGAGGTCGAATCGATCCTGATGATCGATACGCTGGCGCCGGCGGCGGCCACGCGCAGGGTGCCGGTGCTGCAGAAGATCTGGCTCAAGCGGCACTGGACGCTGGGGTTCGCGCTCGGCTGGCCCGGCCGTCGCCGCCGCGCGCGGGTGATGCAGCGCTCCTATCAGCTGGCGCTGGAGAAGCTGGCGCGCGGCGAGCCGCTGCCGCCGGAGCTGGTGGACTTCCACCTGTTCCGCAACTTCACCGACGCCCAGGCGCGCTACCAGCCGCAACCCTACGACGGCGAGGTGGTGCTGTTCAGGGCCACGCAGGCCGAGACGCTGTACCTGTACGCCGGCCCCTGGCTGGGCTGGGACGAGCATGTGACGGGCGAGATCCGCGTCAACGAGATCGCCGGCTCGCACTTCAGCATGATGTCCGAGCCGGGCGTCTCGGAAGTGATCGAGGCGTTCCAGCGCGAGCTGGCACGGCTGGACGGCGAGGAGCCGGCGGAGCACACGAGCGGCTCCAAGCGGCGCAAGACGCGCATCTTCTCGCGGCGCGGCCTGACGCCGGCTGCCTGAGGCACGGTCCGTCCACGGCGCGCGCGGGCGGCGGCGTGCGGCCTTCTTTGTTAAGGTGCGCGCCATGCGGACCTCCTCCTGGCGCCTGGGCTGGCGCACCTTGTGGCGCGACCTGCGCGCCGGCGAGCTGCGCCTGCTGATCGTGGCCGTCGTCCTGGCCGTGGCCGCCCTCACCGCGGTGGGCTTTTTCGCCGACCGGCTCAAGGGCGGCCTGGCGCGCGATGCGCGGCAACTGCTGGGCGGCGACGCGGTCGTCGCCAGCGACAACCCGACGCCGCAAGCCTTCGTCGACAGGGCCCGCTCACTGGGCCTGCAGGCCGCCACCAGTGTCGTGTTCCCGACCATGGCCCGCGCGCCGGACGAGCGTGGCGGGGGCGCCCGGCTGGTGGCACTGAAGGCCGTCGAGCCGGGATATCCCTTGCGCGGCCAGCTCACGGTGAGCGACAGCGCAGAGGGAACGGGGACCACCACGCGGGACATCCCGCGGCCGGGCGAAGCCTGGGTCGACCGCTCCCTGCTGGAAGCCCTGGCGCTGGCGCCGGGCGACCGGCTGCTGCTGGGCGATGCCAGCCTGCGCATCGCGCGCGTGCTGCTGCTGGAGCCGGACCGCGGCACCGGCTTCTCGACCTTCTCGCCGCGCGTGATGATCAACGAGGCCGACCTGGCGGCCACCCGGCTGGTGCAGCCGGCCAGCCGCGTACGCTGGCGGTTCGCGGTGGCCGGGCCGGACCGCGCGGTCAAGGCGTTCACCGGCTTCGCCACCGCGCACGCCGAGCAGCCCGAGGTGCGCGGCGTGCGCGTCGAGTCGCTGGACAGCGGACGCCCCGAGATGCGCCAGACGCTGGACCGGGCGGAGAAGTTCCTCAACCTGGTCGCGCTGCTGTCGGCGCTGCTCAGCGCCGTGGCGGTGGCGCTGGCGGCGCGCGGCTTCGCTTCGCGACACCTCGACGATTGCGCGATGTTGCGCGTGCTGGGCCAGCCGCAGCGCGCCATCGCCGGCGGCTACGCGGTGGAGTTCGGGCTGGCCGGGCTGGCCGCCAGCGCGCTGGGCGTGGCGCTGGGCTACGCGTTGCACTTCGTCTTCGTGCTGCTGCTGTCCGGCCTGGTCGAGACTGCGCTGCCGGCGGCCGGCCCGTGGCCGGTCGCGTTCGGCCTGGGCATGGGACTGACGCTGCTGTTCGCGTTCGGGCTGCCGCCCGTGCTGCAGCTGGCGCAGGTGCCGCCGCTGCGCGTGATCCGGCGCGACGTCGGCAACCTGAAGCCGGCCTCGATGGCCGTGCTGGGCGTCGGTGTCCTGGGCTTCGCCACCTTGCTGCTGGCCGCCAGCAGCGACCTGCGGCTGGGTGGCATCGCGGTGGGCGGCTTCGCCGGCGCCGTGCTGCTGTTCGCGGTGCTGAGCTGGGCGGCGGTGAAGCTGCTGCGCCTGGCGGTGAACGAAGCCACCGCCCCGCGCTGGCTGGTGCTGGCGACGCGCCAGCTGTCGGCGCGGCCGGCGTACGCGGTGGTGCAGGTGAGTTCGCTGGCCGTGGGCCTGCTGGCCCTGGTGCTGCTGGTGCTGCTGCGCACCGACCTGGTGTCGAGCTGGCGCCAGGCCACGCCGCCGGACGCGCCCAACCGCTTCGTCATCAACGTCATGCCCGAGCAGGGCGACGACTTCCTGCAGGCGCTGCAGCAGGCCGGCGTGGAACGCTTCGACTGGTACCCGATGATCCGCGGCCGCCTGGTGGCGGTGAACGGGCGCGCGGTCGGCCCCGACGACTACACGGAGGACCGCGCCCGGCGGCTGGTCGACCGCGAGTTCAACCTCTCGCATGCGGCGGCCGCGCCGCCGCACAACCAGATCGTCGCCGGGAACTGGCAGCCCGAGGAGGCCGGCGCCGTGAGCGTGGAGCAGGGCATCGCCGAGACCCTGGGGCTGAAGCTGGGCGACCGGCTCCGCTTCGACATCGGCGGGATGCCGGTGGAGGCGGGCATCACCTCGCTGCGCAAGGTGGACTGGGGCTCGATGCGGGCCAACTTCTTCGTCATGTTCCCGGTCAGCCGCATGCCCGACGTGCCGGCCACCTTCATGGCCGCTTTCCGGGCGCCCGAGCGCAAGGGCTTCGACAGTGCGCTGGTGCGGCGCTTTCCCAACATCACCAACGTGGACATGACCAGCACCATCGACCAGGTGCAGGCCGTGCTGGACAAGGTGGTGCGCGCCGTGGAGTTCCTGTTCGGATTCACGCTGGCGGCCGGCCTGGTGGTGCTGTTCGCCGCCGTCACCGCCACCCGCGAGGAGCGCGCGCGGGAGTTCGCGATCATGCGGGCGGTGGGGGCCAGCGGCTCGCTGCTGCGGCAGGTGCAGCGGGCCGAGCTGGCCGGCGTGGGCCTGCTGGCGGGCCTGCTGGCCAGCGCCGTGGCCGCGGTGGTGGGCTGGGGACTGGCGCGCTACGTCTTCGAGTTCCAGTGGACCGCATCGCCGCTGGTGCTGGCCGGCGGCGCGGCCGCCGGCGCCTTGCTGGCGCTGGGGGCCGGCTGGTGGGGCCTGCGCGAGGTGCTGCGCAGGCCGGTGGTGGAGACGCTGCGCAGCGCGGCCGAATAGCTGCGCGCGGCCGGGCGCCTGGCCCGGGCCGATGGCCGCCCAGCGCATCCATCGCTGGCTCGGCGTTTGCGCCTACACGCCCGTCGGAAACGGCCGAGCCACGATTCGAGGCCCAGCCTGACGGCGCTGGCTCGGCGGTTAGACCATGCTGCAGTCGGGATCGGTCCTTGGTTACGGTCCCAGCCATGGAGGTTCTTCGCCCGGCCGCGCGCCGGGCGTTTTTTCTTGGCGGGGGAAGCTGGTGCCGGAGCCCGGAATCGAACCGGGACGGTGTTGCCACCGGCAGATTTTGAGTCTGCTGCGTCTACCGATTTCGCCACTCCGGCAGCGTTGAAGAGCGCAGCAAAAAATTATGGCACAGTGGGGCGATGGAACCGCGCAGCTACCCCACCCTCGAAGACGCGATCGGCAATACCCCCCTGGTCGCGTTGCGCCGCATCGGCGAACCGGACAACCGCCGGCGCGGCAACGTGGTGCTGGCCAAGCTGGAGGGCAACAACCCGGCCGGGTCGGTGAAGGATCGCGCCGCCCTCGCCATGATCCGCGGCGCCGAGGATCGCGGCGAAATCAAGCCCGGCGACACGCTGATCGAGGCGACCTCGGGCAACACCGGCATCGCGCTGGCCATGGCCGCGGCGATCCGCGGCTACCGCATGGTGCTGGTCATGCCGGAGGACCTGTCGATCGAGCGGGCGCAGACGATGAAGGCGTTCGGCGCCGAACTGGTGCTCACGCCCAAGAGCGGCGGCATGGAATATGCGCGCGACCTGGCCGGGAACATGGCGCGCGAGGGCAAGGGCCGGGTGCTGGATCAGTTCGCCAACCCCGACAATCCGCGCATCCACTACGAGACCACCGGCCCCGAGCTCTGGCAGCAAACCGGCGGGCGCATCACCCACTTCGTCAGCGCCATGGGCACCACCGGCACGATCACCGGCGTGTCGCGCTACCTGAAGGAGAAGAACCCGAAGGCGCGCGTGGTCGGCGCCCAGCCGAGCGAGGGTTCGCGCATCCCGGGCATCCGCAAGTGGCCGCCCGAGTACATGCCCAGGATCTACGACCCCACCCACGTGGACGAGACCGTGCTGGTCAGCCAGGAGGAAGCCGAGGAGATGTGCCGGCGGCTGGCGCGCGAGGAAGGGATCTTCGGCGGCATCTCGGCGGCCGGCGCGTGCTGGGTGGCGCAGCAGGTCGCCCGGCAGGTCGAGAACGCGACCATCGTGTTCGTCGTGTGCGACCGGGGGGACCGGTATCTGTCGACCGGGGTGTTTCCGGCATGACCCGGGGCTTGTCATGCCGGGTTTGACCCGGCATCCATCTCCGGCATCTGGATTCCATCGACGTCCTGGAGATGGATGGCGGGTCCAGCCCGCAATGACGACAACAGCGCCATGAGCTACAGGTTCTGCCCCGAGTGCGCCACCGCCCTGCAGCCGATCGTGCAGGAGGAAGACGGTGGCCCCAGGGAGCGGCTGCGCTGCCCGGCCTGCCACTGGACGCACTGGAACAACCCGACGCCGGTGCTGGCGGCGGTGGTGGAGTTCCAGGACCGCATCCTGCTCGCGCGCAATGCCGCCTGGCCGGGCAAGATGTATGCACTGATCACCGGCTTCATGGAAGCCGGCGAGACGCCGCAGGAGGGCATCCGGCGCGAGCTGAAGGAAGAGACCAACCTCGACGCCGGCGCGGTGCAGCTGATCGGCGTCTACGACTTCCAGCGCATGAACCAGGTGATCATCGCCTTCCATGTGCAGGCGCACGGCGAGGTGCGCCTTTCGCCCGAACTGGCCGACTACCGCCTCTACGCGTACGACCAGGTCAAGTGCTGGCCGGCCGGCACCGGCTACGCCCTGGCCGACTGGCTGCGCGGCAAGGGATACGAGCCGCAGTTCGTCGAGTGGCAGCGCCGGGCGGACTAAGTGCCATCACCACGGATAGAGCTGCGCGGTGTCCCAGCCCCCCGCGGCCCGGTCCCGCGCAGACAGTTGCGGCTGGCCGCCGATGGCGGCCAGCGGCCAGTCGATGCCCAGGTGCGCATCGTTCCAGGCCAGCGCCCGCTCGTCCTGCGGCAGGTAGTAGTCGCTGGCCTTGTAGAGGAAGTCCGCCTGTTCCGACAGCACCAGGAAGCCGTGCCCGAAGCCGGGCGGGATCCACAGCTGCCGGTGGTTGTCGGCGCTGAGCTCGACGCCCACCCACTGGCCTCGGCGCGGCGAATCGCGCCGCAGGTCCACCGCCACGTCGAACACGCGCCCGCTGACCACCCGCACCAGCTTGCCCTGGGGGTGCTCCAGCTGGTAATGGATGCCGCGCAACACCCCGCGGCCCGAGCGCGAATGGTTGTCCTGCACGAACGCCACCGGCCGGCCCACGGCCTGGTCGAACGCGCGCTGGTTCCAGCTCTCCAGGAAGAAGCCGCGGGCGTCGCCGAACACGCGCGGCTCGACCAGCAGCACCTCCGGCAGGCGGGTGGGCGTGACCTGCATGGCGCTCAGCCCTTCAGCAGCGCCTGCAGGTAGGCGCCGTAGCTGCTCTTGCCCAGCGGCTCGGCCAGGGCCTGCAGCGCGGCGTCGTCGATCCAGCCGTTGCGCCAGGCGATTTCCTCCGGGCAGGCCACCTTCAGGCCCTGGCGCTGCTCCAGCGTATGGATGAACTGGGTGGCCTCCAGCAGGCTCTCGTGGGTGCCGGTGTCCAGCCAGGCGAAGCCGCGGCCCATGGTCTCCACGTGCAGGCGGCCGCGCGCCAGGTAGTGCTGGTTGACGCTGGTGATCTCCAGCTCGCCGCGCGCCGAAGGGCGCACCTGGGCCGCGATGTCGCACACCTCGCCGTCGTAGAAGTACAGGCCGGTCACGGCGCAGTTGCTCCTGGGCTGCGCGGGCTTTTCCTCGATCGAGGTGGCCCGGCCGTGCTCGTCGAACGCGACCACGCCGTAGCGCTGCGGGTCGCGCACGTGGTAGGCGAACACGGTGGCGCCTTCGGCGCTGTCGTTGGCCCGCCGCAGCAGCCGCACCAGGTCGTGTCCGTAGAAGATGTTGTCGCCCAGCACCAGGGCGCTGGGGGCGCCGGCCAGGAAGTCGCGGCCGATGAGAAACGCCTGCGCCAGCCCCTCGGGGCGCGGCTGCACGGCATACGAGATCTGCATGCCCCACTGGCTCCCATCGCCCAGCAGCTGCTCGAAGCGCGGCGTGTCCTGCGGCGTGCTGATCAGCAGCACCTCGCGGATGCCCGCCAGCATCAGCGTGGCCAGCGGGTAATAGACCATGGGCTTGTCGAACACCGGCAGCAGCTGCTTGGAGATGGCCAGCGTGGCCGGGTGCAGCCGGGTGCCGGCGCCGCCGGCCAGGACGATGCCCTTGCGGGCGGGCTTGTTCGTGGGCATGGGTCAGTTGGCGCGGTGGTGCGCGATTTCGGCGACGACGGCCCGCACGCCGTCCTGCCAGGGCGGCAGGCGCAGCCCGAAGGCCTGGCGAAGGCGGCTCGTGTCCAGCCGGGAGTTGCCCGGGCGGGCGGCCCGCACGGGGTAGTCGGAAGCCGGGATCGCCCGCACCCGGTCGGGCCTGGCCCGCAGCGGCAGGCCGCGCGACTGGGCCTCGCGCAGCAGCAGCAGGGCGTACTCGTGCCAGTTGGTGAATCCCGACGCGGCCAGGTGGTAGAGGCCGGCCAGCGCCTGCGGATCGGGCCGGTCGCGCAGCACGCGCAGCGCATGCGCCGTGACGTCGGCGATCAGGGCCGCGCGGGTCGGCGCGCCCCACTGGTCGGCCACGACCGCCAGTTCGTCGCGCACGGCCGCGGCCTTGAGGATGCTCTTGGCGAAGTTCTGGCCCCAGCTGTCGAACACCCAGCTGGTGCGCAGGACCAGGTGGCGCGGGGTCTCGCGCGCGATCGCCTCGTCGCCCGCCAGCTTGCTGCGGCCGTACACGCCCAGCGGGCCGGCCGGGTCCCCTTCGCGCCAGGGCTGCTCGCCGCTGCCGTCGTACACGTAATCGGTGGAGTAGTGGATCACCCACGCATCGATGCGGGCCGCGGCGCGGGCCAGCGCCTCGCAGGCCCGCGCATTGATCGCGAACGCGAGATCCGGCTCGTCCTCGGCCCGGTCGACCGCGGTGTAGGCGGCGGCATTGACCACGACCTGCGGGGCCACCTGGGCCACCGTTGCGGCGATGCCTTCCGCGTTGCGCAGGTCGCCGCACGCGCCGGTGCTGTGCCGGTCCAGCGCCACCACCTCGCCCAGCACCGCCAGGCTGCGCTGCAGCTGCCAGCCGACCTGGCCGCGGGCGCCGAACAGCAGGATCTTCATGCGGCGGCGTTCAGGGCCGGGTACTGCTGCTCGACCCAGCGCCGGTAGGCGCCGCTGGTGACGGATTCGACCCACCCGGCATTGGCGAGGTACCACTGCACCGTGTCGCGGATACCCTGCTCGAAGGCGACGGCCGGTTGCCAGCCCAGCTCGCGCGCGATCTTGCTGCCGTCGATGGCGTAGCGGCGGTCGTGGCCGCGGCGGTCGCCCACGTGCCGGATCAGCTCGGCGTGGGTGCGGCCCGGTCGCGCCTCGTCGATCACCCCGCAGATGGTGTGCACCACTTCCAGGTTGGTCCGCTCGGCGCGCCCGCCGATGTTGTACGTCTCGCCGGGGCGGCCGCGCTCCAGCACCGCCCGCAGCGCCGCGCAGTGATCGCCCACGTGCAGCCAGTCGCGCACCTGCAGCCCGTCGCCGTACACCGGCAGCGGCTGGCCGGCCAGGGCGTTGTGGATCGTCAGCGGGATCAGCTTCTCGGGGAACTGGCGCGGGCCGTAGTTGTTGGAGCAGTTGGTGGTGATCACCGGCAGCCCGAAGGTGTGGCACCAGGCCCGCGCGAAATGGTCGGCCGAGGCCTTGGAGGCCGAATACGGGCTGTTGGGCTGGTAGGGGTGCGCCTCGGTGAACGCGGGTTCGCTGGCGCCCAGCGAACCGAACACCTCGTCGGTGGAGACGTTGAGGAAGCGGAAGGCCTGCGCCTCGCCCGGCGGCAGCCGGCTCCAGTGCTCGTGGGCCGCCTGCAGCAGCCGCGTGGTGCCCACCACGTTGGTGTGGATGAACGCCTGCGGCCCGGCGATGGAGCGGTCGACGTGGCTTTCGGCGGCGAAATGGACGATCGCCCGCGGCCGGTGCTCGCCCAGCAGGGCCGCGACCCGCGTACCGTCGGCGATGTCGCCATGCACGAAGCGGTAGCGCGGGTCCGATTCCACGGCGCGCAGGTTGCCGAGGTGGCCGGCGTAGGTGAGCAGGTCGAGGTTGAGGACCGGCTCGCCGCCCTGGGCCAGCCAGTCGAGGATGAAGGCGGATCCGATGAATCCGCAGCCGCCGGTGACGAGGATCATGCAAGGCCTGCGAAGCAAGACCCCGACGATAGCAAATGCCCATCCGCGCCCCCGGCTGAACTTCTTCCCGGGCCGCCTAGAATCGAGCGCAGACGCAGATCATCCCGGGGGCGCACGATGAACATCGACAAGGAAATCGACACGCGCGGCCTGAACTGCCCGCTGCCCATCCTGCGCGCCAAGAAGGCGCTGACGGACATGCAGTCGGGCCAGCTCCTCAAGGTGGTCGCCACCGACCCCGGGTCGCTGCGCGACTTCCAGGCCTTTGCGAGCCAGACCGGCAACGAGCTGGTCGAGCAGCAACAGCAGGGCGAGGAGTTCATCCACGTCCTGAAGCGCCGCTAGAAAGCCCCCGGCGCAGTCGCCGGTCTCAGGCTCCGAGGCCCTTGAGGTATTCGCGGAAAGCGGGCCCGAGCTCGCGGTTCTGCAGCGCGAAATCGACCGTTGCCTGCAGGAAGCCGTCCTTGCTGCCGCAGTCGTAGCGCCGCCCTTCGTACAGGAAGGCGTGCACGCCCTCGCCCTCCATCAGCCGGGCGATGCCGTCGGTGAGCTGGATCTCGCCGCCGGCGCCGCGCGGGTTGGTGCGGATCATCTCGAAGACGGCGGGCGTCAGCACGTAGCGCCCGGCCACGCCCATGCGCGAGGGCGCCGAATCCGGGTCGGGTTTTTCCACCATCCGGTCGACCCGGGTGAGGCGCTCGCCCACGGCCTTGCCGGCCACGATGCCGTAGCGGCGGACGTGCTCGCGCGGGACTTCCTGCACCGCCAGGATGCAGGTGGGCGTGCGCTCGAACTGCCGCACCATCTGCGCCAGCACCGACGGTCCGCCTTCGGGGCCGGTCATCAGGTCGTCGGGCAGCAGTACCGCGAAGGGCTCGTTGCCCACGATCGGCGCCGCGCACAGGACCGCGTGCCCCAGGCCGAGGGCGCGCGGCTGCCGCACGTACGAGCAGGCCATGTCGGCCGGCGCGATCGATCGCACCAGCTCCAGCAGCTCCTTCTTGCCGCCGGCCTGCAGCTCCATCTCCAGTTCGGGCGAGCTGTCGAAGTGGTCCTCGATGGCCCGCTTGCTGCGGCCGGTGACGAACACCATGTGCCGGATGCCGGCCTCGTACGCCTCTTCCACCGCGTACTGGATCAGCGGCTTGTCGACGACCGGCAGCATCTCCTTGGGGATGGCCTTGGTGGCCGGCAGGAAGCGCGTGCCCAGGCCGGCTACCGGGAAGACGGCCTTGTTGATCCTCGTGACATTCTTCATAGCCTTGAAAGTTGATCTTGGTTAAAGTCCGCGCAGTTTTTCACGAGTTGCAGGCCTCAGCCGTTGTCCCGGGCTGAAATCCCTGTCGGACAAGGACCCAACCCACCTTGGACATCTTACTGGTCGACCGCCTCGTCCCCGAAGCGCTGGCATGGCTGCAGGAGCGCTACGGCGTCGAGTCGCGCGGCGACCTGGCCGCCGACCCCAGCGCCTTGCGCAAGGCCGTGTACAAGGCACGGGCCGTGGTGCTGCCGCGCAAGGTGGTGGTCACGCAGGAGTTCCTCGACTTCGCGCCCATGCTCAAGGCGGTGGCGCGCATGCACGTGGGCACCGACAACACCGACCTGGAGGCCTGCCGGGCCCGCAAGGTCCGGGTCATCCAGTCCAGCACGGCCAACGTGCGCTCCAACGCCGAATACCTGCTGGCCAGCCTGCTGATGCTGTACCGGCGCGGCATCGGCGCGGCCGTCAACGGCGACCGCCATGCCGAGATCCGCCTCGGGCGCGAGCTCAGTGGCAGCGTGGTCGGCATCCTCGGGCTCGGGCCCACCGCGCACACGCTGGCGCTGATGCTGCATTCGCTGGGCGCACGGCTGATCGGCTACGACCCGGCCGTGCACCACACGGCCCCGATCTGGGCGCGCCTGAAGATCCAGCCGGTGGGCCTGCAGGAGCTGGTGGCCAACGCCGACTCGATCTCGGTGCAGGTGATGTACGCCTCGCGCTACCAGGGCTTCATCAACGACAAGCTGCTGGCCCACTGCAAGCCGGGTCAGCTGTGGGTGGGCATCAGCCGCTCGCACCTGTACGACGCGCACGCCTTCGCCCGGGCCCTGAACGACGGGCGCATCGAGGCCGCGCTGCTGGACGGCGCCGAATCGGGCTTCGCCTCGCGCGGCTCGCCGCTGCACGAGTGCGGCAACCTGTTCCTCACCCCGCGCCTGGGCTCCCACACCCGCGAGGCGCGCCTGCGCGCCAGCTGGTACGTGGCGCACCGCATCCACGAGACACTGTCTGAGCCGGGCAGTGCGGTGTTCGAACCCACGCCCACGGGGACGATGGACCTGGGGGTCTGATCGCCCGCAAGGCGCCGCCGCGCCTTGCGCTTCGCCATCCTGACGATGCTTCGCGCGGCCGCCCTCCCGGCGGCCTAATCGCGGTGCTTGTCGGCCTCGGTGGTGAAGGCGTCGGCGTAGAACTCCTCGGGGGGCAGGCCGGCCAGGGCGCTGTATTCGGCGCGGGCGGAATCGACCACGATGGGCGCGCCGCAGGCATAGACCTGGTGGCCCGAAAGATCGGGAAAGTCCTCCAGCACCGCCTTGTGCACGAAGCCCGTCCGGCCGGTCCAGTTGTCCTCGGGGGTCGCGTTGGAGATCACCGGCACGTACTTCAGGTGGGCCATCTCGGCGCAGCGCGCCCGCACCCAGTCGTCCAGGTACAGGTCGCCCGGACGGCGGCCACCCCAGTAGAGCGTGGCCGGCCGGGTGATGCCCTTGTGCTGCATGTGCTCGATCAGGGCCTTGATCGGCGCGAAGCCGGTGCCCGAGGCCAGCAGGACCATGGGCTTGCCGGAGTCCTCGCGCAGGAAGAAGCTGCCGTACGGGCCTTCCACCCGCAGGATCTCCTTTTCCTTCATCGCGCCGAACACGTGGTCGGTGAACTTGCCGCCGGGCATGTGGCGGATGTGCAGTTCCACCCCGGGCCCGTTGTGCGGCGCGTTGGCCATCGAGTAGCTGCGGCGCGAGCCGTCGCGCAGGATGAATTCGACGTACTGCCCGGCGTGGTAGCGCAGGGTGTCGTTGGCGGGCAGCTGCAGCTTCACCACCATCACGTCGTGCGAGCGCTTCTCCAGCGCGATCACGCGCGAGGGCATCTTCTTGATCGGGAAGGCGCTCTCGTCGGTGACCTGGCGCGATTCCAGCACCACGTCGGTCAGGGCGAAGGCGCTGCAGGTCAGCACGTAGCCGGCCGCTTCCTCCTCGGCGCTCAGCGCCTTGCTCTGGTGCGCACGGTGGACCACCTCGCCTTCGAGCTTGCGGCACTTGCACGAGCCGCAGGCGCCGTCCTTGCAGCCGTACGGCATGCCGATGCCCTGGCGGATGGCGGCGGCCAGCAGGGCTTCGTCGGCATTGGCGCTGAAGGTCCGGCCGCTGGGCTGCACGGTCACCTGGAAGGGGCCGGCTGCGGCCTCGGCGCTGGTCATGTCTGTGTATCCTCGGAGCTGGTTTTCACTCGACGAAGCCGGTATTTTGCCCTCGAACCAGAGTCCCCTGGGCGCGCGCCCCGCGCGCTTCCGGCGCGAGCGCATCCTGGTCGTCGGCTGCGGCGACGTGGGCCTGCGCGTCGCGCGCGAGCTGCGCGGGCGGGTGCGGCTGCTCGCCCTGACTTCGTCGCCCGCGCGCATCGGTGCCCTGCGCGCGCAGGGCCTCACGCCGCTGGCCGGCGACCTCGACCGGCCCCGCACCCTGGCCCGGCTGGCGGGGCTGGCCACGCGCGTGGTCCACCTGGCGCCGCCCCCGTCCGACCGGGAGCCGGCCTGGCGCGATCCCCGCACCTCGGCCCTGCTGCAGGCGCTGCGCCTGCGCACGCCGCCGGCCGCACTGGTGTATGCGTCGACCACCGGCGTGTACGGCGACTGCGGCGGCGACAAGGTCGGTGAATCGCGATCCATCGCCCCCCGCACGGCCCGGGCGCAGCGCCGCGCCGACGCCGAACGGGCGGTGCGGTACTTCGGCCGCGCCGCCGGCGTGCGGGCCGCCATCCTGCGCGTGCCCGGCATCTATGCGCCCGACCGCGAGGGCGGCACGCCCCGCGAGCGGCTCCTCAAGGGCACGCCGGTGCTGCGGCCCGAGGACGACGTCTACACCAGCCACATCCACGCCGACGACCTGGCGCGGGCCGTCGCCGCGGCACTCTGGCGCGGCCGCCCGCAGCGGGTGGTGAACGTCGCGGACGACACCGAGCTGAAGATGGGCGACTGGTTCGACCTGGCGGCGGACCGCTACGGCCTGCCGCGGCCGCCGCGCATCACGCGCGAGCAGGCGCGCGAGCAGCTGGCGCCCCTGCTCCTGAGTTTCATGGGCGAGTCGCGCCGGCTGGACAACGGCCGCCTCAAGCGCGAGTTGCGGCTGCGGCTGCGGCACCCCACGGTGCGCGAGGGGCTGTAGCCCCGCAGGAGGCGCGGGGTGCCGACCCTACAATTTCGGCATGAGCGACCTCTCCTCGATCACCCCGCGCGACAAGGCCGAGATCCTGGCCCAGGCGCTGCCCTACATCCGCAAGTTCCATGGCAAGACCATGGTGATCAAGTACGGCGGCAACGCGATGACCGACCCGGGGCTGCAGGCCGACTTCGCCGAAGACGTGGTGCTGCTCAAGCTGGTGGGCATGAACCCCGTGGTGGTGCACGGCGGCGGCCCGCAGATCGAGCAGGCGCTCAAGCGGCTGGGCAAGAAGGGCGAATTCATCCAGGGCATGCGCGTGACCGACGCCGAGACCATGGAGGTGGTCGAGTGGGTGCTGGCCGGCGAGGTGCAGCAGGACATCGTCGGCCTGATCAACCAGGCCGGCGGCAAGGCGGTGGGCCTGACCGGCCGCGACGGCGGCATGATCCGCGCCCGCAAGCTGAAGATGGTCGACAACCAGGACCCGAGCAAGGAGCACGACGTCGGCCAGGTCGGCGACATCATCGCCATCGAGCCGGCCGTGGTGAAGGCGCTGCAGGACGACCAGTTCATCCCGGTGATCAGCCCGATCGGCTTCGGCGAGGAGAACGAGAGCTACAACATCAACGCCGACGTGGTCGCCGGCAAGCTGGCCACCGTGCTGAAGGCCGAGAAGCTGGTGCTGCTGACCAACACGCCGGGCGTGCTGGACAAGAACGGCCAGCTGCTCACCGAGCTGAGCGCGGCCGAGATCGACGGCCTGTTCGCCGACGGCACGCTGTCCGGCGGCATGCTGCCCAAGATCAGCGGCGCGCTGGAAGCGGCCCGCAACGGCGTGAACTCGGTGCACATCATCGACGGCCGGGTGCCGCACTCGATGCTGCTGGAGATCCTGACCGAGCAGGCCTACGGGACCATGATCCGCTCGAAATGAATCCCCCGAAGTCCGGCTGCGGGAGCTGAAGTGCGTCTGCTGCTCGTCGAGGACGACGTGATGGTCGCCAGCGGCATCAAGCTGGGGCTGACCGACGCCGGCTACGCGGTCGACTGGGTCGGCAGCGGCGAGCGCGCCGAGGAGGTGCTGCGCGCCGAGGTGTTCGACGTCGCCGTGATCGACATCGGGCTGCCCAACATGGACGGCCTGGAGCTGACCCGCCGCCTGCGCAAGCCGGGCATGGCCAGCCGCAAGGTGCCGGTGCTGATCCTGACCGCGCGCGACGCCTTGCAGGACCGGGTGCAGGGCCTGGACCTGGGCGCCGACGACTACATGATCAAGCCGTTCGAGTTGCCGGAGCTGCTGGCGCGCCTGCGGGCGCTGCTGCGGCGGTCGCAGGCGGCCACCAGCGCCGTGCTCAGCTTCGGTCCGGTGGAGCTGGACACCGCCAACCGCCGCGCCAGCGCGGTGCACCAGGACCGGCGCAGCACCATCGAGCTGGGCCCGCGCGAGTGGACGGTGCTGGAGTACCTGTTGATGCACGCACCCAAGCCGGCCAGCAAGGAGAAGCTGCTGCAGGCCCTGACCGGCTGGGACAAGGAGATCACGCCCAACGCCGTGGAGGTCTACATCTCGCGGCTGCGCGGCAAGCTCGAGCCGCACGGGGTGGCGCTGCGCTCCATCCGCGGCTTCGGCTACCGGCTGGAACTGCAGGAGCCCGCCGCTCCATGATGTACTTCCGCGCTCCCGGTCCGGTGCAGCGCGCCCCGGGCGAGCGCATGCTGTCCGGCCTGCGGCGCCGCCTGACGGTGATGCTGCTGGTGCCGCTGGTGCTGCTGGCGCTGGGCAACGCCTGGTTCGCGTACGGCTCGGCCGACGACGTCGCGCTGCAGCAGGACCGCCGGCTGCAGGCCCTGGTGCCGCTGCTCGCCGACTCGGTCATCGGCCAGGGCAGCGGCCCCGACGAGGCGCTGGTGCTGATGATGGCGCCCAGCGTGCAGGAGTTCCTCAGGGAGCGGCCCGGCCCCGCCACTTTCGCCATCACCGACCCGGACGGCAAGCTGCTGCTGGGCGACGAGTGGCTGGCGGCGCTGCCGCCGCCGGACACCCAGCTCGAATTCCACAGCGAGCAATTCGACGGCATCACCTGGCGGATTGCGCGCCAGCGCCAGCGGACGGTGGTCGGGGACGTGGCGGTGGCCATCGCGGACGGTTCCGATCCGCGCCAGCAGTGGGCCCGCTCGATCCTGCTGAAGGTGCTGCTGCCCAACCTGGTGCTGATTGCGGCGGCCGCCGTCACGGTGGGCTGGGCGGTCGAGCGGGCGCTCCGGCCGCTGCTGGCCCTGAAGGATGCGGTGGAGCGGCGCTCGCCGCGCGACCTGAGCGCCCTGGACGAGGGCGGCTCGCCGGAGGAAGTGCGGCCGCTGGTGCAGTCGCTCAACCGGCTGTTCGGGATGGTGAATGCCCAGGCCGAGAGCCAGCGCCGCTTCATCGCCGACGCGGCGCACCAGTTGCGCACGCCGCTGGCCGCCCTGCAGGCGCAGGTGGAGGCGTGGGCGCAGGCGGCCGGCCATGCCGGACCGGATGGGCGGATGGAGTTGCCGGCGGAGCAGGTGCACAAGCTGCGCGGCGCCACCCGGCGCACCTCCCAGCTGGCCAACCAGCTGCTGGCCCTCTCGCGGGC
The DNA here is from genome assembly GCF_036676645.1 of Ramlibacter sp. Lineage (GTDB taxonomy): Bacteria > Pseudomonadota > Gammaproteobacteria > Burkholderiales > Burkholderiaceae_C > Ramlibacter. The sequence continues at coordinate 89,653 of NZ_JAKFCM010000104.1, forward strand.
CGACGCGCGGACCATGCAGGCCCAGCCCCTGCACCGCGTCGACCTGAAGTCGCTGTGCGAGGACATCCTGGGCGCGCACCTGGACGCCGCCGGCGCGCGCCGCATCGACCTGGGGCTGGAGGCTGCGCCGGTACAGGTGATGGGTCATGAGTGGCTGCTGCGCGAGCTGCTGGCCAACCTGGTCGACAACGCCGTCAAGTACACGCCCGAGGGCGGCACGGTCACCCTGCGCTGCGGCGTGCAGGCCGGCCAGGCGTTCCTGGAGGTGGAGGACGACGGGCGCGGCGTGCCCGAAGCCGAGCTCGGGCGGGTGCTGGAGCGCTTCTACCGGGTGCAGGGCACGGCCGGCGAGGGCAATGGCCTGGGGCTGGCGATCGCGCAGGAGATCGCGCGCGTGCACCACAGCCAGCTGGAACTGGGCGCGGGCGCCGGCGGACGCGGCCTGCGCGCGCGGCTGTTGCTGGCGTTGTAAGCGCGCACTTGGGCGCGCAGCCGCGCTGCCGCACGCACCCTGGGCGTCAGCAGCGCCCCATCGGTGTGCGAGAATGCCGCCAACTGATCCATTGCCAAGCCATGTCCGAAGCCGAGCTCAGCACGCCCGCAGTTCCCGCCGCCGAGGCCGCGGCGCCCGCGCGCAAGCGCCCCAAGCCGGGCGAGCGGCGGGTGCAGATCCTGCAGGCGCTGGCGATGATGCTGGAGCAACCCGGCGCCGAGCGCATCACCACGGCGGCGCTGGCGGCGCGGCTGGAGGTCAGCGAAGCGGCCCTGTACCGCCATTTCGCCAGCAAGGCCCAGATGTTCGAGGGCCTGATCGAATTCATCGAGCAGAGCGTGTTCACGCTGGTCAACCAGATCCAGGAGCGCGAGGGCGGCCCGGAGGCCGGCAGCCGCCAGGCTGCGCGCATCGTCACCATGGTGGTGCAGTTCGCCGAGAAGAACCCCGGCATGACGCGCGTGATGGTGGGCGATGCGCTGGTGTTCGAGAACGAGCGCCTGCAGCAGCGCATGAACCAGTTCTTCGACAAGATCGAGTCCACGCTCAAGCAGTGCCTGCGCGAGGCCGGCGCCGAGCCCTCCGCCACCCCCACGGTCGACGCGCAGGTGCGCGCTTCCATGCTCACCGCTTTCGTGGTGGGCCGGTTGCAGCGCTTTGCCCGCTCCGGCTTCCGGCGCAGCCCGTCGGAGCACCTGGACGCCAGCCTGGGCTTCATGCTGGGCTGAGCCGCCGGCACGCCTGGTCCGTCCGCCCTGCCGCCGCTGCGGCCGGCGCCTCGCATGTCCGCCCTGCACCGCATCCGACTCGCCGGCGAGGACGCGCTGCTGCACCCGACCGGCGCGCTGTTGCTGCCGGCGCACGGCGCGCTGCTGGTTGCCGACGCGCACTTCGGCAAGGCGGTGAGCTACCGCCGGCTGGGCGTGCCGGTGCCGGAGGCCACCACCGGCGCCACGCTGGATGCGCTGTCGCGGGCCCTGGCCAGCACTTCGGCGCGCCGGGTCGTCTTCCTGGGCGATTTCCTGCACTCGCGCCGCTCGCATGCGCGCGAAACCCTGGCCGCGCTGCAGGCCTGGCGCGATCGCCATGCCGCGCTGGACCTGACGCTGGTGCGCGGCAATCACGATGCCCGGGCGGGCGACCCGCCCGCCTCGCTGGGCATCGAAGCGACCGGAGAGCCGCTGCTGCTGGGCTCGTTCGCCCTGTGCCACCACCCGGAACCGGCGGCGGGGCGCTACGTCCTGGCCGGGCATTGGCACCCCTGCGTCGGCCTCGGCGGCCGCGCCTTCGATCGCCTGCGCCTGCCCTGCTTCTGGCTGGGCGACGACAGTGGCGCTCAGCCGCAGCGCGCGGTCGGCGTGCTGCCGGCGTTCGGCAGCTTCACCGGCATGCACCCGATCCGGCGCGTGCCCGGCGACCGCATCTACGCGATCGCCGACGGCGTGCTGCGGCCGCTGCCTGCCGCCTGACCCGGCCTGAGCGCGGCCCGCCGGCGCCGAAACACTTGGCAAGACGCTTTTGCACATGCTGCCGCGGCGGCTGGCGCCGCGGCCCGCTCCCGACAATCCCGCACGAAGGGCTGCCGCATGGATTTCAAGGACTACTACCAGGTGCTCGGCGTGGCGCGCGACGCCACCGGGGACGACATCCGCAAGGCCTATCGCAGGCTGGCACGCAAGTACCACCCCGACGTCAGCAAGGAAGCCGGTGCGGCCGCGCGCATGGCCGAAGTGAACGAAGCCAACGCCGTCCTGTCCGACCCCGAGAAGCGCGCCGCCTATGACCAGCTCGCCAGCCAGCCGCAGGCGCGCGCGGGCGGCGGTTTCCAGCCTCCGCCCAACTGGGATGCCGGCTGGGAGTTCAGCGGCAGCGAGGGCGTTTCCGAGGAGGCCTACAGCGACTTCTTCGAGCAGCTGTTCGGGCGCGCGGCCCGGCAACGCAGTACCGGCGGCCACGGTGCGCGCGCCGCAGCGGGGCCCTTGCGAGGCGAAGACCATTACGCGCGGGTCGAGCTGGATCTGCTCGATGCCTACCGCGGGGTCGAGCGCACCCTGGCGCTGCAAAGCGGCCGGCTCGATCCACAGGGACGCCTGCACCGCGAGCAGAGGCAGTTGCAGGTGCGCATCCCCCGGGGCGTGCGCGAAGGCCAGCACATCCGCCTGGCCGGCCAGGGCAACCCGGGCCTGAACGGCGGGCCGGCGGGGGACCTGCTGCTGGAAGTGGTGTTCCGGCCCGATCCACGCTGGCGCGCCGAGGGTCGCGACGTCTACCAGCGGGTGCCGCTGGCGGCCTGGGAGGCCGCGCTGGGCGGTCCCGTCGAGGTCGCCACGCCGGCCGGCGTGGTGGAGGTGCAGGTGCCGGCGGGTTCCGGCGCCGGTCGCAAGCTGCGCCTGAAGGGCCGCGGCCTTCCTTCCGCCCCGCCGGGCGACCTGTACCTGGAACTGGAGCTGGTGGCGCCGCCCGCCGTCACCGATGCGCAGCGCGCCGCCTGGGAGGCGCTGCGCGCCAGCTACCCCGGTTTCGAGGTGCGCCGGGCCGCCGGCGGAGGATGAGCATGCGTGAAGAGATCCGTGAAGTCGAAGTGCTCGGCGATGCCGCCTTGTCGGTCGAGGAAGTCGCGCGCCTGTGCGGTGTGCAGGTGGCCTGGGTGCAGGAGCACGTGCAGGCGGGCGTGCTGCGCGCCAGCGGGCAGGGTGGGCAGTGGCGCTTCGACAGCGCCACGCTGGTTCGGGCGCGCCGGGTCGCGAAGCTGGAATCGGGCTTCGGCGCCGATCCGCAGCTGGCCGCGCTGGCGGCCGACCTGATGGAGGAAGTGGCCCTGCTGCGCCGCCGGCTGCAGATGCTCGAAGGTGGCGATCCGGGCCCCTGAGCCGGCTTTCTAGGCCGGTGCCCCTAGAGGCCGGAAGGGTTGGGAGGGTTGCCGCGTTTTCCTGCAGAATAGAACGATCGTTCGTTTTATTCTCCACCTCCATGTCCGTCACCGAGCTGCCCCTGAAGCGCTCGCGCCCCGCGCGCGACGGTCGTGCCCTGCAGAAGGGCCAGCAGACCAAGGCCGCGATCGTCGATGCCGCCCTCGGGCTGGCCACGCAGATCGGGCTGGAAGGCCTGTCCATCGGTGCGCTGGCCGAGGTGACCCAGATGAGCAAGTCGGGCGTGTTCGCCCACTTCGGCTCGCGCGAGGAGTTGCAGATCTCGGTCATCCGCGAGTACCACGCGCGCTTCGAGGACGAGGTGTTCTATCCCGCGCTGAACGAGCCGCGCGGGCTGCCGCGGCTGCGCGCGCTGTTCGCCAACTGGATGAAGCGCACCTCGGTGGAGATCGATTCGGGCTGCATCTACATCAGCGGCGCCGTCGAGTTCGACGATCGTCCCGGCCCGGTGCGCGATGCCCTGGCCAGCTCCGTCATGACCTGGCATGCCGCGATGAAGCGCGCCATCGCCGGCGCGCGCGACGAGGGCCACCTGCGCGCCGGCACCGACATCGAGCAGATGCTGTTCGAGATCCACGGACTGATCCTGGCCCTGCACTACGAGGCGCGCTTCCTGCGCAGCCCCGGCTCCATCGCGCGCGCCAACACCGGCTTCGACAACATCCTGCGCCGCTACGGCGCGGATGCGGTCGACGGCCGCCCCCACCGCCCCCAACGCCACAGCAAGAACGCCCACAAGGAGTGATCCCATGCCCAGCTACGCCCCGCCCCTGCGCGACATGCAGTTCGTCATGCACGAGGTGCTCAAGGTCGCCGACGAGTACAAGGCCATGCCGGCCTTCGCCGAGGTCGACGCCGACACCATCGATGCCGTGCTGGAGGAGGGCGGCAAGTTCGCCAGCGAGGTGATCTTCCCGCTCAACATCAGCGGCGACGAGGAAGGCTGCCGGCTCGACCGGGCCACGCACGAGGTCGCCACGCCCCAGGGCTTCAAGGAGGCCTACGCGAAATACGTCGAGGGCGGCTGGCCGGCGCTGTCATGCGATCCCGCCTTCGGCGGCCAGGGCCTGCCGGTGGTGGTGAGCCAGGCCTTCTACGAGATGCTCAACGCCGCCAACCAGGCCTGGACCATGTACCCGGGCCTGACCAGCGGCGCCTACGCCGCGCTGCGCGCGCACGGCACGCCGGAGCAGAAGAAGACCTACCTGCCCCGGCTGGTGAGCGGCGAGTGGACCGGCACCATGTGCCTGACCGAGCCGCACTGCGGCACCGACCTGGGCCTGCTGCGCACCAGGGCCGAACCGCAGGCCGACGGCAGCTACCGGATCACCGGCAACAAGATCTTCATCTCGGCCGGCGAGCACGACTTCGTGCCCAACATCGTCCACCTGGTGCTCGCGCGCCTGCCGGACGCGCCCAAGGGCAGCAAGGGTATCAGCCTGTTCATCGTGCCCAAGTTCAACATCAACGCCGACGGCTCGCTGGGCGCGCGCAACGGCGTGCATTGCGGTGGCCTGGAGCACAAGATGGGCATCCACGGCAACGCCACCGCGCAGATCGTGCTGGACGGCGCCACCGGCACGCTGGTGGGCGAGCCGAACAAGGGGCTGCAGGCCATGTTCGTGATGATGAATGCCGCGCGCGTGGGCGTGGGCATGCAGTCACTGGGCCTGACCGAGGTCGCCTACCAGAATGCGCTGGCCTACGCCAAGGATCGGATCCAGATGCGCTCTCTGTCCGGTCCCAAGGCCAAGGACAAGCCGGCCGACCCGATCATCGTGCACCCCGACGTGCGCAAGATGCTGCTGACCGCCAAGGCCTATGCCGAGGGAGGCCGGGCGCTCGCGCTGTGGAGCGCGCAGCTGATCGACCGCGAGCTGAACCATCCGGACGAGAAGGTGCGCAAGGACGCCGGCGAGCTGGTGGCGCTGCTCACGCCGATCGTCAAGGCCTTCATCACGGACAACGGCTGGATCGCCACCTCGGCCTGCCTGCAGGTGTTCGGCGGCCACGGCTACATCAAGGAATGGGGCATGGAGCAGTACGTGCGCGATGCCCGCATCAACATGATCTACGAGGGCACCAACACGATCCAGTCGCTGGACCTGCTGGGCCGCAAGGTGCTGGGCAACCAGGGTGCCACGCTCAAGAAGTTCGGCAAGCTGGTCGCCCAGCTGGTCGAGGAGGAGGGCGTGAACGAGAAGATGGCCGAGTTCATCAACCCGATCGCGCTGCTGGGCGAGCAGATGACCAAGTTCACCACCGAGATCGGCTTCAAGGGCTTCCAGAACCCGGACGAGGTGGGCGCCGCCGCGGTGGACTACCTGCGCGTGGCCGGCCACCTGGTGTTCGGCTACCTGTTCGCGCGCATGGCCCAGGTCGCGCTGCGCGAGATCGCGGCCGGCAACTCCGACCCGTTCTACAAGGCCAAGCTGCAGACGGCACGCTTCTACTTCGCCCGCCTGTTCCCCGAGACGGCCACGCTGATGCGCACGGCGCGTTCGGGCGCCAGGGTCCTGCTCGAGACCGACGAGGCGCTGGCGTGAGGGCGGTGGTCCTCCTGGGCGGCCTGCTGGCCGCCGGCACCGCCGTCGCGCAGATGTCGCCGGTCGGACTGTGGCGCAACGTGGACGACAAGACCGGCGAGGTCAAGGCCGAGATTCGCATCACCGAGGCCAACGGCGTGGTCAACGGCCGCATCGTGCGGCGCCTGGCGAAGAACGCCAGGCCCGATGCGGTCTGCGACGAGTGCACCGACGACCGGAAGGGCCAGCGGCTGGACGGGCTGGAGATCATCCGCGGCGCCCGCAAGGCGGACGGCAAGGACGTCTGGGAGGGCGGCAAGATCCTCGATCCGGAGAACGGCCGCGACTACGCGCTGCGCCTGACACCGCAGGACGGCGGCAAGCGCCTGGACGTGCGCGGTTCGATCGGCCCGTTCGGCCGCACGCAGGCCTGGGTGCGGGTCGAGTAGATGTCTTTCCCCTTCCCGGGCGGGGAGGGAACCGGAGAGTGAGATGTACAAGGAACACGACGCCGCGCCTGCGGCCGGCAGCGAAAGGGCCGCGACGATGAGCCGCTTCCAGGTGAGAAAGGTCGCCGTGCTCGGCGCCGGCGTGATGGGCGCGCAGATCGCCGCCCACCTCGTGAACGTGAAGGTGCCGGTGGTGCTGTTCGACCTGCCGGCCAGGGAAGGCCCGAAGAACGGCATCGTCACCAAGGCGGTGGAAGGGCTCAAGAAGCTCAAGCCTTCGCCGCTGGGCGTGGCCGAGGACGCCGCGCTGATCCAGCCGGCCAACTACGAGGAGCACATGGCCCTGCTGGGCGAATGCGACCTGGTGATCGAGGCCATCGCCGAGCGCATGGACTGGAAGCTGGAGCTGTACAGGAAGATCGCGCCGCACGTGGCGCCGCACGCGATCGTCGCCTCCAACACCTCGGGCCTGTCGATCACCAAGCTGTCCGAAGCGCTGCCCGATGCGATCAAGCCGCGCTTCTGCGGCATCCACTTCTTCAACCCGCCGCGGTATATGTACCTGGTGGAGCTGATCGCGACCCCGACGACGCAGCCGCAGGTCCTGGACGACCTGGAGACCTTCGTCACCAGCGGGCTGGGCAAGGGCGTGGTGCGGGCCAAGGACACGCCCAACTTCATCGCCAACCGGGTCGGCATCGCCGGCATGCTGGCCACCATGCGCGAGGTCGAGCAGTTCGGCCTCACCTACGACGTGGTCGACGACCTCACCGGCAAGAAGCTGGGCCGCGCCTCCAGCGGCACGTTCCGCACCGCCGACGTGGTGGGCCTGGACACCATGGCCCACGTGATCAAGACGCTGCAGGACAACCTGAGCGCCGAGACCGATCCCTTCTACGACAGCTTCGGCACGCCCGAGGTGCTCGAGGTGCTGCTGGAGATGGGCCACCTGGGCCAGAAGACCAAGGCCGGCTTCTACAGGAAGGTCGGCCGGGACGTGCTGCGCTTCGAGCTGGAATCGAAGGACTACGTGCCCGGTGGCCAGAAGGCCGATGAAGTCTACGGCCGCATGCTCAAGAAGCCCGCGGGCGAGCGCCTGAAGCTGCTGCGCGAGAGCGAAGGGCCGCAGGGGCAGTTCCTCTGGGCCATCCTGCGCAACAGCTTCCACTACGCCGCGGTCCACCTGGCCACGATTGCCGACACCGCGCGCGACGTGGACTTCGCCATGCGCTGGGGCTTCGGCATGAAGCAGGGTCCCTTCGAGCTGTGGCAGGAAGCCGGCTGGCTGCAGGTCGCTCGATGGATCCAGCAGGACATCGATGAAGGCAAGGCCTTGTCGAAGGCGCCGCTGCCCGAGTGGGTGTTCAAGGGCCCGGTGGCCGAGGCGGGGGGCGTGCACACCCCCGAGGGTTCGTGGAACCCAACCAGCGGCCAATTCGAGCCGCGCCGCCTGCTGCCGGTCTACCGGCGCCAGCACTTCCCCGAGACGGTGCGGGGCAGCGGGGAGGCGACGTTCGAGACGGCCGGCACCACGGTGCACGAGGACAGGAACGTCCGCGTCTGGACCCTGGAGGGCGACGTGCTGATCGCCAGCCTCAAGACCAAGATGCACACCATCAGCCCCGAGGTGTGCGAAGGCCTGCAACTGGCGATCGAGACGGCGGAGAAGGACTACCAGGGCCTGGTGATCTGGTCGGGCGACGAGCCCTTCAGCGCCGGCGCCGACCTGGAAGCGACCCTGCCGGCCTTCCTGGCGGTGGGCGTGAGTGCCATCGAGGACGCCGAAGGCTTCATGCAGCAGACCATGCTGCGGCTGCGCTATGCCGGCGTGCCGGTGGTGTCGGCCATCCGGGGGCTGGCCCTGGGCGGGGGCTGCGAGCTGGGCCTGTACTCGGCGCGGCGCGTGGCGGCCATGGAAAGCTACATCGGCCTGGTGGAGGTCGGAGTCGGCCTCGTTCCGGGTGCGGGCGGCCTGGCCTACATCGCGCGGCGCGCCGCCGAGGCGCAGGCGCAGTCCACCCACAAGGACCTGCTGCCGTTCCTGACCGAGGGCTTCACCGCGGCCGCCATGGCCAAGGTGGGCACCAGCGCGCTCGAGTCGCGCAGGATCGGCTACCTGCTGGACAGCGACATCGTCGTGCCCAACAAGGACGAGCTGCTGTACGTGGCGATCCAGGAAGCGAAGTCCATGTTCGACGCCGGCTGGCGGGCACCGCTCAAGCGCCTGTTCCCGGTGGCCGGCCGCAGCGGCAAGGCCACCATCCAGGGCCAGCTGGTCAACCTGCGCGACGGCGGCTTCATCAGCGCGCACGACTTCCGCATCGCCTCGCTGATCGCCAACGTGGTCACCGGCGGCGAGGTCGACGCCGGCACCCTGGTGAGCGAGGAGTACCTCATGACCCTGGAGCGCCAGGCCTTCTGCGAACTCGTGCAGCACCCCATGACCCAGGAGCGCATCCTGGGCATGCTGAACACGGGCAAGCCGGTCAGGAACTGAGGGACAGGACATGAAGCAAGTACAGGACGCCTACATCGTCGCCGCCACCCGCACGCCCATCGGGCGCTCGCACCGCGGCTACTTCCGCAACACCCGGCCGGACGACCTGCTGGCCACCGTGCTGCGCTCGGCGCTGGCGCAGGCGCCCGGCCTCGATCCGAACGCGATCGAGGACGTGATCTGCGGCTGCGCGATTCCCGAGGCCCAGCAGGGGCTGAACGTGGCGCGCATCGGCGCGGTGCTGGCCGGCCTACCCAAGAGCGTGGGCGGCATCACGGTCAACCGCTTCTGCGCCTCCGGCCTGTCGGCGGTGCAGATCGCGGCCGACCGCATCCGCGTCGGCGAAGCCGACGTGATGATCGCCGCCGGGACCGAGAGCATGAGCATGGTGCCCATGATGGGCAACGCGCCCTCGCTCTCGCCGGCGATCTTCTCCAACCCCGACGACATCGAGAGCTACGGCATCGCCTACGGCATGGGCCTGACCGCCGAGAAGGTGGCGCAGCAGTGGAAGGTCGGGCGCGCGGCGCAGGACGAGTTCGCCTACCGGTCGCACATGAAGGCGCTGGCGGCGATGAAGGCCGGCGAGTTCGCCGACGAGATCACCCCGGTGGAAGTGAGCGACCGGTCGGTCGACCTCGAATCGGCGGAGATCGAAGTGAAGACCCGCACGGTGAACCTGGACGAGGGCGCCCGCCCCGACACCACGGTCGAAGGCCTGGCCAGGCTCAAGACCGTGTTCGCCGCCCGCGGCAGCGTGACCGCCGGCAACAGCTCCCAGACCTCCGACGGCGCCGGGGCGCTGATCGTGGTGAGCGAAGCCGCGCTCAAGCGCTTCGACCTGCAGCCGCTCGCGCGCTTCGTCGGCTATGCCAGCCGCGGCGTGCCGCCGCACATCATGGGCATAGGCCCGGTCGAGGCCATCCCCGCCGCGCTGAAGGCCGCCGGCCTGAAGCAGGACGACATGGGCTGGATCGAGCTGAACGAAGCCTTCGCGGCGCAGTCGCTGGCGGTGATCAACACGCTCGGTCTGGACCCGGCCAGGGTGAACCCGATGGGCGGCGCCATTGCCCTGGGCCACCCGCTGGGCGCCACCGGCGCCATCCGCTCCGCGACCGTCGTGCACGCGCTGCGCCGCAGGAACCTGAAGTACGGCATGGTCACCATGTGCGTGGGCATGGGCCAGGGCGCTGCCGGCATCTTCGAGCGGGTCTAGGCGCGACGTGACGGCCCACGCGTTCGACGCCGCCATCGCACTGTCCGACGCCGGCGAGGGCCGCTGGCAGGGGCAGACCAGCCCGGCCTACGCCAACATGGTGGGGCCGTTCGGCGGCGTCACCGCGGCCCAGGCGCTGGCCGCCGTGCTGCGCCATCCGGCCCTGCTGGGCGAGCCCGTGGCCCTGACGGTGAATTTCGCGTCGGCCGTCGCCGACGGCCCCTTCGAGGTCGTGGCCACGCCGGCTCGCACCAACCGCTCCACCCAGCACTGGTCCGTGCAGATGCTGCAGGACAGCCAGGCGGTGCTGACCGGCACCGTGTTCACCGCGCTGCGGCGCGACACCTGGGGCGCGGTCGAACACCCTCTGCCGGCGGTGCCGAGGCCGGCCGACGTGCCGCTGGCCCAGGGCCCTGCCCGCGTCGAGTGGGTCAAGCGCTACGAGATGCGCTTCGTCGACGGGGCGCTCCCGGTCGACTGGCACGGGCACGACCTGGGCGACAGCCGCACCCGCCTGTGGATGCGCGACGACCCGCCGCGGGCGCTGGACTTCGCTTCGCTCACGGCACTGGCCGACGTGTTCTTCCCGCGCATCTGGCGCCGCCGGCCGGTGTTCGTGCCGATCGGCACCGTGACGATGACGGTCTATTTCCATGCCGGCGCGGCGCAGCTTTCGCAGGTCGGCGAGGGCCACCTGCTGGGGCAGGCGCAGGCCCAGGCCTTCCGCGGCGGCTATTTCGACCAGACCGCGCAACTCTGGAACGAGGCCGGCGACCTGCTGGCCACCACGCACCAGGTCGTCTACTACAAGGAGTGAGCATGACCCCCGTCGCACTCGTCATCGGCGCCGGCGACGCCACCGGTGGCGCCATCGCCCGGCGCTTCGCGCGCGAAGGCTTCACCGCCTGCGTGACGCGCCGCAGCGCCGAATCGCTGCAGCCGCTGGTCGACCGGATCCGCGCCGAGGGCGGCCAGGCGCAGGGCTTCGGCAGCGATGCACGCAAGGAAGATGACGTGGTGGCGCTGGTCGAGCGCATCGAGTCGGAGATCGGTCCGATCGAGGTGCTGGCGTTCAACATCGGCGCCAACGTGCGCGCCAGCATCCTGGACGAGACCGCGCGGCGCTACTTCAAGGTCTGGGAAATGGCCTGCCTCGCCGGTTTCCTCAACGGCCGCGAGGTGGCGCGCCGGATGGTCGCACGCGGGCGCGGGACCATCCTGTTCACCGGTGCGACGGCCTCGATGCGCGGCGGCGCCCAGTTCGCCGCCTTCGCCGGCGCCAAGCATGCGCTGCGCGCGCTGGCCCAGAGCATGGCACGGGAACTGGGGCCGCGCGGCGTCCACGTGGCCCACGTGGTGATCGACGGCGCCATCGACACCGCCTTCATCCGCGAGAATTTCCCCGAGCGCTACGCGCTCAAGGACCAGGAGGGAATCCTGAACCCCGAGCACATCGCCGACCAGTACTGGATGCTGCACCGGCAGCCGCGCGATGCCTGGACCCACGAACTCGACCTGAGGCCCTGGATGGAGAAGTTCTGATGAGCAAGAGCGTGGAGTTCTACTTCGACGTCGGCAGCCCGGCGGCCTACCTGGCCTGGACGCAAATGCCGCGCATCGCCGCCGAGACCGGCGCCACCGTGCACGACAGGCCCATGCTGCTGGGCGGCGTGTTCCAGGCCACCGGCAACCGCTCGCCGATGGAGGTGCCGGCCAAGAGCCGCTGGATGGAGCAGGACCTGGCCCGGCATGCGGCCCGGTACGGCGTCCCGTTCCGGCTGAATCCGCATTTCCCGATCAACACGCTGATGCTGATGCGCGCTGCCGTCGGCCTGCAGATGCGCCAGCCGGAAAAGTTGCGGCCCTGCGTCGATGCGGTGATGCGCGCGATCTGGGTCGACGGCCGCGACATGAACGAGCCGGCCGAGGTTGCTGCCGTCCTGCAGCAAGCCGGTTTCGAGCCACAGGCGTTGCTGGCCCTGACGCAGGACCCGGCGGTGAAGGAGCGGCTCAAGGCCGCCACCCAGGAAGCCGTGGCCCGCGGCGTGTTCGGTGCGCCCACCTTCTTCGTGGGCGACCAGATGTTCTGGGGCCAGGACCGCCTCGATTTCGTGAAGGAGAGCCTGAGATGAACGACCACCCCGAAGCGCCTTCGGCGCCTCCCCTCAAGGGGCGCCACCAGCGGCCCGGCAGAGCCGGTTCCGCGGTGGCACTGGACCCAGCCATGGAACGCCGTGTGCCGGGTGTGCACAGCTTGGTGGAGCAAGCGACATGAAGGACATCCTGACCCACGCCGAAGCCGGCGTGATGACCCTCACCTTCAACCGGCTGGAGCGCAAGAACTCGATCACCTCCGCCATGTATGCGGCCCTGGCCGACGCGCTGGAGGCTGCCAGCGCCGACCCGGCGACCCGAGTGGCCCTGCTGCAGGGGCACGAGACCGTGTTCTGCGCCGGGAACGACATCGGCGATTTCCTGAACCAGCCGCCCGCCGGCGCCGACTCCCCGGTGTTCCGCTTCCTGCGCGGCATCGCGCAGTTCCCCAAGCCGCTGGTGGCGGCCGTGTGCGGCCCGGCGGTGGGTGTGGGCACCACGATGCTGTTCCACTGCGACCTGGTGTTCGCCGGCGACAACGCCGCTTTCTCGCTGCCCTTCGTGAACCTGGGCCTGTGTCCCGAGGCCGCCTCCAGCCTGCTGGTGCCGCAGATGTTCGGCTACCACCGCGCCGCCGAAGCGCTGCTGCTGGGCGAACCCTTCATGGCCGAAGCGGCGCTCGAGGCGGGCCTGGTCAACCGCGTGCTGCCGCCGACCGAGGCCAACGCCTACGCGCAGGCGCAGGCGCGCAAGCTGGCGGCCAAGCCGCTGGGCAGCCTGGTCGAGACCAAGCGCCTGATGAAGCTGGGGCAGCAGGGACCGGTGCTCGACCGCATGCAGGAGGAGGGCGCCAGCTTTTCGCGCATGCTGCGCGAGCCGGCCGCGCGCGAGGCCTTCACGGCCTTCATGGAGAAGCGCAGGCCGGATTTCTCGCAGGTCTGAGCGGCGGCGCCAAGCGGCGTTGACACCGGTCGAGGCGTTGACCGACGATCCGCTCCTGATTTTGCAAGCCAAAGGTTTCATCCTTTCAAGCCCTTCAGGAGACGAGCATGCGCAAGTGGATGAAGGTGGCGGGCTGGACGGCTGCAGTGCTGCTGCTGGCCGCGGGCGGTGGGGTGCTGGCGGGGCTGCAGCTGGCCGACAGCCGGATGCATCGCAAGGTCGAGGTGAGGGCGCCAGCGCTCGCCTACGTGAGCGACGCGCAGGCGATCGAGCGCGGGCACTACCTGTTCTCGTCGCGCGGCTGCGTGGACTGCCACGGCGCCAATGGCGCCGGACGCACCTTCGTCGACGACGCATCGGCGGGCTTGCGCATCAAGGGCCCCAACATCAGCCCCGGCCCCGGCAGCCTGGTCGCCCGGTATCGGCCCGAGGACTGGGTGAGAGCGATCCGCCATGGCGTGGCACCCGGCGGGCGGCCGCTGATGATCATGCCCAGCGAGGACTACAACCGCTTCACCGACGCCGACCTCGCCGCGCTGATCGCCTACGTCCGGTCGCTGCCGCCGGCCGAAGGCGGTGCGGCCATCGTCGCGTTGCCGCTGCCCGCGCGCGTCCTGTACGGTTTTGGCGCAATCCGGGACGCCGCCGCCAAGATCGACCATTCCCTGCCGCCGGCGGCACCGGTGGCCGAGGGCGTCACGGTGCAGCATGGGGCGTACGTGGCCAACATGTGCCTGGGTTGCCACGGCGAGCACCTGGCGGGTGGCCGCATCCCTGGCGGCCCGCCGGACTGGCCGCCCGCCTCGCGGCTGGCGCCGGGGAAAGACTCGGCGATGGATCGCTACCCGGATTCCGAGTCACTGATGAGGCTGTTCCGTACGGGCAAACGGGCCGATGGCAGCGCGGTCCAGGTGATGCCCTTCACTTCGCTGCGCGAGATCAACGACACCGACATGCGGGCGCTGCACCTGTACCTGCGCAGCCTGCCCGCGCCCAAGGGCTGAGAGCCCCCGATCGACCCGCAAGGAGACTGCGCCATGACGCTGCAAGGCAAGACTCTCTTCATCACCGGCGCCTCGCGCGGCATCGGCCTGGCCATTGGCAAGCGCGCCGCCGCCGACGGCGCCAACGTGGTGATCGCGGCCAAGACCACCGAGCCCAACCTCAAGCTGCCGGGCACCATCCACAGCGCCGCCGACGAGATCCGCGGCGCGGGCGGCCAGGCCCTGGCGCTGGCGGTGGACATTCGCGACGAAGGCGCCGTGCTCGATGCGGTGGCGCAGGCGGTGCAGGCGTTCGGCGGCATCGACATCCTGGTCAACAACGCCAGCGCGATCAGCCTGACCGACACCGAGCACACGCCGATGAAGCGCTACGACCTGATGAACGGGGTCAATGCGCGCGGCACGTACCTGTGCACCCAGGCCTGCCTGCCGGAGTTGAAGAAGGCGGCGGCGGCGGGCCGCAACCCGCACGTGCTGAACCTGTCGCCGCCGCTGTCGATGAAGGAGCGCTGGTTCGCGCCGCACACCGCGTACACCATGGCCAAGTACGGCATGAGCCTGTGCACGCTGGGCCACGCCGGCGAGTTCCGCAAGTACGGCATCGCCGTCAACAGCCTGTGGCCGCGCACGGCCATCGCCACCGCGGCCTTGCAGATGATCCCGGGCGTGGACATCAAGCTGTGCCGCAAGCCCGAGATCCTAGCCGACGCCGCGTGGTGCATCCTCACCGGCCCGGCCGGCGCCACCGGCAACTTCTACATCGACGACGAAGTGCTGGCCGGCCATGGCGTCAGTGACCTGGACCGCTACTCGGTCACGCCCGGGACGAAGCAGTTCATCCCGGATTTCTTCGTCGACTGAGCCTCAGCCGAACTGCAGCCAGGCGGCCAGCCCGCCGGCCAGCCCCGCGGTCAGCACGACTGCCACCAGGGCCGAGCGTCGCCGGGCGGCGTGCCGCGCGGACTGGTCGCGCAGCGAGAGCCGTGGCGGCGGCACCTGGCCGTAGCGACGTACCGGTATATCGACCTTGGGCCGCTGCGTCGCCCCGGCGCGCTTCCCGGCCGCGAGCCCCTGCAGGTCGGCGCCGCAGATCGCGCAGGACGTGTCGCCCGTGTTCACCAGCGCGGAGCATGCCTCGCATCCCGTCATTGCCCCCTCCTGCGCGCCTCCATGATGCTCCCCGGTTGCCCTTTGTCGTGACAGAAACTGATACGGTTTCCAGCTTATCCCAAGGGCGGGCCGCGTCAATCGCCCAAACGGGTTAGTGAGGCCTCCCGCTGGGCAACGGGTGCAGCAGCACGAGCAGGGCCTTGATTCCGTACAGCACGATCAGCGTGCCGGCCAGGTCGCCCGCGAACATCGCCAGGAAGCCCTGCAGCAGGTTGTCCTGGCCGCGCCACGCGAACCACAGGTGGTGCAGCAGCGGGCTGGCCACCGAGTACGCCAGCGCCAGCACCAGCAGCCGCCCGGGCGTCAGGTTGCCCAGCGAGGCCTGGAAGCCCCAGGCCCGGGAGGCGCCGCGATACACCAGCCAGGGCGCCAGGGCGGCCAGGATGCCGCCCACGAAGGCCCGCTCGGGATCGTCGGGGAAGAAGAGCAGGAAACTGACCAGCCACGACACGAGCAGCAGCCCGACGGCGCCGGCTTCGGCGAACAGCAGGGTGCACAGCAGGCGCGCCCCGGCGGGCAGGTAGATCCAGTTGATGCCGGGTGCGAATTCGAGCCAGCGGAACAGCTGCTCGTTCACCCAGAGCATCGCCAGGAACAGCGCCATGGTGGCGAGCACCTGCGCCACCTGCAGGCGGAGACTCGGTGGGATCATGGGCTTGCGGTTAGCATCGCGTGGCGTCGGCGGCTGTTCTAGCACGGTCGCCACGGGCGAGCCATACGGAGAACGGATGAACAGAGCCACGAAAGGAGCCGAGATCTACCTGCGCTTCCTGCAACTGTCGCAGGCGATCCGCGGGTTGCCCACGCTGCCTCCGCTGGACCCGCTGGAAGAGCGCATCCTGTCCTGGATCGCGCGCACCGCGCAGCAGGGCGACCGGCTCTCGGTGCGCGACATGCTCTCCAAGGGCGAATTCGGCGCGCCGGCCACCATCCACTCGCGCCTGAAATCCATGCGCAGCAAGGGCTGGATCACGCTGGCGGACACCGAGGACGCCCGCCGCAAGCAGATCGAACTCACGCAGGCGGCGCTGGAGCACTTCGCGCAACTGTCGCGGGTGATGGTCAAGGCCACGCGCGGCTGAGCCGCCTGCCGGCCCCCGGCGGGCACCGGCCATCCGCAGGCGCCTGCAGGGGTGCCGCAGCAAGTCCTGCGACCTCAAGGTTGCGAAGCGCCGGCAGCGCCTGCGGTGGCGCGATTGTTGCCGGATCGGCAATGCCGCATGCACGACCGGGCGGTTTTTCTTCCCGGCCGCGAATCCCACAATTCTTTCCATGCCGACGGTGCTTCCACCGCGCGCCGCCGGCAAGCAAAGCCGGCTCCCGTTCCATCCTTTTGCTCATCCACCCGGAGATACCCACATGAACCGCACGATCGCCCTCGCCCTCGCCACCGCCGTTGCCGCCGGCAGCGCCCTGGCCGACGACATCACCATCGACACCACGCCGTTCCAGTCCACGGCCACGCGGGCCCAGGTGCAGGCCGACCTGGCGAGCTACAAGCAGGCGGGCGTGAACCCCTGGTCCACCACGTACCAGCCGCTGCGCAGCTTCCAGAGCAGCAAGTCCCGCGCGGAAGTGTCGAACGAGTACGTCGCGTCGCGCGACCGCGTGACCGCCATGACCCGCGAGGACAGCGGCTCGGCCTGGCTGGCCCGCAATGGCCAGCGGCCGTCCGGCGAGCGCGTCGCCGGCAACGTGCACACGGCCCGCTGAAAACAGGCCGCGTCCGTCGAAAGGGGCTCCGGCAACGGAGCCCCTTTTGCGTGCGGGTCACTGCGGCTCGCAGAACGCCAGCCGTGGGCCCGCCGGCACGATGCGGGTCGGGTTGATGTGCGGATGGCTCATGTAGTAGTGCCGCTTGATGTGGCCGATGTCCACCGTCGCAGCGATGCCGGGCACCCGGTAGAGCTCCCGCAGGTAGCCTGACAGGCGCGGGAAGTCCTCGATCCGGTTGCGGTTGCACTTGAAGTGGCCGAAGTACACCGCATCGAAGCGCACCAGCGTGGTGAACAGGCGCCAGTCGGCCTCGGTGGGTTGGGGCGATCCCGCCAGCCAGGTCCGCTCCTGCAGCAGCGCCTCGACCCGGTCCAGCGCGGAGAAGAGCCGCTCGAACGCACGCTCATAGGCGGCCTGCCCGCTGGCGAACCCGCAGCGGTACACGCCATTGTTGATGTCGTCGTAGACGAACGCGTTGATGCGGTCGATCTCGGCGCGGAACGGTTCGGGGTAGAGATCCACGCCGCCCGCGCCCAGGCTGTCGAACGCGTCGTTGAACATGCGCAGGATCTCGCTGGACTCGTTGCTGACGATGGTGCGCGACTGCTTGTCCCACAGCACCGGAACCAGCACGCGGCCGCTGTAGTCCGGGTCGGCCAGGGTGTACAGCTGGTGCAGGTGCGACGACCCGTACAGGTGATCGGGCAGTGCTTCGCTGAAGCTCCAGCCCTGGGTCATCACCGGTTCGACCACCGATACCGTGACGGCCGCCTGCAGCCGCTTGAGCACGCGCGCCACCAGCGTGCGGTGCGCCCAGGGGCAGGCCAGCGAGACGTACAGGTGGTAGCGGCCGTCTTCGGCCGGGAATCCGCTGGAGCCGTCGGCGGTGATCCGGTGGCGGAACGCCGACGTGGTGCGCACGAACTCGCCGCGGGTGGCACGGGTGTCGTACCAGCCATCGTGCCACTGGCCGTGCTCGAGGTAGCCGCTCATGCCGCAAGCATGCCACGCCCGGCGCGGTCGGGTCGGAAACGCCCGCGCAGGCCGCCCGGTCAGTGCGCCGGCCGCAGCACCGCCGCCTGCGCGAGCTGGGCGTCGGTGATCTTCGCCGCCAGCTGCCGCACCATGCCGCCCTCCACCAGCCGCCGCACCTCGAACACCTGGCGCGCCTCCTCGACGCTGGGGCTGCTGGAATCGGGCATCCTGCTGACCTCGATCGCGGCCGTGCTGCTCAACATCTTCTTCAACGGCGCCCGGGACGAGGGCACGGTCGGCGCGATCGAGGCCGCCAAGGTGGCCGAGGCGCACTGATAGCCGTGCCTGGCAAGGTCCACTGGGCTGGGTTCAGGGTCACCGCGGAACCGGGCTTTGCCGGGCCGCTGGTGACGCCCCTTGAGGGAGGAGCGCCGCAGGCGCTTCGGGGGTGGGCCTATCCGCCGGCCAGCAACTCGTAGGAGCGCACGCGTGCCGCGTGGTCGTGGATCTGCGAGGCCACCATCAGTTCGTCGGCGCCGGTGCGCTCGATGAACTCGCGCACCTGCCGCCGCACGGTATGCGGCGAGCCGATCGCCGAGCAGGCCAGGATGCTTTCGAGCAGTCCGCGCCCGGCCGGCCCGACCGACTCCAGGTAGCCCGGCAGCGGCGGCGGCAGCCGGGTCGGCCGCCCGCTGCGCAGGTTGACGAAGGCCTGCTGCTGCGAGGTGGCCAGCACCGCCGCCTGCTCGTCCGAATCGGCGGCGATCACGTTGAAGCCCAGCATCACGTAGGGCTTGTCCAGTTGCGCCGAAGGCCGGAATGCGGCGCGGTACAACTCCACCGCCTGCATCATCTGCTGGGGGGCGAAGTGCGACGCGAACGCGTAGGGCAGCCCCAGCATGGCCGCCAGCTGCGCCCCGAACAGGCTGGAACCCAGGATCCACACCGGCACCCTGGCGCCGCGACCCGGCACGGCACGCACCTTCTGCTGCGGCTCGTCCGACAGGAAGTCCATCAACTCCACCACATCCCGCGGGAACTGGTCGGGGTCGCTGTCCAGGTTGCGCCGCAGGGCGCGGGCCGTGGCCGGGTCCGAGCCGGGCGCGCGCCCCAGGCCCAGGTCGATGCGGCCGGGGAACAGCGCCTCCAGCGTGCCGAACTGCTCGGCGATGACCAGCGGCGAATGATTGGGCAGCATGATGCCGCCGGCACCGACGCGGATGCGTTCGGTGCCGGCGGCCACGTGCGCGATCAGCACCGCCGTGGCCGCGCTGGCGATGCCCGGCATGCCATGGTGCTCGGCCAGCCAGAAGCGCCGGTAGCCCAGCCGCTCCGCCTGCTGCGCCAGCGACAGCGAGTGGCGGAACGACTGCGCCGCATCGCCGCCCTCCACGATGGGGGCGAGGTCCAGGACGGAAAGCGGGAACTGCATGCCGGCAAGCATGCCATGCAGGCGGCGGCGGGTGCCGGCGCGGGGCCATTGCAGCTTGCAACACGCTGCACGGCCAGTCCGGCCGGGGGCCGGTCGCGCGGCCGGGCATGTCGCTCGCGCTCCTACGCGCACTCGTGGTTGCTGCTGACCGACGGCGGCGGCCCCAGCAGGCACCTTGCAGCCCATGCGAGCACGATCCGAACCCTCGCGCGAAGTGCGGATGCCGGCCGGTGCGCACCACCTGGTCGGCGACCTGGTCCTGCCCGACGCCGCGACCGGGCTGGTGCTGTTCGCCCATGGGAGCGGCAGCGGACGCCACAGCGCCCGCAACCGCAAGGTCGCGCGGCGGCTGCAGGACGCCGGCATCGCCACCTTGCTGTTCGACCTTCTCACGCCCGAGGAGGAAGAGGTCGACCTGCATACGCGCCAGCACCGCTTCGACATTCCGCTGTTGACCCAGCGCCTGCAGGACGCTACGGCCTGGGCCGCGTCCGATCCGCCCCTGCAGGGACTGCCGATCGGCTACTTCGGCGCCAGCACGGGCGCTGCCGCGGCACTGATCGCCGCGGCACGGCTGGGTCGACAGATCGGCGCCGTGGTGTCGCGCGGCGGCCGGCCGGACCTGGCCGGGCCGGTGGTGCTGTCGGAGGTGCAGTCGCCGACGCTGCTGATCGTCGGGTCGTCCGACCCGGTGGTCGTCCAGCTCAATCGGCATGCCGGCCAGCACCTGCGGGTGGAACACGACCTGCTGCTGGTGCCGGGGGCGACCCACCTGTTCGAGGAGCCGGGTGCGCTGGAGCAGGTCGGCGAAGCCGCGGCGAACTGGTTCGTGGCCCACCTCGCCCGGCGCGAGCAGCACGCTTGAGCCGATGGGGCGGTTGCTGCTCCTGCTCCTGCTGCCGGCGGCGGCCGGCGCCCATGGCCTCGGCGATGCGGTAGCCGGGTCGCCCTGGCCATGGAACACCGAGCCCTGGCTGCTGGCGCTGATGGCCGCATCGGTGCTGTTCTACACGCGGGGCGTCTGGCGGCTGTGGGCGCACGCCGGCTGGGGCCGGGGCATTGCGCCACGCACGGTGGCCGCATTCGGCTGCGGCTGGCTGGCGCTGCTGGCCGCCCTGGTGTCGCCGCTGGATGCGCTGGGCAGCCGGCTGTTCTCGGCGCACATGGTCCAGCACGAACTGCTGATGGTGGTGGCCGCGCCGCTGCTGGTGGTGGGGCGGCCGCTGGCCGCCTGGACCTGGGCCTTCGGCACCACGGGCCGGCAGCGGATCGGCCGCTGGGTTGCCACGACCTCGCTGGCCGCACCGTGGTCGGCGCTGACCGATCCGGTGGTGGCCTGGGCCTTGCACGCCGTGGCCCTGTGGGCGTGGCACGTGCCGGCGTTCTTCGACGCGGCGCTGCGGCACGAGGGGCTGCATGTGCTGCAGCACGCCAGCTTCCTGGTCAGCGCACTGTTCTTCTGGTGGTCCGCGCTGGGTCGGGATCCGCGAAGCGCGCACGGCGCCGGGCAGGCGGTCGGCGCGCTGTTCACGACCATGCTGCACACCGCCGCGCTGGGGGCGCTGCTGAGCCTGTCGCCCATGCCCTGGTACCAGGGCTACGGGCCGGCCGCCACGGCCCTGGGCATCGATGCGCTCGAAGACCAGCAACTCGGCGGGCTGGTGATGTGGGTACCCGCCGGGCTGGCCTATGTCATTGCCGCGTTGGCCCTGCTGGGCCGGCTGCTGACCCGGCAGCGGGCCTGAGGGGCCTCGGCTCCGTGCATGACCTCGAAGGTCGCTGCACGACCCGCTTGAAGCCGATAGCATGGCGCGCATGGCCTACATGCTGCTCATCATGGAACCCCCCGGCCAGCGCGCCACCCGCACCGAAGCCGAGGGCCACGAGGTCTACGACCAGATGACCCGCTTCGCGGCCAGCCTGAAGCAACGCGGACTGCTGCAGGGCGCCGAATCGCTCAGCTGGCGCGACGGCACCCCCGCGCGCATCCAGGTGCGCGAGGGCCAGGCGCGCCTGCTGGACGGCCCCTTCGCCGAAGCCAAGGAAATGGTCGGCGGCTACTTCCTGCTCGACTGCGACTCGCGCGAGCAGGCCCTCGCCATCGCCCGCGAATGCCCGGCTGCGCGCTGGGCCACCGTCGAAGTCCGCAAGCTCGGCCCGTGCTACAGCTGATCGGGGTCGGATACGAATTTGCGGGCGGCCGAAAAATCCGTATCTGACCCCGATCTTCCTGTCGATCGCGGCGGGGCGGGTTCGTCGTACGGGTGAGGGCGCATGGGCGCCCGCACCCGTTCAAGGAGACATGCATGAATCCGGTCGTCCACTTCGAGCTGCCCTGCAAGGACCGCGATCGCATCGCGCGCTTCTTCGAGCGCGCCTTCGGCTGGAAATGCCAGATGCTCGGCCCCGAGATGGGGCACTACGTGCTGGTGACCACCGCCGAGACCGACGCCCGCCCGGATGCGCCGCGCGGTGCCATCAACGGCGGCTTCTTCACCGCCGACCCGTCGATGCCGGCGCAGCAGCCCGGCATCGTGATCGGCGTGCAGGACATCCGCGAGGCGATGCGCCAGGTGGCCGCCGCCGGCGGCCAGGTGCTGGGCGAGCCGATGGACATCCCCGGGGTGGGCGCGTACGTCGCCTTCCTCGACACCGAAGGCAACCGCTCCAGCATGCTGCAGCCGCTGCCCATGGCCGGCTGATCGCGCAGGAGCCCGACATGAAATTCATGATCATGGTCCGCGCGACCGACATGACCGAGGCCGGCGAATTCCCCCCCGGCACCGACAAGATGATGGCCGAGATGGCCGCCTTCCACGAGGAGATGGCGCGCGCCGGCGTGCTGCTCGATGCGAATGGCCTGCAGCCGTCGAGCGAAGGCTTCCGCATCCGCCACGAGGGCGGCCGCATCCAGGTGATCGACGGGCCCTTCGCCGAGAGCAAGGAACTGATTGCCGGCTACACGCTGATCCAGGTGCGCAACCGCGAGGAAGCGCTGGCCTGGGCGCGGCGCTTCCCCAACCCCATGGGCGAAGGCCGCATCGGCGAGATCGAGGTGCGCCCGCTGTACGGGGCGGAGGACTTCGAGCGCAAGGGCATCCCGGGCGCCGAGCGCTTCCGCAAGCTCGGCACGCTGGAGTGACCCGCCCGATCGGACCCGCACTTCAACCGACCCAGGAGCCGCCATGCCCCGCCAGATCTTCGTCAACCTGCCGATCCGCAACATGGAGCGCTCGCGGGCGTTCTTCGGCGCGCTCGGCTTTTCCTTCAACCCGCAGTTCAGCAACGAGCAGGGTGCCTGCATGGTGATCGAGGACGGCAGCAGCTACGCGATGCTGCTGGTCGAGCCCTTCTTCCAGGGCTTCACGAAGAAGCCCGTCGCCGACGCGCGCAAGGGCACCGAGGTGCTGATCGCCCTGTCGTGCGACAGCCGCGAGGAAGTCGATGCGATGGTGAAGAAGGCGCTGGCCGCGGGCGGCACCGCGCCGAACGCGCCGCAGGACCACGGCTTCATGTACCAGCACGGCTTCGAGGACCTCGACGGCCACGTGTGGGAAGTGTTCTGGATGGATCCGGCCGCCGCGCCGCCGAACGCCTGAAGCCCCGAGCGACGCGCCGTCCATGCACTCGTCCACCCATGACGCCATCGCCGCCGTGTGGCGCATCGAGTCCGCCAAGGTGGTCGCCACCGTCGCGCGCATGGTGCGCGACGTGGCGGTGGCCGAGGAGCTGGCACAGGAGGCGCTGGTGGCCGCGCTGGAGCGCTGGCCGCGCGACGGGCTGCCGGACAGGCCCGGCGCCTGGCTCATGGCCACCGCCAAGAACCGCGCGCTGGATCACCTGCGCCACCAGCAGATGCTGGCGCGCAAGCACGAGGAGTTGGGGCGCGACCTCGAAGCGCAGGAGGCGCTGATCGTGCCGGACTTCACCGATGCGCTGGACGCCGTCCGCCAGGACGAAATCGGCGACGATCTGCTGCGGCTGATGTTCACCGCCTGCCACCCGGTGCTGCCCACTGAGGCCCGCGTGGCGCTCACGCTCAGGCTGCTGGGTGGGCTGACCACGCACGAGATCGCGCGGGCCTTCCTGGTGCCGGAGCCGACCATTGCGCAGCGCATCGTGCGCGCCAAGCAGAAGCTGCGCGACGCCCGGGTCCCGTTCGAGGCGCCGCGCGGCGAGCAGCTGCAGGCGCGGCTGGCTTCGGTGCTGGAGGTGGTCTACCTGGTGTTCAACGAGGGCTACACCGCGACCGCCGGCGACGACTGGACGCGCCCCGCGCTGGCCGAGGAGGCCTTGCGGCTCGCCCGCATGCTGGCCGAACTGGCGCCCGCCGCCGCCGAGGCGCACGCGCTGGCGGCGCTGCTGGAGCTGCAGGCCTCGCGCCTGGATGCGCGCACCGACGCGCAGGGCCGGCCCATCCTGCTGGCCCGGCAGGATCGCTCGCGCTGGGACCGGCTGCTGATCCGCCGCGGGCTGGCGGCGCTGGCGCGTGCCGATGCGCTGTCGCCGCAGCGCGGGCCGTATGCCTTGCAGGCGGCGATCGCGGCCTGCCATGCGCGGGCCGCCAGCGCGGATGCGACCGACTGGCCGGCGATCGCCTCGCTGTACGCGCAGCTGGGCCGAGTGGCGCCCTCGCCGGTCGTCGAGCTCAATCGCGCCGTGGCCGTCGGCATGGCCTTCGGCCCGGCCGAGGGGCTGGCGATCGTGGAGCGGCTGCTGGAGGACAAGGCCTTGCGCAACTACCAGTGGCTGCCCAGCATCCAGGGCGACCTGCTGGCCCGGCTGGGCCGCGGCGACGAAGCCCGTGCCGCCTTCGAGCGCGCCGCCGCGCTGGCCGGCAATGCGCGGGAAAAGGCCTTGCTGCTGGAGCGGGCGAAAGGGCTGGCCCCGCGCTGAGGCGTCACCCTCGCGGCCCGGCCAGCGGCCGCTCGGTGTAGCGCGACTTGCGCTTCTTCCTCGTCGCCGGTTCGGCCGGGACGGGTGCCGGCGGCGGCGCCTTCTCCACTTTCCGGAAGCCCAGGTCCTCCTCGGTCAGCCCGTAGAACGCGATCGCGTCCTTGATGCGCGCGATCACCGTTTCCACCTCGCGGCGGCGTACCTCTTCGGCCTGCTTCTTCAGCAGTTCGATCTCTTCCAGCATCTGGCTGTACGTCTTCTTCTTCACGTCCGTCCTTTCCGCCGGGCGCCCCGCCCATGCCGGCCAGTATGGCCCCGGGCGGGCGCCGGGCGCGTCGGACGGCTTCCACCGACGAGCCGGCGCCGGGTGCGGGACAATGGAGGGCCATGACCAGGAACCCTCCCGCCGCCGGCATCGAGTTCGAGCCGGAGTTCATCGCCGGCCTGAAGGCCATCTTCGAGGACCGCATCGTCTTCAACCAGGTGCTGGGCCTGAAGATCACCAGCCTCAAGCCCGACCGCGCCGTGGGCCGCATCGAGATGCGCAGGGACCTGGTCGGCCACCCGGCCTACAACCGCCTGCACGGCGGCGTGGTCTCCGCCGGCCTGGACGCGATGGGCGGCCTGGCCTGCCTGGCGGCCATTGGCGCGCGCCACATGGACGAGCCGCCGGCCGCGCGCCTGCAGCGCTTCGCCAAGCTGGGCACCATCGACCTGCGCATCGACTACCTGCGCCCGGCGATCGGCGACCACTTCGAGCTGCGCGCCGAGGTCCTGCGCCTGGGCTCGCGGGTGGGCTCCACGCGCATGGAATTCCTGGGGCCGGACGGCAAGCTGCTGTGCGCCGGCGCCGGCGCCTACATCGTCTCCTGACGCCATGAAGCCGATCGCGCTGCGCGGACAGCCCCTGGGCGGCGGCGCGCTGCCGGCCGTGTGCGTGCCGCTGGTGGGGCGCGACGGCGACGCGCTGCTGGCGGAGGTGGCCGCCGTGGCCGGCGAGCCGCCCGACCTGCTGGAGTGGCGGGTCGATTTCTTCGGGGCGATCGCCGACACGGCGCAGGTGGTCGAAACGGCGGCCCGCATCCGGCAGGCTGCCGGCGTGCCGCTGCTCTTCACGCGCCGGTCGCAGCGCGAGGGTGGGCAGCCGGTGGCGCTGGCCGAACGGCAGGTCGTCGAGCTGTACCAGGCCGTCTGCCGGCAAGGCGCCGCCGACATCGTCGATGTCGAGGTCGCGGCCGATCCGGCCCACATCGCCGCCGTGCGCGACGCCGCGCGCGCAAGCGGCATCGCGCTGCTGCTGTCGTTCCACGATTTCGCCGGGACGCCGCCGGCGCAGCAATTGCTGGAGCGGTTCCGCCAGGCCCAGGGCCTCGGCGCCGATATCGCCAAGATCGCCGTCATGCCCCGGCAGCGCAGCGACGTGCTGGCGCTGCTGCAGGCCACGCTGCAGGCCAGCGAGGAATTGCGGATCCCGGTGGCCGGCATGGCCATGGGTGCACTGGGCGCCGTCAGCCGCCTGTGCGGCGGCGAGTTCGGCTCGGCACTGACCTTTGCCGTGGGACAACAGGCCTCGGCGCCCGGGCAACTGCCGCTGCAGGCCCTACGCCGGGGGCTCTCCGTCCTTCGCGCCGGCGGGCAGGACCGCTGACGCCGGCGCCTCCTCGCGCACGTCGGTCAGCAGCTTCCAGCACACCAGGAACAGGGCCGCGATCACCGGCCCGATCACGAAGCCGTTGAGCCCGAACAGGCTGATGCCGCCGACGGTGGCCACCAGCACCAGGTAGTCGGGCATGCGCGTGTCGCGCCCCACCAGCATGGGCCGCAGCAGGTTGTCGACCAGGCCGATCACCAGCACGCCCCAGGCCACCAGGCCCAGCCCCTCCAGCAGGTGGCCGGTGAACAGCTGGTAGACCGCCACCGGCCCCCACACCAGCGCCGCCCCGACCGCCGGCAGCAGCGACAGCACCGCCATCAGCGCGCCCCACAGCGCCGGGCCGGGGATGTCCAGCACCCAGAACGCCAGTGCCCCCAGTGCGCCCTGGATCACCGCCACCACCACGTTGCCCTTGACGGTGGCGCGCACCACCGTGACGAACTGCGACAGCAGCTTGTGGGTCTGCTCGGGGCGCAGCGGCACCGCCCGCTCGATGCTCGCGGTGAGCGAGCTGCCGTCGCGCAGCAGGAAGAACAGCACGTACAGCATGATGAAGAAGGACACCACGAAGTCCAGCGTGACCTGGCCGATGCCCACCAGGCTGCTGGTGATGGCCTGGCTGCTGCGCGTGAGCAGCTCGCCGGCGCGCTGCAGCACGGCAGGCAGGTCGAACAGGCCGAAGCGCGCCAGGATCGACTGGGCCCAGTCGGGCAGCGCGTCCATCATGCGCTGCAGCCACTGGGCCGGCTGCAACTGCCCGGACTTGATGCTCTGGTACAGCACCGACGCCTGCTCGACCACCGACGCGCTGACCAGCGACAGGGGCAGGATCACCATCAGCACGATGGACAGCAGCGTCAGGAAGGCGGCCAGGTTGGAGCGGCGCCTGACCACGCGGCGCCGCATGTACTGGTGCATGGGGAAGAACACGATCGCCAGGAACATCGCCCACAACACGGCGCCGGCCAGCGGCCACAGCACCCACAGGAAGGCGAAGGTGAAGCCCACCACCAGCCAGAGCAGCGTCTTGTGCTCCAGCGCGGGGGAGAACAGGGGGTCGGGCGGTTCGCGCGGGTCGCTCATGTCCGCTTTTCGATCGGCCGTGGCCGGCCGTTGTCGTCGATGGCCACGTAGGTCACGGTGGCTTCGGTCACCTTGACGAACTGGCCCTGCGCCCGGTGGCGTTCGGCGAACACCTCCACCTGCACCGTGATCGAGGTGCGCCCGATGTGCGTGACGCAGGCGTAGAAGGACAGGAGGTCGCCCACCCGCACCGGCTGCTTGAAGATGAACTCCTTGACCGCCACGGTGGCCATGCGGCCGTCGACGTGGCGCGCCGGGATCACCGAGCCGGCCAGGTCGACCTGGGCCATCACCCAGCCGCCGAAGATGTCGCCGTTGCCGTTGGTGTCGGCCGGCAGCGGGATCACCTTGAGCACCAGCTCCTTGTCGCTGGGCGGCGTGGCTGGGCCGAGCGGGGACGAGCCGGTCGCGGCGCTTGAATTCGCGGAGGTGGGCACAATCTCTCCAGGAGCAACTGTCCGGATTGTCCCCGATGCGCCGTTACGGCGACGCCACTTCCTCCCGCTACATCCCGCCTGCCGCCGCGCCCGGTGCCCCTCCTCCCAGGGGCGCCGACTGGGCCACGCTCAAGCGCCTGCTGCCGTACTTGTGGGAATACAAGTGGCGGGTGGCGATCGCGCTCGCGTTCATGGTGGCGGCCAAGCTGGCCAACGTGAGCGTGCCTGTTCTGCTCAAGCACCTGATCGACTCGATGAGCTTCAAGCCCGGGGATCCGGCCGCCGTGCTGGTGGTGCCGGCCGGCCTGCTGCTCGGTTATGGCGCCCTGCGGCTGTCCACCACGCTGTTCACCGAATTGCGCGAACTGGTGTTCGCCAAGGCCACCCAGGGGGCCGCCCGCAGCATCGCGCTGCAAACCTTCGAGCACCTGCATTCGCTGTCGCTGCGCTTCCACCTGGAGCGCCAGACCGGCGGCATGACGCGCGACATCGAGCGCGGCGTGCGCGGCATCGAGTCGCTGATCTCGTTCTCGCTCTACAGCATCGTGCCGACCCTGTTCGAGGTGGCGCTGGTGCTGGGCATCCTGGCGGTGCGCTTCGACGCCTGGTTCGCCTGGATCACGCTGGGCGCGCTGGTCGTCTACATCGTCTACACGGTGATCGTGACCGAGTGGCGCACCAAGTTCCGACGCGAGGCCAACGAGTTCGATTCGGCCGCGCACACCAAGGCGGTCGATTCGCTGCTCAACTACGAGACGGTCAAGTACTTCAACAACGAGGGCTTCGAGGCGCGGCGCTACGACGTGAGCCTGGAGAGCCTGCGGCGGGCGCGCCTAAAGGCGCAGAGCACGCTCTCGCTGCTGAACACCGGCCAGCAACTGGTCATCGCCACCGGGCTGGTGGCCATGCTCTGGCTGGCCACCGAAGGCGTGGTCGCCGGCCGCATGACGCTGGGCGACCTGGTGATGATCAACGCCTTCATGATCCAGCTGTACATCCCGCTCAACTTCCTGGGCGTGCTGTACCGCGAGATCAAGCAGAGCCTGACCGACCTGGACAAGATGTTCACCCTGATGGACCGCGAGCGCGAGGTCGCCGACAAGCCGGGCGCGCTCGCCCTGCGTGAAGCAGCCCTGTCGTCACTCCCTCCCGCTCCGGCGGCGTCCCCGGGCTTCCTCCCTCCCCCTCTGGGGGAGGGCCGGGGTGGGGGCACGCACGCCGCCACCTTGCCCACATCGCAGATCGACTGGACCATCCGCTTCGACCACGTCACCTTCGCCTACGAACCGGCCCGCGTCATCCTGCACGACGTCAGCTTCGAAATTCCCGTCGGCAAGACCGTGGCCGTGGTGGGCCCGTCCGGCTCCGGCAAGTCCACCCTCGCGCGACTGCTCTACCGTTTCTACGACGTGCAGCAGGGCCGCATCACCATTGCCGGGCAGGACATCCGGGAAGTCACCCAGGCCAGCGTGCGCCAGGCCATCGGCATCGTTCCGCAGGACACGGTGCTCTTCAACGACACCGTCGAATACAACATCGCCTACGGCCGCCCCGGCGCCGGCCGCGCCGAAGTGGAGGAGGCCGCCCGCGCCGCCCGCATCCACGCCTTCATCGAGAGCACGCCACGCGGCTACCAGACCCTGGTGGGCGAGCGCGGCCTGAAGCTCTCGGGCGGCGAGAAGCAGCGGGTGGCGATCGCCCGCACCCTGCTGAAGGACCCGCCCATCCTGATCTTCGACGAGGCCACCTCCGCGCTGGATTCGGCCAACGAGCGCGCCATCCAGGCCGAGCTCAAGAGCGCCGCGCGCAACAAGACCACCCTGGTGATCGCGCACCGCCTGTCCACGGTGATCGACGCGCACGAGATCCTGGTGATGGACGCCGGCCGCATCGTCGAGCGCGGCAACCACCGGGAACTGCTGGCGCGCAACGGGCGCTATGCGCAGATGTGGTCGCTGCAGCGGCAGAGCGGGGAGGTCTCCGAGGCGGACGCGCTGGCCCAATAAAATCGGCCGATGCTCGACATCACCCTGCTCCGCAAAGACCTGGATGCCGTGGTCGCCCGGCTCGAGGCGCGCAAGACGCCGCAGCCTTACCTGGACGTCCAGGGCTTCAGGTCCCTGGAAGCCGAGCGCAAGACCATCCAGAGCCGCACCGAGGAACTGCAGGCCAGGCGCAACCAGCTGTCGAAGCAGATCGGCCAGCTCAAGGCCAGGGGTGAGTCGGCCGACGCCGTGATGGCCGAGGTCGCCGGCATCAAGACCGAACTCGAGCGCTCCGCCCATCGCCTGGATGAAATCCAGCCCGAGATGCAGGCGCTGCTGCTGGGCATCCCCAACCTGCCGCACGAGAGCGTGCCGGTGGGCGAGGGCGAGACCAGCAACGTGCAGGTGCGCGCCTGGGGCACGCCGCGCGCCTTCGACTTCCAACCGAAGGACCACGTCGACGTGGGCGAGCGGCTCGGCCTGGATTTCGACACCGCCATCAAGCTCAGCGGCGCGCGCTTCTCGGTGATGAAGGGGCCGATCGCCCGGCTGCACCGCGCCATCGCCCAGTTCATGCTGGACGTGCAGACGCGCGAGCACGGCTACACCGAGTGCTACACGCCCTACATCGTCAACGAAGCCACGCTGCGCGGCACCGGCCAGTTGCCCAAGTTCGAGGCCGACCTGTTCGCCGTGAGCAAGGGCGGGCAGGAGGGGCTGTCGTCGGACGAGCAGCAGGCGCTGTACCTGATCCCGACCAGCGAGGTGTCGCTGACCAACTTCGTGCGCGACGAGGTGCTGGCCGAATCGCAACTGCCCATCAAGCTGACCGCGCACACGCCCTGCTTCCGCAGCGAGGCGGGCAGTGCCGGCCGCGACACCCGCGGCATGATCCGCCAGCACCAGTTCGACAAGGTCGAGATGGTCCAGGTCGTGCACCCCGAGAAGAGCTACGAAGCGCTGGAGCAGATGACGGGACACGCGGAGGCCATCCTGCGCAAGCTCGGCCTGCCTTACCGCGTGATGCTGCTGTGTACCGGCGACATGGGTTTCGGTGCCGCCAAGACCTACGACCTGGAGGTCTGGCTGCCGGCGCAGGACACCTACCGCGAGATCAGCTCCGTCTCCAACTGCGAGGCCTTCCAGGCGCGCAGGCTGCAGGCGCGCTACAAGACCGCGCAGGGCAAGAACGAACTCGTCCACACGCTGAACGGCTCGGGCCTGGCCGTGGGGCGCACGCTCGTCGCCGTGCTCGAGAACTACCAGCGCGCCGACGGCTCGGTCGAGGTGCCGGAGGCGCTTCGCCCCTACCTGGGCGGCGAATCGGTGCTGGTCCCGGCGCCCTGATCAGCCTGCCGGCTGCGCTAGAATGCGCGGCTTCGCACCACGCGAACCGAATTCAGGAGCGGTGGCAGAGTGGTCGAATGCGCCGGACTCGAAATCCGGTATACGGTTTTTCCGTATCGAGGGTTCGAATCCCTCCTGCTCCGCCAAGACGCCCCAAGCAAGAAGCCCCCTCGAGGGGCTTTTTCATTGGGAAAACAGGAGGTTTGTCACTTCAGGCCGTCTCAGGACATCGCACATAATCGCACCATCTTGGTTGGGTACGAAGTTGGGTGCCGCCATGCCGCGAAAAGTTGCTGAGATGTCACCGCTGGCCGTGCGTCGACTGACGAAGCCAGGTCACTACGTGGTCGGCGGAGTCGCCGGTCTGGCGCTGCAAATCTCCGATACCGGGGCGCGATCATGGGTGCTGCGGGCGCGCATCGGCAGCCGACGGCGCGACATGGGCTTGGGCGGCTACCCGGACGTGGATCTGGCCTTGGCACGTCAGAAGGCGCGTGAGGCGCGCGACCTCATCGACAAGGGCGTCGATCCGATCCTCGTGCGCCGGGAGGCGAAGAGCGCGCTGCTCGCGAAACAAGCGTCGCACAAGACCTTCGAGCAGTGCGCAACCGAGTTCATCGACGCCAAGTCCGCCGAGTGGCGCAACACGAAGCACGCGGCGCAGTGGACCAGCACCCTCAAGACCTACGCGTATCCGCACATCGGCAAGCTGCTGGTCTCTGACGTCGGTGTGACGCAGGTGCTAGCCGTGCTCAAGCCGATCTGGACGGTGAAGACCGAGACGGCAACTCGCGTGCGCGGACGGATCGAGCAGATCTTGGACTGGGCGACCGTGCAGCACTACAGGCAAGGACCGAACCCCGCGCGTTGGCGCGGGCACCTGGATAAGCTGCTGCCGACGCCGGGCAAGGTTGCTCAGGTGAAGCACCACAAGGCGCTGGCGCTGGACGAGGTACCCGCGTTCTACGCAGCGCTGAAGCTTCAAACGGGCATCGGCGCACGCGCCCTGGAACTCGCCGTCTTGACCGCCGCTCGGTCGGGCGAGGTGCGCGGCGCGACATGGCCTGAGATCGACCTGGGCCAAAAACTCTGGACCGTGCCCGCCGGACGCATGAAGGCCGGCAAGGAACACCGCGTGCCGCTGTCTGATGCCGCGGTTGCCCTGCTGACCGACCTGCCCCGAGTCGAGGGCACTGAACTTGTCTTCCCGTCTGCGAACAAGAAGCTCCTGAGTGACATGACGCTGCTGGCCGTGATGCGGCGCATGAAGGTCGACGGCGTGCCGCACGGTTTTCGCTCGAGCTTCAAGGACTGGGCCACGGAGCGCACGCAGTACTCGCGCGAGGCGGTGGAGATGTCACTGGCACACACCATCGGCGACAAGGTGGAAGCGGCCTACCGACGCGGTGACTTGCTGGAGCAAAGGCGCAGGCTCTTGGCAGACTGGGCAGCCTACCTGGGTAATAGCGGCGCGATTTCGCGCTGAATGCGACCGCGTGATGTTCTTGGGCTACGACCAGCCGCTGTACCAGAACGTCGCCACTCAAAATCCTGGTGATCGGCCAAAAACTGATCGAAAAATCAAGGACTTAGGCAGTTGTTTCGCCACGCGCACTCGCGCCGGGACGGCTGCGGGCCGCGCACAGTCGCAGCAGCCGTAAGTCTCTGATTCTTCAGGGACATTCCTGTCTTTTAACTGCTGCACGCCGCTGCCGCGCGCTCCGCCGCGCACCTGGCGCCTTCCTAGCATCTCGCTTCGCTTCATGCGGATGCCATGGAACACAAGCCCATTGACTTCGACAAGCTCTCGGACGACGCGTTCGTTCGCGAAGCTGACCTGGTGCGCAGTCGTCGTCACACTGCCGCCGCACCCGTTCTGCCGTTCAGCAGCCCGACGCTCTGGCGCCTGGTCGCGCGTCGTGCTTTCCCGCAGCCCCACAGGCTCGCGGGGCGGATCACGGCGTGGAATGTCGGTGAGGTGCGCGCCTGGCTGCGTGACACCCGTTCGAGTGATCCCCGGCGCTGCAAGACGAGGAGGCGGTAGCCATGGACCTGGAGTTCAAGAGGCACCCGCTCAGTGAAGCGTTCCCCGACATGTCGCCGGAGCAGTTCGAGCACTTCAAGAGCGACATCGAGAGGAACGGCCAGCGGTGGCCGGTCATCCTGCTCGACGGAATGGTCCTCGACGGCTGGCACCGCGCGAGGGCTTGCGCCGCGCTCGGACGCAAGGTCGAGGTTGAGAACTACATCGGGAACGATCCGGGATCGTACGTGCTCTCGAACAACTTGTACCGGCGCAAGCAGTTGTCCCCGTCTCAGCGTGCCTACGCCGTTGTGGCTTGCAAGGCGTGGCACCGCAGGGGGCAAGGTAAATCGGAAGCGACTTCCGATCTGACGACGAGCGCCGAGATGGCCGCGGAGGCTGGCACCAGCGTTCGCACGATTACCGACGTGAAGAAGGTGATCGACACGCCACTCGCCGAAAAGGTCCGAACGGGGGAAATGTCCGCCAGCAAGGCGGCGACCGAACTGCGTGTACGGCAGGAGCGTGAGTGCGCTGACGCGACCGGAGGAGCAGCGCCCGCCCAAACAATTCGAGTGCGCTCGCGCTCCGCGGCGGAGGAGATCGACGCGCTGCGGCGATGCAATAAGGGACTGACGGATCTCCTCGAGGCCGTCACCGCCGAGCGTGATCGACTGGCCAGTGAACTGGCGGCGCTGCTGCGTGCGCCCGAGCGTCGGATCGACGCGGAGGATGCCAGTGAAGCTGCGTGACTACCAGCAGGCCACGCTCGAAGAACTGCGTTGCGCGGTGCGCAGCGGCCACCGGGCCCAGATCCTTTACTTGCCGACCGCCGGGGGCAAGACGGAGGTGGCCATCGAGCTGATGGTCGCTGCCACCCGGCGTCGCCGGCGGGCCGCCATGGTTCTCGACCGGATCATCCTGTGTGAGCAGACGAGCCAGCGGCTCGCGAAGTACCAGGTGGACCACGGTGTTCTGCAGGCGGGTCACTGGCGTTATCGCCCGCACGAGCAGATCCAGATCTGCAGCGCCCAGACGCTGGAGAAGCGCGGAAGCTTGCCGGGTGTCGAATTGCTGATCGTCGATGAGTGCCATGCCCAGCGCCGGATGATCCGAGACTTCATCCGCGCGAACCCCGACGTTTGCAGCATCGGACTCACGGCCACGCCTTTCACGCCAGGCCTGTCGGCGACCTACTCCCACGTGGTGTGCGGAGCCACCACCCAGGAGTTGGTCGCGCGCGGCTATCTCGCACCGATTCGCGTGTTTGTCGCCAAGGAAATCGACATGACCGGCGCGCAGACCAGTCGCGGCGAGTGGACTCCCGCTGCTGTTGCCACGCGCGGCATGCGGATCACCGGTGACATCGTGCAAGAGTGGATCGAGAAGACGCATGAGGTCTTCGGCGGGCCGCGCAAGACGATCGTCTTCTGCGCCAATGTGACCCATGGGACCGAGCTCGCGCGACAGTTCTCGGAGGCTGGCTACAACTTCGTGGCGATCAGCTACCGGGACACGACGGAGTTCAACCACGCGGCAATCGAGGAGTTCCGGAAGCCCGATTCGCGCGTCCATGGCTTGATCGCCTGCGACATCCTGACGAACGGGTTCGATGTCCCGGACGTGATGATCGGCATCTCGGCGCGCCCGTTCAAGAAATCCCTTTCGGCTCACATCCAGCAACTCGGGCGCGTCATGCGCAGCTGCGATGGCAAGCCGTTCGCGCTCTGGCTGGATCATTCCGGCAACTTCGTGCGTTTCCGAACTGCCTGGGAGGAAATCTATGCCAACGGCGTGGACCGCCTCCGAGAAGACGTGGAGCGGCCACTGCGCGAACCGACGCCAGCGGAGAAGCAGGAGTCGTTCTGCTCGTCATGCGGGCATCTCTGGCCGTTGTTCGGGGACACGTGCCCCAACTGTGGCCACGTGCGCGAGCGGCGCTGTGACGTGATCGTCACGCCGGGCGAGATGCAGGAACTGCGGTCGACCGTACCTCGCGAGACGCGCCAGGCGTGGTTGAGCGGGCTGCTGACGATCGCCAACGAGCGAGGGCGTAAGGATCCGCGGCGCTGGGCGCTCGCGAAGTATCACGAAAAGTTCAACGAGTGGCCGAGCGGCTTGGAGGACGTACCGCGGCCTCCCACGCCGGAGTGTCGCCGCTGGGTGACATCGCGCGACATCGCGTGGGCGAAGCGACGGAGGATCGCGTGACGACCTTTGTTGATTTCGCCCGCAGCTTCGGGATCATCATCGACGCCGAACCGCCCCTGGGCGAGTGGCGCCGACTGCCCACCGTCGACCATCCGAGGCTGAAGAACGGTGCCGTCCGCTTGATGGGCGACTACGGTTTTGCCCAAAACCACGCCACCATGCCGCGTCCCGCATTGTGGCGGGGTGAAGTAAGCCAGCCGCCGGGAGCCGTCCCGTTCGACCGGCGGGTCATTGAGGACAGGCTCGCCGAGGACAGGGCCGCGGCTGCTGAACTCGCGGCCAAGATAGTGAGCCGGTGCTCACGCGCCACGCACCCGTACCTGGCGCGCAAAGGCTTCCCGGACACGCTCGTAAACGTCTGGGTCAGGAACGGCGTCCGCCTGCTGGTTGTGCCGATGTATGCCGACCAGGGACTTGTCGGCTGCCAGCTCATCAGCGAGAACGGCGACAAGCGCTTCTTACGCGGCCAGCAGGTGGCCGGGGCCACGTTCACGTTCGACAGCGGCGGTCCGCCGGTGCTGTGCGAAGGCTACGCAACAGGTCTGTCGTGCCAGGCGGCATTGAGGGCGCTGCGTGAACGCTATCGCGTGGTTGTCTGCTTCAGCGCGGGCAACCTCAAACGTGTCGCATCACATATGCAACCAGGCCTCGTCGTCGCGGACAACGATGAGTCGGGGGTGGGGCAGCGTGCCGCGATTGAGACCGGATGGCCCTACTTCGTGCCACCCACGCCAGGTCACGACTTCAACGACCTCCATCAGGCGGTGTCGCTATTCGAGTGCTCGCAGGCGCTCCGCGATACGCTTCAACAGCTCAGGGGACGCCATGGCTAAGCACGACACGTGGATGCCCTTCTACCCTGCGGACTACCTGCGGGACACCATGGACCTCACGACGGAGGAGCACGGAGCGTACCTGCTGTTGATCCTCGCGGCATGGCAAGAGGGTGGCGCACTCGACAATGACCAGGAGGCATTGCGACGAATTACGCGATTGTCGAAGGCGCAATGGGATCGAGCACGGCCTCGACTGCAGCGCTTCTTCGAAGTTGCCGGCGGCAAGTGGCTGCAAAAACGGGTCCGGCGGGAGTGGGAGAAGGCGCGCGCGAACACCGAGCGCAAGTCGCGCGCCGGTACGGTCGGTGCGAAGGCGAAGTGGCGCCACGTCCAAGGGGAGGACGGAAAGTGACCCGCTTCCGCCGCTACCGAACAACTAACGCATTCGATGGCAGCCGCATTGCGACCGCATGCCAGGCGCACTGCGATCAGAGCGCGACCGCATGGGTGAGGCAATTCGGCTGCATTGCGACCGCAGCGCGGCACACAAGTCCCTGGCTTGCGATCGCATTCGCCGCCCTTTGCGGTTGCAAGAAGTCGCAGTCGCCCCTCGCATCCCGTTGAGCATGCACCTTCACCTTCACCTTCACCTTCACCAGATTCGCTAACGCTCATCTGAATACCGGCCATGAAGAATGAAATCAACACTACTGCGATCAAGTCGCGCAACCGCGCACGCATGCCAACCGTCGCCAAGCTGGTCGATGAATATCGTGAGGTGTTCCCGGGCCTGAAGGTAACGTACGCTTCTGAAGGCGGCGTCACGCTGGGGCGCTGTCCGAGAAGCGAAAAGGTTTTCCGGATCCCCTCCGGCTACTGCAAGCCTGCTGGAGGATGGCGATGATCAGAGTGCTGGTTCCGATCAAGACGATCAGCGAACTGAATGCGCGCTGCCACTGGGCAGCGCGAGCGCGGCGCGCCAAGGTCCACAGGGAGAGCACGTACTGGGCGCTCATTTCATGTGGCGTCGGGATGCTGCCGTGCTCGGTAACAATGACGCGGCTGGGCGCGAAGGACCTGGATGGTGACAACCTGCAAGGAAGCCTGAAGGCCACACGCGATGGCGTTGCTGACTGGCTGAAGGTCGCCGACTCCGACCCGCGCGTCACGTGGATCTACGCGCAGCGGCGCCCCGCGCGCCGCGGCACCTACGCGGTCGAAATCGAGGTGCGGCCGTGCGCGCAAGCAGCCGGAGGGTAAAGCGTTGTGAACACCCCCAGTCTTTTCGACGATGACACCGGTGAGGCCCCGCCCGCTGAAGGCTGCCACTACGGTTTCAAGGTCGTTGGCATTCCACCCGAAGCCCGAGAGCAAGCCATGCGCCAACATCTGGCGGCTCGGGCAGACGGCACTTCTGCGGCTGCGTGGGATGAAACTGCATGGCGGGCTTCAGCGCCCATCCGGCCGGTTTGCGCCAGGCGCTACGCCTTGCGCGCAGCCGCGGAGGCTTGCCGGGTGCTCGCGCAGCGCGCCGGCTGGGAAGCAGTGGAAGTTCGCGAGGACGTGAGGCGAGCCGGAGCCCGCAGCGCGCGGGGGAAGGTGCGTTCCGATGGCTAACCAGCGTGTTGAACTGCACGTGTTGCAGAGCATCGAAGCGGACTACCGTGCCGGTGTGCTGTCGGTTCGATGCATCGCTAGCAAGCACCGGGTCAGCGAGGCTGCCGTACGCAAGTGGGCGAAGAATGCGGTGGACGCGGAGGGGCGTGCCGCTCCCTGGACGCGAGACCTGAAAGCGCGAGTCATGGAGCGAGCCAGGGAGATCCTCGCTGCCGATCCAGGAAAAAGCGAAGCCCACGTGCTCGCTGGTGTGCGCACCGCTCACGCGGGCGCGAGGACAGTTACGCAAACGCGAACCACGAGGCAAGAAGACGAGATCACCGGCCTTGCCAGTAGAGCAGTGGTTGAGGTCGTGCGCGAGCAGCGCGTGCGACTGCATCGTGCCCGGACTCTGATCGAGCAGTTGGGCGATCTCATTGGCTTTGCCGCCGAAAACCGAGACCTGCTCCAGCAGATGGTCATCGAGGAAACTGAACGAGACCCGACGCCGCGGCGCAGGCGGTCAATGCTCCACGCGATTAGCTTGGCCGCGCATGCCGGAGCGGTGCGCGACCTCGCAACAGCGATGCAACAAGTGATCGCCTTGGAGCGGCAGGCCTACGGACTGAAACCGGTCGACAACCCGATTCAAGCGCCAACCCCAGAGCCGATGACTCAGGAAGATATTGATCGCAAATTCGAGGAATTGCGCCGACGGTTTGAGGAGCGCCTGAGACCCTCTTAGGGCCCCGGCGAACGAGCGGCTCGCGCCGCGGAGTCATCATTCACCAGACTCTGGGTCATGCCGCGCTGCCGCCGAGCGGCCTTCGGATATGACGTAGTCGTCGAATTTTTCAGGGTCGACAAACCACCGGCCGGTGATCATCAGCAGTGCGCCAGCCTGGATGAGGGCTGGCTTGTGTCGGCGCAGGAACCATGCCAAAGACGTCTTCGAGGGAAAGACGTGCTCACGCTCTGCTCCATACGCTTGGAGCGTCTTGAGTCGCAGAAGCTGGTCGCTCACGCAGCGATTCTCTCCGGCAAACAGTGTGCTGAGCACGGCCCGGCAACCCCGCAAGCGCGCGGAGCATGGAACTCACGGCGGAGATTACCTCCGCCGAGCACCGCCGGCCAAAGCTGCGGCGTAAAAGGCGAAGGCCGCGGCCCCGCCGTCCCACCCAACATCTCGACGGAAAAACAATCCCGGCCCGTAAGCGACAGGTGAGGTGCTTCGGCCGTGCGCGCCCGTGCAGAAGGGTTCGTAGCGCTGGTTCGGGGCAGTCGAATGCCAAGCCGCAAAGGCGTTGGTGCTCGCTTTACGCCTGGACGCTCCCGTTTGAAGCCAACGGACCGCGCTTGAGTGCATTGAAGCGGGGAATGAGACCAACCTCGCTGCTCACCCGTGAACTTCGCTGGTGGTGGTGCCGGCCGCCGGCTTGCCGACTTCTGGCGGCGCCGCAGGAAGCAGCACGGTCAGTATCTTGGAGTCGCGCTCCTTGAATCCAATCTGCAGGTCGCGTGCCACTTGCTGGAAATTCTTGATCATGACGGCAAGGGGGCCAGGAACGTCACCGGCGAAAGTATCGAGGTATCGGTCTGCAAGTTTTCTTTCCTGGTTTCTTCCTTGCAGCAGCCGCTCGCGGAAGAACATGTGGCGGATCCATTGACGCATGAGCGGCTCCGGTGTTGGGGAGGGCAAGCCGATTCCCTTGAGCAGCGACCAGGTTTGCCTTAGTCTCCACAGCTCGCGCGGGTTCGTGAAGCCGAACTCTTTCGCGTATTCAACGAATGCCTCAACCTCATGCGCTGCTGCGTCGCGGGGAGTTATATCGGTTTCCCTTGGCACCTCGGTGGGCGATTGGGCGGCCGATGCGCTCGGCTGTTCAAAGATGTGGACACGGATGTACCGCTCGACCGCGTCGGAAGAGGGATCCTCGAGCACCACGCTGGCGTTGAACACCTTACCGAGGTAATCGCGGGACACTTGGCTCGCTTCACGATCCGCGATGCCGAATTCGGAGAAGAACTTCCCGATCGCCGCGTATGCGATCCGGTGATCTAGAGCAACGATCACCGACACGCCGGGTATGTGTGCGACGAGTCGGACCGCGTCGAACACCTGCTTGATCGCGCCCGGGGTACAGCGATCTAGATCGTCGACGACTACGAGAAGCTGCTTTCGGAGGCGGCCACCCTTGTTGCGCAATGCGAGCTGGCAGAGGTCCTCCAGCGTCCTTCCAATCTCGTGCGCCGTCCCCAGTTTCTCAGAGAAGTCAGGGAGCAAAAACTTGTCCTTCAGCGCTTGGTCTTTAGCGGCCTTCTTGAAGGACTCCATGAGCCCCTTGAACACTGCCACGTGCGCCGCGACCCATCCTATGATCACGGTTGCCGTGCCGGTAATGGATGTTGCAAGCCAGCTAAGTCTTGAGTCCGACAAGATGGCGTAGCCGAGGAATATGAGTGTCAGCAATAGCAACGAGGCCGGCCACGCAAACGGCACGATGTACGTGAGCAGCCAAAGCTTCAATCCGTCGCTCGCTGACTTCGCCGTTTTCGCGATCGCGCTGCGCACACGCGCCTTGCGCGCCGCCGAGATTTTCAGCGCGATTCCAAGCTGTTGAAAGAACCCCATCTGACCGATCAGTGCATCGACGACGCTCTGCGCAAGCGCAGCACCCATGTTGTCGACGCGTTCATGCTTCCAGGCGTTGAACTCGGCACACTCGAA
This sequence comes from Ramlibacter sp., assembly GCF_036676645.1. Lineage (GTDB taxonomy): Bacteria > Pseudomonadota > Gammaproteobacteria > Burkholderiales > Burkholderiaceae_C > Ramlibacter. The sequence continues at coordinate 129,832 of NZ_JAKFCM010000104.1, forward strand.
CGGCACTGCGGGATTATTGAGCTGCTGGCGCACAAGGTGGATCAAGGTCGATTTGCCGGCGCCCCATGCACCGAAGAGCGCCACCGCGAGCGGCTTCTCGTCTCGCCTCCGAACAAGAAGCTGCGCCAGTGCAGCCGCGATCTTCTCGCGCGAGAGCGCGTCCGCTTCCGCGACATCTTCCGCTCGCGAAGCATCTTGTGCAACCTGCACGAGCACGATGCTCGCAGTTGTTGTAGGCGGGGTCGAGGTACCGGGTGATCCGGAGGTCGCCCTGCCATCGGGTGTGCCGCGGTTGCTCGCCTGACCCGTGGCCATTCGAGTCACCGTCCCATCATGCTTGGAGCCCGCTGATCCGACCTCGTTCACCTGTGCCGGGCTGCTTACTGAGGCCTCCGGCCGGTCTGAGGCTTGCACGGTGTCGCTCACGCGCAACTGGAGGTCCTCACCAGCCGAAGTTCTCTCTGCTGCATTCGCCAGCGACTCGAAAGCGTGGCGGCTTCCGGCGTAGGCCGCTGGTGGTGGCAATGGGGGCCGCGGTGGTGGAGGCGAGGGCGATACCTCCATCGATCCTGTCTGCGGCTGCACCGTCTGTCCGCCCAGAGGAACATTGACGCTGGACGCAGGCGATTGACCTAATCCCCTACTTGGCTCCGAGCTCGCGTCCGCATCATTCATTTCGAGTCCTCCTCTCTCATCGCCAAGAGAGCTTGCTGCCGCATTGCTCGGCTGTCAACGGCAAACGGGCGGAATCTCTGGAAGGCGGGGTTGCGGACGAGGAGGATTCCCCATCGCCACGGTCCTGAGTAATCTACGGTTCGCGACCTAAGCGGTCGCGCTGACAGTACCTTGCGAGGAAGCTACCCAGGAAGGCGGGCAATTTGCTCGCTGGCTCTGTCCAAGCTGTGCCCCAGCGAGTTTTTTGTTCAACGGAGAATCCGTGCAAACACGTTTGAGGACCCTCACCTGGAATCTTGACCATAGAGCTGCGCATCGCGCTGTTCCCGAATGGGTACTCGACGAAATCGACCGACATGCGCCGGATCTGGTCGTTCTCACAGAGTTCGTGGCGGGTGACAGCAATGTTGGGTTCATTTCAGACTTGCGCGCTATCGGACTTCAACATGCTTTGATCTCGACGCACGTGCCCCGTCAAAATCAAATATTGGTGGCGAGCCGATTCGCGTTGGCGCTCGGCCCACTGCAGGCGCCCCCCATTCATCCGTCTGCACCTCCGAACTTCTTGCACGTTCTTTTCCCGCAGCTGGAAATGCAATGCCTAGCCGTGCGAGTGCCGTATGGTGGTGACTTCAATGTTTCGCACAAGCGGGCCCTATGGGATTGGTTGGCTCAAAGTGCTGCACCACTCGCGAAGTTGAGGGCAATCCTCACTGGCGACCTGAACACGGATCCCGGAGACCCCTCGAATCAGTGCGGGGATTACTTGCAGCGCCTCGTGGGGTTGGGCTGGATCTGCGGAACGCCTTCGGCTGGAGCCAGCTACGGCGGGCCGTCAGGCACCCGCAGAATCGATCATCTCTACGTGAGCTCCGGAATGAAGGTGAATGGACCTCAGTACGATTGGTCGTGGATCGACAAGTCTAGGGGAAAGAGGGGGCATCCTGATCATGCGATCCTCATTTCCGAGGTACTGATCCCGGCGTAGCCCTTGCGATCCGGGTGTGCGCCGCGACTGAGCGTAGCTCTCCCCGCGCTTGAAGCGATAACCAACTGACGGCGTCCGCGGAAGAGGACCACTCGCAGAGCTGAGCAGGCGTCCAAGTCGCACCTGTACAGCGCGCCATTGGAGGTGAGTGAGTGTGTGCCGAGAGGCTAAAGCGAAAATGCTTGAGGGCCTGATTCGCGAGTAGCTGGCGGTGGGCTCTCGATTCGACACGCACCTCACTGAGGGACTTACCCTACTCCGCAAATCTGGTCATGGCCGCGACGTGGTGCAGATGGTGCGGAATTGGCGATCTCGATGCAGGTAGCCCAGGACGGGTTGGAGCTCTGGCGGCGGCATCGGGCATGGGTACTCAGGACTTGCCCGGCACAGCGTCAGCTGCCAGACTTCCGGCGTCAATTTGCCAGTCGTGATGCGGAATGAACTGGATGCATGGCCTTCGCCCCCATGCGGACCCGGCCGCCTGCTCCCTCGGTCACAGCTGCGCACCCCGGCGGCGCCACGACAGTCCCGAATGTCAGGAGAGAATGCTTTTCGTTAGGAATCCTTGGCGCCCGGTGTCACGCCGCTGGGCCCAGCCGCGTATCGCAACTCTGAGCCATGGTCGATTCAATTGCCCAAGTCCTTAGAGGCTTGGCCGATAACCATCTCGCGGCCGTCCGCAGCTTATTGCCGCGTGATCGGATGGGGCGGTTTATCCTGTTCATCGAAGCGGTACGGGCGATGGACTACTGGGGAACGCATGCTCCCGCCCTGATCGGCGACAGCGACAAAGTCGCGCAATCTCTTGACCTGATGTATTGGGGATGGAACAAGGCGGTCGCCGAGCTCTTTGAACCACTGGATCAACCCGGCGCCTTCCCCTTGATGGAGAGCACTCAAGAATCCCGTGGCTACGCGGCCGCACTCATGCAGGAGTTTGGCAAGGTGTCGCTGCTGCGCCGGCTCGCCGACATGAGCGAGCGGGGACTCGTGGAGATCGCCCCGAATGGGGATGAGTATTTCATACGCATGGCGAAAGACGCCCGGGCTCAGTTTGCCGACTCCACCGAGATGGACCGACTAAAGGCCGCCGAGGCAGGATTGCAATCGTCGAGCGCGGGGTGGACGATTGCTTCGATGCAAGACGCCTTGCGCTCGCCCGGCATGCCGGGAAACTACATGGCCTTGGCCGATCCGCCGGTCACGCAGTGGCTGAGGCCCGACATCGAGGAGTTCATCAAGCCGCTCGTCAAACCGTGGGACACGGGGCGTGGAGTCATGGTCTCCTATGACGCGCGAATCGAGGTAGACGAGCACTACATGGCCGAGGCTCTCGCTCTTGCGAGCCTTTGGCGTGAAGACGCGGGCATACATGCCAAAGCCATGCTCGGTTCGATCAGTGGCGCCGACATCGCAGCTGTGGGCGCGGCGCTCATTAGTCTGCATTCCAAGCACTTCGGCTGCGTGTCGGTCGCCAAGAAGCTGTTTGGCGAAGTGTCGGTCGCCCAGAGCCTGACCATCTGGGGGCCGAGGAATGTGTTGGAAGAGTCGATCTCCACAATGAGCGGCCGACCCGAGCCCCTAGTTCACTCCGTGTTCAACGCGCTCGCTATGACATCGGAGCAGTCGAAGAAGCTGGCAGACCACTCGACGCCCTTAATTCCCTTGCTCTTCGACCTAGGCAATGGCTTTGTACTGCGGCCGGTCTCGTGCCTGACGCGAAATCCCTTTACTGCCGCCAGAACCCAGCACCAGTGGCTGGATGCACGCGCTGAACACGCCCTTGCCGCGGACCGAGAGGACTGGATGCGGGAGCACCTCTACGCGATGTTCGGCGGCCGGCGATACATCTGCTTCCCCGGCAACCTCAGGTTGCGCCGCGGCAATGCAGTCTTGACGGACGTCGACGCGACCGTATTCGACCGGCTCACCGGGGATGTCGGCCTCTTTCAGTTGAAGTGGCAAGACTATTCCACCAACGACGTGCGCCAACTCCGAAGCAAGGCTGCAAACCTTTCGGCCGAACTGATTGATTGGTCCTGCAAGGTCAGGTCCTGGATCGAGGAGAACGGCGTTTCCGCGCTCGACAAGTCGCTGCGGCTCAGTCAGAAACGTCGCGAGGCCGTCAGAAGCATTCAGCTCTTCGCCATTTCAAGGTCGTCTATCCGCACCCAAGGTTACGGCATCGAGACCGGTGCTCCTGGATTGGCTATGGCGGTTTGGCCACAATTCGCCCGTGTGCGCATGGAAATTGGCCCTTCAGAGCGGTCCTTGCGAGACATCCATGCGCGACTGCTTGAAGAGCACGCGCGGGTACCCAATGTCCATCCGATCCCGGTTTCAATTCGAGTTGGGGGATCGACACTCAATATGCACGATTTTTGGAACCGCATCGAAGATGGAGCCACACCTGGGGAGGCGGGGGGCTTTCCTGCGCGTGCTCTGTAGCATCAGCCCCGGACGCCGGGACCGCGCTCCCGGTCTGTTCAGGTCAAGCGGATGCCGGAGATCCCTCCACCGCTCGCCAAACTGATAACTGCTAAAACCTGTCTGGGCTATCGAGGGGAATGATCCAGCCTTTTACCTCGTCGCCGCGCGCAACCGTTGGCGGCTGAATCAGGCCCGACCGCTGGCCCTCGACGGCAAGGTCATGTCCAAGTATCGCGGTCCGCACGATTCGACGCGACACACCAATGAAGCGAGGCCGTAGGTCGAGTCTAGTCAGCGTTTTTTCATCGAATCTGGATAGGCGGTGGCCAGCAACGACGCCCAAACGTGTCACGGTACCGCCGACGAGCCCATCAGTAGCGAGTTCGCGGTCAATGGGTGCAACATGGGACAGACGCGTGTTTTCCAGCGATTTCAACGCCTCTTCGATAAGTGTCTTCTCTGGTCTTCTTGAAGATGTGAGATTGACTAGCGAGCTACTCAACTGCGAATGGCCAAGCGGAGCTAGCAACGTCGCCAGATGCCGGCGCAACAGGCCGATGACCATCGCACGTTCGTCTTCAGGAGAAAGGTCCTTCCCCGAATCTATCGGGTCTTGAACCGCCATCATCGGCAGACCAGTGCCCGCCTTGGCCGAGGCCCACCGCGTCGCAACCGCGATCCTCTTCACGGTGAGCTGGGCTCCGTTGTGGGTTATCGCCACACGTTGCGTCTGCAACCAAGCGCGCGCCAGCGCCTTGCCGGGACCGCCGCGGTCGTGACACCCCTTCGCTTCCGCAATCATAGGGGTGGTCCAAGTGGCAGAACAGGCGACCCAATCCGGCAGATCGCCACGTGCCATGCGGACGACGGAGATCCGGCGCCTTGGATCCAGCACTAGATTGGATTTCCCCAAATGAGCAAAGGCAGAGAGCCCAAAGTAGCGCTCGAGATAAGCGCGAGCAACAAAACGACCCAATAGCCCCGAGAGTGCTACCTTGACTTCTCTTGCTTGGCCCAATGGCTCCTGGAAGACAAACGGCGTATTAGCGCCAGTGCGCGTGAGAAGGGCGTCCAAAAGATTCCAGGTTCCTAGTGCTGGACCTGGCGTCTGAAGCACTTCCCTCAGTGCGGCATCTTCGATATCCCCCACGTCAAGCTTTACCAAAGGGGCCTTGACCGGGTCCAGTGCTGCGGGTTCGAACGTATAGCGAAACGTGCGTTCCATGGCGTGTAGCTGAATCACGGAAGCTTAGTCGAAGTATCCCGCTCGCTTAGCGACGGACTACAACACGCGGACGCGCCCGGGCCGCTCCAAGCAATCGCAGGCCCTCTCGGCCACATCGCGCTCGTCCTGCAGGTCCGCGCGGAGGCTGTCAAGGCAAGGCGAAGCTGAGCTACGATGACGCCCGGTCGCGCCGGCAGCTGCGGTACGTCGGCCCTGAGCTTCCAACATGCGCGAGAAACATGGTTGCGGCCGAATCAAAAGCTCGTTCGGGTAATTGACCACATGCAGGAACGCTGATCGGAGCTAGAAGGAGACCCATGCAGATCGTCCCATTCGCCGATCTCGGTAGTTCGGACCTCATCGTAGATCGAATTTACGAGGGAGGGCGCAAGAATCACGCTGGCGACGATCCCATCTCGAAGTTGCTTGCCGGCGCAGGGAATCAAGGAGGATTTCGGAAGCGCCGTGTGGCAGGTCGCGAGAGCTTCGTCGTCCTGTACACCAGCGGGGCGGAAACGGATTGGCCTGACAGCCTGGACGCGGCCACTGGTCAGTTTACGTATTACGGCGACAACCGGAGGCCGGGAAGCGAGCTGCATGACACGGCTAAAGGAGGGAATCGTTTGCTGCAACAGGTCTTCACCTGCTTGCACCAAACGCCCGCCTCACGTGATCTGATTCCCCCTTTCTTTGTGTTCCGGAGCTCACCAACTCCCGGTAGCGCGAGGTCCGTGCAGTTTTTGGGATTGGCGGTTCCTGGATTTCCCGGCGTGTCGGCGACGGACGATCTAGTCGCTGTTTGGAAAAGCACCGGTGGACAGCGGTTTCAAAACTACCGCGCGATTTTCACGGTGCTGAAGTGCAGTACGGCCAGTCGTCAGTGGCTGGATACCCTGAGCAATGTCCGTCCTGATGTTGCGGCAGCACCGAAGGAGTGGCGTGATTGGGTGCAAACAGGTAAATATGCCCCGCTCGCGGCCCCGCCGATCCGGGTGAGCCGCAGCGTAGAGGAGCAGTTGCCGAATACGCAAGGTAAGTGGGCCCTACTGAATCGCGTGTGGGAGCGTTATGCACAGGACCCTCACGGGTTCGAACGGTTTGCCGCTCGCGTTTTCCAGCTCATGGATGCACGTGTGATCATCGACGGCGTCACTCGTGCGGCGGTTGACGGAGGCAGGGATGCATTCGGCCGCTATCGGCTTGGACTTGGGGCCGATCCGGTATTCGCCGAATTTGCCCTGGAGGCGAAATGCTACAAGCCGCCCGCTAATGGCCAACCGGGAACAACGGTCGGGGTCAAGGAAGTGGCTCGGCTAATCTCAAGAATCAGGCAGCGCCAATTTGGTGTCCTGGTCACGACCTCGGTGATGGACGGCAGGTCTATGAGGAAGTTCGGGAGGATGGTCACCCGATTCTTCTGCTTTGCGCGCGCGATATCACGGAAGTGCTGATGCAGGCTGGCTATCACGAGCCAAGTGCATTAGAGGCGCTGTTCGATGCACCGGACCCATATGCGTGAACGCGGCGACGCGTACCTACTGACGAAATCCTATTGAGCACGAATAAGCCGAGTCAACGGCAGTGATGCGGTTCCAGGCATGGAAGTTGGCAACATATCTGCCGCGACCCATGGTCTCGGGCGATTTGAGGGAGTAAGCAACAACGTTCGAACCTGCGCCCAAAAGAGCATCGAGCATGGCGCTCGGAACTGCGGTGATCGAGACGGCGCGGTCGTCAGGTTCCGCTCGGATGCGAATAGTTGTGAAGCCATCACAGCTAGTCGTGGATTCCGTGCTACCGGCGACGTCGTACGGCGATAGAAAATCGCTGGGGGTTCTGCCTAGCAGTCCACGCGCGTACGTCGTGCATGATGGGCGATAACTGCAGGTCATGCAGTGTGTTCCTGGCGTCGCCAGCGCCTCCGATGAAATATATTCATGCTTAGGCAGAACAGTCTGGATCTGCTGCAATGTTTGGAGCACGTTAGCTCGCAGCCCGTCATCCAGCTCCTTGGCCCATGTCGCTCGCGGGCTGCGGAGCTCAAGAACCACCTTTCGAGGACCAAGCCTCTCCAATGCGACCATGGCGTACGCAGAGAGCTGTAGGACGTAGTCAGGATTCGGCTCTCCCGCACGAGTCGCGCCTAGTTTGTAATCGACAACATGGACTACAGAGCCTCGTTGCTCGATTAGATCTGCGCGACCTTCGATATCCATCTTATCGCTGTGAAGCCATAGTTCGCTCCCGAATGGGTTCATCTGCTTTTCGCTCGGGAAATCTCCGCGCGCGATTGCCGCCCTTCCTGCTGCGATTGGTCTGAGCTTCAGTTCGTGGTAGGTAAGTTGCGTGGCTTGATCCAGCAGCGATCTTGGCAACACCGAATCGATACCTTCGCGTGCACACGCCCATCGTGCAAGCCACCCACCGTTCGACAGGACAGCTTTCCGGAATTCGTCGCGTATCAGCTCTCGCACGAGCTTGCCGGACAATTCGTTCTGAGTTGGTCCAGTCTCGATAACCTTATGGAACGCAGATCCAAGGAGCGCAGCCGGCGCTGGGCTCAGTCGCTCCAGATCCGGCCGTTCGGTTTCGAATAGGTAGCGTAGCGCGCAGAGGTTGAAAAGTCCTAGCTTGGATGGTCGGATGGGCCTAGTTCGTTGCAGCGCTGCTGCAGATCCAGATCGCTTGCTGCCATCCAAAGTCAAGGATTCGCCTCCTTGAGCCTTGATAACGATTCTCCCATCCTGCGCGACAGGTCGAACGTCGTCACGAACTGAAGATCATTTTCCAAGCCGAACGAGTCCAACTCTGGCTTTGAATCCTTGAGCCTATCCACAGACCAGAAAGGGTGAACGACTGCCGCCCAGCGACGCGCTGCAAGCCGGAAGGTAGGTACTCCGTCGAGTACGGTAACCTCCCCGCCAAGTAAGGCAGCCGCCTCGCTCGCAAGCCTCTTCGCAATTTCTGGCCAGTCGTGAACGCCCGGGTACGAGAAGTCATCATCGAATCCTGCTACGTAAGTACGGGACAAGAGAAGATGCAACACGTCGAGGCCCAGACGCCAGTCGAGTAAACCGTGATAGGCCTGGTTCCCGTACCGGTGCAAGCACTTATAGCAGCCCGTGTAGCAAGATTTCGCGTGCTCTTCAGCCAACAAATCGGCAAGCGGCGATTGCGACGGCGTCGCGGCTACCCGGCGTATGACATCCCAGATGATGGGACTGCTGGATCCAACGGACGGTTGCGAAAGGCGATTAGTGAGCCCTGAGCCATTGACAAGGTCGTCGCACAATTGGAGCACTGGCAGGAATGCTCCGTCTCCGGTGGCTTGTAGCCTCGGCTCTAGGATCTCGAACTCGTCGGGGTCGACATCGAGGATCTCGCGCGATGCATGGTTCACCAAAAGGAAGAGAGCGGACAAGGCGCCGGCTCTGAATCCGGACGACAGGGTTCGTTGACCCTGTTGGCTGGTGGCGACGATCGCCAGTTGAGGCGGCAATTCATCAGGCACCAAGACCAGTGAGTCCGTGACTTTCGGCGCTGCTAGATAGAACGGACCAGAGTGCTCGCCGCGTGGAACGAACCTGCTGCTGATCGGAGAAGAACTCGAGTCCAACTGTGCGGCCTGGGGATCGATCCATACTCCGTTCACGTATAGCCTCTGTTGCGGGCCGCCGTTTCGATACGGCACGACGATGTCGCCTTGATCCGCGTGCCAACCTACCCAAGCACCGTCCCGAAATTCGCCTCTGTTCAGGCGATACACCTGCGATTGCGTGCTCGTCCCAATGCGAACGTTCGAGCCTTCTAGCTTTGTTGCAACCAGCGGTTCCGCCTCGGCAACACTGGTCTTGGCCGCCCGTGCGGTGTTTTCCTCGCCAGATTCGTCCGGCTTCTTGGTCACGAGCGACGTGATGAATCCAAAGGGAGCGTACGCGGTGTGAACCGAGCTTCCGCTCAGGTCATAGCCACATGCCAGGCAAGTGCCTTGTGGTGCAGTTGGGGTTGAGGCACGAGACCAAGATAGGCAGACGCTGCATTCCACCAAGTACCGAGGAATGCCAAGTTCCCGGGGCTCCGCGTTGAAGCGGGAAGGACTAGCCCAGTCCTTCTGCAACGTCTCGCCGGCATACCCGGCAGTGAAATACCTGCGCTTGTCCTGGACTAGCACCTTCCCTGGAGCAAATTCTTGAATTGCCACATCAAGATCCCTGTCCATGGACAGGAATTTCAAGTCATTGCCTTTTCCTGTCGGTCGCGTATGTAGGAGTCGCACGCGTGTGGGCATGCCGTACATCGGGAAGTAACCGTGTTCAGCCAGTGCCTCCGCAAGCCCCTTCGCCTGGAGCGATCGATCTTCTAGAACAATCTCTATGTACCGCAATGCGGCTTCGACAGACAGTGCGGCAAGTACCTCGGCAGTCCGTGCGGCTTCCCCTTGGAAACAGAGTAGCGCAAACTGATCTCGTATCGCTTCACAACTCGTCAAGGCAGCCTTGATCCGGGGGAGCCATTTCGGGCGTGCTTCCCTCAGCGTGCGCACCCTAAAGAATTCTCCGTGATTGTCCGGCTGAACGCGTAGTTCGTCTCCCGGCCAGCCCCGTGCATGCGTCCTGCGGAGCTCCCTGAATGCAGCGACGAACCAGATCTTCAGAATCAGCCGACTCGCAATCTGGTTCAAGGTCGTAGTAAGGAACGGTGGCGGGGGCGGATCGCCTGTTATTTGTGCGGGATTGCGGAAGTAGTGCAGGTCATGACTCTTGCTCCGACACACCGTCAAGACAAATGAGAACGCCTGGCCTCGTCTCCCAGCGCGACCGACTCGCTGTTGATAATTGAAGCGCTGAGGCGGCATGTTGGCTTGGAAGACCGAACGTAGATCCCCGATGTCAACTCCGACTTCCATCGTTGTCGTCACTGACAAGACGTCGACGACTCTCGCTTGCATGTCAAGCTCTGGGTCCGTTGCGGCACCCTCGAAACCAAGCGGCAGTATGTCATCCTCGTCGTTGATCAAGATGCCCTTGAACCTTCGCAATCGCGCGGCGGGATTGTTGGTCATGCCTGTGAGTTCCTCGGCACGCATCCTGCGAATTCCCAGTCCTTTGGCTAGCAGGATCCGCTTGCCCAAGAAACTACTCGCCCTGAGTTCTGTCACTGTTCCGTTGGGGTCGTCTGCGAGCAATGTCCCGCAACGGGTACACACAGTCGCGCCGCGGTGCAGGTGTATGCGCCCGCAGTTCACGCATCTCCAATAGTGTGCGTCGTGTGCGACTGGCTTGTAGTGCAAGTTGGCAATCGATACGATGCCACCAAGGTGGCCGGCCCGTTGCATTTCGCTCAAGAGTTCGTCTGCAAGCGTTAGGGGATCGTCGCCAGTGGCTGAACCTACCGCCCGGAGAAAGTGGGCCAGTCTGCGCATCCTCATCGCATCTGCGCCCGTCGACCAAATAGATATTGGTCCATCGAACGGAGAAGGGTCGAGCCGGTACGAATCCGCTAAGACCCGCAGCATCGCGTCGAACTTAGCGAGCTGGGCACGTGTAATGCCTTCTCTTACCGGGAGGCACGGATATCCCCATCCGGACTCTTCGACTGCAAAGTAAGTTTTGCTGAAGACGGTGCCGCCTACAAGCTTCAGAAGTTCCGTCGCGATGCACCGGAATGCGGCCGAATAATCATCAATGCGACTTGGGCTTCGCGCCCAACACCATGCACCCGCAGTTCGCTCGAACAGCTGCTGCCACGCAAAGGCTATCCCTGTGGTTGTAGATTCAGGTACCGTGGAAACGCCTGTCCGGTCTATCGGGTGAATTCCGGCCTGGACTAGTCCGGCGAGCAGCGGCCTCAACGGAGCTCCCATCTGTGGTTCGATGGGCTCGACGATGTCACGGAGAGGAAGGCAGTCTTGTGCTGATTGCTTCAGCTTGGTCCGAAGCTCGGCTATCGTCCTGCTGATTTCAGCCAGTTCGTCTTCTTCGTCGTCAGTCCGTTCGTCCTTCAGCACCAGCTCTTTTTGCCGGCTCGATGCGCGAGTGATGTCCCGCTGGATCTGTTCAGGGGAGGCAAGCCGGTCGGCGATCTCCTGCATGCTGCGTACGACGAGCTCGCGTCTGACGTCGTCGTGGTGGCCGCCCTCTAGGTCGAACGCGGCCTTCGCTGCGTCCTGCCGGCTATCTGAAAACGAAACGAGCCGCTCGTTCGGCTTCGATCTCTGGAGTTCCGCCATAAGCGAACTCGCGAGCAACTGCGTTGTCTTCGCGAAACCGACGCGGAACCCTCGTATCGGCGAACTCCGCCCACCAGCCTTGCGGTATGAGATGGCGCAGGCGGGGCATTGAAAAGGAAGGGCCGAACCGGAATCCGTCCACGAACTCTGATTTCGCCGAATCTCGCCCCGGAACTTCGCCGGGTCGGGATCTACGTGGTACAACCACCCGGCAATGCGGTCGGATTCTTTGAGAATCGGGGGGCTCGGGGTGATCGTTGCTGAGAACGTGTCGTATTCGGCCTGCTTCCAGGCACCTTGAGCATCATCGAAGTCAGGCTGCTCGTTCCCGATGGGTGCGAACCGACTGACCACAGGCATGAACAACGCGTATTCTTCCGCGGATCGTTGCTCCACCTGATTGACCTTCGCGCGTTCCGGCAGTGATTCGGTGTCCGGGTCATTCGGCAAGAGCTCCACCTGACCACCTGCTGCGCGTCCCTTTCGACCGCCGAAGAAGAGAGTGCCACAACACTCGCAATACAGCAGGTCTACCCGTCGGGTCCGCCTGCCATCAATTTCATGGCCATAGCGGACGCCGGACTCAACGGTTAGGTCTCCGAATAGCAGGTCAGTCCTCTCGCGAAGCGGTAGCCCAATGGGCGCGGGCCGGGGTGCGGCGAATAAACCTTCTATAGCGCGTATGAACGTATGTACCCGGAATCTTGGCGCGGCCGACGCATGGGGAAATTCACGTCCAAACCACGAGTCCCACTTGTCACTGCACGACCGGAGCCACACCAGCGCATGTGTGGCCGCGACCGCATCTTGGTGCCTGCCAAAAATGTTCGCCGCCACGTTGCTGATGGCGGTCGCGCGGCTGGCGCCACCAGAAGTACAACCTACCTCCAAGAGGCGCCCCGCCTTCGCAACAAGTAGCGCGGCTAGGTCTTCTGTCGGTCCTGTGTGAGGAGGCAGCGCCAGTGCTTCTGCAATCGTTCCCCATGCGGCAGCGGTTGGGAGTCCTTGTGACTCCTCCACCTGCGACTTCATCTGGTCGACTGCGTCCCGGAACTCTTCGATCCTTCCCGTGAACGCTTCGTTGGGCACCTGAGGAGACGCCCCCCGGACGATTGCAGATCGCCAGTCTTCGCGCTTAGCCGACGACGGCAAACCCGAGTTGCCGAAGAAGCCCCACAAGTAGTCCAGGCTCTGCTCTCCCAGATCACCGTCTACAGGGAGGGAGGCGCTGGAACAAAGGACCCGAAGCTTATGCCTGTGCTGAGGATGATGCAGCCCCAGTTGCTCGAGGACTGCACGGAGTAAGTAGGCGACCTCAGTGCCTGCGGAGCCGCGTTGCAGGTGCAGTTCGTCCAAAACTAAGTAGAAGTACGCGTTCGGATCACTTTGGAGCCATTCCCGCGTCTGCGCGAATATGCCTTCGTCAATCTCGCGCACGAGCATCGTAGACAGCATGCTCGTGTTCGTAATCAAGATGTCAGGGGGGTGCCGTTGCATGTCCCATCGGCTTACAACCTCGCCACCAAGCGGTCGGGGAAAATTAAACGGCAGTGACTCATCGCTTGTACCGCTTCGGCCTCGTGAGAGCTCGTTCACTGCTTTTGTGTGGGTCTCTTCCAGCAAGCGCATGTACTTTCTGAGTTCGGCGACCCGACGTGCGGCTCGCTCCTGCTCTTGCTTGGTTTTGATGCGCGGATGTTCGAGCCAGCCGGTTACCTTCGTGGCGCCCGTGTACCGCCCGAAAAAGATTCTGTTGCCGCCGAAGTGCCTCGACATGACCGTGTGAGCCGCATCGGAATCAAGTGCGCGTCGTAGCCGGACCATTTGGTCTTCGACCAAGGCGTTCATCGGGTACAGGACCAGCGCGCGTACGGCTTTCGGCCGGGTGGACGATTCCCATGGGGCCTCACGGGGGAACGTGGGCCAAGTTTCCTCGTCCTTCCACCATGGAACCCAGCTGCCAAGGCGGGGGCTAGGAGTCCAGCCAGTTGCTTCGCGGGAAATTGCTGCCAGTATTGGGAGGAGAAATGACTCTGTCTTTCCCGATCCTGTTCCAGAAGTGACTATCCCCGGGGACGCAACACCGATCCCGTTCCTTAACATTTCGAGCTGGTGCGTGAAGAGCTTGAACCGCCCCTTGGTTGGTTCCGCCTTGTCTGCTGGGATCAATCCAGCAAGACAAAGGTCGATGAACGCTTGGCGCTCGCGAGGAGAAAAGCCCGGCAGCCATGTCCGGCCGTGCTCGTTGTCGCTTAGGTCGTCGATCCTCAACCCGTAGTCAAGATATTGCGGCAGCGGCTCAAGGAACGGTTCCGTCGATAACGCTTCGGGTGTTTCGAGTAAGAGGCGCCTCTTGCGTTGGATTTCGGGGTCACCTATGCGGAAGGCAGTTTCCAAATAGGTGATGTAGAAGTCCTGGATGGACTGGAATGTCTGGAGTGGATTCTGCATTGTGGTACCTCCTCAATCTTCGGCTCCGCGCGTGAAGCTGGGGGCCTTGCTCGTAGTTAGAGCTTCTACGAGCGCTTCCAAATAGGACGGCACTCCACCACCAGTGTTAGCGGAGATGACCGACTGGCCCGGCCTTCCTGCGCGCAGCAGCGCTGCAGCGAGCAGGCCCGTCTCAGCTGGATGGGTGCCCAGCTTCTCGGCTATCCCTGCAATGGCGCTCTCTGGTTTGTGAATCGTCTCCAGCGGCGCTTCTGGTGCGAGATCGCACCAACTCTCTAGAGTCATCTCGGAAGGCGTCGAATCTACGGTGTGATCTGGCTCCGGTTCATCCCCCCAGACGTGGTCTACGCTGACGATGGGAATTTCTAGCGACAACGGCTCGCAGATCGGGAAAGTCGCTGTTCCGCATTCGAATTCGAGAAGGAAGATCAACGGCGCGCTTAGATCACACAGCCTTGCGGTCCCTCGGTCATCCCACGCAATGCGCCGCTCAATGAGCGGTTGTGAGAGCGCTGAAAGGAGATCCGGTAAGAAGGTTTCAGGAGGTACCCGGTTTGTTCCTTTGAGTCTGATCATGGACGACCGGCCATGCCGCGACTGCGCCGAAATGAACTCGCCCAGCGGCATGGCACTCGACGCAGAGGGAGATTGGATGAGTGCAGGCGTCCTCAGCAAGTCAGTCATCCCGAAAACATCCGCACTGACGGATATTGAACATCGCGTCCCGCTAGCGAGAACGTGGCTTAGAACTGACGCTACTTGGTCACGTCTCCTTCCGTGGAGGCCGACCACTCCGCAGGCACGTCCCGCGGCGACGATCCCCGCCAGCATCTGGCCGCTGAGACCGGTAGCGTAGGTTGCGCGCATTACTGCGTTCTTGATGTCCTTTGCCGATCTAAGTGGCGCTCCGACAGTGAACCTGCCGATGTCGGCATCCAACTCACTTGAGGGGCTGGAGATCGGCGCCGCCGAAGATGCTGTTGCACGTTGGGCGTCTCCCACGATGCCGCGGAAGAGTGCTATTGAGGCGAGGGTATCTAGGCCTTCCGCGCTCGCCTTCTCGAAAACGGATTTGATCTTCTTCGCTAGAGTGGCCTCTTGTTCGCGGGCTGCCTTCCTTGCGCCCTCCAGACTTTCAGTAAGCCGGCGCTGCTCATCCCTCAATTTATCTGTCGCCTCGCGCTCCTTATTGAGGTCGCTTACCACCCGCTCCCTGGCAGCTGCGACCTCGGCGTCAATGCGAGCCTTTATCTGTGGTATTGAAATGAGCTGGTCTATCACATCAGCGATGCCTTCCCGTAGTCCAACTGCGCGCTCCAAGCGCTCGCGTGCGCTGTGCAGCGCGGAACCCCATTGCTCGCCTTGCTCGGCTTCGAGAAATTCGCAGAGAGCGGCTATTTGCGCCCGAGTGAAAGGAGGAAACCCCCGCGACAGGTGCTCGGCGCGCAATAAGCGTTTCAACAGCAGCAGTGGAGGTGCGCAGTCCAACTTAGCCGTAGATGCTGGTAGTGGCCCTATTACGATGCGCCGGCCGCCCTTTAGGGTAACGCCATGGACGGACGCGAACGCATCCAACGGCTTGTCGAACCGATAGCTGGCCAGTCCTGCCGATGCCTCTGCCGGCGGCCTCAGTAGGAGCCCGTCCGAAAGTTCGAATAATGGCAAGCACCCTTGTGGGGCAGAGTATTCAGTTTGGAGCCACTGCCTCAGGGCATCCGGATCAGTGGAGCCGTGCGGGACACTGACCACGTCATAGACTCGACCAAGCACGGATGACGCGACGAATTGCGTCGGCTTGTCGGTTGCCTTCCGTTCAACCCTCCAGGTAGACGTCGCGCCGACGATGTATGAGCCAGGAGGCCCTGCTTTCGGAAACGCTGTGATGTCGCCGGAATGTTGATAGATCGATTTCGCCTCGTCCCTGGATAGCTCAATGAATCCAGATGGGCCGACCACTCCCAGGACGTGCGCGAAGACTTGCCCGCCCTCAAGTTGATTGCTGACCTGGGCGACCACTGCGACATCTTCAGGATCAAAGTCCGGAGAGTCCTGTAAGCTACGTTTGGGTCTGGTATCGAATGATCGAGGTGTGCGTGGCTGCTGTTCCTTTATCCCTGTGAGCAGGGGCAGCAAGGAACGACCGGCGGGCTGTTGTGCAAGGACGTCATGGGATCGCTGAAACGAAGCCTCGTCTCCCTTAACTAAGGCGGCGAGGGCGGCGACAAATCCAACCAGCGGTTCGTCGCCGGCCTGCACTTCGCGCCCTCCGAGAATCTCACCGAAAAGTGCGGTAGGGTCCTTCTCGTCGCTGGAGCGAACATGCGCAACAGCTCGCCGAGTTTCAGCGGGCCGGACGAAGTCCAGGATTTCTGCGGGCGGGTTTGGTCGAACAAATCCCGCCAGGATTGCACGCCATTCCGGCTTCAGCCGCGCATCTGGCAGTCGCTCTTGCGGCAGATTCCTCAGAAGCTCGACCGCAAGCTCTGGTTGCCTGGCGTCGTCGAAGGTGCAGTTCTTCAAGAACCACTCTCGAACGATGCGTAAAGCTGCGTCCGGAAACGTCGCAAGTACCGCTGCAGCTTGCTTGGGGGTTGCGGGAACGTTCTGGACCTTGGCTCCCGCGACGATCAGGCGTTTCTGAGATTCGTCGATGCAGCGAGCGAGTTCGTGCTCCTCGGCTCCTAGCGAGAAAAGCAATTCAATCTGCTTGTTTCTTGGTGTCGAATTTCGATGTGCCACTGCTAACTCTGGGTGGTTTATTGAAAGGGCCGCCTAGCACCACTCGTCCTGCGGCGTATCCGCAGCGCAAGTTCGCGACGAGCCACGCCAACGCCTTGGCGAGGTGCGTCGCGGTGATCCGCCGGCCAACCAAGGTCCAGCGCGCGCTTCTGTAACATGGTTCCGGTAAATACCGTGTGCCCCGACGGTGCGATGCCAATACAGCCCCCCCCGTGAAGCATCCACCATCGATTTATTGGTGTTGGCAGTTCCAGCAAGGACTTGGGCCACCATAGCGAGCCGTCGATCATTCGCGTTGCAAGGCTCTTCCTTTGCAGGGCCTCTGAGAGCAACCATGCCCAGAGGACAGAATCAGTTCTTGCATAGGCCGTGTCGGAGAGCTTCACCCAAATCAGTGTCCTCTCACCCCGGGTACTGCGTAGTACGCAACCAGTGGATGCATCCCCTGGCGTAGCTCCGGATGGTTCCCATTTCCGCGCAGGAGCATTCCAGCTTTCCAAGGGAGTACCCATCGGGGGCGATGGAGTTACTTGGATCGCCGTACGTTCGGGGAGAACGCCATCAAACGGAGCGTCCTCATCTGGGTTCACTACGGATGCGAACCCAATCTCACGCGCAAGTTCATGTGCCCGAGAGGGCGCATCGAGTTCGACTTCCAGGCATCCCAACGAAGGAATGCCACGAGACGTGACCCAGCTGCACGACTCGCCTCCGTTCATGAATGAGCGGATTCGGGTAACGTCGTGCTGGCATAGCAGCCCTACCACTCGGCCGACCACCCGATCGCCGTCGAGTGAGACGCTTATCTGCCGCTCGGAAAGGGCAACGCAATTGTGCGGCGTGCTGCGGTTTGTCAGGGTCCGCAGCCACTGACCCGCGAACAGTAGCCGCCGCACTTGCCACGGGCGTAGGCCGCAGGCGGTGGCAGCTCCTTGAAGGTGTTCCTCCAAGAGATCGAACGTGAGGGTGCTCCGGTTCTGGAACCGAACAAAAAGTGCTTCAGCCAGCCAATGCCACGGCGCTACCAAGCCATCCACCCTGAGTACGTCAACAACGGGCGGCGAATCCTTTGCTGGGACGTCCAAAACGAACCTGACATCGCGAGGCCACTTTGACGTAGGCCCAGCTGACGCGACACGCGCCTCGCGTCCGTCGAGGTCCTCAAGCGTGCCACGGCGGCCGTCCACCAGCCAACGTGATCGGTCTTTGATGCTTTGAGGAGAACCGGGCAGGCCTACTGGAACGAGGAAGACTTTCAAGGTTTCCACGCTCCCATCGTGCCGTTCCAACATGTACTCTGCACTCGCTGCCTCGCTTGTGCCAGACAGCTCGGAAGCCATGGGTTGGAACGAGCCTTCGTCGTCTTGCGCAAGTACAACGCGCAGTAGTTCGGCGCCCTCGAAGCCGAACAAGCGAAGGTACCCCGACACTGCTCCATCCATCCGCACCTTCGGGTTGCTCGCCGGGCTGAGGAGTAAAGCCCGGCCTACCCAGGCGCCCCCTGAAAGGCGGGGTCTCGGTGGGCTCCAGCCGGCGCCGATCATGCGTCGGACTGAGGGTGGCGCATTTGCAAGGACCCTGGCGAGTCCTTTCGTGCTGATGCCGCGACATAGGAATCCACGCCAGCCATCCAGGGTGGTTTCCTCGCCAAGCTGAATCCAAGGAATCCCAAGGTGACGCAATTGCAGCTCAAGCTGCGTCGCGAGAGTGGACTTCACAACGAAGCATGCTGGACCGTTGTCGTAATGGGCTCCGTCCGTGGAGAACGTGCCGAGCGCATCTGGGAAAAGGGCGAGCCAACCTTCCGCCAGTTCCTTGCCCGCCTTGCTCTCCCTGATGGTTACATGGCGTCGAAACAGACCGGCCAAGGTCTGTAGATCGGGGTATGCCGAACCGTCCGACAGAACGTACGTGTCGTCGCCCCTCAATCCAAGTTGAATGGTTTCGACGTGAGGGGCGAGCCGAGCCTTTGCAACAGCATCCAGCAACACATAGAGTTGGGGCGCATTGGTGTCAGAGACGTCGACTTGGATCCACGTTTTTCCCCGTACTCTTTGCCGCGCCGCCTCTTCCTCGAGCGTGATGTCTCGTATTGCCCCCCAAAAGGGAGAGTCGTACGCGGCGTGAAAATCCGCTCTGCTAAGTAATGTGGAAAACTCCCGTAGCTCCTCCTTGAAAGAGGGAGAGAACGCGTTCAACCGCGCGTATGCAGCAGTTGCGACTTCAGCAAACTGCGAGTCCGCCGAAAGCCCAACTTCGGACAGGAGTTTTCGCAGTTCGAGTTCATCCTTGTAGGTAGGAAATGCAATGCGCTTGGAGTGTCCGATGCGGGTTTCATGCTTTGGATCGGGCAACACGAGAACTGCACAATCTCCGCGCGATTTAGCGCGAGTGACGCTCCATTCCCGGAGGCGCTTCCACATTGCCGGTAGATCTTCGAATCCCATGTTTCCCGGCTCTATTGGGCTCACCAATTCGGCAAATCGTCTCCTGAAATCTCCTTCCGTATACGTGTTGTCGTCGGCCGATGCAGCAAGCAGTGAAAGGTAGAGCGCAGCAAAGATTGGCGGGATCGATCGCTTCCGCGAGGCAGCGGTGATGATCGACGACAGATGGAACCGCGCTCGTAGGGAGCTTGGGGTACTGCCGAAGGAGGCGATGAAAGCCTTACGCGCGTCAACGTCGCGGCACCCTGCGTCACCAGTGCATCTGGCTAAGAACCGAGCGTTCGCGTCGATTCGGCTGATCGTGCTTCCTACCCGACTCGGGTCAAGGAAGACCGCGCGTAGTAAAGCCTCATTCCACTGCTCAAGCGACCAGGTTTGCCAGGTCATTCGGAATCCAGCAGGGGAGGTCGAAAGAAGTACATGGAGGACCTGCGGCAGCTCATCGACTCTCGCAGAGCTTTGGCGAGCGGTCAACGCGAACTTGCCCCGGGTGTAGTGCGGCCGCCTGTCTAGGATGATGCGGGTCGCGGCGGCCGATGGGCCGCCGAGTTCAGCTGGCTAAAATCGGCATACCGCCCCCCCAGATCAAACGTGCGCTTCATCGACCTCTTTGCCGGCTGCGGCGGACTTTCCCTCGGGCTATCCATGGCCGGCATGCGCGGCGTTCTCGCGGTGGAGAAGGACGCAATGGCTTTCCGCACCTTCGCCGCGAACTTCCTACAGTCCGCAAATAACCAGAAGTTCAGGTTCGAGTGGCCTCGTGCTTGGTTTCCCGAACGTGAGTGCTCAATCGATGAACTCCTCTTGCGGCATGCGGACCGCCTAATGGAGCTGCGAGGGACCATCGATGTCATCGCGGGCGGGCCACCCTGTCAAGGCTTCAGCTTCGCTGGCCGGAGGGATGAAGCGGACCCACGGAACAAGCTATTCCTTGAATACGTCAAGGTCGTCAAGCTGGTGAAGCCAAAGGCGCTGATCGTCGAAAACGTTCCGGGGATGGCTGTAGTGCACTCTGAGCTGAGCGGAAAGAATGGCCAGCGCAGGCGGTCTTTCTTTGAAAAGTTGAAAGATGCACTGAGGGACGAGTACGACGTAGAGGGCGAGATCGTCAACCCAGTTCGCCTTGGCGTACCGCAGAAGAGGGAGAGGCTCATCGTCATCGGGATCCGTCGCGACCTTGCCGCCCATGTGAGCGCAAATGAAGGCAGGCCCGGAGGAGTGCGTCTTGCCTTCCATTTGCTTCAGCGTGAAAGCGACAAACTCCTTGCTGGTCTGGAATTCCGGGTTCCTGCAACAGCTTCCGATGCGATCTCGGACCTCGAAATTGCGCGAGCCGGGACGAAGAAGTGCGAGGACATAGAGTCTCCGCCAGGCTTTTTGGAACCTAAGTACAGTGGACCTCGAACGGCGTACCAGAGGCTTATGCAATCGGGTCACGTTGGGCCGATGGACAGTGCTCGGCTAGCAAATCACAGTGCCAAGGTCTCGGAGAGATTCCGAACGATCCTTGAGGAGTTTGGTCCTGGCTACAAGATGGGGGCTCAAGATCGAGAGCGTTTCGGACTGTTGAAGCACAGGGTTTGCACGCTGGATGCCAATGCGCCGGCAAGGACGATTACGACTTTGCCGGACGACATCCTTCACTATTCCGAGCCTCGAATCCTGAGCGTTCGTGAGTGTGCGCGGCTGCAATCCTTCCCGGACTGGTTCGTCTTCCGTGGTAAGTACACCACCGGTGGTAGCCGGCGAAAAGTTGAATGTCCGCGATATACGCAAGTCGGGAACGCAGTCCCGCCGCTCTTGGGCCGGGCTGTTGGGCTGGCCGTGGCGGAGGTGCTTGAGGCAGCATCGAAGCAAATGTTGGTTGCTCGCGGCGAGGTGCTCCGGATGGCTGCATAGTGCGTAATGGACACGCTTACGCCGGCCGAGCGCTCCGAGCGCATGGGGCGAATCAGAGGTCAGGATACCAAGCCAGAGCTCTTGCTTCGGCGCGCACTGCACGGACTTGGGCTTAGGTATCGGTTGCACGTCAAGGCGCTTCCCGGTAAGCCGGACATCGTTTTTCCGAAGTTCAGGACGGTACTGTTCGTCAACGGTTGTTTCTGGCACCGTCACGCAGGCTGCAAGGTCGCGAATACGCCTAAGACGAACATCGATTTCTGGCGAGCCAAGTTCCAGGCAAACGTTGATCGCGATCAGCGGAACATAGTTCGGTTGCAGGAGCTGGGGTGGCGAGTATTGATTGTCTGGGAATGCGAAACAAACACTCCCGTCAAGGCCGAAGAGGCTGCGGGAGCGGTAATTGCAAAGCTGAGGCACTGTGGCTAGCCGTGGCAATCAACCCTTGAGGTTCATGTAGGGCGTGATGTTGGGTACAGCCGACGTGCCCTCGTTCTTTGCCGAGGTACCTAGCTCTTAGGCGGACTCCTGCTCCGCCAGGACCCTGTCCACAGGGGTCCATCGAAGTCCCCCAAGCAGCATAAAGCCCTGAGAAATCAGGGCTTTATGTCTTCTGAGGTCCACGGACGTCCATGACGATCCAGCACCTTATCGGGGTACGAATCGGGGTATCGAGACAGCAGCTATCGGGGTACTTTTCTTCAACTGAAGGACCCGAAAGATGTCTGAACGACCGCAACCACCACTCCTCAACGTCGACCCCGGCAGCCAGACTGCCGTCTCACCGACCAGCAACTGGCCGACCTGATCACTCGAGAGCGCCCGTACAAGGTGTTCGACGGCAACTCACTCTTCGTCCTTGTCACACCGAGCGGGCAGCGCTCCTGGCGGTGGCGGTACTACATCCGGGGGCGGGAGAAAGTGCTGCTCCTTGGGTCGTACCCGGAGGTCAGTCTTCAACAGGCGCGCGCCGCCCGGGACCAGGCTCGCGACAAGGTGCAGGCCGGCATTGACCCTGCGGACGAGAAGCGGGAGGCGAAGCTTGCTCTGCTGATCGCGCAGGAGTCATCGTTCGAAGCCGTCGCTCGTGCCTGGCACTCGAGGTGGTCCACAGGGCGGCACGCGAGGTACGCAGAGGATGTGATGAGCCGATTGGAGCGGAACGTCTTCCCGGTGCTCGGGCACAAGCCCGTAGACCAGATTGAGCCCAAACACGTTGTGGCCATGATGGAGCGGGTTCAAGGGCGTGGAGCCACAGACGTCGCCCGTCGAGTTCGGAATACCTGCAGTCAGGTGTTCCGGTATGCGATCACGCGGGGGCTGTGCAGCCGCAATCCCGCCTCGGAATTCAAGCCTTCCGACGTGCTGCCGCAACGCGCCTCGGGAAATCACGCTCCCGCTGCTCGTCGGGATGCTGCTGACAGCGCTCGACGTTTTCCTGCTGCTGTACCTATTTGACCGCGGGGTGCGAACGCTGGAGGCGGTGACATTCGCCCTCGTACTCCTCATCGGTGGCTGCTTCGCGTACAACCTTGCGCTCGCGCAGCCGGAGCTCGGGGCAGTACTGAGCGGCATCCTTCCGAAAGGCGACGTGCTATCCAACGGCACGATGCTCTGGCTGGCCGTCGGTATCGTGGGTGCCACGGTGATGCCGCACAACCTGTACCTGCACTCTTCGCTGGTGCGGACCCGCGAGGTGGGGCCGACGGAGGATGCAAAGCGCACTGCCATCGCGTGCGCCACTATCGATTCCACCGGTGCGCTCCTCTTCGCGCTGTTCATCAACGGCTCGATCCTGGTCCTGTCGGCAGCGACCTTCTTCACCCGCGGCTACAACGACGTCACCGAACTCCAGCAGGCCCACCAACTGATCGCACCGGTGCTCGGCGCGAGCGGAGCGGCGGTTGCCTTCGCTGTGGCCTTGCTCGCATCCGGCTTTGCGTCCACGGTAACCGCCACGCTGGCGGGGCAGGTGGTCATGGAGGGGTTCTTGCATCGCACGCTGCCGCCATGGGTGCGCCGCTTCGCCACGCGCGCCATCGCGATCGTGCCTGCCATGGTGATTACCGCGGCTTATGGCGAATCAGGCACCGCCACGCTGCTCATCGCAAGCCAGGTCGTGCTCTCGCTCCAACTGCCTTTCGCTCTGGTTCCCTTGGTGCGCTTCACCACCTCGCGCGCGGTCATGGGCAATCTGGCCGCGCCGCGCTGGCTCGGCGCGCTCGCGTGGGCATGCTGTTCCGTAATCGTCCTGCTGAATCTGACGATGCTCGCGTCCCTCTTGTTTTCCCACTGAGGAGTCCCATCCATGCCAATCGAAAAGCCCTCTGGGGCGATCACGGGCGAGTTGCCCGAGATCACCATCAAGTCCGACACGCGCGACGTGCTCGCCCACGCCACGCGGCAGGCGGAGCGCTACAAGGATACGTTCATCGTCGACATCGACGGGCACGTCACCGAGACGGCGTTCTGGAACGAGATCATTGAGTTCATCGACGACGAGGTGATCCGCCACAACGCCCAGTCTTTCCGGCTGAAGCTGGGCAGCCCGCCCGGGCTCATGAATCACACGGTGGGCATGTACTACCAGGACGTGTTCGGCCGGATCCCTCACCAGGCGGGCCTGCTCGAGGAGGTGGATCGCGGCGGGAAGGTGCACCCCGTCATCCAGCTCGTCACCCGTGCCATCGATTCCATGGGCATCCACACGCAGGTGGTGTTCCCCACGCCGATGCTGCTGCTGGGCATGCACCCGCAGATCGAGGTCGAGGTCGCCCTGGGAAACGCGTTCAACCGCTGGATGTCCGAATCCATCCTGCCCCAGTCCGACCGCATCAAAGGTCTGATGTACCTGCCCTTCAACGACCCGGCCGCATGCGTGGAAACGGTCAAGCGGTTCGCGGGCCGCCCGGGCGTGATCGGCTTCACCGTCACGTCGACGCGCAATCGCCCCGTTTGACACAACGACTACATGCCGCTCTACCGCGAACTAGAGGAGCGCGGCATGCCCCTCGTCTTCCACGCAGGGTACTACTGGAACGATCCGTCGATGCTCCAGATGAACCGGTTCATGGCGATGCACGCGATCACCTTCGTGCACTACAACCTGATCCATCTGTCCAACTGGATCGTCAACGGGCTGCCTGAGCGGTTTCCGAAGCTGAAGATGGTGTGGGTGGAGTCGGGCCTCGCGTGGGTCCCCTTCATCATGCAGCGGCTCGACGCCGAATACATGATGCGCCCCTCGGAGGCGCCGCTGCTGAAGCGCCTGCCCTCCGAGTACATCCGCGAGATGTACTACTCATGCCAGCCGATGGAGGCGAGCAACATGGAACTGCTCCACGCCACGTTCAAGGCGATCAAGGCCGACACGCAGCTGCTCTATTCGTCCGACTGGCCGCACTGGGACTTTGACCTGCCCAGTGCGATCACCAAGCTGCCCTTCATCGACGAGAAGGCCAAGAGGCAGATCCTGGGCCTGAATGCCGCGAGGGTGTTCAACCTCGAAGTGCCCCCCCAATTCAAGCAGTTCTGAGAAGGAGCGACCATGAACCTGGATTTCGAAGCGCGCGCCAGCGAGGCGCTGCGCACGGGCGAGCTCTCCGCGGTGACGGACGAGGAACTCGCGCGCGTCATGACGTTGGCGACCCAGCTGTACGCTGCCAAGTCGGAACAGTTCGGCCTGAGTTTCCACCCGGTGAGCCCGGAGGTGAGCGCGACCGAGGTCGTGGCCACCGTCTCCGGCATGCTGCACGCGGCCAACCTCAACCTGTTCGACGTTGCCATGTGGTACCGGCGGCCGGGATGCGGCGAGATCGCCGCCGGGGGGATGCGCTCATGAACTGGATCTTCGTCTGCAAGAAGTCCGAATTGCCCGCGGGCGGCCGCAAGGTCGTACTCGTCGGCGGGCGGGAGGTGGGCGTGTTCCGCGAAGGGGACGATTTCTTCGCCTGGGACAACGCATGCCCGCACGCGGGCGGCCCCGTGTGCCAGGGCAAGATCATCAAGCGCGTGGAGGAAGTGATCGCAGCCGACAAGACGGGGCACGGATTCCGCTTCTCCGAAAGCGAAACGCACGTCGTCTGTCCCTGGCACGGCTACGAGTTCAACATCCGCACCGGCTGCCACCAGGGCAGTTCTTCGGTCCGGCTGCGCGGCCGGGAGGTCAAGCTCGAAGGCGACGACGTCTACCTCGTGCTGTAGTCCGAGGACCTTGCCTCCATTCACCCATGAAGGAGCTTTCGTGATGAATCGCAGGAAAATCATCGCCGTCGCGGCGACCTTGTGCGCTCTCGCGGGGCCCGTCGCGGCGCAGGATTGGCCCACGGCCAGGCCCGTGCGCGTCGTCGTGGCGTATCCCGCCGGTGGGCCCACCGACCTCGTGGCGCGGCTGTTGTGCAACGAACTGCAGGCGCAGCTCGGCGGCAATTTCATCGTCGACAACCGCGCGGGCGCCGGCGGGACAATCGGCACGGGCCACGTCGCCAAGGCGCCGGCGGACGGCTACACGCTGATCCTGACCAGCACGGTGGCCCAGTCGATCAACACGACGCTGCTGCCCAACGTTCCCTATGACCCGGTGAAAGACTTCACCCATGTGTCCCTGGTATCGCAAGGCCCGGTTGCGATCCTGGTCAGCGCGAACTCGCCGTGGACCTCGTTCAACGATCTCGTCGCGGCGGCGCGCGCGAACCCCAAGAGCATCTCGTACGGCTCGGCGCTGGGAAGCGTGGGCCACCTGACGGGCGAGTTGGCCAAGCGCAAGGTGCCGTTCCAGATGCAGCATGTCCCCTACAAGGGCGGCGCGCCGGCGCTGGCGGACCTCGTGGGCGGGCAGATCCAGGTGATGACGGACGTGCTGGCCACTCACGCGGAGATGATCAAGGGAAATCGCGTGCGCGCACTCGCGCTGGCGGCCGGCGAACGCTCCGACCTCATCCCCGAGGTGCCGACCTTCGCCGAACTCGGCTACAAGGACCTGGTCGCCTATTCGTGGTTCGGTGTTTCCGGGCCGGCGCAGCTGCCCCAGCCCATCGTCGACAGGCTCGACGCCGCCATCCAGAAGGTGCTGGTCAAGACCGAGTTCAGGCAGAAAGTCAAGCAGCTCGGCATGGACGTGACGCCGGGGTATGGGCCACACCGCTACACCGGCTTCGTCGCCGAGGAAGTGCAGAAGTGGGGCGCGGTGATCCGAGGGGCCAACATCAAGCCGGAGTAGCGCTCAGCCGGCGCGGCGGGAGCGCTCAGCCGGCGCGGCGGGAGATCTCCGCGCTGATCTCGTCCGCGCTGCGCTTGACGGCGTCCACCAGCTGCGGCTTCGCCGAAGGAGGCATGCGGTAGATGGGACCCACGAGCGACAGTGCCGCTACCACCTCGCTGCCGCGACGCACGGGTGCGGCCACCGACCAGAGATCCTGCATGAGGTCCCCGCTGCTGACCGAGTGGCCGGCCGCGCGGATCTCTTCCAGGTCGCTCTTGAGCCGGGTCACGCGGCCCTTCAGGTCCGCGTAATTGGCCGTGGCATGCGCCCAATACCGCTGCTGCTCCTCCAGTGAAAGATGGGCCAGCAGCAGCTTGGCGCCTGCGCCGCGGTGCAGGGGCACCCCCGTGCCGACTTCGAATGAAAGCCGGATCATCTGCGGCGCATCCTGCTTGGCCACGCACACGCCTGCATCGCCGATACGCTCGATCAGGAGCACGGTTTCCTGCGTCTGGTGCGACAGCCGCTGCATCGCCGGCAGCGCGAGCTCGATGATCCCGACCGCAGAACGCGCGGCCTCGCCGAGGCGGATGAGCGCGGGTGCGAGGTGCCAGCGTCCGTCGGCGCCGGACGCTATGAGCCCTGTCTCCTTCAGCAAGGCGAGGTGGCGGTACGCGGTGCTCTTCGGGACGTCCACGTGCGCCGCGAGGTCTTCGACCCGGGCGTGCGTGCGATCGGGCGTGAAGTACGTGAGCAGCTTGAGAATCTTCCGCGCACTCGAGGCCCCCACCGTTTGCTTCGGTATCACGACCTCGCTTCGCCCCGGCATGGGCGTTGCTCTCTTCTTCCTCGGCGCGTCTGGCAACTGTTCCGGTCTTCTCGTTCCGATCATAGCGGCGCCCGTTGACGCGCTTCGTACCTCAAATCTAGAATGAACGTGTCCTATAGGAACGGCGTGCCGATAATCGGAACGCAAGGATGAAAGGAACTCCCTCGTGCGGATGCTGATGAACCGCCCCCTTTTCGAAGACGTGCTGAGAGACAACGGGCTAGATGGCTTCGTGGGCACCACGGCCGAATCCGTGACCTGGCTCTCGGGCTACTGGGCGATGCCGCAGTGGATCCGCCGCGGGCCGCAGGCCTACGCCTTCCAGCCCCGCGAGGCCGGCGGCGAATCGTTCGTCGTCACCGGCACCGGCTTGCTGGACCACGCCGCCGACCAGGATCTCTACGTGCGTGCCTTCCACCGCTACGGCTTCTTCGCGTACGAGGATTTCGCCGAGGGCGGCGGACCCGAGGCCGTGCGGCTGCGCAAGATGCTGCGGGGCCCCGAGCACGAGAGCCCCGCCCACGCGTTGGCGCAGGCGCTCCGGCAGGCCGGCATGCGGGGAGGCCGCGTGGGCATCGAGCTCGACGGGCTTGCTTCGGGCGTGTTCGAGCGCGTGCGCGAACTCGCGCCCGAGGTGGAGCTGATCCGCTCGGACGCGCTCTCGAAGAAGTTCCGCGCGATCAAGACGCCCGAGGAAGTGGCGCGACTGCGCGAGTCGGGCCGCATCGCCGAGCGTTCCATCCTCGCTGCACTGGAAGGACTGCGGGAAGGGGAGAGCGAGGCGGACCTCGCGCTGCGCTTCCACGGCCGCACGGTGGCCGACGGCGCCTTCCCGGTGCTCGGCTGCATCGGGTTTTCCGAGCGCGGCGCGCTGCCCAACGTGGACCCGTCGCCGCACCGGAAGCTCAAGCGCGGCGACACGATCCGCTTCGACGTCGGCGGGCGCTACAGGCACTACCGGGCCGATATCGCCCGCATCGCGTCCTTTGGCGAACCGAGCGATCGCGCTCGGAAGAGCCACCACGCCGTGCAGGCCGGCATCGAACGCGCCTACGAGATCATCCGTCCCGGTCTGCCGGCCAGCACGCTGTTCAAGGAGATCATGGACACGGTGCGCAAGTCGGGCCTGCCGCATTACCGCCGCAACCACGTGGGCCACGGCATCGGCCTGGACGGCTACGAAGTGCCGGCGCTGACGGAAAACAGCACGGACGTGCTGCAGCCCGGCATGGTGATGTGCATCGAGACGCCCTACTACGAGCTGGGCTTCGGCGGTTTCCAGGTCGAGGACATGGTGACCGTCACCGAGGCGGGGGTGGAGTCGCTGATGACGCTGCCCCGCGACCTGATGCTGCGGTGATGAAGATCCTCGGCGCGGACCTCGACGCCCCGCAGGCTTACAGGCTGTTGACCGGCGTCGTGGTGCCGCGCCCCATCGCCTGGGTGACGAGCCGGTCGCCCGAAGGCGTGGTCAACCTGGCGCCGTTCAGCGCCTTCACCTACGTTTCCACCCGGCCGCCGATGGTCGGCTTCAACGCAGGCCGGAGGGCGGGGCGCCGCAAGGACACCGCGAACAACATCCTCGCCACGGGCGAGTTCGTGGTGCACGTGGTCGACGAGAGCCTCCTCGGCCCGATGCACGAGAGCTCGGCCGAACACCCAGCGGAGGTGAGCGAAGCCGAGTTGCTCGGCCTGTCCTGGACGGCCTCCGAGCGCGTCGCCGTCCCGCGCCTCGTGGCACCGCGCGTGGCCATGGAGTGCCGGTTCCACAGTGCCACGCCCTACGGCGACACGGGCGCCGAGTTCGTGGTGGGCGAGGTGCTCGTCTTCCACGTGGGGGATGGCTTCATCGCCGACGGGAAGATCGATTCGGCCAAGCTCAACCCGGTGTGCCGCCTGGCCGGGCCCAACTACGCCACCCTGGGCCGGATCACCACGCTGCGGCCGATCGCGCAGACGCCGCAGGCCGTGCTCGCGGCCGCCGAGGAGAAACCACGATGACCGCGGCGCTCCAGGGACGCGTTCGCCGCATGGCCTCGGCCCGCATGCCGACGGCGCACGGCGACTTCGACATGCACGTCTTCCGCGACGCGGAGGGGGCCGAACACGCCGCCCTAGTCCGCGGCGATGTGGCCGGGCGGGAGGACGTCCCGGTGCGCATCCATTCAGAGTGCCTCACCGGCGACGTGTTCGGCTCCTGTCGGTGCGATTGCGGCGAGCAACTGCAATCGGCACTGCGCCACGTCGCCGCCAGCCGCTGCGGCGTGGTGATCTACCTGCGCGGCCACGAGGGCCGCGGCATCGGCCTGGCCAACAAGATCCGCGCCTACGGGTTGCAGCAGTGCGGCCGGGACACGGTCGAGGCCAATACGGATCTCGGGCTGCCGGTGGACGCGCGCAGCTACGCAGCGGCGGCGGCCATCCTGCATGAACTCGGGCTCCGTTCGGTGGCGCTGATCACCAACAACCCGGACAAGCTCGCGGCGATGGCCGACCTGGGCGTGCACGTGCAGGGCCGCATCGCATCGGCGGCCACCGCCAACCGTCACAACGCGCAGTACCTGCGCACCAAGCGCGAAAAGCTGGGGCACCTGCCTGCGCCCGGCTGAACACCGAAAAAGAGAAAAGGCAGGAATCCAAGAGCCGGCGTTGACACGCCACCCACCTCGACCTAAAATTTCAATAACAGGAACGCTGTTCCGATAAACGGGACAAGAAAGGAACGACGATGATCTCCAAGCGAATCCTCCTGAAGCTGGCCGCGTTCGGCCTGGCCACCGTCGCCTCCGCGGTTCAGGGCCAGGGCCAGTATCCCGAAAAGCCGATCCGCATGATCGTGCCCTGGGCGGCGGGTGGCAGTACCGACACCACGGCACGCGCGCTCGCCAAGGCCGCCGAAGCGCACCTGGGTCAGCCCGTCGTCATCGTGAACGTGCCCGGCGCGTCCACCACGATCGGCATGGGCCAGCTCAACCGGGCGGCGCCGGACGGCTACACCATCGGCACGCTTTCCTCGACTTCGTACAACTTCGCGCTCTCGGGACAGAAGCTGGCGTACGACCCAATCGAGGGCTTCAGCTACATCAGCTACTACGGCGACAACCTGATCGGCGTGGCCGTGCCGGCGAGTAGCCCGTTCAAGACGCTGCAGGAGCTGATCGCGCACGCCAAGACCCACCGACTCACCTACGGCACGGCCGGCGCCGTGACGACGCAGCACCTGATCGGCGCCGGCCTGCAGAAGGCCACGGGCACCCAGATCGACCACATCCCCATGAACGGCTCGGCGGGCTCGATCAATGCGCTGCTCGGCAAGCACGTGGACTTCTCCATCGAAACCTCGGTCTGGATGCCGCACCTGCAGAACGGCAACGTGCGGGTCCTCGCCGTCAACACGCCGGAGCGCTCCAAGCACCTGCCGAACGTGCCGACGCTGCGCGAACTGGGCTTCCCGTTTCTGCGCTCGGTGCAGG
Organism: Ramlibacter sp.; assembly: GCF_036676645.1. Taxonomy (GTDB): domain Bacteria; phylum Pseudomonadota; class Gammaproteobacteria; order Burkholderiales; family Burkholderiaceae_C; genus Ramlibacter. Next base: position 160,417 of record NZ_JAKFCM010000104.1, read on the forward strand.
GCATCATCGCGCCCCCCAACCTGCCGGAGGCCATCCGCGCGAAGCTGGAGAGCGCTTTCCGCAAGGCGCTGACCGACCCCGCCTTCGTCAACGTCATGGATCGCATGTCCATGGAAGTGATCGACATGTCCGGCAAGGACACCAAGGCGCTCGTCGAGCGCGAATTCCAGCGGGCGCAACAGCTCGAGCGCGAAGGCGCGCTCGGCACCGCGCAGAAGTAGGCCGCGCGTCCCGCGACACCCCGAAGGCAAAAGGAGCATCCCATGAAATTCAGCGTGTGCCTGTCGACAGGCTTCGAGGGGGTGATGTACCCCATCCCCTTCGCGGGACCGGAAGACTTCATCCGGCAGGCCAGGCGTTGCGAGGAACTCGGCTACCACTCGGTCTGGGGCAACGACCACATCACCACCCAGAACTACGTGCGAGACCTGTTCCCGGGCCGGCCGCCGAATTTCTACGACCCGCTCATCGTGCTGGCCGCGATCGCCGGCGCCACCAGGACCATCAAGATCGGCACCGCCATCACGGTGCTGCCGATGCACGATCCCGTGTACCTGGCCAAGCAGGCGATCACGCTCGACCAGATGAGCGGTGGCCGCTTCATCATGGCCGTGGGCCTGGGCGCCTACCGCGAGGAGTTCGAGGCCTGGGCCGGCAACCGGTTCCAGAACCCGCGCCGCGGCGACATGATGGACGAGGGGCTGGAGGCGATGCACCGCCTCTTCAACGAAGCCAAGGCGAGCTACGACGGCAAGTACTACAGCTACAAGGACGTCGAGATGTTCCCCAAGAGCATCGCGCAGCCCTTCCCCGTGTACATCGGCGGGCACAACGTCGAGGCGATGGAGCGCGCCGTGAAGTACGGCCAGGGCTGGCTGCCGGGCTGGCAGCCGCTGCCCGTGATGGAGGACCGCATCGCCACGCTCAAGCGCCGGCTGGTGGAAGCGGGCCGCGACCTGGCCGGCTTCGAGATCGCACCGCAGCTGTCCTGCACCGTGGACCAGACCATGGAGCTGGCCGAGAAGCGCTACATGGAAAGCGGCCTGGTCGCCCACCGCGTCTCGCTGGCCTACACCGGCCGAGACCTGAGCCACCAGGTCACCGCCAACCTCGTGGGGTCACCCGAAGTGATCCTCCAGAAGATCGAGAAGCTGCGCTCCATCGGGGTGCAGCACGTGAGCGCGCTGATGTTCCCCGCCAACTCAGTTGCCGAACTGGACGAACAGATCGAGTGGTTCGCCAAGGAAGTCATGGCCAAGCTGCCGAAGGACTGAGGGACCCGGGATGAGCCAGACCGATCTCGAACAGGAGCTGCTCGCCGTGCCATGCGGCGACCTCGCGCGCCGGGCCGGCGCCATCGCGCGGCTGGCGTGGGGCGACACGATCACGTACTCGCCCAAGGTGTTCATCCCGCTGACCAAGCTGTGCCGGGACCTTTGCGGCTACTGCACCTTCTCGCGCGACCACTCGGTCGCGCGTGAGAAGGCGTACATGGAGCTCGAGGAAGTCCTGGCGGTCGCCCGGGCCGGCGAAGCCGCCGGCTGTCACGAGGCGCTCTTCACCCTGGGCGACAAGCCGGAGCTGCGCTACCCGCGCGCCGCCGAATGGCTCCAGGCGCGCGGCTACGCCAGCACGGTCGACTACCTCGTGGCGGCCTGCCGCGAGGTCGCCACCAAGACTTCGCTGCTGCCGCACGTGAATGCCGGCGTGCTCAGCCGCGACGAACTGGCTCGTGTGCGCGAAGTCAGCGTGTCCATCGGGCTGATGCTCGAGGTCAAGGCACCGCGCTTCATGGACAAGGGCATGCCGCACTACCGCAGCCCCGACAAGGACCCGCAAGTGCGCATGCGCATGCTCCGCGAGGCGGGCGAGCTGCGCATCCCGGTCACGACCGGGCTGCTCGTCGGCATCGGCGAAACGCGCGAGGAGCGCATCGAGACCCTGCGCGACATCCGCCGCCTGCACGAAGAGTCCGGGCACCTCCAGGAAGTCATCATCCAGAACTTCTGTCCCAAGGCGGGCACGCCCATGCAGGCCGTCGCGCCGGCGGCGCTCGAAGAGCAGCTCTGGACGATCGCGGCCGCGCGCCACATCCTCCCCGCAGACATTTCCATCCAGTCGCCCCCGAACCTGCGGCCGGGCGAGGTCCAGGCGCTGATCGCGGCCGGGATCAACGACGTCGGGGGCATCTCGCCGGTGACGGCCGACCACGTCAACCCCGAGGCCGCCTGGCCGCAGATCGGGGCGCTGCGCAAGCAGCTGGAAGCGGCCGGCTTCGCCCTGGCGCCGCGCCTGCCGGTGTATCCCGCGTACGTGCGTGAGCGCGCGCAGTGGGTGGATGCCACGCACCACCGCAAGCTGCTCATGCCCTCGGATGCGTTCGGCCTCGCGCGCGAGGACCGCTGGTTCGCAGGCGGGGCCAAGGTGGCGCCGCCCGGCGTGCCCCGTGGCGCGCCCGCGGTCCACACGCCCACCGAGATCGCGTACATCGTCAGCGTCGCGCAGGGCGGGCAGCGGCTGACCGAAACGCAGGTGGCGAAGCTGTTCGAGTCGCGCGGCAACGACTACACCCGCGTGGTCCATGCGGCCGACGCCATGCGCAAGGCGCACGCGGGCGACGTGGTCCGCCACGTCATCAACCGCAACATCAACTACACGAACATCTGCGCCTACCGGTGCGGGTTCTGCGCCTTTTCCAAGCGCACGGGCGGCAACAAGCCTACGGAGAGCCCGTACGACCTCGACGTGGCCGAAGTCGTCGAGCGCGCGCGCGAGGCGGTCGCGCGCGGCGCCACCGAGGTCTGCATGCAGGGCGGCATCCACCCGTCGTACGACGGAAACACCTACCTCGGCCTGCTCTCCGCCCTCCGAGCCGCGCTGCCGCAGCTGCACGTCCACGCGTTCTCGCCGCTGGAAGTGCTGCATGGCGCCTCCACGCTGGGGGTGAGCACGGCGGAGTTCCTGCAGGAGCTCAAGCGCAAGGGGCTCGGCTCGCTGCCGGGCACCGCCGCGGAGATCCTCAGCGACGACGTGCGGGCGATCATCTGCCCCGACAAGGTAACGACGGCCGAATGGCTGCGCATCGTCGGCGAAGCGCATCGCGCCGGGCTCCCGACGACGTCGACCATCATGTTCGGCCACGTCGAGCACTACGACCACTGGGCCCGGCACATCCTGGCCCTGCGCGACCTGCAGCAGGAGACCGGGGGCATCACCGAATTCGTGCCGCTGCCCTTCGTGCACACCAACAGCCCCATCTACAAGCGCGGACAGGCCCGTCGAGGCCCCACCTGGCGCGAGACGGTGCTGATGTACGCGGTGTCGCGCCTCGCGCTCAGTCCCCTGATCCCGAACATCCAGACCTCGTGGGTCAAGCTCGGCCCGCAGGGCGCGCAGCAGACGCTTCTGGCCGGCGCCAACGATTTCGGCGGCGTGCTCATGAACGAGAGCATCTCGCGCGCGGCCGGCGCCGAGTGGGGGCAGGGCGTGACCGCCGCGCAGATCGAGCAGCTGCTGGCGGAGGTCGGCCGCGTCTCCGAGCAACGCACCACCCTTTACCAGCCCGTCGCGCGTCCGCTGTCGCGGCTCGCGCGCATTCCCGTCATCACCGAGAACGTGCCCGCGCTTTCGGTGTGCCCCGGCAGCCACTGAAAGGATTTCTATGAGCAACACACTCCCGACCCTCGCCGTTCTCGGCGGCACCGGGCATGAAGGCAGCGGCATCGCGTTTCGCGCAGCGCTGGCGGGCTGCAAGGTGGTGGTCGGCTCGCGGGCCGCCGCCCGGGCCGCCGCCCGTGCAGCGGAACTGAACGCACAGGCCGGTTCGAACCACGTGAGTGGCGCCGGTCTGATCGAGGCCGCCCAACAGGCGCAGGTCGTGGTGCTGGCGGTGCCCTACGCCGCCCAGGTGGCCACGGCCGAACAGGTCCGCCCGGCCCTGGAAGGCAAGGTGCTGATCGACGTCACGGTGCCGCTCAAGCCGCCGAAAGTGTCGCTCGTGCAGCTGCCGCCCGAAGGCTCGTGCGTGAAGGCGCTGCAGGACAGGCTCGGCACGGGCGTGCGCGTGGTCTCCGCGTTCCAGAACGTCTCGGCGCATGCGCTGATGAATCCGAACAAGCCTGTGGACTGCGACGTGCTCGTATGCGCCGACGACCCGGAGGCCAAGACGATCGTCCGCGACCTGGTCACGAAGATGGGCCTGGTGGCCATCGACGCGGGCCCGCTCGCCAACTCGGTGGTCTCGGAAACGCTCACCTCGGTGCTGATCCACCTGAACAAGACCTACAAGGTGCCGGCCTCCGGCATCCGCATCAGCGGCCTGCGCTGACCGTTCCGCTGCCCATGCCGATGCGCCATCTCCAGTTGTTCGGACTCGCCAGCCCGCGGGAGATCCGCGCCGGCGACGATCTCGTAGGCTGGGTGGCGCAGATGTGCGGCGAGGAGAGCCTGCGCGTGCAGGCGGGCGACATCCTGGTGTTCGCGCAGAAGGTGGTGTCCAAGAGCGAGGGGCGCACCGTGGACCTGGACACGGTCACGCCCTCCGGTCGTGCGCTCGAACTCGCGCAGCAGACGGGCAAGGACGCGCGAGTCGTCGAGCTGATCCTCTCCGAGTCGACGCAGGTGGTGCGCGCCACGCCACAGGTGCTAATCGTGCGGCACCGCACGGGCGTTGTCTTGGCCAATGCCGGCATCGACCGTTCCAACGTGCAGCAGCAGGGGACCGGCGAGTCGGTGCTCCTGTGGCCGCAGGACCCCGATGCGTCCGCCGAGCGGCTGCATCGCGCTGCGTCGCAGCACTTTAGCGTGCACCTGCCGGTGCTCATCAACGACAGCCTCGGTCGCGCCTGGCGGCGCGGGACCATCGGAACCGCGATCGGCGCGGCCGGCATGCCCTGCCTGCTCGACCTGCGCGGGCGCGAAGACCGCCACGGATTCCGCCTGATCACCACCGAGGTGGGTGGCGCGGACGAGATAGCGGCGGCGGCTTCGCTCGTCATGGGGCAGGCCGGAGAGGGCATCGCGGCGGTGCTGGTGCGGGGCGTGAACCTGCCTGCGCGCGGTGGCACGGCGGCGGACCTGATCCGCAGCAAGCGCGAGGACCTGTTCCCGTGATCCACGCATTTTCCGGTGGCGTCGGCGGCGCGAAACTCGCGCGCGGGCTCGCGGACGAGGTCGCGGGTGACGAGCTCGCCATCGTCGTCAACACCGGCGACGACTTCGACTATCTCGGCCTGCGCATCATGCCGGACTTCGACAGCGTGGCGTACGCCATCGCGGGCCGCAACGACGAGGTACGCGGCTGGGGGCGGGCCGGCGAGACGTGGCAATGCAAGGAGTCGCTGGTCGAACTCGGCGTCGATGCCTGGTTCAGCCTGGGCGACAAGGACCTGGCGATGCACCTGCTGCGCCTGTCGCTGCTGAAGTCCGGTGCGACCGTCGGCGATGCCGCCCAGGAGATCTTGCGCCGGATGGGCATCAGGTGCCGCGTCCTGCCGATGACGGACGATGCCGTCGAGACCATCGTGGTAACGCCCGAGGGCGAGCTGGGGTTCCAGGACTACTTCGTGCGGCGGCACTGCCAGCCGCGCGTGAGCGCCTTCCGCTTCGCGGGCCTCGACAAGGCCAGGCCGTCCGCTACGTGGTTCGATGCGCTCGCGTCGGGCATCCCCCCTGGCGTGATCATCTGTCCGTCCAACCCCTATGTCAGCATCGACCCGATCCTGGCCCTGCGGGGGGTGCGCGAAGCCTTGCAGCGCACCCGTGCACCGGTCGTCGCCGTCAGCCCGCTCGTGGGCGGCGATGCCGTCAAAGGCCCGCTCGCGAAGATGCTGCGGGAGCTGGGACGGCCTCTCACGCCGGTGGCGATCGCGGAGCATTACGGAGACCTGCTGGATGGCTTCGTTCTCGATGCACGCGACGAGGCGTTCGCGCCCGCCCTGCTCGAGCGCGGTCTGCGGGTGGCGATCTGCGACACCCTGATGCCCGACCGCGGCTCGAGCCGGCGCGTGGCGCGCGCCTGCCTGGCACTCCTGGCCGAATGCGGAGCCGCGAGTGCGGCCTGACGTCGTCCTCATCCCCGCCAAGGGCGTCGCCGATGGCAAGTCTCGCCTGAGGAACGTGCTGTCGCCTTCTCGGCGACAGGAGCTCAATCTGGCGCAGCTGCGGCAGACCCTCCATGCGGCCGCCGCCGTCTTCGGCAGCGGGAACACGTACGTTGTCTCGGCTTGCGCCGGTGTCGAGGAAGTCGCCGCCGCCGCGGGCTTGTGCTTCATCCGCGAAGGCGGCGTTCCGCCCGGCCTGAACGAAGCCCTGGAGCAGGCGAGGGCGCACGTGGTGCACTCGGTGTCGCCCCGATCGATGGCGATCCTGCCGGTCGATCTGCCCGGAGTGGGCGAGGCCGCCCTACGCGAGGTGCTCGCGTCGTGCCCGGTAGAGGAAGCCCTCATCGTTCCGGACCGTGCCGGGCAGGGCACCAATTTCCTGCGCATCCCCGCTTCGTGCGGGATCCCCTTTGCCTATGGCGAGGGCAGCTTCGCGCGCCACGTGCGGCTGCTCGCACAAGAAGACGTGAACGTGCGCGTGGTCGGGCAGACGTGCCTGCGCGACGACCTCGATGAACCGCTGCAGCTGCGGCTGTACGGACGTTACGGCGACCTGCTGGCTGCCTGAAGAACCACAAGAACAGAAGAACCAGAAAGGAAAAACGGAGTGATCATCGGCGTCCCGGCCGAAACGTCGGGCGGTGAGCGGCGCGTTGCCGTCACGCCCGAAACGGCGAAAAAACTCAAGGCGCAGGGCCACACGCTGCGCGTCGCGTCGGCCGCGGGCCTGGCGGCCAGCGCGCCGGACGACGCCTATGTGGCGGCCGGCGCGGACATCACCGACCAGACGGGTGCGCTCGGCTGCGAGCTGGTGCTCAAGGTGCGCGCGCCGCAGGAGCAGGAGCTGGCCGCGATGCGCCCGGGCGCCACGCTGGTGGGCATGCTCAACCCGTTCGACGCGGCCGGGCTGCAGCGCCTGGCGGCGGCGGGCCTGACCGCGTTCGCGCTGGAGGCGGCGCCGCGCACCACGCGCGCGCAGAGCATGGACGTGCTGTCCTCGCAGGCCAACATCGCCGGTTACAAGGCCGTGATGCTGGCGGCCAACGCCTACCAACGGTTCTTCCCGATGCTGATGACGGCCGCCGGAACGGTGAAGGCCGCTCGCGTCGTGGTGCTGGGCGTGGGCGTGGCCGGACTGCAGGCCATCGCCACCGCCAAGCGCCTGGGCGCGGTCATCGAGGCGTCGGACGTGCGCCCGTCGGTCAAGGAGCAGGTCGAGTCGCTGGGGGCGAAGTTCATCGAGGTGCCCTACGAGACGGCCGAGGAGAAGGAAGCCGCCGAGGGCGTGGGCGGCTACGCGCGCCCGATGCCGCAGGGCTGGCTCGACCGCCAGAAGGCCGAAGTGGCCAAGCGCGTCGCCCAGGCCGACGTGGTGATCACCACCGCGCTCATCCCGGGCCGGCCGGCGCCGGTTCTCGTCACCGAGGACATGGTCCGGTCCATGAAGCCGGGCTCGGTCATCGTCGACCTGGCCGCGCCGCAGGGCGGCAACTGCCCGCTGACCGAGGCGGGCCGCACCGTGGTCAGGCATGGCGTCACCCTGGTGGGCGAGACCAACCTGCCGGCGCTGGTGGCCGCCGACGCCTCGGCCCTGTATGCCCGCAACGTGCTGGACTTCCTCAAGCTCATCGTCACCCAGGAAGCCCAGCTGAACATCGACATGAACGACGACATCGTGGCCGCGTGCCTCATGGCCCGCGGCGGGGAAGTCACGAGGAAGTCCTGAGCATGGAAATCAGCCACACCGTCATCAACCTCATCATCTTCGTGCTGGCCATCTACGTGGGCTACCACGTGGTCTGGAACGTCACGCCCGCGCTGCACACGCCGCTGATGGCGGTGACCAACGCGATCTCGGCCATCGTCATCGTGGGCGCCATGCTGGCCGCCGCGCTGACCGAAGGCGGCCTGGGCAAGACCATGGGCGTGCTGGCCGTCGCGCTGGCCGCGGTCAACGTCTTCGGCGGCTTCCTGGTCACCCGGCGGATGCTGGAGATGTTCCGCAAGAAGGACCGCAAGGCGGGAGGCGGGCAATGAGCATGAACGTCGTCACGCTGCTGTACCTGGCGGCGTCGGTCTGCTTCATCCAGGCGCTCAAGGGCCTGTCGCATCCCACCACCTCCATCCGCGGCAACCTGTTCGGCATGGTGGGCATGGGCATCGCCGTGCTCACCACCGCCGCGCTGATCGTCGAGCTGTCCGGCGGCGCGGCGCGCGGCATGGCCTGGGTGCTGCTCGGGCTGGTGGTCGGCGGCGGAGCCGGCGCCATCATGGCCAAGCGCGTCGAGATGACCAAGATGCCCGAGCTGGTGGCCTTCATGCACAGCATGATCGGCCTGGCCGCGGTGTTCATCGCGATCGCCGCCGTCGCCGAGCCGCACGCCTTCGGCATCGCCGACAAGGGCACGCCCATCCCGCGCGGCAACCGGCTGGAGCTGTTCCTGGGCGCGGCCATCGGCGCGATCACCTTCAGCGGCTCGGTCATCGCGTTCGGCAAGCTGTCGGGCAAGTACAGGTTCCGCCTGTTCCAGGGCGCGCCGGTGGTGTTCGCCGGCCAGCACCTGCTCAACCTGGCGCTGGGCATCGCCACCATCGGCCTGGGGCTCATGTTCATGCTCAGCGAGAACTGGTTCGCGTTCTTCCTGATGCTGGCGCTGTCCTTCGTGCTGGGCGTGCTGATCATCATCCCGATCGGCGGGGCCGACATGCCCGTGGTGGTGTCGATGCTCAACTCGTATTCGGGCTGGGCGGCCGCGGGCATCGGCTTCTCGCTGAACAACAGCATGCTGATCATCGCCGGCTCGCTGGTGGGCAGCTCGGGCGCGATCCTGAGCTACATCATGTGCAAGGCGATGAACCGCTCGTTCTTCAACGTGATCCTGGGCGGTTTCGGCGGCGAGGCGGGCCAGGTCGCGGCCGGCGGCGGCGTGCAGCGCACGGTCAAGAGCGGCAGCGCGGACGACGCGGCGTTCATCCTGGGCAACGCGGAAACCGTGGTCATCGTGCCCGGCTACGGCCTGGCCGTGGCGCGGGCGCAGCATGCCGTCAAGGAGCTGGCCGAGAAACTCACCCACCAGGGCGTGACGGTCAAGTACGCCATCCACCCCGTGGCCGGCCGCATGCCCGGGCACATGAACGTGCTGCTGGCCGAGGCCGAGGTGCCGTACGACCAGGTGTTCGAGATGGAGGACATCAATGGCGAGTTCGGCCAGGCCGACGTCGCCATCGTCCTCGGTGCCAACGACGTGGTGAACCCGGCCGCGCTGCAGAAGGGCAGCCCGATCTACGGCATGCCGATCCTGGAGGCCTACAAGGCCAAGACGGTGATCGTGAACAAGCGCTCGATGGCCGCGGGCTATGCCGGCCTGGACAACGAGCTGTTCTACATGGACAAGACCATGATGGTCTTCGGCGACGCCAAGAAGGTGGTCGAGGACATGGCCAAGGCGGTGGAGTAGAGCGATGGGCAGCAACAGGAACCGGGCGCCGGCAGGCTTCAACAGCCTCGTGCCGGGCGTATGGCGCACGTCGACGGTCGTCTTCGACGACATGGGCAAGTTCGCCCGCCGCAAGGAAAACCTCTACGACGGCTACACCTACGGCACGACCGGCACGCCCACCAGCCGCGAACTCGAGGCGCGGATCGCCGAGCTCGAAGGCGGCAGCCACTGCGTGGTGGTGCCCTCGGGCCAGGCGGCGCTGTGCCTCGTCGTGCTGGCCTTCGCGCGTGCCGGCGACCATGTGCTGATCGCCGATAGTGCCTACGGCCCGCTGAAGACTTTCGCGCGCGAATGGATGCAGGGACTGGGCGTGGAATGCGGCTTCTATCCGCCCGCCATCGGCGCGGACATCGCCAGGCTGATCACGCCGCGCACGCGCCTCGTGATGATGGAGTCGCCCGGCTCCGTGACCATGGAAATGCAGGACGTGCCCGCCATCGCCGCCGCAGCCCGGGCCGTCGGTGCGCTCTCGGTCGTCGACAACACCTGGGCCACGCCGCTGGGCTTTCGACCGCTGGCGACCGGCGTGGACATCGTGGTCGAGGCGGCGTCCAAGCAGTTCGGCGGCCACTCCGACGTGCTGCTCGGCGCCATTACCACGCGCGAGCGGCCGCTCTACGAGAAGCTACGGCGCTCGCAGAGCGTGATCGGCCTGCCGGTCAGCCCTGACGACTGCTTCCTGGTCCTGCGAGGGCTCGAGACGCTCGCGGTGCGCGTCCAGGCGCAGGGCCGCGCCGCCACCGAAGTGGCGACCTGGCTGGCCGGGCAGCCGGAAGTGGCCGAGGTGTTCTACCCGCCGCTGCCGCAGTCCCGCGGGCACGACCTGTGGAAGCGCGACTTCCATACCGGCGGTTGCGTGATGTCCTTCGCCACCGCACCGGGCGTTCCGGACAAGGCCATGGAGGCCTTCTTCAATGCGCTCCAGGTGTTCGCGATCGGCGCGAGCTGGGGCAGCGTGCACAGCCTCGCCGGCTACTACCCGGCGGCCGAGCAGGCGTTGCGCCTGCACCCCGTCACACAGTCGGCCGTCGTGCGCCTGTCCATCGGGCTGGAAGGCCACGAAGCGCAGATCGCCGACCTGCAGCGGGCGTTCACGGCCTGCCGCGCGGCGCTGCGCTGAAACAGTTTTCTCCACGAAGGAACGAGCAATGTCCAGGATCGGTGATTTCCTCCAGGCAGCGGGCGGCCCGCAGGTCGAATGCGGCCGCATTCCCGTGGGCTCCATGGCCTCCGGCATGAGCGTGGACCTGCCCTACGTGGCGGTGCGCGGCGCCGAGCGCGGCAAGACGTTGTGGATCAACGGGCAGGTCCACGGCGACGAGATCAACGGGATGATCGCCTCGCTGCGCTTCGCCCGCGCGCTGGACGCCAAGAAGCTGCGCGGCAACGTGGTGGTCACGCCCACGGCCAACCCGCATGCCCTGGACGCCAGGCGCAAGCGCAACCCGTACGACGAGCTCGACCTGGACCAGACCTTCCCCGGCAGCGGCAGGGGGCTGATCTCCGAGCGCCTGTCGCACGCACTGTTCGCGCAAATCCGCGAGGTGGCCGACATGCTGGTCAGCCTGCACACGATGAACCCGCTGTTCGACTCGAAGCTGTACTGCGTCTACAAAGTCCACCCGGACAGCGGCGTTTCCGAGCAGGACCAGCTCAAGGCGCTGTCGGTCTTCAACCCGAACGTGGCGTGCCGCCAGAACGTGACCGGCGCGGGCGAACTGCCAGGCAACATTGCGGGCGGGATCGATTACCAGGCGCTCGCGACGCGTATACCGGCCTTCATGGTGGAGCTTGGCGGGGGCAGCCGCTACGAGTCGCACAACGTGGAAGCCGCGGTGCTGGGCTTCCGGCGACTTGCGGCGCAGCTCGGCATTCTGCCCGCGCTGGAGGGCGACGAGGCGCCCGCGAGCGTTCGGCGCGTCACAAAGCGCAACTGGGTCACGTTCGAGAAGGGCGGCCTGTTCACGCCCGAGATTGAGGCTGGTGCGACAGTTGAGGCCGGCACCGTGATTGGCCGCACCACGAACCTGTTTGGCGAGCAGATCGAATCCTTCGAAGCGGAGGTGCCCAGTGTGGTGTTCGGGCTGCGGCGCGACCCGGTGGTTCACACCGGCGAACGCGCGGCATTCGTCGCAACGGAGTGGGACTCAGTCCGGGTTTGAGCCGCCCGCGGACCGCCTCAGGGCGCGCCGAGCGCGCGCGAGATCCTCTGGGCAGCTTCGACAATGGACTTTGCGATCTTGGGCGTGTCGGACCGGCGGTGCAGGTGCCGGGGCAAGGACCCACTCAGGGCGGCCACGGCCGCGCCGCTGCGGTCGCGGATGGCCGCGGCGATGTTGAACACTCCCGGCACGAACTCGCCGTCGCCTGTGGCATACCCGCGCTTGCGGCACTCGGCCACGTCCTTCAGGAAGTCGGCCCCCCGCGTGATCGTCGTCTCGGTCAGCTTGGGATAGGGCTCCGGTCCGAGCAGCTCCAGGATGGCGTCGTCCGGCTGATCTGCGAGGATCGCCTTGCCCTGAGCCATTGTGTGCAGCGGTGCTCGGGTGCCGGGCGAGGACATCACGGCTACCGGAGCGGAGCTCGCGAACACCATCGTGTAGACGATGTGGCGGCCGCGCATGACGCCAATGAAGGCGTTCAGCTGATGCTCCTGGGCCAAGGCCCTGACGATGGGGGGCGCCACGGTCTCGAGGCTGTTGTGGCGCAGATAGGTATTGCCCACCTCGAAGGCTCGGTGGCCGATCCGATAGCGCTGCGTGGCCTCGTCCTGTTCGAGGAAACCGAACTCCGCGAGTGTCTTCACAAGCCGGTGGGTGATCGACGGGCTCAAATTCAGCTGCCGCGCCAGATCGCGCACACCAACACCTTCCTCGTCTCTCGCGAGCTGCGAGAGGATCTCCAATCCACGGGCGAGGGACTGGTTGCCACCGCCCTTGATCATGTCACTGGAACGGGGCTTGGTGGGGGGAGATGCCGGGCGGTTGCCGGCGGTTCGTTTGTTGGCGGTGCTCATCTGCTTCTTTTCGGCTGACTGATTGTGCCGTTCCCGGCGCGGCTGCCTTGACGGTCGTGGCCTGTCTTCCTAAAATCTGTATTTATTGGAACGTCGTTCCGATTATAGGATCAAATGGATCGCTATCGCGAGGATCTGCTAGACAAAGCGCTGGGGCAGGCGCAATACGTCACGGACGTGCGCGTGCCCGGCATGCTTCACGCCAGGCTGCTGCGCAGCCCCGTGCCGCACGCGCGCATCCGGGGGGTCGACGTGTCGCGGGCGCTGGCCCTGCCGGGGGTGCACGCGGTGCTCACGGGCGAGGACCTCGAGGGGCTGAACGCGCACTGGGGCCTCTACCTCAAGGACCGCCCCGTCATTGCCCTGGGCAAGGTGCGCTACGTGGGCGAGCCGGTCGCGGCCATCGCCGCCGACACCGAGGCGGCCGCCGAGGAGGCCGCGGAGTGCATCGACGTGGACTACGAGCTGCTGCCGTATGTCACCACCGCGAAGGAAGCCCTGGCCGACGGCGCGCCGCTCGTGCACGAGCGCATGGAGACGCTGAAGGATTTCTACTTCTCGGGCCAGACCAGGGCGCAGGAGGGGACCAACGTCTTCCAGCGCTATGCGTACAGCCACGGCGATGTCGAGCAGGCATTCCGCACCGCGGACCACGTGTTCGAGGACGAGTTCGGCTTCCCGATGGTGTCGCACATGGCCATGGAGCCGCACTGCGTGGTGGCCTCCTGGGAGGACGACGGGCTCACGCTCTGGAGCTGCGGCCAATCGCCCGCGGCGATCCAGAAGGTGATCCACAAGGTGTTCGACCTGCCGCTCGCGCGCATCCGCGTCATCACGCCCTATGTCGGCGGCGGCTTTGGCGGCAAGGCCTCGGTCAAGATCGATCCGCTCGCGGCGGCGATCTCCTGGAAAGCGCGGCGCCCGGTGCGCCTGTGCTTCTCGTCGAGCGAGTCGATGCTGACCTGCCGCCGCCTGGATGCCACCGTGCGCCTGAAGACCGCGGTCCGCTCGGACGGCGTCATCGTCGCCAAGCACGCGAGCATTCTTATGAACGGCGGCGCGTATGCCGATACCGGCCCGGCCATTGCCGTCAAGTCGGCCAACCGCAGCATAGGCCCTTACCGGATCCCGAATCTCGCCCTTGAATCGGTAGCCGTCTACACCAACACGGTGCCCGGCGCGGCCTTCCGCTCCATCGGCGGACCGCAGGCCGTGTGGGCCACCGAGTCGCAAATGGACATAATCGCGGCGCGTCTGGGCATCGATCCGGTCGAGCTGCGCCGCCGCAACATGGTTCGGAAGGGCGAGCACGTGCGGCCTGACCTGCGGCCGATCGATGTTGACATGCCCGGCATGCTCGACGCGGCGCTCACCTCGCTGAGCCACGCAGGCGGAAAGGCGGTGGGTTGTGCCCTCGGCGCCTCGGACCCGGGCATCCTGCCCATCGGTGGGGCCATGCTGCGCCTGAAGGTGGACGGCTCGGTCCTGGTCTCGTCGGCCAGCGTGGAGATCGGGCAGGGGGTGCGCGGTGTGCTGCGGCGCTACGCGGCCGAAGCGCTCAACCAGCCGGTGGAAGCGGTGCATGTGCTCACGCCAGATACCGCGACAGCTCCCTTCGACTGGGGCACGGGCGCCAGCCGGTCCACCGTGATCATGGGTCTGGCCATCGAGGAGGCGGCGGAGGACATCGTGCGGCAGTTGCGCGAGATGGCGCAGCAGCAGCTCGGCGTGGCGGGCGAACGCTTCTGCGTGGTGGCCGGCGGCGTCTCCGACGGGGAGACGACCTGGACGTTCGCGGACCTGATCCACCGCGCCTACCGCGTCGACAGCGGCGAGCTGATCGGCATCGGACGCATCACGCCGCAGTCGAAGGGCGGATCGCTGTCGCAGGCGCCGCTGTTCTGGGAAACCGCCGCGGGGGCCTGCACGATCGACGTGGACGAGGACACCGGCCAAGTGCGGGTGGATGACTACGTGAGCTGCGCCGACGTCGGCCGCGTCATCAACCGCAGCGCTGCCGAAGGCCAGGACGAAGGCGCGGCGGTGCAGGCGCTCGGGCACGCCCTGAGCGAGGAGCTGGTGTACGAGGACGGCCAGCCGCTCAACGCCAGCATGATCGACTACCACGTGCCGACCATCGCCGACGTGCCGCGGCACTTCCATACCGTGCTGATCGAAAGCGGCGACGGCCCCGGCGTGGGCGGCGCGCGCGGCATGGGCGAAGGCGCGATCCTGCCGCTCGCGCCCGCCGTGGCCAATGCGCTGGCGCGCGCGCACGGCATCCGCATCAAGGAGCTGCCCATCACCCCCGAAAAGGTGTGGCGCGCCCTGCAGGAACAGAAAAAGGCACAGTGACATGGAATTCAGAGTGGAAGCAGCCATCCCGCGTGCCGCCAGCGAAGTGTGGGCGGTCCTCGTGGACATCCCCAAGATCGCCGGCTGCATCCCCGGCTGCGAGGAGGTCCAGGAGCGCGTGCGCCTGGCCGACTATTCGGCGGTGCTCAAGCAGAAGCTCGGGCCGTTCAAGGTGGCGCTCCCCGCCACCATCGCCGTGCAGGAAGTGCGCGAGCCGAACTGGATCCAGGCCGTGGCGGCGGGAACCGAACGCTTCACGGGCACGCGCATCGACGTGACGCTGCGCATGGACCTGCGCGACACCACGCCGGGCCACTCGCACATGGTCGCGGAGTGCGACACGCAGGTGGCGGGCAAGCTCGCCTCGCTCGGCTACTCGGTCATCAAGAAGAAGGCCGAGGAGAACTTCGCCGACTTCCGCACGCGCCTGCTGAAGGTGCTTGAGGAGTGCTCCGACCTGCAGGCGACGCCGGCCACCGGGGCGGCACCCGTCGGGGCCGAGCCGCACGCGGACGGCACGCCGCTTTCCACGGGAGCCTGATGCCGCCATGGCCATCCGACCGTTCCAGCTGCACCGCCCCCGGACCCTGGAGGAAGCGCTCGCGCTGCTCGAGGAGCACGGCGACGACGCCAGCCCCATCGCCGGGGGCACCGAGCTGCTCGTCGCACTGAAGGCGAGGGTGCTGCATTACGAGCACCTCGTCGACCTGAAGAAGGTGGCGGGCCTGCGCGGCGCGAGCATCGACGCCGCGGGCGGCATCGCCATCGGCGCCTTGAGCACCCATCACGAGCTCGCCAACCATCCGGTGGTACGCGAGCACCTGCCCGCCTACGCGGCGCTCAGCGACAACATCGCCAACATCCGGGTGCGCTGCGCCGGCACGTTGGGCGGCAACCTGTGCTTTGCGGAGCCCCACGCCGATCCGCCGGCGCTGCTGTGCGCTCTGGGTGCGCAGCTCGTGCTCGAGCGCCCGGGCCGCAGCCGCCGCGTGCCGATGCAGGACTTCATCACCAGCGACTTCACCACGGCGCGCGAAGACGGCGAGCTGCTCACGCGGATCGACATTCCGCGTCCTGTGGCCGGCGCGTCCTTCGCCTACGCGAACTTCGGGCACCTGGAGCGTCCGGCGGTCGGCGTCGCGGTGGGCTGCCGTCCGGCCGGATCGGGGCTGGCCTTCGAGGTCTGGGTCGGCGCCATCGCGGGCCGGCCGGTGCGGCTCGACCGCGTGGAGCGCGCCCTGGAAGGGGCGCCGGCCGGCGAAGCCGCAGCCGTCGCGCGCCGTGCGGCCGAAGCGGCGGCCGGCACGCTCGAAGCCCACGACGACATCCACGGCAGCGCCGATTACAAGCGCCACCTGGCGGCCGTGCTGGTCGGCCGCATGGTGGACGCCGCGGCGCGGCGGCAGGCGCAGGCACAGACATGACCCCCACCAACGACACTCTGCGGATCGCGTTCACGCTCAACGGACGGCCGACCGAGCTGGACATCCGCCCGAACGAACTGCTGATCGACGTCCTGCGCGACCGCCTCGCGCTGACCGGCACCAAGAAGTCCTGCGACGTCGAGATCTGCGGCGCCTGCACCGTGCTGGTGGACGGCCTGCCCGCGAGCAGCTGCACCACGCTGGCGGCCGACGTCGACGAGAAGGCCGTGACCACCATCGAAGGCGTGTCCTGCGGCGGCCGGCCCGGCCCAGTGCAGCAGGCCTTCGTGGAGTGCGGCGCCATCCAGTGCGGTTTCTGCACGCCGGGCATGGTGATGGCGACCACGGCGCTGCTGCAAATGCATCCCAAGCCGAGCGACGAGCGTATCCGCCATTTCCTCGAGGGGAACCTCTGCCGCTGCACGGGCTACGTGAAGATCGTCGAAGGAGTCAAGCGCCTTGCCTGAACTTTCCATCAGCACCGACGCGCGCGAGCCGGTCGCGGACATCCTGGCCAAGGTGGAGGCCGCCTGCGAAGCCGGCGTGCGCACGCTGTGGGTCGCCAACCACCTGTTCCAGCGCGACCCGGTGACGCTGGCCCACGCGGCGCTCGAGCGCTGCCCGCAGCTGCGCGTCGTGCTCATGGCGGTGAACCCGTTCACGCAGCATCCGGTTCAGGCGGCGATGAGCACCGCGACGCTGGACGAGCTCTTCCCCGGCCGCGTGTCACTGTGCCTGGGCGCCGGCGCGCCGGCGGACCTGCAGTCCGTCGGGATCGACGGATCGAAGCCGCTGGGCGTGATGCGCGAGGCGATCCAGCTCACGCGCGCCCTGTTCTCGGGCGAGACCGTGCACTTCGAAGGGCAGAGCTTCCAGGTGCGCGGGCGCGTGCTGGGCAACGGCCATCCGCGCATCCCGCTCATCCTGGCTGCTTCCGGGCCGCAGATGCTGGAGCTGGCCGGTGCTTCGGCCGATGGGGTGCTGATCACCGCCGGGAGCTCCGTCGAATTCGTCCGCTGGTCGGTCGACCACGTTCGGCGCGGCGCCGGCGGGCGCACGGTGCGGGTTCATGGCCTAGCCTACGGCGCCGTCGACGACGACCCCGCCAGGGCCTGCGCTCGCGTGCGGCACACCCTGGGCATCGTCCTGCGCGGCCCGCACCATACGCGCAACCTGGAACTGGCCGGCTCGGTGCTGGACCAGGCGCGGCTGTCGAAGGCGATGGCGGAGAACGACACGGCCACCCTGGCCGCGCTCGTCACCGACGACATCGTGCGCCGCCACACGCTGGCGGGCACGGCCGAAGACATCCCGAGCCGCTTGCGGGCCTACCAGCAGGCCGGCCTCGACGAAGCAGTGCTCGCCGGCGCAGTGGACGCGCAGCAGGTCTCGCGCATCCTCCAAGCCGTCGCGACGGAGCCTTCATGGAAAGCCTCGACGTAAGGGTGCTGCGACAGGTGCGCGATTGGCGGGCGGCCGGCGTCCCCGTGCTGCTCGCGACCGTCGTCAACACCTGGGGATCGTCCCCGCGGCCGGTAGGGTCCCTCATGGCGATCAGTGCGCAAGGCAGTGTGGTGGGATCCGTCTCGGGTGGCTGCATCGAGGACGACCTGATCCACAAGTACGTGGGCCAGCCCGCCGCCGGCCCGCCGAAGCTGGTGCGCTATGGCGTCACCGCGGACGAGGCGCACCGGTTCGGGCTGCCGTGCGGCGGCACGATGGAATTGCTGCTGGAGCACGACCCCGATGCGGGTTCGCTCGGCGTGCTGGTCGAGTCCCTCGAAGAGGGGCGGCTGGTGCGCCGCGAAGTGGACCTGCGCACGGGCGCCGCGACCCTGCGCGAGACGGCGCAGCCGGAAGAACTCGCGCGCGGCGACACCTGGATCGCGAACACCTTCGGCCCCGCCTATCGCATGCTGCTGATTGGGGCGGGGCAGCTCACCGAGTACCTCGCCACGATCGCGACGTTCAGCGGCTTCGAGGTGACGGTGTGCGACCCGCGGTCCGAGTACCACCGCTCGTGGAGCGTTGCCGGCACGAAGCTTGCGACGGAGATGCCCGACGACGTGGTGGCGTCGTTCCGGGCGGACCGGCGCACCTGCATCGTCGCGTTGACGCACGATCCCAAGCTGGACGACCTGGCGCTCCTGGAAGCGGTGCGCGGCCCATCGTTCTACGTGGGCGCGATCGGCAGCCGCAGGAACCATGCGGCGCGCGTCGAGCGGCTGCAGGAACATTTCGAGTTGACGAGCGCCGAGGCGGCGCGGCTGCGCGGGCCGGTCGGGCTCTACGTCGGCAGCAAGACGCCCGCGGAGATCGCGGTGAGCATCATGGCCGAGATCCTGGCCGTGAAGAACGGGGTGGACGTTCCGCCCGGCATGCGTGTCGGCCAGGCCAAGGAACGGCTCGCCATCTAGGAGGACGGGATTGGACAAGCCTCTGTCGACCGTGGACCTGAGGATCCTGGAAGTGCTGCAGCACGAGGGGGACATCAGCAACCTGCGGTTAGCCGAGGCGATCTGCCTTTCCCCCAGCCCATGCCTGCAGCGCGTGCGCAAGCTGCGCTCGCAGGGCTACATCCAGGGCGTGAGCGCGGTGGTCGACCTGCGGCGCCTCACGCAGTACGTGGTCGTCCATTGCAGCATCGGGCTGGTGGAGCAGACCACCCGCCACCTGGCCGCGTTCGAGGCCGCGGTGCTCAAGATCCCCGAAGTGCTGGAGTGCAGCGCCATCAGCGGCGACTACAACTACCTGCTGAAGATCGTCGCGCGCGACATGGAGCACTACGCCGAGCTGCTGCGCTCCATGATGGAGATGAACATCGGCGTCAAGACGCACGCCTCCGTGGTGGAGGTGAAGAACGTCAAGCGGTCGTTGGCGTTCCCGCTGCGCTCGCTCTTGAACGGGCGGTTCGACGGTGCCTGATCTGGGGAAGCGGCCGCTGCATCCTCACCGGGATGCATCCGAGGGTTCCTCCTTAAATCGAATTCCTCACCGCGAAATTTCCTGCTGCTGCAGCGGCTCCGATCGACAGCGGATGTGCGCAGTGCGTGCGAGATCGCAATCGCGTGAGCGCACCGGTTCCTAGACTTTCTCCCGTGCCGCGCGCCTTCGACACCTGCGCGGCGACCACAGGAGAACTTCCCTTGAAGATCATTCACGAGCCCGCGGAATCGGCTCTCACGCAGTCCAACGCAGCGGCCGGAAATGCCGGCAGACGGCCCGAGCACGAGACGCTGGCCAAGCTGCGCACGGCCATGAAGGCCGGCGGCTACGACGCGCTCGTCGCCCTGTCGCAGGACAACGTCACGTACACCGCCGGCTTCCTGGTGCCGAGCCATGCCACCAACCGCTTCCGCCGCACGATCGCGGTGCTCGCGGGCGACCGTTTCGGCACCCAGATCGTGGTGAACGTGGAGGAACTGCAGGCGAAGGCCCGATCGCGCTTCGACGACGTGCGCGCCTACAACCAGTTCACGCAGCAGCCGGCGGACGTGCTGGCGGACGCGCTGATCGAGGCGGGCGTGGCGGAAGGCCGCATCGCCATCGAGCTGGACTTCATTCCGGCGGCCGACTTCCTGATCTTGCGCAAGCGCCTGCCGAACGCGAAGTTCGAGCCCTGCGCCGACCTGTTCTTCAACGCGCGGATGATCAAGACCGACGAGGAGATCGGCATCCTGCGCCGCGGCGGCGTGGTGACCGAGCGCGTGATCTACGACGTGCTCAAGCAGATCAAGGTCGGCATGACCGAGGTGGACGTGGCCCGCCAGATCGTCGACCAGATGATCGCGGCCGGCTCGGCGCAGTTCAAGTACCGCGTCGGCTCGGGCGTGAACAGTTCGGTGACTAACTGCGGCACCACCAACAAGCGGATCGAGGCGGGCGACGTCATCCGCATCGAGGTCCTGGGCGATTTCGACAACTACCGCTCCAACGTCACGCGCACGGCGGTGGCCGGCAAGCCGACGGAGCGCCAGAAGGACATCTGGGGCAAGCTGATCCGGGCGCGCGAGCTGTGCAAGACGATGCTGCGCCCGGGCGTGCCCGTGGCCGACGTCTACAAGGCCTACGTCGCGACCTGCCGCGAGAGCGGCATCGAACCCACCCTCAAGTTCCTCGGCCACGGCATCGGGCAGACCATCCACGAGGAGCCGTACATCACGGACACGCGCACCATCGTGTTCGAGCCGAACATCACCTTCACGATGGAGCCGCTGTACATGCTCCCCGGCGAGATGGGCTTCCACGCCGAGGACATGTACGTGATCACGGAGCGCGGCTTCGACTCGATCACGGGAACCATCTGCAGCAACGACGAGCTGATCGAGGTGGGCTGATGGGCCAGCCGCTTTCCATCGAAAGGCTCGAGACCTACGTGGTGGCCCTGCCGCCGCGGCGGCCCCACCTGTGGGTGGGGCTCGATTCCCCGGCGGGCAACGGCTACGTGGTGACGAAGATGCTGCTCTCGGACGGCAGCGTCGGCTGGGGCGAGGCGCAGGCGATCCGCACCTGGGGCGGCGACAACGCGCGCCGCTATGGCGAGACGCCGGCCACGACCGTCACCCTGATCCACGACTGTCTCAAACCCGCCCTGACAGGCGTGGACGTGCGCCAGCTGGAACTGGTGCACCAGAAGATGAACCGCGCCCTGCGCGGCTACCCCTACGCCAAGGCGGCGGTCGAGGTGGCGCTGCTCGACGCGCTGGGCCACAGCTTCAAGCTGCCGGTCTACCAGCTGCTCGGCGGGAAGGTGCGCGACCGCATCCCGCTCGCGCACAGCATCGGGCTGATGGACGCCGAGGCGGCGGCGCGCGAAGCCGCCGACGTCGTGGCCGAAGGCATCAGGACGCTCAAGGTCAAGATCGGCGTGGACATCGAGCGCGACGTGAAGGTGGTGCGTGCCGTTCGCCAGGCCATCGGCCCCGCCGCGCGGATCCGCGTGGACGCGAACCAGGGCTACCGGACCTGGCGCGAGGGCGCCGAAGCCGTCAAGCGCATGGAGGAATTCGACATCCTCTATGCCGAGCAGCTCGTTGACGGCCTGGCCGGCATGGCCGAGATCGCCGCGCGCAGCAACGTGCCCGTCATGGCCGACGAAAGCGCCTGGACGGACCGGGACGTGGTCGAGATCGCCCAGCGCCGCGCGGCCGAGTACCTCTCGGTCTACTACACCAAGCCCGGCGGCCTGGTTCCCGCCAAGCGCCTGCTGGCGGTGGCCGGCGCCTTCCAGATGCAGTGCGACATCAACGGGTCGGGCGAGATGGGCGTGGGCAACGCGGCCAACGTGCACCTCGCGGCGGCGTCGCCCGAGATCACGCTGGCCGGCACGATTCCGGTGACGTCCACCGCCGAGGTGCAGCGCACCAAGGTCGCCGGCCGCAAGTATCTGGACGACATCGTGCGCCAGCCCTTCGCCTACGAGGACGGCCACCTGGTCGTGCCAGACGGTCCCGGCCTGGGCATCGAAGTGGACGAAGCCAAGCTCCAGAAATACAGCGTGGCCCTTTAAGGAGACACCCGTGAAGGAAATCAACAAGGTGGCGCTGCTCGGCGCCGGCAACGGCGGCTGCGCGGCCGCCGTCGACCTGACGCTGCGCGGCCTGGAAGTGCGGCTCTACGGCCGCAGCCCCGAGACAGTGGAGCCGCTGCAAAAGCGCGGTGGCATCGAGTACGAGGGCATCTTCGGCGAGGGCTTCGTCAAGGTCCCGACCATCACGCGTTCGATGGAGGAGGCGATGCTCGGTGCCGATGTCGTCGTGGTGATGGCACCGGCGCATGCGCACGAGAACATCGCGACCCAGCTTGCGCCGCACCTGGCCGACAACCAGGTCGTGCTGGCCGCGCCGGGCCACACGCTGACACTCATCCCCAACACGCTGCGCCGCCTGGGACACCGCAACCCGGTCACCTGCGGCACGTCGACCCTGCCGTACATCTGCCGCAAGGTCGCGCCCGACCGCGTCAAGGTGTCGCGGGCCTCGGCCAAGCTGATCTTCTCGTCGTTCCCGGCGCTGCACACGGAGGAACTCGCCGCCCGCCTGCGCAAGGTGTTCCCGCCGCTCTTTCCGGTGCCGACGGTGCTGGATGCGCTGTTCCGCTACACCAACGCCATCCACCACCCGCCGGCGCTGCTGTGCAACGTGGGCCGGATCGAGGCGACCGGCGGCGACTACTGCCACTATTTCGAGGGCATCACGCCCTCGGTGGGCGGGCTGATCGACACGCTCGATCGCGAACGGCTCGCCGCCGCCGCGGCCTTCGGCTGCCAGGTGCCCAAGCTGGCCGACTACTTCTTCGAGATGGGCTACACGGGCCCCGGCGGCAAGGAAGGCGGCACCGCGTACGCCACGTTCCAGAACAGCGAGCCGAACCGCTGGATCAAGGCGCCGGCCAGCATCGACCACCGCTTCTTCAACGAGGACATCCCGTTCGGGCTGGTGCCGTTCTCGGAGCTCGGCCGCCTGGGCGGCGCGCGTACCGAGGCGATCGACGCCGTGATCACCCTGGCCTCCGCGCTGCGCGGGCAGCCGTACCGCGAGAAGGGACTGAACCTCGCGCGCATGGGCTTCGCCGGCATGGATGCCGCCCAGGTGCGCCGCACCGTGCGCGAGGGGTTCGTCACGTGATCCCGTTCGGCGTGAGCTTCGACGGCTTCGTGCCGATCCGCGAGGCGGTGTCCATCGCGCAGCGCGCCGAGGCGCTCGGCGCCCGGTCCTACTGGATCGCCGAGCACCTGGGCTACCGCGAGGCGTTCAGCACCGCCACGGCCATCGCGATGCATACCCGCACGGGGCGCATCGTCCCGACGGCGATCAGCCCTTACCTGCGGCATCCCATGCCCATGGCCATGGCGCTCGCGAGCCTCGACGAGCTCGCGCCGGGCCGTGCCGGCGTCGCCGTCGGGGTGGGCAATCCGCTGTTCCTCAAGGAGAACGGACTGGCGGCCGAGAAGCCCGTGCCCGCCGTGCGCGACTACCTCGCCGCGCTGGGCGGCCTGCTGGCGGGGCAGCCGCAGCACACGCAGGGGCAGACCTTCTCGCTGGACGGCGCCAAGCTGGCGTTCACCGGCCCGCAACCGGTGCCGCTGTACGTCGCCGCCATGGGGCCGGCGATGCTCAAGCTCTCGGGCGCGGTTGCCGACGGCGTGCTGCTCTCCGCAGGGCTGTCGACGCAGTACTCGAAGCACCAGCTGGACGCGGTGGCCGGCGCGGCGAAGGAAGCGGGGCGCGACCCGGCCCAGGTGCGCAAGGCGAGCTACGTGTATTTCATGGTCGACCCCGGCGGGAGCGCCGCCCGCCAGACCGTGCGCGAGAAGCTCGCGTTCCTGTTCCGCAACGACAAGATCAAGGAGAACCTCGCGTACTCCGGGATCCGCGTCGACCAGGAAGCGGTGATGGCCGCCATCGCGCGCCGGGACACGGCCGCCGCCGCGAAGCTCGTGCCCGACGAGGCCATCGACCAGCTCACGATCTTCGGCGACGCGGCCACCTGCCGGCGCCGCGTCCGCGAGTACCTCGACGCCGGGCTGGAGGAGATCGTCCTCTCGCTCGTCGGCAACAAGGAACAGCGCCTCCAGAGCCTCGAGACGCTGCCGCAGATCCATTGATCCCCCTCACAGGAGCTTCTCCCATGATCCAGCGCATCAAATCCCTCGCCCTCGGCGCCTTGCTCGCCGGGGCAGCGTTGTCCGCCAGCGCCGCCGAAACCGTGGTCTTCGGCACCGTCACGCGCATCACGCTCGGCTACGCGCCGCTCGTGGCGGCCATGGAACTCGGCTACTTCAAGCAGGAGGACATCGACCTGCAGATCCGCGAGTTCGTGGGGACCGCCGTGCTCATGCCGCAGATCGCGACCAAGCAGGTCACCATCGGCTATCCCGCGGCCGACACGCTGATCCTCACGCGCCAGCCGGGCAAGGACCCGTTGCCGGCCAGGTTCTTCTACAACGCGATCCGCAGCTCCATTTGGGAGTTCTACGTGCCGGAGAACAGCCCGATCAAGTCGATCAAGGACCTCAAGGGCAAGAAGATCGGCATCGCCGCGCTGGCCAACGGCAACGTCCCGATCACCCGTGCGCTGTTCAAGGAGATGGGCCTCGTCGAAGGCAAGGACTTCGAATTCCAGACCATCGGCGTGGGCGCGCCGGCCTACAACGCCCTCACCACCGGCCAGGTCGACGTCTACAACACCTTCGATGTCAACGCGGCGCAGATGCTCGCCAGCGGGATCAAGGTGCGCAAGCTGGAGATCCCGGCCAAGTACCAGCAGCTGATGTCCAACGGCTACGTCACGCACGAGGACAACGTGCGCAACAACCCGAAGATGCTTGCCGGCTTCGGCCGCGCGGCCACCAAGGGCGTAATCGCCTGCGACGAGAACCCGCGCTGGTGCGTGTCCACCTTCTGGAAGCACTATCCGCAGAGCAAGCCGCAGCAGGGCACCGAGGAGGAGAAGATGGCGGCGGCGCTGCAGATGCTGGGCGCGCGACAGCGCGGCAACCTCGACTTCTCCGACGTGGGCAACCAGCGCAAGTTCGGCCTGTACTCGCCCGACGTGTGGAAGCGCTACGTGCAGGTGCTCCACGACGGCGGCCAGCTGAGCACGACCAACATCGACACGTCCACCCTGTACACCAACGCGCTCGTCGACGAATTCAACAAGTTCGACGAGGCGAAGGTTCGTGCCGAGTCCCGCCAGCAGCGGGCCATGCCGTGAGCCTTATGAGCGTCGTCTACAAGGAGTTCCGGCAGGAGGACGCCACCGCGGCAAAGGGCCCGGTGGCGCAGGCTGCGCCCAGGATGCTCGACGTGCGCGGCCTGGGTGTCACCTACGCGTCCACCCGCGGACCGTTCAAGGCCGTGGAGGACTTCTCGCTCCAGGTCGGCAAGGGCGAGTTCGTCTCCGTCCTGGGTCCTTCCGGCTGCGGCAAGTCGACCGTGCTGTCCATCGTGGCGGGGCTGCTCAAGGCCACCGCCGGCGAGGTGCGGATCGCGGGCACGCCGGTGATCGGGCCGCGCCGCGACGTGGGCGTGGTGTTCCAGCAGGCCAACCTGCTGCCCTGGAAGTCGGTCATCGACAACATCCTGCTGCCGATCGTCGCCATGCGGCTGCCGGTGGCCGACTACCGGCTGCGGGCCGAACAGCTGCTGGAATTCGTCAACCTGTCCCGGTTCCGCGACCACTACCCGCACGAACTGTCCGGCGGCATGCAGCAGCGGGTGGGCATCGCCCGGGCGCTGATCCACGACCCCGAGATGCTGCTGATGGACGAGCCGTTCGCCGCCCTCGACGCCATGACGCGCGAGCGCATGGGGGTGGAACTGCAGCACGTCTGGAGCGGCACCGACAAGACGGTGCTGTTCATCACCCACAGCATCCCCGAGGCGGTGATGCTGTCCGATCGCGTGGTGGTGATGTCGCCCGTGCCGGGCCGCATCGTGGAGGAGGTCCGCGTGGACCTCGGCCGGCCGCGCACGGTGGACACGATGGCGCAGCCCCGGTTCGCCGAGGCCTGCAACTACCTGAGGAAGCTCTTCGACCGGCTCGAGGTGCCGGCATGAGCGCGCGCAGCACGGAGGTTCGCCCATGAACGGTCGCACGCAGGCGGTGGTCTTCCCGCTGATCACCCTCACGGTCCTGATCGGGCTGTGGTTCTTCCTCACGGTCGCACTGCAGATCCCGAACTACATCCTGCCGCGCCCCGAAGCGGTGCTCGAAGTGCTGGTCAAGGGCTATGTGCAGGGCGCCTTCTGGAAGGACGTGGGTGCGACGCTCTCCGCTACGCTCGTCGGCTATGCCATGGGGTGCGGCGCGGGGGTCCTGCTCGGAGCGCTGCTGGCGGAATCCAAGACGTTCGAGCGCTTCGTCTACCCGTTCGTGGTGGCGCTGCAATCGATGCCCAAGGTGGCGCTCGCGCCGGTGCTGATCGTCTGGTTCGGCTTCGGCATGTCGTCCAAGGTCGTGATGGTGGCGCTGGTGTGCTTCTTCCCGGTCTTCATCAACACCATCGTGGGGATCCGCCAGACGCCGTCGGCCCTGGTGAACATGATGCGGTCGTTCTCGGGCTCGCGCTTCCACGTGTTCCTGCACGTGAAGGTGAAGTCCGCGCTGGGGCACATCTTCGCCGGGCTGCAGATCGCGGTGGTGCTCAGCCTCATCGGCGCCGTCGTGGGGGAGTTCGTGGCGTCCTCGCGCGGGCTCGGCTACCTGATCCAAGTGGCGCAGAGCAACGTCGACCTCGCGACGATGTTCGCCTCGCTCATCGGCCTGGCCGCGATCGGGATCGTCGGCACGCAGCTCATTCGCCTGATCCACGCACGCGTGGTGTTCTGGGACCGCCCGGACCGCCACGGCACCGTCTCTGAATGATGAATTACGTCCTGGCAGAAACACTGGCCGATGCCGTTCGGCTGCAGAAGGAAACGGGCTACGCCTTCCTGGCGGGCGGGACCGACGTCTACCCCGCGCTGGAGCACGGCTGGCGGCCCAAGGGCCTGCTCGACATCTCGCGGTTGGCCGAGCTGTCGGGTGGCATCCGCCCGCAGGGCGGGTGGTGGGTCATCCCGGCCATGACCACCTGGACGCAGGTCGCGCAAGCGAAGCTGCCGCCTCAATTCGACTGCTTGCGGGCAGCGGCCGCGGAGGTCGGCGGCAGGCAGATCCAGAACCAGGGCACGGTGGGCGGCAACATCTGCAACGCATCGCCCGCGGCGGACGGCGTGACCGCGCTGATGGCACTGGATGCACGCGTGGTCGTCACAGGGCCGGCTGGCGAGCGCGAGGTGCCCTTGCACGAGTTCGTACTCGGGAACCGCAAGACGGCGGCCAGGGCCGACGAGCTCGTCGTGAGCGTCAAGGTGCGCGCGGCGGGCGGCCTGCACGCGTCGGCCTTCAGCAAGCACGGCAGCCGCAGGTACCTGGTGATCTCGCTGGTGATGACCGCCTCCTTCATCGAGGCGGACGCCCGTGGAAGGGTAACCGGCTGCGGCATCGCCGTGGGCGCGTGCGCTCCGCGCTCCCTGCGCCTCTTCCCAGCCGAAGCGCGATTGAAGGGCATGGGCCTGGCGCAGGCCGCGGCCTTCTCGCTCACCGACGCGGAGCTCGAAGTGCTGACGCCCATCGACGACGTGCGCGCGACCGCCGCCTTCCGGCGCCGCATGGCGCGCGAGCTGGTCGAGCGTGACATCCGCGCCATGGCCCGGCAACTGCAATCCGAACTGAATTGATCCTATGAAGAAAGACTGGAAGCCGCTGCTGCTCGTCAACGGCGACAAGCGGGAACTGGGCGCCTGCGGCGGCGGCCGGCGGCTCGTGGACGTGCTGCGCGACGACCTCGAACTGACCGGTACCAAGGTGGGCTGCAACGCGGGAGACTGCGGTGCGTGCACCGTGCTGGTGGACGGCCAGCAGGTGTGCAGCTGCCTGGTGCCCGTGGCGCATGCAGCCGGGAAGCCGGTGATGACCGTGGAGGGCATCGCGCGCGACAAGCGCCTGGCGGGCCTGCAGGACGCCTTCGTGGAAGCGGGCGCCGCGCAGTGCGGCATCTGCACGCCCGGCATGCTGGTGGCGGCGGCGGACATCGTGCTCGATCCGGCGGTGCGCACGCGCGAGGCGATCCTGGATCGGCTGGGCGGCGTGCTGTGCCGCTGCACGGGCTACATCAAGATCGTCGAGGCGATCGAAGGCTACCTGGGGCTGCGGCCCCGCGTAGCAGCGGAAAAGGCCGGTGCCGGGCAGTCGGTCGGCGCGCGCATCCGCAAGGTGGACGGGGCGGCCCGGGCCGACGGTTCGGCGAAGTTCGGCGCCGACGTGCGCATGGAAGGCGCGCTGCACTTCAAGGCGATCCGCTCGCCGCATCCGCACGCGAAGTTCCGCCTCGGCGATCTCGGCGGCTTCGTCTCCAGGCACCCGGGCATCGTGCGCGTCTTCACCGCGGCCGACGTGCCGGGCAACAACGTCTACGGCATCTTCGCGCGCCTGCGCGACCAGCCCGTGTTCTCCGACGGCTACGTGCGGTACATGGGCGAGGCGTTCGCCGGCGTGGTCGGCGAGCGCGAGGCCATCGAGGCGCTGGAGGAGCGCGATTTCCCCGTCACCTGGGAAGTGCTGCCGCCCCTGTCGGGCATGGCCGCGGCGCTCGCCCCCGATGCACCAGACCTGCACGCGCACCGCCCGGGCAACCAGCTGATGGAGGTCAACCAGATCCGCGGCGACGTCGGGAAGTCGCGCGGCTCGAACACGGCGACGATCAGCTTCGTCACCTCGTTCGTGGAGCACGCCTACATCGAACCGGAAGCGGGCGTCGCGCGGCGCGTGGGCGACCGCCTGGAGATCGCGGTGTCCACGCAGGCGCCCTACATGAACCGCGACGAGATCGCGTGGGTGCTGGGCATCGCGCCCGACCGCGTCCGCGTCCTCCCGACGGCGGTCGGCGGCGGCTTCGGCGGCAAGATCGACATGTCGCTGCAGCCGATGATCGCGGTGGCGGCCTGGCACCTGGACCGGCCCGTGGCCTGCGTCTACTCGCGCAGCGAGAGCATGCGCTGCACCACCAAGCGCCATCCTTCCGCGATCACCGCCACCCTGACGTGCGACGCGCAAGGGCGGCTCGCCACCTACGAGATGCGGGGCGACTTCAACACGGGACCGTATTCCTCCTGCGGCCCCATCATCGCCAGCCGCGTGCCGATCCACGCGATGGGTCCGTACAAGTTCGAGGCGGTGCGCTGCATCACCCGCGCGATCCACACGACCGACGCCATCGGGGGCGCGTTCCGGGGCTTCGGCGTGCCGCAGGCCGCGGTCGTGCACGAGGCGCTGATGGACCGCCTGGCCGACGACATGGGCATCGACCGGTTCGAGTTCCGCCTGCGCAACGCGCTGCGCCCCGGGGACGCTACCGCCACCGGCCAGAAGCTGGAGCACAGCGTGGGCATGCTCGAGTGCCTGCAGAAGCTCAAGCCGGTGTGGGATGCGCAGAAGGCCGAGGTGCAGGCGTTCAACGCGGCGAACGAGCACGTGCGGCGCGGCATCGGCGTGGGCTGCATGTGGTACGGCATCGGCAACACCTCGCAGCCGAACCCCTCGACGATGCGCATCGGCATCGACCGCGAAGGGCGCATCACGCTGTTCAGCGGCGCCGTGGACATCGGCCAGGGCGTCAACACCATCATGACCCAGGTCTGCGCCGACAGCCTGGGCGTGGAGCCCGCCGCGATCCGGCTCGTCGTGGGCGACACCGACAGGACGTTCGACGCGGGAAAGAGCTCGGCATCGCGCCAGGCCTTCATCTCGGGCAACGCCGTCAAGCTCGCGGCCGAGCAGCTCCTCAAGGGGATTCGCCAGCATGCGAAGGTGGAGGAGGGTGCGCAGGTGTCGTTCGGGCCGGGGGGCGTTCGCCTGAAGACGGCCGCGGGCGAGAAGGCACTCGACCTGAGCGGACTCGTGCCGGATGCGGAGGGCATGCTGCTGTGGGGCGTCGGCCACTACAACCCGCCGACCACAGACCTCGACGCCGATTACCAGGGCGTGCCCTACGCGACCTACGCGTTCGGCGCGCAGATGGCACTGGTCGAGGTCGACAAGCGGCTGTGCAAGGTGACGGTCAAGAAGATCTGGGCCGCCCACGACGTGGGCCGCGCGATCAACCCGACGCAGGTGGAAGGGCAGATCCACGGCGGCATCGCGCAAGGCGTGGGCCTCGCGCTGATGGAGGAATACCTCCCCGGGAAGACCGACAACCTGCACGATTACCTGATCCCGACGGTGGGGGACATGCCCGAGGTGGAGGTCTTCATCGTCGAGTCGGCCGAGCCGCTCGGGCCCTTCGGCGCCAAGGGCGTGGGCGAGCCCGCGCTGATCCCCACGGCCCCGGCCATCCTGAACGCGGTCGACTTTGCGTGCGGCGTGCGGCCGACGCTTGTGCCGCTGACGCCTTCACGGCTGGCCGACCTGCTCGACAAGGCGCCTGCGTGAAGGGGAGCGCGCTGCTGTTCCTCGCCGTCACGGCCGTGTGCGGCGTGGTGCTGCGGCGGCTTGCGCCGGAGTGGGACCTGCTGCAGGCGCTCGCCGTCGCGGCCTGCATCGGCCTGGTGGCGGTGCTGCTCGCCCGCGTGCAAGCGTGCGTGTGGGGCAGCAAGCGATGAACATGCTGGCCGGCGGTTCCCTGCTCGCCCTGGCGGCGCTGGTGCTTGCCGCCACCTGGGACCTCGCCAAGCTGGGGAACGGCGAGATCGGCCCCGGCTTCTTCCCAGCGCTCTGCGGTGTGCTGCTAGGCGTGGTGGGCTTGGTCCTGCTCGCGCTGGGCCTGCGCGAACTCCCGGCACGGCGGGACGCACCCGGCCGGCTGCGCGTGGGCAGCGATGCATGGCGCGCCGCCGCGGTCACGGCTTCGGCGCTGCTCTTCGCGCTGCTGCTCAAGAGCGGCGGCCTGGCGCTTGCCGTGCTCGCGGCGGTGTGGCTCTCGACGCGGGCCGGCGAGGTCTCGCACCGCACGGCCCTCGTGCTGAGCGCCGCGCTGGCACTGGTGCTCACCGCGATCTTCATCGGTGGCCTGGGCCTTCACATGCCGGCACTGCCGGTCTTCCTGCGGTAGGCGGCCGTGGACCTGCTCGGCAACCTCGCACTGGGTTTCGGCGTGGCCGCCACGGCGCAGAACCTGGCGCTCTGCTTCGTCGGCTGCCTGCTCGGCACCGCCATCGGCGTGCTGCCGGGCATCGGGCCGCTGGCCACGATGTCGATGCTGCTGCCGCTCACCTTCCATCTCACGCCCGCGGGGGCGCTGATCATGCTGGCGGGCGTGTACTACGGAGCGCAGTACGGAGGCTCGACCACGGCTATCCTGCTCAACCTGCCCGGCGAGGCAGCCTCCGTGCCCACTTGTCTCGACGGCCATGCGATGGCGCGTGAAGGCAAGGGCGGGGTGGCGCTCGCGACCGCCGCCCTCAGCTCGCTGCTGGCCGGCTGCATCGCGACGGTGCTGCTCGCGGCGGGCGCGCCCGCGCTGGCGAGCGTCGCGCTCAAGTTCCAGTCCGCGGACTACGTGGCCATCCTGGTGCTCGGGCTGGTTGCGGCCATCGCGCTGTCGCACGGCTCGGTGCTCAAGGCCATCGCGGCGGTGCTGATCGGGCTGACGCTCGGGCTGGTCGGAACCGATGTGAGCACGGGCGAATACCGGCTCACCTTCGGGATCGCGTCCCTGGTCGACGGCATCGGCTTCGTTCCGGTCGCCATGGGCCTGTTCGGCCTGGCCGAGATCATCGGCAACCTGAACCGTACCGGCGGATCGGGCGTGAAGCCGGCGCCGGTGGCCCGCATCTGGCCGGTGCCCGCGGAGCTCCGCGCGATCCTGGCGCCGGCGCTGCGCGGCACGGCGCTGGGATCGTTCTTCGGCATCCTGCCCGGCGGCGGGCCGACCATCGGCGCGTTCTCCGCGTACGGGCTGGAGAAGAAGATCGCGCGCGAGCCGCAGCGCTTCGGCCGCGGCGCCATCGAGGGCGTGGCCGCACCCGAAGCCGCCAACAACGCGGCGGCGCAGGCCTCGTTCATCCCGATGCTCAGCCTGGGCATCCCGCCCAGCGCGCTGATGGCCCTGATGATCGGCGCGATGATGATCCACGGCACCGCCCCGGGGCCGAGCTTCATCGCCAAGCAGCCCGCGCTGTTCTGGGGGCTGGTCGTGAGCATGTGGATCGGCAACGCCATGCTCGTGGTGCTCAACCTGCCGCTGATCAAGCTGTGGGTGCGGCTGCTGGGCGTGCCGTACCTGCTGCTCTATCCCGCGATCGTGGCGCTGTGCTGCATCGGCACGTACTCCGTCTCCAACAGCGTGGCGGACGTTGTGATCATGGCCGTGTTCGGCCTGGCCGGCTGGGGCTTCAACAAGGTCGGCATCGAAGCGGCGCCGCTGCTCATGGGCCTGGTGCTCGGGCCGATGCTCGAGGAGAACCTGCGCCGCGCCGTCAGCGTCTCGGGCGGCTTCAGTGTCTTCTTCACCCGTCCGATCAGCGCTGCCTTGCTCGCCTGCGCCGTGGGCGTGCTGATCGCTTCCGCGCTGCCGGCCCTGCGAAGGAGCCGGCAACGCTATTTCCACCAGGACTCGACCGCTTAGGAGGCTTCATGTTGGTCCGACTCTCTCGTCGTGCGTTTGCAGCCGCGTGCTGTGGTGTCTTGCTGGCGGTGCCGGCGGCTGCGGCAGGTTTCCCCGACAAGCCCATAACGTTTGTCATGCCCTGGCCCGCGGGCGGCGGCAGTGACGTCGCCATGCGGCTGGTGGCCGAGGCCGCCAGCAAGAAGCTGGGGCAGCCCATCGTGGTGGTGAACCGTCCTGGCGCCGGCGGCGCGATCGGCATCAAGGAGATCGCCGACGCCGCCCCGGACGGCTACACGGTCGGCATGATCGGCTCCGGCGCCGTCGCCGCGCAGTACATGAACCCCAATGCGAACGCGCTGTCGGACCTGCAGCCCGTCGCCTTCTTCGGCGAGGACCCGGCGGCCATCACCGCCAGCGCCGTCGTGCCGTACAAGACGCTCTCCGAATTCGTCGCAGCCGCAAAGGCGGCGCCCGAGAGCATCCGCAACGGCAACGACCAGCCCGGTGGCGCGGCTTTCACCTTCATCTCGCTGTACGAGAAGCAGCTCGGCATCAAGATCAAAAAGGTCAACTTCGCCGGCTATGCGCCCGCCATCACCGCGCTGCTCTCCGGAGAGGTGCAGACCATCTCCATCGCCGTGCCCGACGTGGCCGAACACCACAAAGCCGGCAAGGTGCGCGTGCTGGGAGTTTCGGGGCCGACGCGCCACTTCATGCTGCCCGAGGTGCCCACGTTCAAGGAGCAGGGTTTCAATGTGCTGGTCGGCTCGTGGCGCACGGTCGCGGGCCCGAAGGGCATCCCGGCCGACCGGCTGGCCGTGCTGGAACAGGCGTTCCGCAGCGCCATGGCCGAGCCCGAGTTCGTCGAACGCGCGAAGGCGCGCGGCTTCTTCGTCTCGGCCGGCGGCGTGAAGGAGGCCGGGCAGGTCTGGGCCGACGCCGACAAGTCTCTCTATCCGCTGCTGCTCGACGCCGGCCTGGTGAAGGTGCGTCGCAAATGAGAATCGAACGACTTCCCGCTCGCGCCGGGCGGCGCAGTGGCGCCAGCGCTTACAAGGACCTCGTATGGGCGGTGGCCACGGCGGACGACCGGTCCGAGGGTGTCGAACGGCAGGCAACACAGGCTTTCACCAAGATCGATGCCTTGTTGCAAGAGCTCGGATCGGCGTCCGATCGCATCATCACCGTGGCGGTGTACCTCGCGGACATCGGACGCAAGGCCGAGCTCGATCTCGCATGGGATCGCTGGGTGCCGCAAGACAGTTCCCGCTGGCCGATGCGCTCCTGCGTACAGGCCGGGCTAGCATCCGGCGTACTGATCGAGGTGGTCGTGACTGCCGTTCGGGATCTCGAGGAAAACTAGGAGGCGCTCATCTCGAGCCGCGGTGGCGCTTGGAAATCCAGCCCTGCTGGCAGCTACTTGCGCAATTGCCCTTGCGTTGACCTTCTGCAGTGGCTCATTCTTCAGAACGCCTGATGCACCGCCCGCTCCAGGTCAGGCGGCTACTTGCACTGCCGCGTGTGGAGGGAGCGATGTCCTCCCGCTTTCGCCCATTGGTTGCCCAGCGGACGAAGTCGGATGAGCGGATCGCCCGCTTCATCTCCTCGGAGTCCCGGACAGCGTTCGATGACTGCCCTCCAAGACTGTGGCAATTTGCGACTGGATTGTTAAGAGGGTAAGCTGGAGGGTATTTTGCCAATCGCGCAGTCGAAAAACTGCTTTGTTGTCAGGTACTTAGGCGCCCGATACTGCTGCCTCCTGCTCCGCCAGTCACAAGGGCTTGATGCTACGAATACGAGAGCGTCAAGCCCTTTTCCCTTTCCAGAACGCCAGCTGAAGAAACGGAGCGCAGAGGCCCGCTTGGGCATCCACGCGCTCAGAGGCCCTTCGCGGTGAAGCGCCAGCCCCACGCGCGGTGATCAAGGTCCTGGTTCCACCTGTCCGAGCGTCGCGCCTGCCGCCTCGTGGGGCTCTCCCGCCACAGACATTGCCACCCGCCGGAGAGGAAAGCGAGATGGCGCCAAACTCGTCGAGGTCCCCAATGCACGCCGGCGATCTGGAGGCCCACGAGTTCGCCAGCGTGAACCACAAGCGGGCGCGGCGCCGGTCGCGTTGGCTAATGCCGGCGCGGGATGCGTCGAACCTGCCGCGCCGCATCGCAGGCGTTCGGGGTCTGCCTTGCGGATTGAATCCCAGCGGCTAACGAAGTGGGGCGCCCTGCGCGACAGTGCTTCCGGAGCCTCCGACCAGCTCGACCTGCCGCCGTTGGCATGCACCAAGCAGACAGGTACGTCAGCCCAACCGCAACGGCCGGGTGCTCCTGAATAGCAGGCCGCAAGCGCTACTTGTGCTCGTGCCAGGCAGCTGGCGCGAATTCCAGACTCGCCCGCTCTCATCTAGCGCAACTGGGTGTGAAGTCGTCAGTACTAAGGCGAGTGCACTGGTGAAAACACCTATCCCTAATATCGAAATGAACGTTGCGAAAAATCAAAACAACATCAGAATAGATGGCATGACAACTGGGACGACTGGGAAGACCATGGAAGACGTTGGCCGCGCAGACCGAGTGGAGCACCGGCGTGGCCGTCCGCCGACGAGAGTCGATCGGGAGGAGGGAGTCGCAGTCGGCTCGCTTTCGCGCGGCCTGCAGATCCTCGACGTCTTGACGCAAGCGCCCGGGTGGCTTGCCTTGTCCGACATCGTCGCGGAGACCGGGCTCGATGCCAGTACGGCGCATCGACTCCTGCAAAGCCTCGTCGAAAGCGGCCATGCGGTCCGGGATGACGCGCTGAAGCGCTACTTGCCGGGCCCCCGCGCGCTTTCGCCTCTGTCGCTGTTCCACCCGGTGACGCAGTTGCGCCGGGAGGCCGTACCGGTACTCGAGTTCCTGAAGTCGCAGATCGGAGAGACGTGCGCGTTCGTGCTCTTCCTTGGCCACGAGCGAATGGTGGTGGATTTCGTCCGCGGCAGTCATCCCTTGTCCGCGTACTACGACACCTGGCTGAAGAGCCCGCTCCACGGCTCGGCCTCCGGCAAGTTGCTGCTCGCCTGGATGGGGGACGCCGAAAGGGCCGAGTTGCTGGGCCCAGGGCCTTATCCGGCGCATACCCCGAGAACGATCACCTCTCCCGAAGTCCTCGCGGCTGATCTGGCCGTGGTCCGGCAGCAGGGTTTTGCGGTAGCGCGAGAGGACGCTTACGAGAGCCTCGTCGCTCTAGGTGTCCCGCTGGCATTCCAGCGCGACGCCCGCCCCATAGGTTGCTTGGTCGTTTCGGCCGCCAGCAACTCCCTGCCCCCGCAGGCCGAGCAAAGAATCGCGGAGCAACTGCGCGCCGCGACCACCCTGCTGATCAACGGCGCCCCGACGATGCAGGTGTTTCGGCAATGGGTTGTCCGAACGACCCGTCGCTCCGGCTCGGTCCCCGCCTGATCAAGGCTCCAACGAGGAAGCAAGCAATGACACGCAATGCCATCCAGTGGCTCAACCCGCCACGACTGCCCGAGGATCACTACGTCGATTCGACGGTGTACACCGACCGGCAGGTGTTCGAGGAGGAGCGCGAAAGAATCTTCGCGCGTACGTGGAAGTTCGTCTGTCACGAGAGCGAATTGCCGGATCCCGGCAACTTCCGGTCCGTGGAACACGTCGGCATTCCTCTGGTCGTGGTACGAGGGCCGGACGGGACGGTGCGTACCTTCTTCAACTCCTGCTCCCATCGAGGCGCCAAGCTGGTGACCGAGCCGCGCGGAACGTCGAAGAACTTCACCTGCTTCTTCCACCTCTGGTCATACGACACGCAGGGGCGGTGCATCGAGATTACCCGCGAGGAGGGTTACGAGCAGTGCGGCCTGAAGAAGGACGATTGCGGTCTGCGCAGCGTGCGAACCGCAGTCAGGCTCGGGATGGTGTTCATCAACCTGGACGATGACGCCGAGGACTTCGACAGCTACGTCGGCAACTCGCTGGAGGACCTCCTGGAGCCCATGGGCGCCCAGCCGATGGAAGTCTTCCACTACCACCGCGTCCTGATGAGAGCCAACTGGAAGCAGTGGCACGAGACCAACATGGAGCTCTACCACGAGTGGGGCCACGTGGTGAACCGCACGACGAGCGTGGCGGTGCCCGGTTACCACGATCGCAAGTGGAAGATCCACCCCAACGGCCATGGCTCGCTCGAGCCGCTGAAGGTGCAGTACGGCAACTACAAGGGCTGGGATCAACGGGACAACCTCACGC
The DNA here is from genome assembly GCF_036676645.1 of Ramlibacter sp. Taxonomy (GTDB): domain Bacteria; phylum Pseudomonadota; class Gammaproteobacteria; order Burkholderiales; family Burkholderiaceae_C; genus Ramlibacter. The sequence continues at coordinate 197,141 of NZ_JAKFCM010000104.1, forward strand.
TGGCGGGCCTTGCGCCGGGCGAATTCCGGGTCGTCGACCTCTTCCCCAACACGACAGTGATCGTGCGTGCGACGACGATCCGCATCGACACGAGCATTCCGATCGCCCCCGGCCTGACGCTGCTCGAACAGCGTGGACTGGGGATCAAGGGCGAATCGGCCCAGGACCGCTCCCATCGCCAGCAGCACCACAACCAGTTCTGGGGCCCGTTCGGCCGCAACTTGGCCGAGGACGTCCTGTTCGTCGAGGCGGTCGAGGCCGCCAATCGCCAAGGTGCCTCCCGCTTCGGAATCATCGCCAGGCACGAGCAATTGATGTCGCAGGACGACGAGATCATGCGGGCGTACTACAGGACCTGGGGAGCGCACATGGGCCGCCGGGCCTCCGACCCGCTGGGTATCAGGCAGCAACAAGCAGGGGCGATTGCGCGACGCGCCTGAGAAGCGAGACGAAAAATGAGCAACGAAGCAATCGCAAGACTGATCTATGGCGCCGCGCTCAAGCTCGACGCCGAGGATTTCAAGGGGTTCCTGCGCCAATGCGGTGAAGAGTTCAAGTACTCGATTCGGGCCTACAGCCCTGAACTCGGCCAGGAGATGGTCTGGCTGGAGCACGGCCGAAAGGGGATGCAGGACCTCTTCGCGATGCTGGCCCAGCACGTCCGCATCAAGGGGCGGTTCAAGCGGCACGTGAGCGTGTACTCCGTGGACGCGGCGAGCGAAGGGCGAGCCCGTGCCCACTCCAGCGTCTTGCTCGTGTACACCGACCTCGAGGGCAGTTCCAGGCTCTTCGCTGCCGGGCACTACGAGGACGTGATCGAAACCTCGGGCGACTCGCCCCGATTGCTCGAGCGCGTGGTCCGCCTGGAAACGCGCGACCTGGGGCCAGGCCTGCACGTGCCCGTCTAGCGACGCATTTCCCCATTTCGACCAGAACAAATCCCGCGCATGCATGCGGGAGGTCTTGTCATCACTCTGGCAATTCATAGGAGACAACGATGCGCCACAACCAGAGCCTCTCCCGCGCGGACCAGGTCAACATCGCCCGACGCTACGGCCTCAAGGCCGCCCTGTTCGCCACGGCTGCCGGGGTGACCGGAGGCATCGTGCCGGGCCTTTCGGACTTCGTGGTCAAGGAAGTGCGCGCCCAGGAAAAAGCCAAGTACCGGTTGCGCTTCGGCGCAAGCGTCATGACGCCGACCAACGAGCCGCTCGTGCGGTCTGGACTCTATGACTTCGTGAGGCTCGTCGAAGAGAGATCGGGCGGCGAGGTGGCCATCCAGGTCATCGACAAGTCCCAGGGCTGCGCCGAGACCACTTGCGGGGAGCGCGTGGCCAACAATGTCTTCCACATCGGCTCTTCGTCGCCCCAGAACCTGGGCGCCGTGATGCCCTACTCGATCGCACTCGACTGGCCCTTCCTGTGGGACGACCGTACCGAGTACATCAACTTTCTTTTCAGCAAGGATTCGAATCGCCTTTACCGCGACGTGATGCGCAAGGCCTACAACATCGTACCGCTGTATGGGAGCGGCGAGATGCGGGACGTGATGATGGGCCTGAAGTACAGCGACAAGCCGGCCATCGTCAGCCCAGCCGGCCTGCAGGGCGCCAAGATCCGCATCACCAACAGCGAAATGATCTCGGGGTTCGCCCAAAGCATGAAGATGAATCCCATCCCGCTCGCGTGGACCGAGCTGCTGGAAGGGCTGAAGTCCGGTGTGGTCGATGCGGCCGAGACATGGCCTGGCGCAGCCGTCGGGTTCGGCATGCAAAGTGTCCTTTCTCAGGATATCGGTCTCAAGTTCTCCCCCGGTTTCTCGCTGATCTTCATTTCTGCCCGCACCTACGACAAGTTTCCGGACAAGATCAAGACGGTATTCATGGAGGCTGCGCACGAGGCCATGCGCATCACGTACGACGGCGTGGGCCAGACGCAGGACAAGCTCGTGGGTAACGGGCCGAATCCGGCCGCCGACTCCGCTTACACCAGGAGCAACATCAAGTACAACCGCCTCACGCAGGCGCAGCGTGACGAGTTCCGCGCCATCGGGAGCGTCGACAGGAATCCCCAGATCTACGACGCCACGCGCAAGAAGCTGGACCAGATTGCCGGCTTTGATGTCTATGGCGCAATGAAGGAAGCGGCTGCCAGGTTCGCAGGCAAGCCCCTGCAGCCGGCCAAGTGGTGGGCGTGATGGAGATGTCTCACACGGCTGCCGCCGACGTCGCCCCGACGCCATCGGCGAGCGGCTTTGCCGCATCGATGGCGCTGGTTGATCGCATGCTCGGACGCGCGGAAAACGGCGTCATCCTGATCAGCTATTTCGCGCTGATCCTCGTCGTCGGCGTCGAGACGCTGCGTCGCGCCGTCACGGGTGTTCAGGAAGTATGGGGGCCAGAAGTCGCGCTATATGCATTCGTCTGGTTGTCCTGGTTTTCAATGGCGAAACACGGCCGATACGGAACGCATCTCGCCTTCTCCGAGTTGCGACAACGGTTGCCCATGAATTGGCAGCAGGCACTCGAACTGATCGATTGCGCGCTGTGGCTGGCGGTGGGTGTGATCATCATCGTCACGTCCTGGGGCGTCGTCGAAAACCAGATCAAGATGGGGCAGACGGTTTTCGGGACCCGGATTCCGCTCGCAGCGGCCAGTCTGGCCGTTCCCGTGGGGTGGGCCTTTTCGATGGTGCGCATTCTTCAGCGCGCGGCCATGGTGATGCTGGCCTGGAACCAGCTCAAGACGGAACGCAGCGGCGGCTTCCTCAACCTGTAAGGGAGAAACCTCATGGCTTTGACCTTCATCTCGCTCGCGGCGGTGCTGATGTTCGTGCTGGGGACCCCCATCGTGCTGCTGATTGCGTTGTGGGTGGCCGCGACGTCGTACTGGGTGATCGACTTCCCTTTGACCAACATGGGTCTATCGGCCCTGGACTCGCTCAAGAGCTTCGCCTTCCTGGCGGTGCCACTGTTCATCTGCACGGGTGATTTCCTGACGGCGGGTGGCTTGTCGCAGCGGCTCATCGGACTTGCGAAGAGTCTGGTGGCATTCCTGCCAGGGCGCACCGCTGCCACCGCGGTGCTCGCGAGCGGCATGTTTGCCGCGGTGAGCGGCTCCAATGCCGCCACGGCGGCAACCATGGGGCAACTCGTCGGACCGGAAATGAAGAAGGCCGGGGTGCCCGATGGCCTCGCGGGCGCGATCGTGGCGTCCGGGGGGACGCTCGGGGTGGTCATTCCGCCGAGCACGATCTTCATCATCTATGGCATCACCATGGGTGTTTCGCCGGTCGATCTCAACCTGGGCGGCCTGCTCCCGGGGCTGCTGATGATGTCGTTCATGATGGCGTTCTGTATCTGGCTCACACGCCGGAACGAACCTGCCGACCGCTTCGAGCCGTTCACGTTGCTGCGGAACATCGGCCGGGAAGCCGCCGGCGCCACGCTCGGACTGATTGCGGTTGCACTGCTCTTCTTCGGGCTCTATCTGGGCTGGTTCAGCTCGACCGAGGCTGCAGGCGTTGCCACCATCTACTGCTTGCTCGTGGGCCTGTTCGTGACCCGCAGGATCGGCTGGCGGAAGATCCCCACGGTACTGCAGGCGAGTGCGGCCGTGACCGGAATCATTGCGCCGATGGTGGCGTTCTCGCTCCAGTTCCAGCAGATTCTTTCCGTCCTCGAGATCCAGAGTGCCGTGCAGGATTTCCTGTCCGGCCTCGCGGCGACCCACGGACCGTCGATGACGATCGTGGCCATGATGGGAATCATCCTCGTGGTCGGTTGCATCACCGAGTCGGTCGCCGTCGTCCTGATCCTGGCGCCCATTCTCGGGCCCGTCGCCGTGGGGTTGGGTGTCGACCCGGTGCACTGGGGTGTTGCATTTGTCATCGGCACGTCCATCGGATTCATCACGCCGCCTTATGGACTGAACCTGTTCGTCACATCGGCCGTGATGGGCGTTCCCTATGCGCAGCTCGTCAAGCGCATTGCAATCTTCCTTGTGCCGCTGCTGATCGCCTGGGCCATCGTCGTTGCCGCTCCCGACTTGACGCTTTCCTTCCTTCCCAGCCGCTGAAGCCGGCCATCACACAGGGATCCCATATGAACCAATCCATTCCGCCTATCCCCGTTGCCATTCTCGGTTCCGGAAACATCGGCACTGACCTGTTGTACAAGATCCGCCGCAACCCGATGTTCGATCTTCGCCTGCTCGCAGGCATCGACCCGGCGTCCGAAGGACTGGCACGCGCCCGCGAGCTCGGCTGCCCTACCTCGACCGACGGTGCCGAGGCCATCCTCGAGGAAAAGGGCTTGCAGATCGTTTTCGAGGCGACCTCGGCGCGTGCCCATATCGCCAATGCGCCGCGCTTCAAGAAGGCCGGCATCTTCGCAATCGACCTCACGCCGGCCAAGGTGGGGCCCAGCGTAGTTCCTTGCGTCAACGGCGACAGTAGCTTCGACGCTGGAAACGTGAATCTCATTTCCTGCGCGGCGCAGGCGACGATTCCCATCGTGCACGGCGTCAGCCGGGTCGCCAACGTGAAGTACGCGGAGATCGTGGCTACTGTCTCCAGTCGCAGCATTGGCCCGGGCACCCGTCAGAACATCGAGGAATTCACCCTCACCACCCAGAAGGCGCTCGCCGAGGTTGGCGGCGCCGGGCGCGGCAAGGCACTGGTTGTCGTGAACCCTGCCGATCCACCGCTCATGATGCGCAACACCGTCTACACGATGGTCGATGGCGAGGTTGACGAGCAGCTGGTGAAGCACTCGGTCCTGGAGATGGTCAAGGCCGTTCAGCGCTATGTGCCCGGCTACCGGCTGACGGTCGAGCCTTTCAATCGTGGGGACCACTTCATGATCGGCGTCGAGGTCGAAGGCGCGGGTGACTTCCTGCCTCCCTACGCCGGCAACCTGGACATCATCAACGCAGCGGCCGTCGCCGTCGCGGAGCGCTACGCAGCCACGCTGAATTGAGGAGGACACCATGGCCGCCATCACTTTCGTCGACGTCACGCTGCGCGACGGCAACCACACCTATCGGCACCAGTTCACGCCCGAAATCGTCTCGGCGACGGCTGCGGCGCTCGATCGGGCCGGAGTCGACATCATTGAAGTGGGCCACGGCGATGGTCTGGGGGGCAGCAGCCTGCACGTGGGCCGCGCCGCCGCCAGCGACCAGGCCCTGCTGCAAGCGGCCTGCCGGGCGGTCCGCAATGCCAAGGTCGCCATCCTTGCCCTGCCGGGCTTCGGACTGTTCGGCGACCTCGAGATGGCGGCCGACGCGGGTGTGAAGGTGGCGCGCATCGCCACCCACTGCACCGAAGCCGACATCACGGAGCAACACCTGCGCCGAGCCAAGGAACTGGGCATGTTCACCGTCGGCTATCTTGTCTCCGCGGGAATGGCTACTCCCGAGCAGCTCGCGGAGGAGGCAGCCAAGCTCGAGTCCTATGGCGCCGATTACGTCAATCTCGCCGAATCGCAAGGCCACCTCGTACCCTCCGAAGTGGCTGCGCGAGTTCGGGCGGTGCACAAGGCGGTGAAGATCCCGATCGGATTCCATCCGCACAACAACCTGGGCCTGGCGATCGGCAACATCCTCGCGGCGGTGGAGGAGGGCGCAAGTTTCATCGACGGGAGCCTCAAGGGATTCGGCGGCGGTGCGGGCAATGCACAGACGGAAGTGGCCATCACCGCGCTCAAGCGGGCGGGCCATCAGGTGAACGCCGACCTCTTCGGCATCATGGATGCGGCGGACGTGTTCAGCCGCCAGGTCGCGCCGCAGCCCATGCCCGTGATCGACAACGATTCGATTTTGATGGGGTACGCCAACGTGTACGGGGGCTACATCCATCCGGTCAGGCACGCAGCCGAACAGTACGGCTGCGATCCGCGCGAACTGGTGTTGCGTCTGGGCGAGCGGAAGGTCGTCGCGGCGCAAGAAGACGTGGTGATCGAGGAAGCGCAGCGACTCGCTCAGGCAATGCGCAAGGCTGCCTGAGCCGCGGATTGCGATGATGGACGCGCTGGTCGAAATCCGTGGCGCCCGGGGAACGCAGTCGTTCCGCTGCGCACGTGGCGAACGCCTGCTGTACGCAGGTCTGCGTGCCGGGGCCAACCTGGCCTACGGCTGTGCAACGGGCACCTGCGGGAACTGCAAGGCCACCCTTCTGGCGGGCTCGGTCGAGCCCGCCTGGAACGATGCGCCGGGCCGCCGTGCACTGCGCAAGCCCGGCGAGATCCTGCTGTGCCAGTCCACGCCGCACAGCGACTGTGTCCTCGAGGCACGTGATGGGAGCTGCAACCATCCGCGCGAGCTCGCACAGTCCTATCAAGGGCACGTGTCCTCGGTGGACCGTGATGAAGATGGGCTCGCCTGGGTCGTGCTGAAACTGCAACGCCCCATGCGCTTCCATGCAGGCCAGTTCGTGCTGGTGGCGGCGCCCGGGGTGCAGGGCTTTCGAGCCTATTCGCCGGCTCATGATGGCGCAGACGTATCCAGACTCGCCCTCGTGGTGCGCGAGAAGGAGGGCGGCGGCATGTCGCCGCTGCTCTGCTCCGGGCGCGGGATGGGGATGCCGGTGACGGTTTTCGGGCCTTTGGGGACCGCCCACGTGCACCCGGCGGAGGATCGGGATATTGCAGTCCTGGCAGGCGGCTCGGGCGCAGGCGTGGCGCTTTCGCTTCTTGACTGGGCGACTGCCAGCGGGCACCTGGCGCGCAATCGCATGGACATCGTCTGCGGTCTGCGCACCCTCGGCTCGAGGCAGGTGATCGGGCGATTGGAGGCGGCTGCCGAGGCTGCTCCCGGCAGGGTCCGCATCGTCGTGGCTCTTTCGGAGCCATCCGGGCCGGAGCCGAACGAGCAGCCGGGGCTGCGCTTCGAACAGGGGTTGGCGCACGTTGTCGCCTCCCGGGCCCTGCCCGTCGATGAATGGAAGAGGCGGGCGGTGTTCGTCGCGGGGCCGGCACCGATGGTCGAGGCCAGCTTGCGCATGCTGATGCTCACGGCAAAGCTGAGCCCCACCAAGATCCGCTACGACAGTTTTTCCTGAGCGCAGAGACATGGACGTACGAAACGAACAAGAGAGCTGGCAGATGGCCTGCCATGCGGAAGACTTCGAAGGAGAGGAGTTCCTCGAGTGCCGCGTGGACGGCCAGGACATCCTCCTGGTGCGCACCCCTGAGGGCATTGTCGCGTGCCCCGCACTCTGCCCCCACATGGAGGAGCGCCTGGCCCACGGGATGGTGGACGGCAACGTCCTCACCTGCACCAAACACCTGTGGCAGTGGGATCTCTGCACCGGCGACCCGATCGGCCTGGCTGAGGAGCGCCTCAAGGTCGCCCCGGTTCGCCTGGAGGGCGGCAAGCTCCTGGTGAACATGGAGCGACTGAGGCACGGCGGAACCACGTGCTGCTGACGCGCGGTCGCCCCCGGCTTCAGCCAGTCGGGGCGGGCGGTCCTGCCTCCATCCAGAGCCTGTACAGCTGGTGGGTGGCTTGCATCACCCTCGTCATCGCTTCGATCAGTTTCGGTGCCGTGACCAGCATCCCGGTCCTGCTCAAGCCACTGGCCAGCGACTGGCAAGCAGGCGCCAGCACCATCGCGCTGGTCCATACCTCGGCGATGGTCGGTGCGGGCGTGGGCAGCCTGCTGCTCGGCCGCCTGCTGGACCGGTTCGGGTTTTTCGGGATTTCGCTGCTGGCTGCGGCAGCGACCGGTGGCGGCCTGGTTCTCGCGGCTTCGGCCAGCAACCTGCTGACGCTGCACTTTGCCTACGGGGTCCTGGTGGGCGGTATTGGGCAGGGGGCGTTCTTCAGTCCCCTCGCGGCGGCGGTCAGCCAGTGGTTCGACCGGCACCGCGCGCTGGCCATCGCGCTTGCCGCCTGCGGCCAGAGCGTCGGCGGGCTCGCGCTGCCACCCGTGCTGAGATGGAGTGCCGAGGCGTACGGCTGGCGCCAGACGATCGAAAGCTACGGCATCGCGGCCGGCCTGGTCCTGTGCGCCTGCGCCTTCGCATTCCGGCGTGCGCCGCCCCGGCTGTCGGCTCCGGGCCCGGCGCACGGGGCGACGGCGAACAGGACTCTCGACCGCAAGGGGTTCGCACTCCTGGGATCGAGCATGGCCTTGTCCAATCTTGCGGCATTCATCGCCATCGGCCACCTCACGGCATTCGGTGAGGAAAAGGGATTCGCGCCCGCCGCTGCTGCGGCCTTCGTGTCGGTGATGCTCGGCGCCACCCTGCTGCTGCGCCTGTCGATCGGGCCGTTGACGATTCGCTTCGGACATTTCCGGACGCTGGTCGCCGTTTCGCTCGTGCATCTCGCGGGCGTCGTGCTCCTTGCTCTTGCAGACAGCCAGGCGTCGATCATTCTTTCGGTGCTGCTGATCGGTATCGGCTTCGGAGGTTATGTCCCTGCCTACGCCGTGCTGGTGCGGGAACTGTTTCCTGCCGCTCAGGCCGGAAGGCGCCTTGCGGAGATCTATTTCTTCGCGTTCCTTGCCGCGGGCGGGGGCAGCTGGGTGGGTGGCATCACCCGGGACGCCAGCGGAAGCTACGCACTGCCGTTCGCCGTGGCGGCAGTCTGCGCGGCTACCGGAGTCCTGCTTCTGCTGTCCCTGTCAGGTCGATTCCGCCAAGCCTGAAAAGACCGGGCCGCGCGCGGCACTCCGCTTCTGAAAACTTCCATGTCCATGCAGGCAAGAGTTTTGACCGTTGCCCGATTCAGTGAAAAGTGGGCCGGCACCGCGTCGGTTTTCCCCGGGGCACTGATCTGCGTTGTGGTTGCAATGGCTGCAACGTTCCTGGCGCAGCAGTTCGGCGGCCCCCAGTTGCTGTACGCGCTCCTCATAGGGCTCTCGCTTCACTTCCTGGTCGATCAGTCCAGGATCGTGCCTGGCATCGACTTTTGCTCCCGGACCCTGCTGCGACTGGGCGTCGCGCTGTTGGGCATGCGGATCACCGTATCGCAGGTCCTGGGACTGGGGTTCGAGACGGCGCTGATCATGGGCGTCGCAGTCGGAGCAACGATCCTGCTCGGGCTGGCCCTCGCTCGCGTTCTGGGCGTTGCGCCTTCGCAGGGCGTCCTGTCTGGCGGGGCGGTCGCGATCTGCGGCGCCTCGGCCGCACTGGCGATCTCGTCCGTGCTTCCTCCCACCCGGGAAAACGAACGATTCACATTGCTGACCATCGTCGGCGTCACCGTCCTGTCGACTTTCGCCATGGTGGTCTATCCATTTGCGCTCGGCTTTCTGCAACTGAGCGAAAAAGCTTCCGGCATCGTGCTCGGCGGAACGATCCACGACGTCGCGCAAGTCGTCGCGGCGGGGATGCTGATCGGGCCTGAGGCTGGCGAGGTGGCCACCGTGGTGAAACTGTTCCGTGTCGTGCTGCTGATGCCAGTTGCCCTGCTGGTCGCCATGGCATTCCGGGGGCCGGCGCAGCCGACAAGGAGACCCCTGGCTATTCCGCTGATTCCAGGTTTCCTGGTGGCTTTCGTCGTCTTGATGCTCCTGGGCAGCGCCCACGTCTTTCCTGCGTCGTTGACTGCGCTGGCCGGAGACGCCTCTAAGGCGCTTCTGGTCGTGGCCATTGCCGCTGCCGGAATCAAGACGGCCTTCGTCGATCTCCTCAAACTTGGATGGAAGCCCGTGCTGATGCTGGCATCGGAGACGATGTTCATTGCGGTCATCGTCCTGGCCGCGGTCCTGCTGCTAAAGGCCGGCTGAAACCGCAGCCTATCCGGGAGAGTGCCTGGCGGGGATTGGAGCCGGCACCGCACATTGGTGCTGCAATCTCCCAATGCCGCTCGTGATACACGCAGTGCCGCTTTCTCCTCCAGAAGTGCGGGTATGGGAGATCGAGCCGGTCGAAACCTCGCCGCTGTCACGCCAGCCATCAACAAATCGAATAGGCACTCACTGCGTGACCTCAGTTGCCCGCGCAAGCAGCCAGTCTGAGAAAAGCTTCATCGGCCTCGTGACCGGTTCGTTCTTCGGCGAGACAAGGTGGTATCCCTCCTTCCAGCCAATCCTGGTGTCGACAGCGCAGGTCAGTAGCCCCTGTCGAATCAGGTCCGCCACCAGAACGTCCACTCCAAGCGCTACACCCTGGCCAGCCAAGGTGCTGCGGATCACGATTTCATAGCTGTTGAAGTAAATCCGGTTGCGCGTGCAGGCCTCGGCCTCTGCCGCGTGCGCCAGCCACTGGGTCCAGCCGATTCCGAAGGACCCGGCGATTTCCGGCTCCCGGTCCAGTAGCGTGTGTGTCACCAGGTCCTGCACAGAGCCGATGCGTCCGTGCTCCTGCAGATAGGCAGGACTGCACACCGGGAAGACGGTAGGCTGAAGCAGCGGCTTGACCCGCAGATGCGGCCACTCGCCATCACCGAAGCGGACAGCCACGCGCAGGCCTTCCCGAGCCGGGTCACCTGGCCATGAAAGCGCTGCGCGACGTCGGATTGGCCGATGCGGCTGGCCAACTCGCAGGCACACTGTCGCTTGGAAACCAGAGGCGGCTCGAAATCGCGCGGGCCATCGTCTCACGCCCGCGCGTGGTGCTGCTGGACGAGCCCGTGTCGGGCGTGAGCGAGGAAGAACTCAAGGGTATTTCGGACCTGCTGATCGGGCTGAATTCGGCCACGGGCGCGACGTTGCTCATCGTGGAACACAACATGTCGAGGCTGCACGGGCGAGCGGAATCCGGCTGCACCTCATACGCGGTTGCCTGCCCACGGTGGAAGGCGATCTGCAAGAGCGTTTGGGCCACCGGCTGGCGCGCATCATCGACCCGGAAGATCGCATCATGCAGGCGCTGGAGCGCGACGTCGCCCGCTATCACGACCCGCGGCCGCTGTCGCGCCTGACGATGTCGCTCGGCCCCACGACCCCCACCTATGCCAGGCCCGACGTGATGAAGGGCATTGCGGCGATCGCGAAGGGGGGCGGGCTGGGCCTGCACACCCATTTCCACCCTCGTCCGGGCGAGCGTGAACTGGTGCGACAGCTGCTGGGAATGACACCGATGGAGTTCCTGGGCGAGATGGGGTGGCTGCACGAGCGGACCTTCCTGGCGCACTGCACGCAGCTGGACGACGAGGAGATCACGCAGTTCGCATGGCATGGGGTGGCGGTCGTTCATTGCCCGCACACCATCCTTCGCCTCGGCTACCCGATGACGCGAATCGCGCAGTTGCGGCGAGCCCAGGTGCGCATCGGTCTCGGGGTGGATGGATCGGCGAGCAACGACGGCGGCAGCTTCATCGGCGAGATGCGTCTCGCGCTGCTGCTGCACCGCGTCAATGGCGACTGCCGCGATGACCCCGAGAGCGACTGGATGCTTCCCGACGAAGTCCTGTACATGGCCACGCGGCAGGCTGCCGGAATCCTCGGGCGCAGCGACATCGGGCATCTCGCTCCCGGAATGGCTGCCGACCTGAACGCGTTCGACCTGGAGCGTGTCGCGCGTGCCGGCGCCACGGACCCGTTGGGGGCGGTGCTCTTCGCCGGCAATGATGGGCCGGCAAGCCTCACGATGGTGGGCGGGCGCGTGCTCGTCCGCCAGGGCGATCTGGCGATTGCCGATGAGCGCGAGATCTCGAGGGCCGCGAATGTCCGCGCGGCGGGATTGCTCGAGCGGTCGTCGAAGCAGAGCTGAGCTTCAAGAAGGACATCCTCCCGCGCGCTGCGTCACCCTCTCAATTGATCGCCAGCTGAAGTTCGAGCTGGCGCACCATGGCAAGCAGCCGCGGCGCGATGTCCTTCTCGATGCGCTCCTTGCTGGGTCGCGGCCCCGACATGACGCAGTTGAATGCAAGAGGCTCGTCGAAGGGACCCACTCGCATCGGGGTGGCTACCGAATACAGGCCCCGCACGAACTCGTCGGCGACGACGTAGTAGCCCTTCTGCGCAATCGACTTGCGGGCCCGTTCCACGCGAGGCAGCCCGGAAGCGTAAGCGGTGGAATCGGCGACCTTCAGCCGGTTCAGCGCTGCGGTGCGCGCCGCCTCGGGCATGCCGCTGAGCAGCGCCGGTCCGATCGCGCCGACCAGAAGGGGCCGGGAGGCGCCGATGTCCGGCCGCGTCACGTGCGTCTCGTCGAAACGAACGCTTTCCACGAACACCACGGACGTCCGGTCCAGCGTGGCCAGGTTGACATTGGCCTTGGCATAGGTGGCCAGCGCGTGCATGGCGGGCCGCACCACCTGGCGAATCGGCAGGCGCGACAGCAGCGGGTAGTTGAGCGAGAGCAAGCCCCAGCCGAGGCGGTACTTGCGCATGGACTGGACCCGCGCCAGGTACCCCAGTTCTTCCAGGGTGGACGTGATTCGTGAGACGGTGGCCTTGGGCAACCCCGTGCGCTGCGCGATGTCCGTCAGCCCCAGGAATGGATCGGACGGCGTGAAGCAACGCAGGATGTCGAAGGCACGCGAGATCGCCACACCGAAATCGCGCCCTCGATCGTCCGCTCGGACGCTCCGCCGACTCTGCTGCATGGCTGGATTCTAGGGCGCGCAAAAGTCCGCAGAGCGGAACAAGGGTCCGCAGAACGTGCCGCGCTCCCTATGATGACCCCGTCCCCCTGGAGCGCCGCGTCGCCGGCGCGGGAATCGATCGATCACTCTTGCAGGAGATGTTCCCATGGCCCACGTGCCACTCTTGAGCGCATTGCTTCGCTGCACCGCGGCTTGTCTGATTGCGGCGTCTCCGGCAGCCGTTGGAGCCCAGGAGCAGTTTCCGCAGCGACCGATTCGCGTCGTGGTTCCATACCCGGCCGGCGGCGTGGCCGACGTGATGACGCGCATCGTCGTGGACAAGCTCAAGCCGGCCCTCAAGGTTGCCATGACCGTCGAGAACAAGCCGGGTGGCGGAGGCGTGATCGGCACTGATGCCGTGATCCAGGCGCCCCCGGACGGCTACACCTGGCTGGTCGGCTCGACCAGCAACGCCTCCAACATGACGTTCATGAAGGGCAACCGCCAGGACGTCCTGCGCGATTTGCTGCCCGTGGCACTGTACGGCTCGGGGGTCAATGCGTTCGCAGTGCCTCCCGGTTCGCCGGTGACCAGCGTGCAGGAGTACGTGGCGCTGGCCAGAAAGCAGCCCGGCACCCTGTTGTACGGCAGCGGCGGCGTCGGCTCCAGCCAGTTCCTCGGTTTCGAACTGCTGAAGAAAGCGAGCGGCATCAAGGTCGACCCGGTTCATTACAAGGGCGCTCCGCCGATCCTTGCGGACCTGGCCGAGGGGCGGCTCTCGGCCTCCTTCGTCCCGGCCACGGTGGCGAGCAGCCTGGCTCAGAGCGGGCGCATCAAGATCCTGGCGGTTGCCAGCAAGGACCGGCTCCCGGGTCTTCCGTCCACGCCCACGATGGCGGAGGCGGGCTACCCGGATGCCGGCGTGTCGCCATGGTTCGCCATCATGGTCCCGGCCCGGACGCCGAAGAACATCGTCGAACGCCTGGAAAGGGAAATCGGGCAGGTCATGGCGGCTCCCGATGTACGGGAGCGCCTCCTGACGCTGGGGGCGGCGCCGACGTTCCTCGGCGCCGCCGACACCGAGGCCATGATCCGCAAGGAAATCCAGACCTGGCGATCGCTCGCGCAATCCATCGGGTTCAAGGCGGATTGAGATGGGCCCGCTTCATGGTCTCAAGATCGTCGAGCTGGCCGGCATCGGCCCGGGGCCGTTCGCGGCCATGCTGTTGGCCGACCTCGGTGCCACGGTGCTGCGCATCGAGCGCACCGAGCCAGCCGATCTCGGCATCCCGCGACCGGCGCACCTGAACCCGCTGCTGCGCAACCGGGAGCGGCTGGCCCTGGACCTGAAGCAGCCGCAGGCCGTCCGGCAGGTCCTTCAGTTGCTGGAGACCGCCGACGGATTGATCGAAGGATTCAGGCCGGGGGTTGCCGAACGCCTGGGCCTGGGGCCCGATGCCTGCCTGCGCGCCAACCCGAAACTCGTCTATGGGCGGGTCACGGGGTGGGGGCAGACCGGGCCGCTGGCGAATGCAGCCGGCCACGATCTCAACTACATCGCCTTGACCGGCGCGCTGCACGCGATCGGACGGGCGGGCCAGCCCCCTTCGATCCCGCTCGCGCTGGTCGGTGATTTCGGTGGCGGAGCGCTCTACCTGGCCTTCGGCATGCTGGCGGCGATGATGGCCGTGCGCGCGGGCGGTGAAGGCCAGGTGGTCGACGCCGCCATCGTCGATGGCGCCGCCTCGCTGGCAACCACCTTCTTCGGCCTGAAGGCGGCCGGGCTGTGGAACACCGAGCGGGGCACCAACATCCTCGATTCCGGCGCACCCTTCTACGAAGTCTACGAATGCCGCGACGGCAAGTGGATCTCCGTCAGTGCCATCGAAAAGCGATTCTTTCGCGAGCTGCTGCAGAAGCTCGACCTGGATCCGCAAGCCGTGGGCGAGCAGTACGACCGGGCAGCGTGGCCTCGGGCCAAGGAGCTGCTGGCGCAACGCTTCCGGCAGCGCACCCAGCGCGAGTGGTGCGAGCTGCTCGAGGGCTCGGACGCATGCTTCGCGCCGGTGCTGACGTTCGACGAGGCGCCCGCGCATCCCCACGTGCAATCGCGAGGCGTGCTGATCGACGTCGCCGGGGTCGTGCAACCGGCCCCGGCGCCGCGCTTCAGCCGGACCGTCCCGCCGCAGCCGCGTGCTCCTGAAGCCGAAGCCAGCCGCGATTTCGCCGAGGCCTATTCACGCTGGACAGGCGGCTGAGCTTGCTGCTTCCGAATCACACCGCCAACCGGTACGAACACCGCGAGTTGCATTGAATGCCACTTCCTGAAGATAGACAGCCCCACGATTCGAGCCGGCCCCCGGTCCTGAGCGGCGTTCGCATCCTCGACATGGCCACGTTCCTGGCCGCGCCGTTCGCTGCGACGCTGTGCGCAGACCTCGGAGCCGAAGTCGTCAAGCTCGAGCTGCCGTCAGGCGTGGACCCGCTGCGCTCATTGGCACCGGTCAAGGGCGACCTCCCGATCCATTCAAAGGTGAGCAACCGCGGCAAGCTGGGGATCACGCTCGACGTGAGGAAACCCGACGGGCGCGCGGTGTTCCTGCGACTGCTGCCCTCGTTCGACGTGCTGGTCGAGAACTTCCGGACGGGGACTCTGGACTCCTGGGGGCTGGATCTGAGAACCTTGCATGCAGCCAACCCTCGCCTGATCGTCCTGCGCGTGACGGGCTTCGGCCAGACGGGCCCGTATGCACGGCGCCCCGGTTTTGCACGGATCTTCGAGGCGATGAGCGGGTTCGCGAACCTGATCGGCGAGCCGGACGGCAGTCCGCAGCACATGAACTACGCGCTCGGGGACATGATCGCGGGCCTCTTCGGTGCGTTCTCGATCACCGCCGCCCTGGTCGAACACAGCCGCTGCCCGCAGGCACCGGGCCGGGAGATCGACCTGTCGGCCACGGAGGCCATGCTGCGACTGCTGGAGACCTTGCCTGCCGAGTTCGAGCAACTGGGCATCGTCCGGCAGCGCTCGGGCGCCCGCGCGACCTACACCGCGCCTTCGAATATCTACAAGACAGCCGACGGGACCTGGGTGACGATCGTTGCCTCGTCGGACGCGATCTTCAGGCGGATCTGCTGCGCGATGGAGCGTCAGGACCTGCTCCAGGATCCCCGATTCGCTACGCTCCAGCTGCGAGTGGAACACTTGCAGGCCATCGACTCGGAGGTGGCGGCATGGTGCGCCAGCCAGCCATTCGACGCCATAGCCCGGGGGCTCGCGCAGAACGAAGTGCCGTTCAACAAGGTGAACTCGATCGCCGATGTTTTCGAGGAGCCACAGTTCCGCGCACGAAACGCGATCGTCCGCATGGAGGACCCAGACCTCGGCAGCCTGCCGGCGCCTTGTGTCGTCCCGCGCTACTCGGGAAGCGCTTGCGCCGTGCCTCGCAGTGGCCCCGGTGTCGGGGAACACACCGAGTACGTGCTGGAGCGCCTGGGAATTCCGAGGGCTGAGCTGGACCAACTCCGCGCAGTCGGCGCGATATGACGATCGGCGGAGTGCGATTCAAGCGGATGGCGCGTGTTTCCACAGCCTCGGGCAAATTGCGGACCTCGATTCGCCCCGGTGCTCGATGGCCGGTCTCTCAGTACCTTCGGCGGTCTACAATCAGGAATTCTCGTCCAGAAAAAGAGACATGCCGGAGGGTTCACGCACTTCGATCGACTACGTTGCCATCGGACAGCGTCTCCGTGCCTATCGGATCGGGGCTTCGCTGCTGGCGGAAGATATCGCCGAGCGGATGGGCATCTCGCGGGCGGTCGTCTACCGGCTCGAGAAGGGAGAGATCGTCAAGATCGAGACGCTCGAGCGCCTGGCGGAGCTCCTTGGGACATCTCTGGCCTCCCTGCTGGGGGTGGAGCATGAGTACTACACCAGCGCACTGGGATTGTTCGAGCGCTATCGGCAGCTCGAGGAGACCTCCGACCGGATCATTGCCCACTTCGAGCCTCTTTCGCTGCTGCTGACCACGCCCGATTATCTGCGCCACTTGCGCGCGATGCTCGCCGAGATGTTGCCCGTGAAGGGGGAGGAGGGCCGGCTGCAAGAGATCGAAAACTTCATCGAAATCATGGCCGAGCGCAAGGCGGCTTTCGAGAGACGCAGGCCGCATCTGATCTGCCTGGTGGGCATTCGGGAACTGGAACGATTCGTGCGCGTCGGCATGGCTGGCCGCGTGAAGCTGCCCCGCAATATCCGTGGGCGCCGGATCGCGGCTGCGCGGGCCGAGGTGGAACATATTGCCGAACTGATGGAAATCGACGACTTCCACGCGCAGATCGGTCTGATCGACGACGCCATGCCGGCGTCCACATCCCAGGTCTTCTCGAGCGCCGAGCGGAAGGTTCTGGCGATCAGCCCGTTCCGCTTGGGAGAACTGCCGAACATGCACAACGGCATCGCCATGGTGACTTCGTCGCCCGAGGCCGTTCGTCTCTATGAGGCCATGATCGGACGGCTCTGGCGGAACGCGAAGAAGGGGGCCGCGGGCGCGCAGGTGATCCGCGAGATGCTTTCGCGCACCGGGGACGACACCACCCACTGAACTCCTGTTGCACGGGTACCGGGACCCATGCCGGTCGATGCCGCTCTTTGCTTGTCAAGTCTCAAAAAGTAGATTAGCATCAAAAAACTAGAACTGATCGCAAAACCTTGTTGAGTCGGCATTCTGCCAGCGCACCTGTCATGGGCGGCGCGGCGCCGAATCAGGGCGCCGATCACGTGTCCCGAGTAGTTCACGTAGGAACAGGTATGAGACTTGGCGGAAGGGTGGCGGTAGTCACCGGGGCAAGCAGGGGATTGGGCCGCGCCATCGCGCTGGCCTTTGCGCAGGAGGGTGCCACGGTCGCGGTGTGCTACCGCTCAGGCGAGCAGGAAGCTGCGGAGGTGGTCGGTCGCATCACGGCGGCTGGCGGGAGTGCCATGGCGGTTCAAGTCGATACGGCTTCGCGCCCTTCCCTGGAGGCCATGGCCGGGCGGGTGGTAGACCGCTTCGGTCGGCTGGACATTCTGGTCAACAACGCGGGCGTCATGAACACGACTGCATTCCTTGATCTGACGGACGGGGAGTGGGATCGCGTGCTCGATACCAACCTGAAGGGGTACTTTCGCGCGGCGCAGGTCTGCGCGCGCGAGATGATGAAGCGCTCGTACGGCCGCATCGTCAACGTGAGTTCGACCCGGCAGGTGCAGGCCAATTACGGCAACACCGCGTACTGCGCGTCCAAGGGCGGGATCTACATGCTGAACCGCACGATGGCAGCCGAACTCGCTCCTCACGGAATCTGCGTCAACAGCATCGCGCCCGGCACCATCGAAACCGACCTGAATCGCAGCTACCTGAGCGATCCGGCGTTTCTCGCGAAACGGGTCTCCGAGATCCCGATTGGCCGGCTGGGCGAACCGGACGAAGTCGTCGGCGCGACGATCTTCCTTGCGTCGGAGCAGGCCTCGTTCTGCGTCGGCGCCTCGATCATGATCGACGGCGGCCAGACACTGATTTGAGCATCCACAGGCAACGGACAGAAAAGAGCAGATGATGTCGATGAGCAAAGATCAACCCGTGGCCGTGCTTGGCGGCGGCAATGGTGGCTGCGCCCTGGCGGCGGACCTGGGTGCCCGCGGGCACGCGGTCCACCTCTACGAGCACCCGGACTTCGCGCAAGGCATCCGGGCCATCCTCGGCCGCCGAGTGATCCGCATGTCAGGCGCCCTGGGAGAGAAGGAAGTTGCCGTCCGCCTGGTCACGACGGACCTGGAGGCAGCAATCGCCGGGGTGGATTTGATCAACGTGGTGGTTCCCTCCACTGGGCAGGAACCGTTTCTCTCGGCGCTCGCGCGGCTGGTCCGGCCATCGCAGACGGTGGTCATCTGGGCCGGGCGCTTCGGCGCGCTCGAACTGCTGAGGCTCATTCGCGCGCAGTCGCCGGGCGGAAAGCTGCCGCTGATCGTGGAGGTCGACACCCTTCCGTACGGCGCGCGCAAGCCCGCGCCGGACAGCGTGCGCATCCTCTATACATCGACCCGCCTGATCGCGGGCGCGATACCGGCCGCCCGCAGCGAGGAAGCGGCGGACCTGCTGCGCCGCTTCTTCCCCGAAGCGCGGGCCGTGGCCAACGTGCTGGCGGCCGCATTCTGCAACCCGGCGCTGGTGGTCTATGGCATCGGCGCACTGCTGAATGCAGCACGCATCGAGCACATGAAAGGCGAGTTCTTCCTGTTTTCGGAAGGCATCACTCCTGCGGTGGCTGCGGTCATGCGCGGGGCTTACGGGGAAATGATGCAGGTGGCGAAAGCCTATGACTGCGAAATCCCGAGCTTCCCGTCCGAGGCATTCGATGGCCCGCTCAGCCTGGAAGGGGCCTGTTTCGAGTCGCCGCAGGGAGCCGCCGGTTTCGCTGCGATGGATGGCCCGCGGGACGTCCGAGGGCGCTACATGATGGAAAACATCGGCGACGCGCTGGCTCCGATAGCTGAACTCGGAGCGAAGGCAGGCGTGCAGACCCCCCTGCTGGATGCGATCGTCACGCTTGGATCAACCGTCTGTGGCGTCGACTTCCGCGCGAAGGGGCGGAACCTGGCCAGACTGGGAATCGGTCAAGCCAGCGTGCGCGAGATCGTTCAACTCATCAGTCAGTAAAGCCTGCTCATGCTCATCCTCACGCGCACGGACGTGGAACGCGTCCTCACCATGTCCATGGCCATCGAAGGCTGTCGCCGCGCTTATGTCGCCGTCTCGCAGAAGCAGGCCACGGTGCCGGAGCGGCATGCCGTCCACGTGCCCGAATGCGACGGCGACATGCTGGTCATGTCGGGCTACTTGCCCGGCTTCCCTTCACTCGGGCTCAAGGTCGTTTCCACGTTCACGGGAAACCGGCAGTTCAATCTGCCCAGCACGCAGGGTGCGATCATCCTGCTCGATCCGCGTACGGGGACGCCGGAGGTGTTGATGGACGGCAGCCTCATTACCGCAGTGCGCACTGGCGCGGGCAGCGGGATGGCCACGGCCCTCCTGGCACGCGAGGACGCCGACTCCGTGGCGATCCTTGGCACAGGCGGCATGGCCTGGGACCAGTACCAGGCCATGCGTACGGTCCGTCCCGTGCGTCGCGCTTACGTGTGGAACCGCACCCGCGAGCGCGCCGTGGAATTCGCGGACCGCCTTGCCCGTGCGCACCCGGAGGTCGCCGTCGAAGTGACGGATACACCGGACGACGCGGTCGCGCATTCACTGCTGGTCTGCGCGGCGACTGCGAGCCCCGAGCCGGTGGTCCATGGCGCAGTCCTGCAGCAGGGCGCGCACGTGAACCTCACGGGTGCACACCGTCCCGAGTGGCGCGAGATCGACTCCGCCGGCGTGTTGCGCGCCCAGGTCCGCTCGGTCGATTCGCTCACCTCCGGGGTGAGGCCGGGAGACTATTCGATGCCGATACACGCCGGGGAAATCCGGCTGGAGCAGATCGAGGAAATCGGGGCGATTGCCACGGATCCGGGCAAGGGGCGGCGTTCCGCCGATGCGATCACGCTTTTCAAGTCAGTCGGCCTTGCGGCGCAGGATCTTGCGGTTGCGGTTCAGGTGCGTGAGGCGGCACGAGCCGCCGGGCTTGGCATCGAAGTCGATCTTTAAGGAGCACAGGAATGTACGGCTGGAGAGCACGCGTTGGCCTGATTCTGCCAATGGACAACACCGTGATGGAGCCCGAGTGCTACTCGCTCGGCCTCGAAGGTGTCAGCTACCACGGTGTCCGGATGGACACCATCGAACGCGCGCAGATGCCGGTCCGCGGCGTGGCGCTGAGCGAGCAATTCATCGAAATGGGCGTGGATGCAGTGGGTTACGCGTGCGCCGAAACCAGCTTCCTCAAGGGCGTCGATGGAAACGCGTACATCAAGGAGCAAATCCAGAAGACATGTTCGCTGCCTGCGGTGACGGCGAGCGGTGTCATGGTCGAGGCTCTCCAGGCACTCGGGGCGGACAGCGTGGCGCTCGTCACGCCCTATCCGCAAACGAGTGCGGACGCGATGCAGGCGTTCCTGGAGCGCCAGGGCTTCCGGGTGGCCAGCAGCGTGAGGCGCGATTTCAACGAGGAGTACAAGGACAAGCGGGACTGGTACCACACGAACTTGCAGCCTGCGAACGTGGCCTATCGCATGGCTCGGCAAGCGTGGGTGCCCGAAGCGAAGGCGGTGTTCATCGCGGCGACGAATTTCAGGACGATGGAAATCATTCCCCGGCTGGAGGACGACCTGGGCTGCCCCGTGGTCTCCACCAACCAGGCGATGCTGTGGTCCATGTTCCGGACCCTGGGAGTGAAGGAACCGGCCTCCAGGCTGGGCAGCCTGTTCGATCGCGAATGACGTCAATAGCGCTTGCCGCGAATGAACCTGTCCTGCCTGCGGCCGGTGGCCGAAAGAATCTTTGACGAGACGCGCGCGCTCGCGTTCGACGGCGTGGGCATTACGCGCGACAGCTACGGTGCGGGCGAGAGTGCGGCCGCGAGCTATCTCGGCAAGCTGGCCGAAGCCGAAGGGCTGGCTGTGCGCGCGGACCGGGCAGGGAACCTGGTGTTCAGCCTGACCGAGACACCGTCCGATGCCCCTGTCGCGTGGGTAGGCTCGCATATCGATTCGGTGCCGCGCGGCGGCAATTACGACGGGCTCGCAGGGGTGGTGGCGGGTCTGCTCTGCCTGCTGGAGCGAAAGCGCCGCGGCTCGCACGGCAGCTTGCCCATCGAAGTGGTAGCGTTCCGCGGCGAGGAAAGTGCGTGGTTCGGCAAGGCTTACATGGGCTCGGGCGCCTTGCTCGGGAAGCTGAGCGAAGCGGATCTCCTGCTGACGCATCGGTCCACCGGAGAATCGCTGGCCGATTGCATGCGCCGCTGCGGCGCGGACGTGGAGGCGATCCGGGCGCAGGAGGTCCTGGTGGACACGTCGCGGATCCGCGCCTACCTCGAACTGCACATCGAACAGGGTCCGGTCATGGTCGCGCGCGAACTTCCCGTGGCGGTCGTTTCGGCCATCCGTGGCAACGTCCGGCACAACCACGTCGTGTGCGCCGGCGATGCGCAGCACTCCGGGGTGGTGCCCCGGTGGTTGCGTCGAGACGCCATGTTCGCCGTCGCCGATCTGGTCATGCGGCTGGATGACCACTGGCGTTCGCTGCTGGAGCGAGGGACGGATCTGGTGGTCACCACCGGTGTCGTCGCCACCGATCCGGCGGAGCACTCGATCTCGCGAATCCCCGGAAAGGTGTCTTTCAGCCTTGAAGCACGGAGCAAGAGCAGCGACACGCTGGAGGCCTTCTATCAGGTGATCCGTGCGGAATGCAACGCGATCGAGCGCCAGCGGGGCGTCCAGTTCGAATTCGACAGGCGACTTCTCAGCGAGCCGGCCACCATGGATCGGGAACTCTGCGCGAAGCTGGCCCGCGCCTGCGAAGCAACGGGAGCGGCGCATGCCTTGCTGCCGAGCGGAGCGGGCCACGACGCATCCTTGTTCGCGAATGCCGGAATACCGAGCGGAATGCTGTTCGTGCGAAATGCCAACGGGTCGCACAACCCGCACGAGGCAATGGAGATCGGAGATTTCATGCTGGGCGTCGAAGCGCTCGCCAACACGCTGGAACGGCTCGACTGAGCTGGAACATATGCGACAGACCATTACCTTGCGACGGCCGGACGACTGGCATCTGCATCTGCGTGACGGTGCCATGCTGAACGTCGTCCTGCCGTACTCGGCCAGGCAGTTTGCCCGGGCGATCGTCATGCCGAACCTGCAGCCGCCGGTCACCACCGCGGGCCACGCCGTGGCCTACCGGAACCGGATCCTGGCCGCGCTGCCGCCGGGCGCTCAGTTCGAGCCTCTGATGACCGCCTACCTCTGCGATGCCACCGAACCCTCCGACATCCGGCGCGGCTACGAAGAGCGGATCCTCGCCGCCGTGAAGCTGTACCCCGCGGGGGCGACGACACACTCGGAACACGGCGTCACCTCGATGGCCCGGGTGGCGCGGACGCTCGAAACGATGCAGGAGCTTGGCATGCCCCTGCTCTTGCACGGGGAGAGCACCGACCCCGCAGTGGACATTTTCGATCGTGAAGCGGTCTTCATCGAGAAAACGCTGCAGCCGCTCCTGCGTGACTTCCCCCGTCTCAAGGTCGTGCTCGAGCACATCACCACCGAAGAAGCGGCTGACTTCGTGGCAGGGGAGCGCAGCGGCCGGCTTGCCGCAACGGTCACCCCGCAGCACCTGATCTTCAACCGCAACGCACTCTTCATGGGTGGGCTGCGGCCACACCAGTACTGCCTGCCCGTGCTGAAGCGCGAGCGGCACCGCCTTGCGCTGCGGCGGTTGGCCACCTCGGGATTTGAGCGGATCTTCATCGGCACTGACTCGGCGCCGCACATTCGCAGGCTGAAGGAAGCCGCCTGCGGCTGTGCGGGTGTGTTCAATGCCCCGGTTGCGCTGGAGAGCTACCTGATGGTCTTTGAAGAGGAATCCGCACTCGACCGGTTCGAAGGCTTCGCCAGTGTCAACGGGGCGCGCTTCTACGGGTTGCCGCTCAACGAAGAGCGGATCACGTTCGAGCGCCGCGAGGCTTCCGGGCCCGGCGAGGTGCAAATGCCGACCGGCGACAGCGTGAAGGTGTTCCTCGACGGGGCTGTACTGCCCTGGACCCTTCTTGACACGGCTGAAGACCGGTCATGAGCCCTCAGGCCGGATCTGCCATCGAAGTGGCACGCATGCTTCTGGACGCCGGATGCGTTTCCGGGCGCCGTGGTGAGCCCTTCCGCCTTCCGTCCGGCTGGGCAAGCCCCGTGTACATGGACTGCCGGCGTCTCACCGCCTTCCCCCGGATTCGCCGGGACCTGATCCGCCGCGCCATCGAATTGCTGCGCGGACGCGCAGCTCTGATTGGAGTCGAATGCGTGGTCGGCTGCGAAGTGAGCGGCATCCCCATTGCAGCGTGGCTCGCAGAGGAACTCGACCTGCCGATGCAGATCATCCGCAAGCGGGCACGCGGAAGCGAGCGCACCGAAGGCCCTTCGCTGAGAGGCAAACGGGTTCTGTTGGTGGACGATCTGATGGCCGCAGGTGTCACGAAGGTCGACTTCATTGCCGCACTCCAGGGCTCCGGCGCCGAGGTCCGGGACGTGTTCGTGATCTTCGATTACGGCACCTTCAACGCAGATGAAGTCCTGGAGGCGCTCGGCGTGCGGACCAACGCGCTGGCCAGCTGGGCCGACGTGCTCGCTGCCGCCCGTAGCTCGTGCTCGCTGGACGACGAAGCGCAACGCGAACTCGAGCATTTTCTTGCCGGACCCCGCCGCTGGTCTCTCGAGCATGGTGGCAAAGGTTCTTATTGAGCACTGAAGTGGAGCAGACGTCATGAGTTTCCCAGACCTGGTGCGCAGATTCGAACAGGCGCCGTCCGCGACGGATTCGTTCAAGTTTTTCTACCGCGAGTCGTTCGAGTTGATGAACTCGGACCCTGAGAACGCGGCGCTTCTGTTCATCGTGGGCAGCATCGCCAAGGCATTCGTGCGGAAGTACGAAGACCAGGAGTTGAGCCCAGAGTTCGTGGACGCGGCGAAGCGATTGATGCTCCGCATGAGCCACAAGGCCCTGCACGCGATGGCGGACACCCCGGCCGTACGGCTGCGGGCAGCGGGTGAGATCGCCACCGAGTACGAGTGGAAGATCACTTCCTTCTAGAACCCACGGGGGAACACCTTGTCCCGCTTCACTCGGAAAGCGGCGGAGCCGCACGCAGTCCCTGCCATTTGCGGCCACGTTCCCGACTTCTATGCGTTGCTGAACCTCGACTCGGGCGCGAGCGATGGGGCCATACGCAAGGCCATCGCGAGCGCGCGCTCGTGCCTTTGCCAGGCCAGCTGGCGGACGCTCTGGGTGCGAGTGGGCGGAATCTCGGCTGATCTCCTCGAGGAGGCCGAAAGTGTGCTGACCGACGCCAGGAAGCGCGCTGCCTACGATCGTCGGCTCGATCACTACAAGGATTGTTGCCGGATCCAGCAGCCGTTCTGGTGACCTGCACGCACAAGGCACGCCGTTGGACAAGCGGAGTCCATTCGACCGGCCGTCTTTTTTTTGGCTGACCTAGGGTTTACGACTGGGTCGTTCAGTTGCCGTCTGTATAAAAATAAAAACGGGTCTCAAAAATGGCAACGCGATCCCCAACCTAACTATGGAATACGGAGCTCTGCATGATGTTCAAGTCCGCTGATTTTTCCCCCTGGATCCAGGCTGCACGCTGGGTTGTCCGCCGCGCGCGCCGGGCGGTCCAGCGCGCCGGGAGCGTCCCCTCGTCCTTTCCGAAGGAGGGCAGTGCGCCGCTGGTTTCGCTCTTGCGCTCGCGGATAGCGGTCGGCCTGCTGCCGCTGCTGGCTCTGGGCGCCATGCCCACCACCGCTTTCGCGCAGAAGGTGATCAAGATCGCCGTGTCGCCGGCCAAGGCCTCGCCGTTCGGCGTGGCGATCGATGGCTTTTGCAAGAGCCTGGAGGAGAAGGCCGGGCAGCGTTACAAGTGTCAGACCTTCTATTCCGGCGCGCTTGGCGGTGACCGCGAGATCCTCGAAGGCCTGCAGCTGGGCACGATCGAGATGACCTTCACCTCGACCGGTGCCACGACCAACTTCGTGCCCGAGATCCGGATCTTCGACATTCCCTACCTGTTTCGCGACTACTCGCATGCGCGCGCGGTGCTGGATGGCCCGATCGGCCGGTCCTACCTGGAAAAGTTCCGTACGCGCGGCCTGGTCGGGCTGGCCTGGGGCGACAACGGCTTTCGCCATCTGACCAATAGCAAGCGGCCCGTGGCATCGCCGCAGGACGCCAAGGGCCTGAAGATCCGCACGCAGGAGAATCCGTTGCACATCCAGGCCTTCCGCGCCTTCGGATTGAATCCGACCCCGATGGCATTCCCTGAGCTCTATGGGGCCCTGCAGCAGGGCACCGTCGATGGGCAGGAGAACCCGATCTCGCTGATCCTCACGTCCAAGTTCTACCAGGTCCAGAAGCACCTGAGCTTGACGGGCCACGCTTACGCCCCTGGCATCCTGGTTGCCGGCCAGAAGTTCTTCGATGCTCTTCCTGCCGCCGACAAAGCACTGTTCATGGAAGCCGCCAAGGCCGGCATCGCGGCCAATCGTGCCCAGGTCGACCTGGATGAGAAGAACGGCATTGCCTACCTCAAGGAGCAGGGCGTGGCGGTTGTCGAGAAGGTCGACCGCGCGGCGTTCGAAGCGGCGCTGAAGCCCGCGTACGCGACTTTCGAGGCCCAGTTCGGTCGCGACAACATCCAGAAGATCAAGGACGTGCACTGATCCCATGCACGACACTGCACAAGAGGTTGAAAGCCCACCATTGCCCGTGGCGGCGACGCGCCGGGCAACCGGCGGTGTGGCGCCTCGGCCGCTGTTCGTCCGGGCCAACGAATGGATGCTGGGCGCGATCCTTGCGGTGATGGCGGCGCTGCAGTTCACCAACGTGGTCGTGCGGTACTTCACCGACGACTCGGTCGCCTGGGCGGAGGAGGTCTCGCGCCACCTCATGATCTGGCTGGTGTTCCTGGGCCTGGGCAGCGCGTCGCGTATCGGCCTGCACATGGCCATCGACAACCTGCATCGCGCCGTGCCGCTGGCGCTCGCCCGGGCGATCCGCCTGGGCATCATCGCCCTGCTGGCCGCGACCTGCGCGGTGCTGGTCTACCAGGGGTGGGCCTACATGGCCCGCGCGGGGCAGCAGACCACGCCGGTCACGCAGATCCCGTTCTCCTACGTGTATGCGGCGTTGCCTGTTGGCTTCGCGCTGATGCTGCTGCACCTGCTGGCGATGAGCCCACGCTACGTGGGCAGCGGCGCCTTCGATATTTCCGAGGACGTGGCGCCTTCGGATGCGAACGCGCTCTGAGTTTCACGTCATGACCACCATACTGGCCATTGCCTCCATCGTCCTGCTGGCCCTCGGCGTACCGGTCGCCTTTTCACTGCTGGTTGGCTCGCTCCTCGCCGTAGCCCTGGGCAGCGCGTTCCCCCTGCTCGTGCCGATCAAGGAGATGTTCACCGGCCTGGACAGCTTCCCGCTGATGGCGGTGCCGTTCTTCATCCTCGCGGCGGAACTGATGACCGGCGGAGCTCTGACCGAGGTTCTGCTGCGCTTTGCCTCGCAGTTCGTCGCGCATCTACGCGGCGGCCTCGGCTACACCAACATCTTCGGCCTGACGCTGTTCTCCGGGATATCGGGGTCGGCCCTGGCCGATGCGGCAGGGCCGGGCAGCGTGATGATCCGCATGATGGAGCAGACCGGCTACCGGAAGTCCTATGCGGGTGCCCTAACGGCCTCCATCGCGGTGATCGGCCCGATCATCCCGCCGTCGATCATCATGGTCCTGTATGCGCTGCAGGATGAGCGCGTATCCGTCGGAGCGCTGTTCGTCGCCGGCTTCGTCCCGGGCATCCTGATCGCGGGCGCCATGTGCGCGGTTCACTGGTTGCATGCGCGAGACCGAAAGGTCGGAGATGACGGTCAGCGCGCCGGTTGGCGCGACGGCCTGTCCAACACGATCAAGGCAGTGCCTGCACTCGCGCTGATCGTGCTGATCCTCGGCGGAATGCGCGCCGGCATCTTCACGCCCACGGAAGCGTCGGTCGTTGCGGTGTTCTATGCCTGGTTTTGCGGCACCTTCGTCTATCGAACCCTGCGCGCGGGCCAGATTCCAGGCATCCTGGTGCGATCGGCACTGCTGACCGTGTCCGTGCTCACCGTCATCTCCGCCTCGGCCGCATTCGCCTGGATCCTGACCATCGAGGCCGTGCCGCAGCAGCTCTCGAACTGGATCATCGGCCAGGACATGAGCGCCTGGACTTTCCTCATCACGGTCAATGTCCTGCTGCTGCTGTTCGGCATCTTCATCGAGCCGACGCCCGGCGTCGTCGTGCTGGTGCCGATCCTGGCGCCCGCCGCCGCCGCACTGGGCATCGACCCGATCCATTTTGCGATGGTGGTGATCATCAACCTGACGCTTGGCATGCTGACACCGCCGGTGGGCGGGCTTCTGTTCGTGGTCAGCGCCACCGCGCGTGTCCCGATCTCGGAGCTGAGCTGGCGGGTGCTGCCCTTCGTGGCGGCCCACCTGCTGGTCCTCGGCCTGATCACCGCCGTCCCGGCCTTGTCGACCGCTCTGCCACGATGGCTGGGCATGTAAGCCTTGCACCCTGAGAAAGGTCGAGAGGCACACCCATTTGGAGGTCTCAACGATATGCACAGTACCAAGCTTGTTTACTTCGTACCGCTGATAGATGTCACCTGGGCATCGTTCGCGCCGCTGGATGAGTCGCGTGGTTTTCCGACAGGGCCGCTTTCGATGGAGCTGTGCCTGCAAGAGGCGCAGCGATCCGCCGAGTTCATGCACGAAACCACGGGCGGCCGCTTTGTGTATGCGTTGCATACGGGCACCTATTGCAGAACCGGCTTCTACGATGAGCCGTTCATGTCAGTCTGGCAAGCAGCCGCGCGCAAGGGCGCGGAGTTCGTCGTGCATCCGCACGAAGAAATTGCGGGCAAGGGGACGCGCTATGGCGACATCGTCCACATGCGGCAAGTGACCACCGACGCCATAGCGCGCTTGCGCGAGGCTGGCATCGAGCCTGTTGGCTACCGCGGCGGGCACTATGGCTACGCGGCATTCATGACTGGTCTGCTGGCGGAGTTGGGCCTGCCCATGGATTTTTCAGCTGCACCTGGTTTCGATCGGCCGGACTGGGAGGCCGCATGGAAGGAAGCGCCGTTCAGTGCCTACTACCCTGCGGCCGACGATCCATGTCGCGCCGTCAAGAATGGCCCGGTACTGGAGATTCCGCTAGGTGCTGACGGCAAAGGTAGCAGCAACGAGAACCTGTTGTACCTCGACTTCGAGGGCGCAGACATCGATTCGCTTGCAGCCATCTGGGATTCGGTGGTCGATCGCGCGCGGGAATCCGGTCAACCGCAGTTCATTCACACCCTGTACCACACCATTTCGATGAGCTCGGCTGGGATGCGCGACAGGTTCCAGCGCTTCGTCGATTACGCTTGCGGTCATGGCGGGGCCATGGTTCGGCCCAGCGAATTGCTTGAGAAGTTCAGAGAAGTTGGGCAATCGTAGGAGCGGGTCACACCTTTCCCACCGCTGCCGTCGACGGCCGGCCGCGCATCGCGCTTGTTGTCTCACGCCGCTCTGATGCATCAGGCACTGCAACTCGCATGCGTCTGGTCGCTCGCCGCGAAGGATCGGCACTTGTGCATCCTGCCGCTGTTCCACACGGCGGGGCTCGGCTTGTCATTGGGGGTTCAGGTGGTCGGTGGGACGAGTGTGCTCATGTCCCGATTCGATGCGTCGGCGGCAGCCCGAGTCATCGATGAGTACGGCGTGAGCTGCTTTGCCAGCTTTTCGCCCATCCTCACAGGCATTCTCGATGCGGCCGATGCACAGGGTGCCGGTCTCGGAAGCCTTCGGGCCCTGACCGGGGCTGATCCGGTGGCGCCCGGCCGCGCGAACTCGTCCAGCCTCTTGCTGCGGTAGCCCTGGCTCGGGAGGCCCGCGCCCCGGCGGCACCGCGCCCGACGCGAGCCCGGCCGTACCTTGACTTCTGGCGTTCGCCAACTACGGTTGGTGCCCCGATCCCCGCAGGAGATGCGCCATGGAGAGCGTGCGACCCGATCCGACCTTCCATCCATCGCCCCGCCTCGCGATGCAGGCGGAGCCGGAACACATCGCCTACACGGCCCTGCTGTCGCCCGACCGTTCGCGACCCGACGCGCTCGCCGTCGTCGACGTGGACGAGCAATCGGCCAGCTACGGCACCGTGCTGAACCGGGTCGAGCTGCCCCACCGCGGCGACGAGTTGCACCACTTCGGGTGGAACGCATGCAGCTCGGCGCTATCGCCGATGTCGTGCAGCGCGTTCGTCCAGCGGCGCTACCTGCTCGTGCCGGGCATGCGATCCTCGCGGATGTACGTGTTCGACACCCAGCCGGACCCGCGCCAGCCCAGGCTGGTCAAGACCATCGAGCCGGATGAGATCCTGAGCAAGACCGGCTACTCGCGTCCGCATACGGTGCACTGCGGCCCCGAAGGCATCTACGTCAGCACGCTCGGCGGCGGCGGCACCGACGGCACGCTCGGCCCGCCGGGCATCTTCCTGATGGACTGCCAGACCTTCGAGGTGCTGGGCCGCTGGGAGATCGACCGCGGGCCGCAGAAGCTGCACTACGATTTCTGGTGGAACCTGCCGCGCGACTACATGGTGTCGAGCGAGTGGGGCTTGCCGCCGCAGTTCGAGAACGGCCTCGTGCCCGAGGACCTGCTCGGCAACAAGTACGGCCACCAGCTGCACTTCTGGGCGCTGCGCGAGCGCCGGCACGTGCAGACGATCGACCTGGGCGCCAACCACCAGATGGCGCTGGAGATCCGGCCGGCGCACGATCCCAGCCGCGACTACGGCTTCGTCGGCGTGGTCGTGGACACCACCAACCTGGAGGCGTCGATCTGGACCTGGTGGCGCGAAGGCGGGACCTTCCACGCGCGCAAGACGGCGACCGTGCCGCCGGAACCGTCCGACCCCGCAGGGCTGCCGGACCTGCTCAAGGGCTTCGGCGCCGTGCCGCCGCTGATCAGCGACATCGACCTGTCCCTGGACGACCGCTTCCTGTACGTGGCCTGCTGGGGCACGGGCGAGCTGCGGCAGTACGACGTCACCGACCCGCTGAAGCCGGCCTTGGCCGGCAGCGTGCGCCTGGGCGGCATCGCGGCGCACGCGCCGCACCCCAGCGGCCGTGCCTTCGGCGGCGGCCCGCAGATGACCGAGATCAGCCGGGACGGCCGCCGCGTGTTCTTCACCAACTCGCTGTACAGCAGCTGGGATCGCCAGTTCTACCCGGAAGGCATCCCGGGCGCGCAGGTCATGTGCAGGACCGGGCCGCAGGGCGGGCTCGAACTCGATCCGGCGTTCTACGTGGCGTTCGGTGACGGCTATGGCGCGCACCAGGTCCGCCTGCAGGGCGGCGACTGCTCGACCGATTCCTTCTGCTACCCCTCGGCTTGAGCAGCACCTCGGCGCTCTGGCTCGCCGTCGTCGCGCTCGGCCTCTACCACGGGCTCAACCCGGCGATGGGCTGGCCCCTGGCCGTCGCGAACGGACTCGCGCAGAAGCGTGATGGCGCCGTCTTCGCGACTTTGCTGCC
Source organism: Ramlibacter sp. (assembly GCF_036676645.1). Classification (GTDB taxonomy): domain Bacteria; phylum Pseudomonadota; class Gammaproteobacteria; order Burkholderiales; family Burkholderiaceae_C; genus Ramlibacter. The sequence goes on from NZ_JAKFCM010000104.1 coordinate 227,920, forward strand.
GCTGGGCGGCGGCCACCTGGCCGCCATGTCGGTCGCGCTGTTGCCATTCGCCTGGCTGGCAGGCTACGTGGCGTGGAGCCGCCCGATCCAGCTGGCGGCGGGCGGCCTGGTCCTGCTCTTCGGGGCCTACCGCCTGGTGCGGCCACGGCACCCCCGCGCGCTGGCGCGCATCCCGCCCACGCAATTGGCGTGGTGGTCCTTCTGGATGGCCACGGCCCACGGCGCCGGGCTCATGCTGCTGCCGTTCGCGCTCGGGCTGTGCCAGCCGGCCGCGGCCGGGGGCGGGGCGGCGGCCCATGCGACGGTGATGGGCGCCATGGCGGCGTCCAACGTCGCCACCGCCCTGTCCGTCGCGGCCGTGCACACCGCGGCGATGCTGCTGGCCGGCCTGTCCATCGCATGGGCCGTCTACCGGTACCTGGGGCTGAAATTCCTGGCGCGGACGTGGCTGAACCTGGACGCGGCCTGGGCGGCCAGCCTCGTCCTGGCCGGTGCGGCCGGGATCGTTTCGGCGGCCTGAAGCCGATCTCTCTCTCGGCCGGCTTGGTGCCCCGCCGAGCGTAGGCCGGCCTGCGGCGGGGCGTCACTAGGTAGAAACACCAGTTCCAGATATCACGGTCGCATGAAATCATTGTTTCAATGCGTGCGATCGAACCTGGAACGATGAATACCGACCGGCATCCGGCCGACGCGGACGGCATGGGCTCGTCGGTAGAGCAACTGGTGCGCAATCACTATGAAGCGCTCTCGCCTTCCGAGCGGCGGCTGGCCGATGTGATCGTGCAGCGGGGAAAGGACCTGGCGTCCTACTCCGCCACGGAGTTGTCGCAGCTCGCCGGGGTGTCGAAGGCCACCGCGGCCCGCTTCTTCAAGCGGCTGGGCTACGAGGACTTCAGCAAGTTCCGCGCCGACGTCAGGGCCCGGGTCTCCGCCGAGTCCCCGCTGTTCCATCTGGACCGCGCCACCAAGGCAGCCGGCAATCACCGCGGGCTGGCCAGTCACTTCGAAGCCGACGCCAACAACCTCGCGGAGACCTTCGAGCGCGTCGGCCCGAAGGAGCTGCAGCGGGCCGTGGCCGTGCTGCGCGCGGCCCGGAAGATCTGGGTCGTGGGCTACCGCAATGGCTTCGCCACGGCGTTCTATGCGCATGCCCTGTTCTCGCACGCCATCGCCGACGTGACGCTGGTCAACGAAGCGGCGGGCAAGGTCGCCGACACCTTGTCCGAGATCGCCAGGGGCGATGTGCTGTTCGCCGTCGATTTCCGCCGGCGAACCCGCCTCCTTCCCCGGGTCGTGGAGGTGGCGCGCGAAGCGGGGGCCGAAGTCGTCCTGCTCACCTATTCCCCCCTGTCGCAGGTGGCGGCCCGCTCCAGCGTGGTCTTGCACTGCGCCACCAAGGGAACGTCGATCTTCGACTCGTACGTCGCCGCCATGAGCCTGGTCAATTACCTGGGCACCGAGCTGGTGACGACGGCTCCCAGGAAAGCGAGGGAACGCATGGAGCGCATGGAGCGCATCCACGAGTTGCTGGGCGACCTTGCCGAATAGAGAACCAACCTGCAGGAAGAAATGACTTCATCACCGCCATCCGTGCCCGTCGACCTGTTCGTCAATCCGGCCTGCCGGCGCGACGAGCCCTATGGAGACCGCCGCGGGTCCATCCTCGGCGCGGCCGCCCTGGCCGACGCGAGCAGCGAGATCGGCAGCTGGCCCGGCTATTCGGTCACGCCCGTCCACGCCCTGAAGGGCCTGGCCGCCCGGCTGGGGGTCGGCGCCATCGACTACAAGGACGAGGGCGGGCGCTTCGGCCTGGGCAGCTTCAAGGCACTGGGCGGTGCCTACGCGGTCTCGAGGCTGCTGCGCCGGCTGGTCGGGCAGCGGATCGGCAAGAGCGTCACGACGGCCGACCTGCTGGCCTCGCCCTGCCGCGAGCTGGCAGCGCAAATCACGGTCACCTGCGCCACCGACGGAAACCATGGCCGTTCGGTGGCCTGGGGCGCCCAGCTGTTCGGGTGCCGGTGCGTGATCTACATCCACGCCACCGTGAGCGAAGGTCGGCGCCAGGCGATCGAGCGTTACGGCGCCCGCGTCGTCCGCACCCCGGGCAACTACGACGATTCCGTGCGGCAGGCCGATGCGGATGCCCGCGAGAACGGCTGGCACGTGATCTCCGACACCTCCTACGAGGGCTACATGGATGTCCCGCGCGACGTGATGCAGGGCTACCAGCTCATGGTGGAAGAGTCGGTGCGGCAACTGGAGCAGCTGCCCACCCACGTCTTCGTCCAGGGGGGCGTCGGCGGCCTGGCCGCCGCCGTGTGCGGGTACTTCTGGGAGCGCCTGGGCGCGCAGCGGCCGACGTTCGTCGTGGTCGAGCCGGACCGGGCGGACTGCCTGATGCGCAGCGCGCGCAACGGCAAGGTGACGGCCGTCCACGGCGACCTCGATACCGTGATGGCAGGCCTGGCCTGCGGCGAGGTGTCCCTGCTCGCCTGGGAGATCCTGGAGGCGGGTGCCGACGCCTTCGCGGTGGTGCCCGATACCGCGGCGATCGCCACCATGCGCCTGATGGCCGATCCGCTGCCGGGCGATCCCGCCATCGTGGCCGGCGAGTCGGCGGTGGCGGGGCTGGCGGCGGCGATCGGCATTGCGCAGGACGAGGCCCAGCGCCAGTCGCTGGGCATCGACGGACGCAGCCGCCTGCTGTTCTACGGCAGCGAGCGGGATACCGATCCCGACCTGTATACGCGGATCGTGGGCCGCTCGGGCGCCGAAGTCGCGACGGCAGGGAGCGCCGCCTGATGGCCACGCCGTCGATCAACGGGCCCCGGCTGCTCGCGTCGCTGGCCGAGCTCGGCCAGGTGGGCGCGCTCGAGGGCGGCGGAGTCTGCCGGCTCGCCCTGACGGATGCCGACAAGGCGGGCCGCGACTGGACGGTGGCCCGCATGCGCGCGCTCGGCATGTCCGTCTCGATCGACGCGATCGGCAACGTCGTCGCCACCCATGCCGGGCAGCAAGACGGGCCGGCGGTGATGACGGGCTCGCACATCGACACGGTCCGCACCGGCGGCCTGTACGACGGCAACTATGGCGTCCTGGCCGGCCTGGAGGTGGTGGCCGCGCTGCGCGATGCCGGCGTGAGGACGCGGCGGCCCATCGCGGTGGCCTTCTTCACCAACGAGGAAGGCGCACGCTTCGCCCCGGACATGATGGGCAGCCTGGTCTACCAGGGCGGCCTCGCACTGGAGGCGGCCCTGTCGACCACGGGCATCGATGGCAAGACGGTCGGGGATGAGCTGCGGCGCATCGGTTACGCGGGCCCGGCGCCGGTGGGCGCCAACCGGGTCGACAGCTTCATCGAGCTGCACATCGAGCAGGGCCCGGTGCTGCACCGGGAGGGCGTGCGCATCGGCGTCGTCGAAGGCGTCCAGGGCATCTCCTGGACCGAGTTCACCGTGCACGGGGTGTCCAACCACGCCGGCACGACGCCGATGAACATGCGCAACGACGCCGGCTACGTGGCGGCCTGCGTGGCCACCTTCGCGCGCGACCTCACCCGCCGCCTGGGCGGCAACCAGATCGCCACCGTGGGCGCCGTGACGCTGGCGCCGAACCTGGTGAACGTGATCCCCAACAAGGCGGTGTTCACGGTCGACCTGCGCAACACCGACGGCGAGGCCCTCAAGGCGGCCGAGGCGCAGTTGTGGGCCCAGGCCGAGCGCATCGCCAGCGAGGAGGGCGTGCGCTGCGAGCGCCGCATGCTGGCCCGCTTCGATCCGGTGGCCTTCGATCCGGCGGTGGTCCGGCGCATCGAGTCCATCGCGGCCGGCCGCAATCTGAGCCACCGGCGCATGCCCAGCGGCGCCGGCCACGATGCCCAGATGCTGGCCCCCATGTGCCCCACCGGAATGATCTTCGTGCCCAGCATCGACGGCCTGTCGCACAACGTCAGGGAACGAACCGAGCCCGAGGACCTGGTGGCCGGCGCCGAGGTCCTGCTGCAGGCGCTGACGGATCTCGCGAACCGTCCCTGACGGCGCTCCCTTTTCCCTTTTCCAACCCCCCGAGTCGCCGGAGGAATTCGTGACCCGCATCGTCAAGGTAGCCCTGGGCCAGCTAGGCCCCATCCAGCGCAGCGATACGCGCATCCAGGTCGTGCAGCGGCTGTGCGAGCTGATGAAGGAGGCGCATGCACTGGGCGCCGACCTGATCGTCTATCCGGAGCTGGCCCTCACCACCTTCTTCCCGCGCTGGTTCATCGAGGACGAGGACGAGATCGACCGGTACTTCGAAACGGAGATGCCCAGCCCGGCCACGCAGCCGCTCTTCTCGCTGGCCGCCCGGCTGGGCGTGGGCTTCTACCTGGGCTATGCGGAGCTGGCCGAGGAAGCCGGAGGGCGGGTCCGCTACAACACCTCGATCCTGGTGGACAAGAGTGGCAGGATCATCGACAAGTACCGCAAGGTGCATGTGCCCGGGCATTTCGAGCACGAGCCCTGGCGGCGTTTCCAGCACCTGGAAAAGCGCTACTTCCGCCCCGGCAAGCGCTTCGGCGTGACCCGGGCCTTCGGCGGCATCGTCGGCATGGCGCTGTGCAACGACCGGCGCTGGGCCGAGACCTACCGCGTGCTGGGCCTGCAGGGGGCCGAACTGGTGCTCATCGGCTACAACACGCCGGTCCATAACGCGCCGGCGCCGGCGCACGACGACCTGTCGCTGTTCCACAACCGCCTGTCGATGCAGGCGGGCGCCTACCAGAACGGCACCTGGGTGGCGGGCGTCGCCAAGGCAGGCGTCGAGGAGGGCGTGGACAGCATCGGCGGCAGTTGCCTGGTGGCGCCCTCGGGCGAGGTGGTGACCGCCTGCCTGACCAAGGGCGACGAGGTGGCGATCGCCCGCTGCGACCTGGACTTCTGCGCGGTCTACAAGCGCACGACCTTCAATTTCGACTTGCACCGTCAGCCCGCAGCGTACGGAATGATCGTGGAGCGCAAGGGCGAGAAGCTTGCCGCGGACGGCTCTCCCTGGCCACCGGCCGGGGAGGACGCCTGACACGTTTCTCGCGATCACTGGCAGGGAACCCTTCCACTCAAACTCAGAGGAAACAGCATGTTCGTCAAATCAGGCTTCAGCTTTTCGGCGTTGGCACTTGCTGCCGCCATTTCGGCCGGGGTGTCGCCGGCCGCCTCGGCTGCCGCGGACTCGCGGACGGTCAACATGATTTCGCAGGGGGACCTGAAGATCCTGGATCCGATCCAGAACCCTTCGTACATCACCCGCAACCACGGCTACATGATCTACGACACGCTGTTCTCGCAGAACAGCAAGGGCGAGATCAAGCCCCAGATGGTCGAGACCTTCAAGGTGTCGCCGGACAAGAAGGTCTGGACCTTCACCTTGCGGCCGGGGCTCAAGTGGAGCGACGGCACGCCGGTGACTGCGGCGGACTGCGTGGAGTCCCTCCGGCGCTGGAGTGCCCGCGACGTGTCCGGCCGCCTGCTGGGGGCTGCGATCGGCGAGCTCAAGGCGGTCGATGCCTCGACGTTCACCCTGACGCTGGCCAAGCCGTTCGGACCGGTGATCGAAATGCTGGGCAAGCCCTCGTCCAACGTGCCCTTCATGATGCCCGAGCGCATCGCCAAGACCCCGGCGGCCGAGCAGATCAAGGACACGACCGGTTCCGGCCCGTTCGTCTTCAAGCGCGACGAATGGGTGCCGGGCAACAAGATCGTCTACGTCAAGAACCCCCACTACGTGCCCCGCAAGGAGCCGGCGGACGGGCTGGCCGGCGGCAAGGTCGTCAAGATCGACCGCGTGGTCTGGAACGTGATCCCCGACCCGAACACCGCCCTGTCGGCCTTCAAGAGCGGGGAGATGGATGTGTACGAGCTGCCGCCCGCCGACTTCCTGGAGCCGCTGGCCAAGGAACCGGGCGTCAAGCTGTCGCTGGACCCGCTGGGCAACCAGGGCTGGCTGCGGCCCAACCACCTGCAGGCCCCGTTCAACAACCCGAAGGCCCGGCAGGCGCTGACCTACCTGGTCAACCAGGACGAGTACCTGGCCGCGGCCGGGTTCGGGCCCAAGTACCGCCATCCCACCTGCACCGCCTACTTCATGTGCGGCAGCATCAACGAGTCCAGGGCCGGGGCCCAGCCGTACCAGAAGGGACAGGACCTGGAGAAGGCCAAACAGCTGCTCAAGGAGGCGGGCTACAAGGGCGAGAAGATCGTCGTGCTGGCACCCTCCGAGCCGCCGATCCAGGCGGCCGCGGCCCTGGTGACCATCCAGAACCTCAAGAAGATCGGCGTCAACGTCGAGGCGCAGGCGATGGACTGGGGGACCCTGCAGGCGCGCCGCTCCAAGAAGGACGGCTGGCACATCTTCCATACCTACTCGGTCGGCGCCGACGTCTTCTCGCCCGCCGTCAATGCCTATGCCCAGGCCAACTGCGACGCCGCACCCTCGGGCTGGCCCTGCGACGCCGAACTGGAAAAGCTGCGGGCCGACTGGGTGGCGGAAAGCGACGGCACCAAACGCAAACAGATCACCGATGCGATCCAGGCGCGCATGTACGAGGTGGTTCCGTACGTCAACTTCGGCCAGTTCTTCCAGCCGATGGTCTACCGCTCGAACCTGAGCGGGGTGCTCGACGTGGGCATTCCGGTGATGTGGAACGTGGAGAAGAAGTGAGCTGAGCCTTCCATGGCGCCCTGCCGGGCCGCGGTTGCGCGGCCCGGCGGCCCGGGCGCCATGCCCCGATCGACCTGCAGGACTTCCATCCCATGCTTTTCCTCATCAAGCGTGTCGCAGCGGTGATCCCGGTCCTGGGCATCGTGGCGGTCATCGTCTTCCTGTTGCTGCGCCTCGCGCCGGGCGACCCGGCCGTCATCATCGGCGGCGATACGGCGACCGACGAGGACATCGAGCGGATCCGCAAGTCGCTGGGGCTGGACCAGCCGATGGCGCACCAGTTCATCCACTGGATGTGGCGGATGCTGCACGGGGACTTCGGGACCTCGGTGTTCACCGGCCTGCCGGTTTCCGAGCTGATCCTGCAGCGCGCCGAACCGACCCTGTGGCTGGCGGCGCTGACCATGCTGTTCGCGGTCGTGCTCGCCGTCCCGATGGGGATCTGGGCCGCCTGGAAGTGCGGCACCTGGATCGACCGGTCCCTGTCGGCGCTGTCGGTCGTGGCCTTCTCGCTGCCCGTGTTCCTGATCGGCTATGCGCTGGTGTATGGGTTTTCGACCCAGCTCGGCTGGTTTCCGGTGCAGGGCTTCAAGAGCCTGTCCGAGGGGCTGGGGCCCTTCGCCCGCCACCTGATCCTGCCGGTCGTCAGCGGCGGCGTGATCTACATGGCGCTGCTGGCGCGCATGACGCGCGCGACCATGCTGGACATCCTGGGGGAGGACTACATCCGCACCGCCCGCGCCAAGGGCGTGCTGCGCACCCGGCTGCTGCTGCGCCACGCGCTGAAGAATGCGGCCGTTCCGGTCATCACGACGGTCGGACTGGGCATCGCCATGCTGCTCGGCGGCGTGATCGTGACGGAAAGCGTCTTTGCGATTCCCGGCATCGGCCGGCTGACCGTGGACTCGATCCTGCGGCGCGACTACCCGGTGATCCAGGGCATCGTGCTGGTCACCTCGATCGCCTACGTGCTGATCAACCTTGTCATAGACCTGCTCTATGGCCTGTTCGACCCGCGAATCCGGTACTGACCCGCCCCCATCCGCAGAAGCCCTAGTCCCATGCATACGACAGTCGAACAGCTGGAGGCGCGGCTGGCCCGCAACGCCAGCAGGCCGAAGCTGCTGCAGTTCGCTCTGCGCAACCCGACCCTGGCCACCGGCTTGCTGCTGGTGGCGCTGGCGGTCGGCCTGGCCATCCTGGCCCCCTGGATCGCCAGCCATGACCCGACCGACATGAACGTGGCGCAGCGCCTGAAGCCGCCGTCCGCCGTGTACCTGTTCGGCACCGACGCGCTCGGCCGGGACATCTTCGCCCGCACCCTCTTCGGCGCCCGCGTCTCCCTGTTCGTGGGATTCGCGGTGGCCCTCGCGAGCGTGTCGATGGGCGTGCTGATCGGGACCGTCGCGGGCTTCAGCCGCGTGGCCGACGCCGTCATCATGCGCATCATGGACGGGATGATGGCCATCCCGGGCATCCTGCTGGCCGTGGCCCTCATGACGTTGATCCAGGCCAGCGTGCAGACGGTGGTGATCGCCATCGCGCTGCCGGAAATCCCCCGGGTCGTGCGGCTGGTCCGGTCGATGGTGCTGACCATCCGCGAGCAGCCCTATATCCAGGCGGCCGAGGCGATGGGCACGCGGTTCCACCTGATCCTGCTGCGGCACGTGATTCCGAACCTGCTGACGCCATTGATCGTGCAGGCGAGCTTCATCTGCGCCTCGGCGATGATCTTCGAGGCCTACCTCAGCTTCCTGGGGGCGGGAACGCCGCCCGAAGTGCCCAGCTGGGGCAACATCATGGCGGAAGGCCGATCGGTCGTTCAGCTGGCCTTCGGCGTCATCCTGTATCCGGGCCTGTTCCTCGGGATGACGGTTCTTGCCGTGAACATGATCGGTGACGGGGTCCGCGACCTGCTGGATCCGCGCATCGCCAGGAAGCTCTGACCATGACGCAGCCGATCCTCGAAATCGACGACCTGCACATCTCGTTCGCGAGCGTGAACGGTGTCACGCGGGCCGTCGAGGGCGTTTCGTACCAGGTGCACCCGGCGGAGATGCTCGGCGTGGTCGGCGAGTCCGGCTGCGGCAAGAGCGTCACCGCGATGTCGGTGCTGCGCCTGCTGCCGGGCGCGCCGGCCACGCACATCGCCGGCGCGATCCGCTTCCGCGGGGAAGATCTCCTGGCCGCCTCCGAGCAGAGGATGCAGGCCATCCGGGGCAACGAGATCTCGATGATCTTCCAGGATCCGATGACGTCGCTGAATCCGGTGCTCACGATCGGCGAGCAGATTGCCGAAGTGCTGATCCTGCATGAACGCATCGGCAAGGCGGCGGCCTGGAAGAGGACGGTCGAGCTGCTGGCCCTGGTGAACATCCCGGACCCGCACCGGCGCGTGAAGGAGTACCCCCACCAGTTTTCGGGCGGCATGCGGCAGCGCGCCATGATCGCCCTCGCGCTGGCGTGCAATCCCGCCGTGCTGATCGCCGACGAGCCGACCACGGCGCTCGACGTGACCATCCAGGCGCAGATCATGGAACTGCTGGACCGCCTGCGCCGCGACACCGGAACGGCCATCGTGCTGATCACCCATGACCTGGGCGTGGTGGCGGAAAGCTGCGACCGGGTCGTCGTCATGTACGCCGGGCGCAAGGTCGAAGAGGCATCCGCGCAGGACCTCTTCGAAAACCCGGCGCACCCCTACACGCGCGGGCTGCTCGGAGCGATTCCCCATCTCGACTCGCCGCTGACCCAGCCGCGTGGCCGGCTGGCCGAGATCCCCGGCATGGTCCCGTCGCTGCGCACCGCGGCCAGGGGTTGCCGCTTCGCCGACCGGTGCCCCTCCGCCATCGAGCTGTGCCGCCGGACGGTGCCGGCCCTCGAACCGGTCGGACCCGACCGGATGTCCCACAAGGCAGCCTGCTGGCAAGTCCCCGCCGCTGCAGAAAAGAGGCTCGCATGAACGCCACCGTGGTCGACCTCGCGCCGCGGCAAGCGGCCCGCCCACCCCTGCTCGAGGTCCGTGACCTGGTCAAGCACTACGCCGCCGGGCGATGGCTGAAGCCGCTGCCCGTCAAGGCGGTGGACGGCGTCTCGTTCACGGTCGGCCACGGCGAGACCCTGGGCCTGGTCGGGGAGTCGGGCTGCGGGAAATCCACCGCGGCCAAGACCATCCTGCGGCTGCTGGAGCCGACCTCCGGCCAGATCCTGCTCGAAGGGCAGGACATCGCGCCGCTGTCGGCGTCTTCGTTCCGCCGCCACCGCTGCGACCTCCAGATCGTCTTCCAGGACCCCTACGCGTCCTTGAATCCGCGCATGAAAGCCGGCGACATCGTCGCGGAACCCCTGCGCAACTTCGGCCGGCATGCCGAGATCGCCGGCGGCCGCGTGGCCGAGCTCTTTGCCCGGGTGGGGCTGGACAGGGCTGCGATGAACAAGTACCCGGGCGAATTCTCCGGCGGCCAGCGCCAGCGGCTGGGCATTGCGCGGGCGCTGGCGCTGAATCCGAAACTGATCGTGTGCGACGAGCCGGTGTCGGCGCTGGACGTCTCCATCCAGGCCCAAGTCATCAACCTGCTCGGCGACCTGCAGCAGGACCTCGGGATCTCCTACCTGTTCGTCGCCCACGACCTGGCGGTGGTCAGGCACATCAGCCAGCGCGTCGCCGTGATGTACCTGGGCCGCATCGTCGAGATCGGCCCGGTCGAGCGGCTCTACGGCAACCCGTCCCACCCCTACACCCAGGCCTTGCTGTCGGCGGTGCCGAAGGTCAGGCCCGGAACCCGGGCGGCCAAGATCGTGCTCAAGGGGGACATCCCCAGTCCGGCCAACCCGCCGTCCGGATGCACCTTCCGGACCCGCTGCCCGGTGGCGCGGCCGGCCTGTTCGGAAAGCGCGCCGAAGCTGGAGGCGGTCGGCAACGACCACTACGTCGCCTGCCATTTCAAGGCCGGATGAGGCCGGCGCAGGATGGATGCGCCGCGTTGCGGGCTGCGGGCGTGAACCGGCATCCCGTTCATCCGGGCGACCCGGCTCAACCGAGCTCGGCGATCGTCAGCGGGTCCGCCTGACCACCGAAGTAGCGCTGCAGGCAGCGCCCGAAGACCTCGTCGCCGGGCGCCGCCCGTGCGAACAGCGTCAGGCAGGACCGCAGCTTCACCGCGTCGATGCCGCCGAGGATCTCGCCGGCCTGCCTGCCCTCCGGCGCATCGAGCAGCAGCGCGCAGGCCTCCCGCAGTCGGGGCCCGAGGACGGGATGGGCCCGATAAGCCCTGGCCTCGTCCAGGCCGGACAAGCCGTAGTGCCGGGCCATGCTGCTGCGCCCCAGGCCGGCGAGCTGGGGAAACACGAACCACATCCAGTGGGTCTGCTTGCGGCCGGCGCGCAGCTCGGCGAGCACGGTCTCCCAGACGGGATCCTGTGCCGCCACGAAGCGCTGCAGGTCGAACGGGTCGCCGGCCATGCGGCACTCTAGCCCGTTCCGGCCGGCGCGTGCGGCTGCCTAGCGCGCGTCCGGCAGCTCGATCTTCACCTCCAGCACCTCCAGGTTGTCCTGGCGCTCGAGCTGGACCTTGATGTCTTGCGGGTCGATCTTGATGTACTTGCCGATCACCGCCACCAGGTCGCGCTGCAGCGCGGGCAGGTAGTCGGGCTCGCGGGCGCTGCGGCCGGAGCGCTCGTGGGCCAGGATGATCTGCAGCCGCTCCTTGGCGACCGAGGCGGTCTTCTTCTTTTCGCCGAGCAGGAAGGAGAGCAACGACGCCATGGCTCAGCGGCCTCCGAACAGGCGCTTGAGGAAGCCCTGCTTCTGCGCATCGACGAAGCGCATGGGCACGTCCTTGCCGAGGAAGCGGTCCACCACGTCCCGGTAGGCCTCGCTCACGTCGCTGCCCTTCAGGTGCACCGCCGGCAGGCCCTGGTTGCTGGCCTGCAGCACCGTCTCGCTCTCGGGAATCACCCCGATCAGCGGGATGCGAAGGATGTCCTGGATGTCCTCCAGCGACAGCATCTGGCCCTGGTCGACCCGGTTGGGGTTGTAGCGGGTGATGAGCAGGTGTTCCTCGACCGGCTCCTTGCCTTCGATGGCGCGCTGGGTCTTCGACGCCAGCATGCCCAGGATGCGATCCGAGTCGCGCACCGACGAGACCTCGGGATTGGTCACCACCAGCGCGTCGTCGGCGAAGTGCATGGCCATCAGCGCACCGGTCTCGATGCCGGCCGGCGAGTCGCACACGATGTATTCGAAGCCCATGCCGGCCAGTTCGCGCAGCACGCGCTCGACGCCCTCCCGGGTCAGGGCCTCCTTGTCGCGCGTCTGCGAGGCCGCCAGCACCGACAGGTTGTCGCAGTTCTTGTCCTTGATCAGCGCCTGGTTCAGCGTGGCCTCGCCCTGCACGACGTTGACGAAGTCGTAGACCACGCGGCGCTCGCAACCCATGATCAGGTCCAGGTTGCGCAGGCCGACGTCGAAGTCGATGACGGCGGTCTTGTGGCCGGCCAGCGCCAGGCCGGAGGCGAAGCTGGCGCTGGTGGTGGTCTTGCCGACCCCGCCCTTACCGGAGGTGACGACGATGATTCTTGCCATGGGATTCCTGGACTGAGGAGGGAGTGAAATCGAGTGCCTGCATCACCAGCCGGCCTTCGGTGCCTCCCTCCAGCCGCACCTGGGTGGGCTGGCCGAGCAGCTCGGGGGGCAGGGGCACGTCGCTGGTGCGGTAGACGCCGGCAATGGAGACCAGCTCGGGTTCGAGGCACAGGGTGACGATGCGCGCCCCGGTGTTGCCGCGCGCGCCGGCGATGGCCTTGCCGCGCAGCGGTGCGTAGACGTGGATGCTGCCGTCGGCGATGACCTCGGCGCCGGGGTTCACCATCGACATCACCACCAGGTCGCGACCGCGGGCATAGACCTGCTGGCCGGAGCGCAGGGGCTTGTCGACGACGAGTGCGCCCACCGCAGCGGGGGAAGGCTCCGCGACGGTTTCGGGAGGAGCCGGCGCGATGCCGGTGCGGGCGCCTGCGGCGTTGGCGTCGACGCCGGCTGGCGGCTCGCCGGCTCGCGCCGCCGCAGGCCGGGCCAGCTCCGCCTCGGCCTGCGCCAGCCCGGCCGTGCGGGCGGCCGCCTGCTGCGCCGGGCTGCCGCCGCGCACCGCCACCGGCAGCACGCGGTAGCCGCGCAGCAGTTGCACCAGCGCAGCGAAGTCCACCGCGGCATCGCCCGGCAGCGGCGCCAGGTCGATCACCAGCGGGTCGTGGTCGAAGAAGTCGGGAATGTCGCCGAAGCGGCCCCGCAACTCGCCCGCCAGGGCGGAAAGGTCGGCCGACTTGAGCAGCAGGGCAACCAGCGGAAGGTTGGCGCTCTTGATCTCGAAGGTGGCAGGGGTGCGGCCTGCGAGGGCAACGGACATCGATGGGTACTGCAACTGCGCGCGCATCTTAGCGTGGCTCAGCGGGCAAAACCTAAACATTCTGTTGCTGCGCGCCTGTCGGTGCGGCCCTGGCCGATGTCATTGCGGCCTCGAGCCGCAATCCATCTCCCGGCGCCGCACACGCGTGCGCGTGTCCGGCGCGCGGGTGATGGTTCCCGGCGTTCGCCGGGATGGCATCGGACGGTTCGCCGGGATGGCAAAGGCGGCCCGTCGTGGGAGCGCTTGTATCGCCGCGGCGCTACCCGCCCGCCACCTGCCGCAGTTGGCTGCGCAGGGTGCCGAAGCGCCGCCGGTAGCCTGCGGGCGTGAGCGCGACCTTGCGGCGGAACAGCCGGTTGAAGAAGCTCGCGTCCTGGTAGCCCACTTCCAGCGCGATCGCCTCCACCGGCAGCCCGGTCGATTCCAGCAGCTGCTTGGCTTCCTCCAGCCGCAAGGTGTGCACGTATTCGAGCGGGCTCATGCCGGTGGCCTGCGTGAACCGCCGCTTGAAGGTGCGCTCGGCCAGCCCCGACAGGGTCACCAGGTGGCTGACGGGCGCCTCGACCCGGTAGTTGGAGGCGGCCCAGACCTGGCACTGGGCGACGATGGGATCCTCGGCCCGGCGCCCGCGCGTCAGCGACGAATAGGCGATGGCGCTGACCTCGCCGGTGCCCCCGAGCAGGTTCACGCGCGCGACCTGCATCGCTTCTTCCGGCGAAGCGAAGCGGGCGATCAGCGCCAGGGCCAGCATGTGCCAGGCGGCGCCGCTGCCGGCCATCATCAGGCGCTGGTCCTTGCCCGCCACCACCAGGGTGCGCTCGGCATTCCAGCGCGTGCCCGGATAGCGCCTCGCGAGCAGGTCGCAGTAGGCCCAGTGCGAGGTCGCTTCCTCGCCATCCAGCAGGCCGGTCCTGGCCAGCAGCAGGGCGCCCGAGCAGGACGAGCACAGCGTCGCACCGGCGTGCCACGCGCCGAGCAGCCACTGGACCTCCGGCTCGAACAGGGTGCCCAGCTCCTCGCCGGGCGGCACCATCAGGTCGGTCACGCAGGCGATGTCGGGGTGCGGGCAGTCGCCGAAAGCGGCATCGGGGGTGATGCGCACGCCGTTGCCGGCGGCAAAGGGCCGGCCGTCGCGGCTGACCACCAGCGGCCGGAAGGGCGATTCGGTGTCGGCCCCGCCGTGCAGCATCTGCCAGTCGCGGCGCGTGCCCGACAGCAGGTCGAAGAAGCCGTACAGCGTCGCCGCCGAGGCCGAAGGCGTACCCAGCAGCGCAACGGTGATCAGTGGGCGACGCGTGGGTGGCATGTCCGTCCGCTTTCTTGCACGAATGACTTTAACGATTCGGGCCACCACCCACCAGACTGCAGGCTCCTCACCCGCAGCGACGTTTGCGTGCAGCCGCGCAGGCGCCGCCGGTTCGGCTCCACCGTCGAGCATCCACCGCAAGGAGAATCACCATGGGCTACTTCATCGAACAGACCGGCACCTCGTCCCGGCTGGGCCGCAGTGATGGCCGCGGGCTGGCCTGCAGCACCGACGCGGCGGGGGCGGTCGACGCGCTCGAGGCGGCGCTGGAATCCATGCTGTCGTACTTCGGCGATCCGCTGGCCGCACTCGACCAGGTGGCAGCGGCCGACCCCGGCTGGGCTCATCCGCAGGTACTGAAGGCGGCGCTGCTGCTCACGCTGGGCGAGCACGAGCCGGCCCGGCAGGCACAGGAGATCCTGGCGCGTGTGGAGGACGGCGGCAACGAGCGGGAGCGCGCCCACCTCGCGGCGGCCCGGCTCGCCGCGGCCGGCGATTGGGAAGCGGCCTGCCGTGCCTGGGAGGCCGTCCTGGTGGGCTGGCCGCGCGACGTCGCTGCACTGCTGTTCGCCCACCTGTTCGACTTCTACCGCGGCGACGCGTTGAACCTCAAGCGCAGGCCCCAGCGGGTGCTGCCGTCCTGGTCACCCGAGCTGCCGCTGTACGGCTACGTGCTGGGCATGCAGGCCTTCGGGCTGGAGGAGAGCGGCCAGTACGACGAAGCCGAGGATGCGGGCCGCGCCGCGCTGGAGATCAACCGCCGCGATCCGTGGGCGGTGCATGCGGTGACGCACGTGTTCGAGATGCAGGGGCGCCACCATGATGGCGCCCGCTGGCTCGCCTTGCGCCAGCCGGACTGGGCCGTGGACAACGGCTTCGCCTTCCACAACTGGTTCCACGCCGCGCTGTTCCGGATGGAAGCCATGGACACCGCGGCGGCCCTGGCCATCTACGACGCCCAGCTCGCGTCCGCGACCGAGACGGCCCTGCAGCGCGTCGACGGAACGGCCGTGCTCTGGCGGCTCGGCCTTCTGGGCGTGGACGTGGCCAGCCGCTTCGATGCGCTGAGCCGCTGCTGGCCAGTGGAGGAGCCGGCCGCCGGTTTCTACGCCTTCAACGACGTGCATGCGCTGATCGCCCGCATCGGGGCCGGCGACACGGCTGGCCTGGCCGGCGCAGGCGAGGCGTTGATGGCCGCGATGGCGAGCGGCGCCAGCGCCGGCGCGAGCAACCGGCGGATGGCGTCCGATGTCGGCCTGCCCCTGGCGCGCGCGTTCCTGGCCTACGCGCACGGCGAATGGGGCAGCGCGGCCGAGGGCCTGCTGGCGGTGCGCGACCGCGCGCACGGATTCGGCGGCAGCCACGCGCAGCGCGACATCATCAGCCTGACGCTGCTGGATGCCGCCGTGCGCGCCGGCAACCGCCGGCTGGCCAACCACGTGCTCAACGAGCGCCGGCCGGGCAAAGCGCTCACGCCGCTGACGGCGTACTGGCAGCAGCGGGTGGGCACGGCCGCCTGACGGGAGAGTGGGGCTAACGAGTCGCCTGCGGGTCCCGGCCTGCGGACGCCGGGCGGCGGTTGTCCAGCCACGCCGCAGCCACGGCCGTTGCGGCCACTGCCATGGCCGCGCTCACCACCATGATCCAGCGATGGCCCGCGACGAAGGCCTCCTGGACGGCCGCGCGCGCCTGCCGGGCGGCCTCCCCCGACGCTTGCCGCGGCACCTCGATCGCGGCGAGCCGGTCACGCTGGCTCCAGACGGCGTCGGCGACCTCCTGCGGCAAGGTCGCGAGCGCGGCGCGCAGGCGCGGCTCGAACAGGGTCGCCATCAAGGCACCGAACACTGCGATGGCCAGCACGCCGGCGACCCGCGAGACGGCGTTGTTGACGCCGGATGCGGTCCCGGCGGCGTCCGTGCCCACCGAGTTCATGACCGTGGTGGTCAGCGGCGCGACCGCGATCCCCATCCCCACACCCAGCACCGCG
The DNA here is from genome assembly GCF_036676645.1 of Ramlibacter sp. Taxonomy (GTDB): domain Bacteria; phylum Pseudomonadota; class Gammaproteobacteria; order Burkholderiales; family Burkholderiaceae_C; genus Ramlibacter. The sequence goes on from NZ_JAKFCM010000104.1 coordinate 244,307, forward strand.
ATCCCGGGCAGGAAGCCGGTCCAGTAGCTGGAGGAGGTGCCCGACAGCGCCAGCAGGCCGAAGCCCGCGGCCGCGATCAGCGGCCCGGCGATCAGCGGCTTGCGCGCGCCGTGGCGGTCCACCAGCCCGCCGGCCCAGCGCGACAGCAGGAACATGATGAGGATGAAGGGCAGCAAGGCGGCGCCGGCGGCGGTGGCCGACAGGCCCTGCACCTGGATCAGGTTCAAGGGCAGGAAGAACAGGCCGCCGCCGAGCCCCGCGTAGAGCAGCAGCGTGATCAGGTTGGCGCCCGCGAAGGGGCGGTTGCGCAGCAGCGCCAGCGGCAGCATGGGGGCCGGGTGCCTGCGCTCGACCAGCAGGAAGCAGGGCAGGGCGACCCCTGCAAGGCCCAGGGCCACCAGCACTTCCGGGGCACGCCAGCCGCGGGCGGGCGCCTCGATGAAGAAGAACACGAGGGCGCCCAGCCCGATGGTGGCGAGCACGGCGCCGGCGAGGTCGAGCCGGACGGCAGGACCCGCTTGCCGGCTCTCGCCGACCTTGAACCAGGTGATGGCGACCACCAGGGCGGCCAGCGGCAGGTTGACCGCGAACGCCCAGGCCCAGGACAGCCGGTCGATCAGGTAGCCGCCCAGCAGCGGCCCGACCGCCGAGGTGATGCCGCTGAATCCGGCCCAGGTGCCGAACGCGCGCCCGCGTTCGTCCTCCGGGAAATGGGCGCTGATCAGCGCCAGGCTGCCGGGCACCAGCAACGCCGCGCCCACCCCCTGCAGTGCGCGGGCGGAGATCAGTTGCTGCACGGTGCGTGACAGGGCGCATGCGAGCGATGCCGCGGCGAATAGCGCGACGCCCAGCAGGAACATGCGCCGGCGGCCGAGCCGGTCGCCGAGCGCGCCGCCCACCAGCAGCAAGGCGGCCAGCAGCAAGGCGTAGGACTCCACCACCCACTGCGCCTGGTAGACCGACGCGCCGAGTTCGCGCTGGATCGCCGGCAGCGCAACGTTGACCACGGTGCCGTCGATGAACGCCAGGCTGGATCCGAGGATGCAGGCTGCCAGCACCCAGCGCTTGCGCGCGGGGCTGAGCGCGCGCGCGTCCGGCTCGCAGGCCGTGCGCGGCGCGTCATCGCAGGGAAAGCGGGTTGCCAGTGTCATGTTCACCCCGAGGCGTCCCGGCGCGGCTGAGGCGGGAACGGTGCGAGCCTGCATCACACCACACCCGGTGCGCAAGCTGCTAGAAAGGGATCTTTCTCCCGGCGGGTGCCGCCGGCCGCCTGCACTTCGTGAAGGAGCACCCATGGCAACGCAGGAACTGCACCGGGGACGGCTGATCGACCATGTCCAGCTGGTCGTGCGCGACCTTGCGGCCGCACGCAGCTTCTACTCGGCGGTCTTCGAGGTGCTTGGCATTCCCATCGCCGGCAGTGCCGACACCCATTTCTGGGCCGACGAACTGTTCGTCTCGACGCCCGACAGCCCGGAGGCGCAGGGCGTTCTGACCGGTCGCCACCACCTGGCCTTCCAGGCGAAGGACCGGGCGATGGTGGACGCGTTCTACCGCGCGGCGCTGGCCCACGGCGGCCGGGACAACGGCGCGCCCGGCGAGCGCCGGTACCACCCGGGCTACTACGCGGCGTTCGTGCTGGACCCGGACGGCAACAACGTCGAAGCCGTCTACCACGGTGAAGCGCAGCGCAGCGCGGCGTCAGTGCAGATCACGTTCTGAAGGCCTCCGCCGGCCGGGCGTGGCGCTCTCCGGGCGGACAATCGGCAGGTGACCCTTCCTCCATTGCGCGCCGCTGTCGTCGGCGGTGGCCCGGCCGGCCTGATGGCCGCCGAGATGCTGGCCGAACAGGGCATCGCAGTCGACCTGTTCGACGCCATGCCCTCGGTCGGCCGCAAGTTCCTGCTGGCCGGCCGCGGCGGGCTGAACCTGACCCATTCCGAAGCGGCCGGGCCCTTCCTCGCGCGCTATGGCGCCCGCCGCAGCGATCTGCGCGAGGCGCTTCGCGGCTTCGGCGGCGATGCCGTCCGGCGCTGGGCCGCCGGCCTGGGCATAGACACCTTCGTCGGCACCTCCGGACGCGTGTTCCCGACCGACCTGAAGGCCGCGCCGCTGCTGCGCGCCTGGCTGCACCGGCTGCGTGCGGCGGGCGTGCGGCTGCACACCCGGCATCGCTGGACGGGCTGCGACGAGGCGACCGGCGCACTGGCCTTCGCGACGCCGGCCGGGCGGATCACCCATGCGGCCGACGCCACGGTGCTGGCGCTGGGCGGCGCCAGCTGGCCGCGCCTGGGCTCCGACGGCGCCTGGGTTGCGCTGCTGGCTGCCCGCGGCGTGGACCTCGCGCCGCTGCAGCCCGCCAACTGCGGCTTCGACGTGGTGCCGATGCGGCCCGGGGCGGTCGGCTGGAGCGATGTCCTGCGCCAGCGCTTCGCCGGCCAGCCGGTCAAGCCGGTGGCCGCGCGCATGCCCACGCAGCCGCTGCAGGAGGAGGTGCAGGGCGAGTTCGTCCTGACGGACAGCGGCATCGAGGGCAGCCTGGTGTATGCGTTCTCCGCGCGGCTGCGCGACGAGATCGCCGCCCATGGGCAGGCGACCTGGCTGGTCGACCTGCTGCCGCAGCACAGTGCGGCGCAGGTGCTGCCCGAGGTCACCCGCCCGCGCGGACCGCGCAGCCTGTCCACCCACCTGAAGAGCCGGCTCGGCATTTCCGGTGCGAAGTCGGCGCTCCTGCACGAGGTGCTGCCAGCGGAACGACTGGCGGATCCAGCCGACCTCGCCGCCGCCCTCAAGGCGCTGCCGATCACGCTGGCGCGCCCGCGGCCGGTGGAAGAGGCGATCAGCACGGCCGGCGGCGTGCGCCTGGAGGCGCTGGACGCCAACGCGATGCTGCGCGAGTGGCCCGGCGTGTTCTGCGCCGGCGAGATGCTGGACTGGGAGGCACCCACCGGCGGTTACCTGCTCACCGCCTGCCTGGCCACCGGGCGCATGGCGGGCCTGGGTGCGGCGCGCTGGTTGCGGCAGCCCGGGCCATGGACCTGAGCGGCGTACCGCCGGCCGACGCCGAGTTCGTCCTCCCGAACACCCCTGCAGGGGAAGCCGACTTCCCGGCCGAGGCCGGGGAGCCGTGGCGCGACGCCGTCGATGCGCGCGAGAGGCTGCCCGGCTGCTGATCAAGATTACGCACTGGCAGGAGGACGAAGCCAATCCCCGCTGCCGCCTTCATCCGACTAGACCTGCGTGACCAAGGCGATGCCAGCGGTCGGCAGCAGTTGCGCCCTGGGCACCGTCCGGATCAGCTCCCGGCCCGCCCTGACCATCATCATGGTCACGGTCTCGTCGAGTGAGCGCAGGAACACCTTGCAGCGCGCGTCGGCCTCATCCGATGCCCGCTCGATGCCCGTCACGCGGAACAGCCGGCGGTCGATGGACGACTGCAGCACATCGGCCTTGGTGAGCTTGTGCACGGCCCGCAGCTCGGTCGCGTTCATGATGACCCTCGACCCTGGCGGGCGGCAGGTTGGGCGTATGCGTGTTTGCCCGGGGAAGGCACAGGTGTCGGTTTCATGGGGAGACTCCTGCACCCATGGTGCTCCGCGCGCCGAGCTCGCAAAGCGTGTATTTCGAAACTGTGTGTGCGGCCCGATGAGCAGGAGGCCAGCGGGCGGATGGGCAGGCACCGCCTCCGCAGCAGAGGCTGCTAGCCGGCCTTGGCGCGGCGCGTGCGCACGTCGCCGGCCAGCTGCCGGAGCGCGGCCTCGGTCTGCTCCCAGCCCAGGCACGCATCGGTGATGGACACGCCGCGCTTGAGCGGCACGCCCGGCTTCAGGTCCTGCCGGCCTTCCTCCAGGTGGCTCTCGATCATCACGCCGCTGATCCGTCGCGAGCCGGCGGCGACGCGGCGGCCGATGTCGGCCGCCACCTCGACCTGCCGCCGGTGCTGCTTGCTGCTGTTGGCGTGGGAGCAGTCGATCATCACCGTTTCGGCCAGGCCCGCGGCGCGCAGCACCTCGCAGGCCGCATCGACATCGGCGGCCGAGTAGTTGGGGCCTTTGCCGCCGCGCAGGATGACGTGGCAGTCGGCGTTGCCGCGCGTCTCGAACACGGCCGCCACGCCCATCTTGGTCATGCCCATGAAGGCGTGCGGCGCGCGCGCGGCGACGATGGCGTCGGCCGCGACCTTCACGCCGCCGTCGGTGCCGTTCTTGAAGCCGATCGGGCACGACAGGCCGGAGGCCAGTTGCCGGTGGCTCGGGCTTTCCGTGGTGCGAGCGCCGATCGCGCCCCAGGCGATCAGCTCGGCGATGTACTGCGGCGACAGCAGGTCCAGGAATTCGGTGCCGGCCGGCAGGCCCAGCTCGATGATCTCCAGCAGCAGCCGGCGGGCGCGCTCCAGCCCCTCGTTGATGTCGAAGCTGCCGTCCAGGTGCGGGTCGTTGATGTAGCCCTTCCAGCCGACCGTGGTGCGCGGCTTCTCGAAGTACACGCGCATCACGACCAGCAGCTCGCCTTCGAGTTCATCGGCCAGCGCCTTCAGCCGCTGCGCATACTCGATCGCCTGCGCGTGGTCGTGGATGGAGCAGGGGCCGACGAGCGCCAGCAGCCGGTCGTCGCGGCCGTGCAGCACGTCGGCGATGCGCTTGCGGCTGCGCTCCACCAGCGCCAGCGTGGCGTCCGACACCGGCAGCCTCTCCTGCAGCAGCGCGGGCGTGATCAGCGGCCGCACCGCCTCGATGCGGGTGTCGTCGATGCGGGTGGTGTCCCGGGTGCCACGCCGGCTGCCGGCCTCGCGGTCGCGCCGCGGATCGTCGAGGATGTCCATGGCCCCGTATTGTCGGGGGAGGCCGGTGCCCGGGGGCCGGCCTGCGTCAGATGAACTCCTGCACGACGTGGTTGTGGCTGGCCTTGACGGCTTCGGCCCGAACGTCGCTGCGGCTGCGACGGCTCTGCACCGGCTGGCTGTTCCGGTTGGCGACGTACAGGTCCACGTTCAGCGTGCCGGTGGCGCGCGCATCCACGATCTCCGCCTGGACATCGGCGCGCGCGCGCTCGCCGTCGAAGGGCGTGCGGTTGGCCAGCTCGTCGGCCGCCTCGTTGGCGAAGGCCGCAGTGGAAGCCAGCAGCAGGACGGCGATGAGGGACTTGTTCATGGCGGACTCGCTTTCGTTCGTTTGGGATGCCTGTTAGACAGGCCGACGCAGCGAAAGGTGACGCCGTCGCAGCAGGCGCGACTGCCGCACGGACGGCATCGGCTGCCGCCCCGGCTCCGCTAGCCCATCACTTTCGACGGCAGCCAGGTGGCCAGCTCGGGGAACACGCAGAGGATCACGATCGCCAGCACCATGCAGGCCATGAAGGGCAGCGCGCCCTTGAGGATGGTGGGCAGCTTCACGTCCGGCGTGATGCCGTTGATGACGAACAGGTTCAGCCCGACCGGCGGGGTGATCAGGCCGAGCTCCATGTTGATGGTCAGCACCACGCCGAACCAGATCGGGTCGAAGCCGGCGGCGGTGATCACCGGCATCAGGATCGGCGTGGTCATCAGGATGATCGCCGCCGGCGGCAGGAAGCAGCCCGCCACCAGCAGCAGCAGGTTGATGGCGGCGAAGATCAGCCAGCGGTTGACCTCCATGTCGGCGATGCTCTGGGCGATCGACTGGGTGACCTGCAGCGAGGACATCATGTAGCCGAACAGGATGGAGGTGCCGATGATCAGCATCAGCATGCCGGACTCGCGCATGCCGTCGCGCAGGATCACCCACAGGTCGGCCGGCCGCCAGACGCGGTAGATCATCACCACCATCACCAGGCACAGCGCGGCGCCCACGCCGGCGGCCTCCGACGGCGTGGCGATGCCCCCGTACAGGGCATAGACCACGCCGACGATGACCGCCAGGAAGGGCAGCAGCCGCGGCATCAGTTCCAGCTTCTGCCGCATCGAATACACGCGGTCGGCGTCCACCAGGCGGGTGCCGCGCTTCCAGCTGAGGAACAGGGCCCAGGCCATGAACAGGCCGGTGAGCAGCAGCCCCGGCAGGACGCCGGCGATGAACAGCCGGCCGATCGAGGTCTCGGAGGCGATGCCATACAGGATCATGGTGATGCTGGGCGGGATCAGGATGCCCAGCGTGCCGCCGGCCGCGATGGCGCCGGTGGCCAGGTCGGCGTCGTAGCCGCGGCGGCGCATCTCGGGGATGCCCATCTTGCCGATGGCGGCGCAGGTCGCCGGCGAGGAGCCGCTCAGCGCGGCGAACAGGGCGCAGGCGCCGATGTTGGAGATCACCAGCGAGCCCGGCACCCGGTGCAGCCAGCGCGCGAGTGCCTCGTACAGGTCGGAGCCGGCGCGCGAGGACGCCACCGCCGCGCCCATGATGATGAACATGGGCAGCGACACCAGCGTGAAGTCCTCCAGCCCGGCGAACACGGTCTCCGGCAGGAAATGGATGCTGCTCCAGCCGTCGAAGGCGATCATGAAGGCCAGCGCCACGGCGCCCAGGCCGAAGGCGATCGGCAGGCCGGTGGCCAGCAGCGCGCAGGTGGCGACGAAGACCAGCAAACCGATCGCCATCGGGCCCATGGAATACCTCCTCGACAGGAAAGAACGGCTAGAGACGGTCCTCGGCGGCCAGCCCGAAGGGCAGCTCGCGGCCGGTGAGGACGAGGAACACTTCGGCGGCGTACTGCAGGCACAGCAGCGCCAGCCCGACCGGCACCGACAGGTAGGGGATCCACAGCCGCGCCCGCCAGATGCTGGGGGTCGTGGCCCCGCTCTCCCAGGCTTCGTACCACCAGGGGATGGCGGCATACAGGAACAGCGCGCAGAACGCCACCGCCGCCACCGAACCGGCCAGGTGCAGGGCGCGCCGGGCCGGCACGCCCACCATCAGCGGCACCACGTCGACGGCGACGTGGCCGCGGGTGAGCAGGATGTAGGGGGCGCCCAGGAAGGTGGCGGCGATCAGCGAGAAGGTGACGAACTCGGTCTGCCAGATCGAGGACTCGCCGAGCACGGCGCGCACGAACACCATGTGGCAGACGATGCCGACCGCCAGCAGGATCAGGCCGGCGGAGAAGACACCGAAGGCGAGCGAGACGGACCGGACCGCCGCCACCCAGGCCGGCAGCGGCAGCGGCCGGGCCCGCAGCGGCAGCGCGCTACTTGACACTCAGCGCCTTCTCGATCAGCTCCTTGCCGCCCGGCACCTTGTCGGCGAATTCCTTGTACGAGGTCTTCTGCGCGACGGCGCGCCAGGCGTCGGCCTCGGCGTCGGTGAGCGTGACCACCTCCACCTTGTTCTTCCTGAAGGTGTCGACCATCTTGTCGTCGAGCTTCTTGGATTCGGCTTCGAAATAGGCCTCGGCCTTCTTCGAGGCGGCGGTCAGCGCGGCCTTCTGCCTGTCGTCGAGCTTGTCCCAGCTGCGCTTGGAGATCAGCACCGGCTCGTACATGAACCACAGGGCGTTGTCGCCCGGTGCCGTCAGGCACTTGAGCTGCTCGTACAGGCGGAACGAGACGAAGCTGCCCGAGGAGGTGTCGGTGCCCTGGGCCACGCCCTGCTGCAGGGCGTTGTAGACCTCGTTGGAGGGGATGGACACGATCGAGGCGCCGGCCCCGGCCCACATCTGCGAGAAGGTGGCGCCGGCCGAACGCACCTTCATGCCGGCGGCGTCATCGGGCTTGCGGATGCACTTGTCCTTGCCGCCGAAGGCGCCGGCCAGCCAGGCGTCGGCCAGCACCTTGACCCCGTCCTTTTCGATGATGGACTTGATGTCCTGCATGAAGGGCGAATCGTTGATTCGCCGGGCGTGCGCATGGCTCTTCACCAGCCCCGGCATCAGGGTGGCGCCGAACTGCGGGTGGTAGCCGGAGGCGTAGTCGAGCGGGAACGACGTCATGTCGATCTGTCCCGACTGCATGGCCTTCCATTGCTCCTTGGCCTTGACCAGGCTGGAGCCGGGGAACACCTTGATCTCCAGCCCGACGTTCGCCTTGGCCACTTCGCGCGCGATCATCTGCACCATCTCGTCGCGCACGTCGCCCTTGCCGCCAGGGAACTGGTGCGAGGCCTTGAGCGTGATCTCTTCGGCCAGCGACGGCGTGGCGGCGAAGGCGGCGGTGAGCAGGCCGGCGAGGACCCGCAAGGTGGTGCGGTGCTTCATGGTGGTGTCTCCGGTTGGCGGGCGCGCCGCGGAATGCGGCGGGTCACCCCATCAGTTGCTTTTGTACCAACCTATGTTAGGCGGCGCGGTCTGCGCGCCGGCCCCGGGAATACCATGAAGCGGGCAACTCCTGCCCGCCGGTCGCGCGCCTGGCCCCGATGGCTGCGGGCCTGGCGCGCGCCGCGCCGGCGGCTATTTCTTTCCCAGTCCCAGCCGGCCCGCGCCTTCGGTGTACAGCTTGACCTTCTCCTGCATGAAGGGGCCCATCTCTTCCACGCCCACGTTGACCAGCTCGAAGCCGCTCCTGGCCGCCAGCTCCTTCATCTCGGGGTCGCTGTTCAGCGCGCGCCAGAGGTCGGAGATGCGCTTGCGCTGCTCCGGCGGGGTGGACTTGGGCACGCCGATGCCGCGCCAGGCCCCGTCGACCCAGTCCACGCCCAGCTCCTTGAATGTGGGCACGTCCGGCATCAGGGGGTGGCGCTTGTCCATGGCCACGGCCAGCGGGCGCACGCGGCCCTTGTTGGCGATGGCGAAGGGCACGTAGGTCATCGCGCCATCCACCTGGCCGCCCAGCACCGAGGTCGACATGTCGCCGGTGCCCTTGAACGGCACGTAGATGGTCTTGACGCCGAAGGCGGCGTTCATGCGCTCGTGCGCGGCGTGGTTGGCGGAGTTGGAGCCGGAGCCGCCCAGGCTCAGCTTGCCCGGCTCGGCCTTGGCGGCCTTGAGGAAGTCCTCGAAGGTCCTGATCGGGCTCTTCTCGTGGACCACCAGGATGTCGGGCGTGTAGTGGAACCAGAAGACCGGCGTGACGTCCTGCGTCTTGTACTGCACCTGGCCTTCCAGCGGCTGGAAGACGATGTGCGGCAGGTTCACGCCCACCACGTTGGCACCGTCGGCGGGCAACTGGTTCATCTGCGTCCACATCAGCGCGCCGCCGGCGCCGGCCTTGTACTGGACGATGGTCTCGATGGCCGGGCACTTCTTCTTCAGCACCGCCTGCTGGTGGCGCGCCGAGAGGTCCGACTCGCCGCCCGGCGGGAAGGCCTGCCAGTACTGCAGGTTGCGGTCGGGGCAGGGCAGGCCCTGGGCCGAAACGAGGGGCGCCGCCAGTCCCAGCAGCAGCGCGGCAATCAGACGGTTCATGGCTTTGTCTCCTTCAGGTCGTCGTGGGAATGTTCTCGGGTCGCGCGCTCAGGCCGCCAGCCGGCGGCAGACCGCGGCCGTCACCTCGTCGGTGCGGGCCGTGCCGCCCAGGTCGCGGGTGTGCAGGCGCGCATCGGCCGTGACGGCCTCGATGGCCCGCATCAGGCGCGCGGCGGCCTCGCGCTCGCCCAGGTGTTCCAGCAGCATCACGCCGCTCCAGAAGGTGCCCACCGGGTTGGCCAGGCCCTGGCCCATGATGTCGAAGGCGGAACCGTGGATCGGCTCGAACATGCTGGGGTAGCGCCGCTCCGGGTCGATGTTGCCGGTGGGCGCGATGCCCAGGCTGCCGGCCAGCGCCGCGGCCAGGTCGCTCAGGATGTCGGCGTGCAGGTTGGTCGCCACCAGCGTGTCCAGCGAGGCCGGCCGGTTGACCATGCGCGCGGTGCAGGCGTCGACCAGCTCCTTGTCCCACGTCACCTCGGGGAACTCGCGGCCGACCTGCAGCGCGATCTCGTCCCACATCACCATCGCGTGGCGCTGGGCGTTGGACTTGGTCACCACCGTCAGCCGCTTGCGCGGGCGTGACTGCGCCAGCCGGAAGGCGAAGCGCATGATCCGCTCGACGCCGGCGCGGGTCATCATGCTGACGTCGGTGGCCACCTCGATCGGATGGCCCTGGTGGGCGCGGCCGCCGACGCCGGCGTACTCGCCCTCGGAGTTCTCGCGCACGATCACCCAGTCCAGGTCCGCGGGGGTGCAGCGCTTGAGCGGCGCGTCGATGCCCGGCAGGATGCGCGTGGGCCGCACGTTGGCGTACTGGTCGAAGCCCTGGCAGATCTTCAGGCGCAGGCCCCAGAGCGTGACGTGGTCGGGGATGTCGGGGTCGCCGGCCGAGCCGAACAGGATGGCGTCCATGCCGCGCAGGGCGTCCAGCCCGTCGGCCGGCATCATCTCGCCGTGCGCGCGGTACCAGTCGCCGCCCCAGCCGAAGCTGCTGAACTCGAAGCGGAACGCATCCTGGCCGGCGGCCAGCGCCTGCAGCACCCGCTGCCCCGCGGGCACCACTTCCTTGCCGATCCCGTCGCCCGGGATGCAGGCGATCCTGTAGGTCTTGCTCATGCCTGAAAAAGTGCTCCTTCGAGGCGCAATGTAGGGGCGGCGGCGGTGGGCCGAACCGGGCAGAATTCAATCCATTGTTAACCGGGGATTCAACAATGGCCGGAACCTCCAGCACGTCTTCCGACATGCAGTTCTTCCAGCTGCTGGTGCGCAGCGGCAGCCTGTCGGCGGCTGCGCGCGAACTGCAGGTGAGCACGCCGGCGGTGAGCAAGCGGCTGGCGCAGCTGGAGGCGCGGCTGGGCGCGCCGCTGCTGCACCGGACCACGCGCCGCATCGCGCTGACGGTCGAGGGCGAGGCCTGGCTGCAGCACGCCCGCCGCATCCTGGCCGAGATCGAAGCCGCCGAAGGCGAGGTGCGCGGCATGCGGGCCGAGCCCAAGGGGCTGCTGCGGGTGAACGCCACCCTCGGCTTCGGCCGCAGCCACGTGGCGCCGCTGATCGCCAGCTTCGCGCAGCGCTACCCCGGCGTCGAGGCGCAGCTGCAGTTGTCGGTGAATCCGCCGCCGCTGGCCGAGGACGCCTTCGACGTGTGCGTGCGCTTCGGCGAACCGCCCGATGCGCGGGTGCTCGCCCGCCGGCTGGCGCCCAACCGGCGCCTGCTGTGCGCCTCGCCGGGCTACCTGGCGCGCCGCGGCGTGCCGCGCCAGCCCGCGGAGCTGGCGCAGCACAGCATCATCGGCATCCGCCAGGGCGACGAAGCCTACGGCGTCTGGCGGCTGCGCGCCGGCAAGCGGCAGGAGACGGTCAAGGTGCGCGGCCCGCTGAGCACCAACGATGGCGAGATCGCGGTGAACTGGGCGCTGGCCGGGCACGGGATCGTGTTGCGCGCCGAGTGGGACGTGGCCCGCTACCTGCGCAGCGGAAGGCTGCGCCAGGTGCTGGAGGGCTGGCAGTCGCCGCCGGCCGACATCCATGCGGTCTGGCCCGAGCGGCACCAGCAGTCGGCGCGCGTACGTGCCTTCGTGGAGCACCTGGCTACGCATTTCTCCGCGGCGGGGCCCGCGCGGTTTGCGCCACACTCGGGGTTGCCATGAAGATCGTCGACATCCTCGAATCCACGCGGCCGATCCGGTCCGACATCCGCAACGCCTTCATCGATTTCTCGAAGATGACCCTGAGCCTGGTGGCCGTGGTCACCGACGTCCTGCGCGACGGCCGGCCGGTGATTGGCTACGGCTTCAACTCCAACGGCCGCTACGGCCAGGGCGGCCTGATCCGCGAGCGCTTCGCGCCGCGCCTGCTGGAGGCCGACCCCGCCACGCTGCTGGACGAGCGCGGCGACAACCTCGACCCGCACAAGTGCTGGGCCCGGATGATGCTCAACGAGAAGCCGGGCGGGCACGGCGAGCGCTCGGTGGCGGTGGGCACCATCGACATGGCGATCTGGGATGCGGTGGCCAAGATCGCCGGCCAGCCGCTGTTCCAGCTGCTGGCCGAGCGCTATGGCACCGGCACCCCGAACCCGCGCGTGTTCGTCTATGCCGCCGGTGGCTACTACTACCCCGGCAAGGACATCGGGGGGCTGCAGCGCGAGATGGCCGGCTACCTGGAGCGCGGCTATTCGGTGGTGAAGATGAAGATCGGCGGCGCGCCGCTGGCCGAGGACTGCCGGCGCATCGAGTCGGTGCTGAAGATCCTGGGCCCCGGCCAGCAGCTGGCGGTGGACGCCAACGGGCGGTTCGACCTGGCGACGGCGATCGACTACGGCCGCGCGCTGTCGCAGTACCCGCTGTTCTGGTACGAGGAGGCCGGCGATCCGCTCGACTACGAGCTGCAGGCGAAGCTGGGCGAGGTCTACCCGGGGCCGATGGCCACCGGCGAGAACCTGTTCTCCATGCAGGACGCGCGCAACCTGATCCGGCACGGTGGCATGCGCCGCGACCGCGACTGGCTGCAGTTCGATTGCGCCCTCAGCTACGGGCTGGTGGAGTACCTGCGCACGCTGCGCATGCTGGACGACTACGGCTGGTCGGCCAGCCGCTGCATCCCGCACGGCGGCCACCAGATGTCGCTGGCCATCGCGGCCGGCCTGGGGCTGGGTGGCAACGAGAGCTACCCCGACCTGTTCCAGCCCTACGGCGGATTCCCGGACGGCGTCGCGGTGCGCGACGGCTACGTCGAGCTGCCGCCGCTGCCCGGCATCGGTTTCGAAGGCAAGGCCGACCTGATCGCCGAGATGCGCGACCTGGCCCGCTGAGTGGCGGCGCGATCGCTTCCGGACCGATGGCGATGCGGCTGACGCTGTCCGGCCCCTGGGGCGTGCTGGCGGTCACGCTGGCCATCCAGGCGCTGGTCTCCATGACCGTGATCACGGTGCCGGCGATGGCGCCTGCGGTGGCACAGGGCCTGCAGGTGCCGGCCTCGCTGGTCGGCGCGTACATCGGCCTGGTGTACATCGGTGCCACCGTGGCCAGTTCGGTCGCGGGGCCGCTGGTGCTGCGCTACGGCGCGCTTCGCATCAGCCAATGGGGCCTGCTGGCGTGCGCCGCCGGGATGGCGGTCACCGCGCTGGCGCCTTCCCTCGCCGGCATCGTTGCCGGCGCGCTGCTGGTGGGCCTGGGCTACGGTCCGATCACACCGGCCAGCTCGCACCTGCTGGCGAAATCCACGCCCGCCCACAGGGCCGCGCTGGTGTTCTCGATCAAGCAGACCGGCGTGCCCCTGGGCGGGGTGATGGCCGGGGCGATCGTGCCGCCGCTGGTGCTGGCCGGAGGCGTCGGGCTGGCGCTGTGGAGCGTGGCGGCCGGCTGCGTGCTGTGCGCGCTGCTGGCGCAGCCGCCGCGTGCCGAGCTCGATGCCGACCGGGACCCGACGCGGGCGGTGAGCCCGGCGAGCTTCCTGCGGCCGATCGGGCTGGTGCTCGGCCATCCGCAACTGGCGCCGCTGGCGGCCTACTCGTTCGTGTTCTCGGCCATGCAGATGTGCCTGGCGGCGTTCCTGGTCACCTACCTGCACACGCAACTGGGATACAGCCTGGTGGCCGCCGGCGCGGCCCTGTCGGTGGCGCAGGCCGGCGGCGTGGTGGGCCGGGTGCTGTGGGGCTACGTCGCCGATCGCTGGCTGGGTACCGGCCGCATGCTGGCCGCGCTGGCTGCGCTGATGGGCGTGTGCGCGGCGGCGACGGCCGCGCTGCAGGTGGGCGTGCCCCGGACCCTGGTGCTGGCGCTGCTGGCGGCGTTCGGTGCCTCGGCCACCGGCTGGAACGGCGTCTACCTGGCCGAAGTGGCGCGCCGCGCCCCCGCCGGCATGGCCGGCACGGCCACCGGTGGCTCGCTGGCCATCACTTTCTTCGGCGTGGTGCTGGGCCCCCTGCTGTTCAGCGCGGTGTCGGCGCTGTTCGCCAGCGAGCGCGCCGGCTTCGCCGTGCTGGCCGCCGCCGTCGCGGTGTGCGCCTGGCGGCTGTGGCGCGGCGCCCGGTCGTCCGCCGCACCGGCGGCCGGGGCGCGCTGATGGCGAGCCGGTGCGACGTCGCGTATCCGCGACCGATTTCGCCCGGCGGCACGGGATAAACCCGGGGTCGGCGCCGCCGCCCGGGCCTCTTTCCGGCGGGGTCGCCTCCGCTGCACTAGACTCGGCAGCAAATGGATCCCCGAAGTACCCGTTCCGTGCTCGTGCGCCTCGGCATGGCCTTGTGCCTGCTGGGCATAGCCGCAGGAGCCCTGACCGTTGCGGCCATGGCCGCCTCGCGGCAGCCGTTCCATGACGATGCCCTGCTGCTGTCCGGCGTGGCGGTGGTTGCAGGCCTGTTGCTGGGAGCGATCGGCATGACGCGGGCGCTGCTGGCCGAGCGTGGCAGCCGCCCCGAGCTGTATCACGGCCCCGAGTCGAGCACCCTGTCCTTCGCGCCGCCCTCGGTCGGCTCGTTCCCCGAGCGCCAGCGGCTGCCGAACCTGCGCCGGAAGAAGTAGGGCCCGGTCCGCGAGGGCTCCCATGGGGGCCAGTGCCAGTGGGTGCTCCGCAGCCGGCTTCGACAAGCCCGGCCCGGTGCTGCTCGGCTGCCCCCGCACGCGTCGATGCGCGTGCCCTGCGTGCGTGAGCGACAGTGCCGGGGCGGCACTCAGCTTCGGGCGCGATGCATACTCGCCGCATGAACGTCAACGTCCCGCGCCGGCGCGCGCTGCTGGCCGGCTCCAGCTTGGCGGCGCTGGCCCTGCTGGGTTGCGGCCGTGAATCGTCCAGCCAGGGCGACTCCCGGGCCGCGTCGGTTCCGGTTTCGGTCGAGGCCATCGACCAGCAGGCCAGGGGCTTCAGCCTGGGATCGGCCATGGCGGCGCGGGTGGTCTACGTCTTCTTCGATCCGCAGTGCCCGCACTGCGCCGCGCTGTGGGAAGCCGTGCAGCCGCTCAGGGCGCGCGCCCGCTTCGTCTGGATCCCGGTGGCGCTGCTCAACGACAAGAGCGCGCCGCAGGGCGCGACCCTCCTGGCCGCCGCCGACCCGGTGGAAGCGATGGACCGGCACGAGGCTTCGCTGCGGTCGCAGCAAGGCGGCATCACGGCCAGCGGCGTCACCGACGAGCTGAAAGCGGCCATCCAGCGCAACACCCGGCTGATGGACAGCTTCGGGTTCGCCAGCGTGCCGACCGCCGTGGGCAAGCACGCGGTCACGGGCGAGCTGGTCACCCTGGAAGGCTCCGCGCCGACCGAGGTGGTCGCGCAGCGGTTCGGGCTGGCAACGGGCTGAGGATTGGCTGATCGGCCCGAGGAGGATGGGGTATCTCCCTGCGCCCCTTCAGTCAATCCCCTACTCATCCGCAAAACCGGGCTCCTAATCTTTGCGCTCGATCGCAGGAGAGCCCCAGATGTCCGCCAAGCACGACGAGCACCGCCATCCGTTGGCCGAGGGCCAGCCGCAGTTCGACGCGCACAGGCGCGGCTATGAGCCCACCGAGCCGATGCCGCTGCCCCCCGATTGGGCGCCGACCGAACCCATGCCGCTCACGGCAGGGTGGGCGCCTACGGTGCCGGCGCCGCTGCCGCGGCGCTGATGCGGGCGCTGCGCGTCCCGCCACGGCCTGCCTTGCCAGCGTGACCCGCAATCGGGGGTGACCCCCAGCGGTTGATTTCAGGAGTTCAGGACGGCCGGTTGCGCCGGAGCGTCGCAGCCGCCGGCAACCGGCGACTCGTCCACGTGCGGACGCAGCGCGCCCGGAATGCGCTGCTGCGCCAGCCCGCCGCTCTCCAGCCAGCGCCGCGTGCCCTGCGCGGCGCGTTCGATCAGCTCGTGCGCGCGCGAGAAGTCGTAGGGCGATACCGCCAGGGGGCAAAGAGGCGGCACCGTCGCCACCTCGATTTCGCCGGCCAGCTGCTCCAGGTCGCGTACCAGCTGCCGGGCGACCAGCAGGTTCAGCGCATGGAAGGCGCTCGCGAGTGCTCCCGTGGGTGGCGTGCTCAGCGCACAGGCGAATCCGGTGGGCAGGACCACCAGGCGCGTGCATCCCAGCGCCGGCGCCGCCATCACCGGCGTGTTGCTGGCGACGGCACCGTCGATCAGGTATCGGCCGCCGATGCGCACCGGCGGAAACGCGCCCGGGATGGCACAGCTCGCGAGAACGGCGTCGGCGGCGGGACCGGACGAGAGCAGCACCGAGGCTCCCGTGAGCAGGTCGGTTGCGGCGACGTGCATCGGGATCGCCGTGTCCTCCAGCAGCGGACTCGGGAGGTGGCGTGCGATGAGGCCGCGCAGGCCGCTCGGGTCGACCAGCGACGCCGCGCCCCTGAACAGGCCGAGCAGCTGCCGCGGCGACAGGGGGAACACGTCGCTGCGCCGCAGCCCGCACCAGACCGCCTCCAGGCGCGCCACGCCGGCGGGTGTGGGATCGCAGCAGAAATGAATGCCGTTCAGCGCGCCGACCGAAGCCCCGATGACCAGGTCCGGCACCACGCCGTGCGCCACGAGCTCGCGCAGCATGCCGACCTGGATGGCTCCGAAGCTGCCGCCTCCGGCCAGCACGAAGGCGGTCTTCTCGCGGGTGCTGCCGCTCATGGCTCGCCTCTTTCAGTAGCCGTGGAACTCCTCGCTGCGGATGTCGTCGCCGTCGACGCCCGCGCGCTCCAGCGTGTCCCGCAGGGCGCCCACCATGGCCGGCGGACCGGCCACGTAATAGAGGGGGTCGGGCAGCTGCGCGGTGACCCGCTTCAGGAGCGCTTCGTCGATCCTGCCGGTCTCACCCATCCACGGCAGGCGGGAGTCCTGCATCCGCGTCATGGTGGCGACCAGCCGGAAATGCCGGTTCTCGCCTTCCAGCCGCTGCAACTCGGACAGGAACGCGCTGTCCTCGGGCCGCCGGTTGGAATACAGCAGCACCAGCCGCTGCTGACGGCCGCCGGCCGTGGCGTGCCGCAGCATGCTCACGAAGGGCGTGATCCCGATGCCGCCCGCAATGAACACGGCCGCCCGGGCCAGCTTGTTGTGCAGGGTCAGTGAGCCGAACGGACCTTCGATCCCGGCGGCGGCCCCGATGGGCAACCGCGCCAGTGCCTGCTTGAAGGCGCTGTCCCGCATGCGCGTGGCCACCACCAGTTCGCCCTCGTGGGGCGCGCTGACGATCGAGAAGGCATGGCGCGCACTGTCCGTGCTGGCAACGGCCGGATCCGGCAGGACCAGGTCGATCGCCTGGCCCGGCCTGAAACCGAAGCCGGCAGGCCTGTCGAAATGGAAGGCCATCGTGCCGGGGGCAAGCTCCTGGCGGCGCTGCAGGCGGACTGTCATCGAGGTCATGGTCGGCTCCTGGCCCTGGGAGTGCCGGGGAAGCGGGCCGTCCCGGCGAGCGGCTCCCTGAGCGTTGGACGGTTGCGAGCCCGGGAAGGTGACAAGCCCCTGTGCCGCCCAGGGGTTGGCGCCAGCCGGCCGGTGGGCGACGCGCCCGGCCCGCCGCAGGGGGATGCGGGTCGTCCGGCACTGGGCCGCAGGCATGTGGTTCGGATGCCACGTCCGAGTCGGGCGAGAATTGAGGTTCCGCAATTGAAAGCTCCAGCCCTGATGCCCAGCAGGTAGCTCACCCGCAAGAGTCTGGGAGACTGGAGCGGCCACGCTTCAGAATGGACAATCCACCAGGCCGGACGAAGGCGCCTGACGCGCACGCCTGAGCACGATTCACATGGCAGATTCCTTTTCATACGAACAATTGATCGCGTCCGGCGAGGGCCGGCTCTTCTCGCCCGACAGTGGCCGCCTGCCGCTGCCACCGATGCTGATGTTCGATCGCATCACGCACATCGACAGCGACGGCGGCGCGCACGGACTGGGGCAGATTCGCGCCGAGCTCGACGTGCGGCCGGACCTGTGGTTCTTTGCCTGCCATTTCCAGGGCGACCCGGTGATGCCGGGCTGCCTCGGGCTGGATGCGATGTGGCAGTTGATCGGCTTCTATCTCACCTGGCTGCGCCTGCCCGGCCGCGGGCGCGCGCTGGGGGCAGGCGAGGTCAAATTCACTGGCGAAGTGGGGCCGGACGCCCGGCTGGTCAGCTACGAGATCGACATCAAGCGCGTCATCAGGCGCAAGCTCGTCATGGCCATCGGCGATGCCCGCCTGCGGGTCGACGGCCAGGAGATCTACGTGGCGAACGACCTGCGCGTGGGCCTGTTCAAGAAGGACGACGCCCCCGTGGCTGCCCCGGCGGCAGCAGGAGAGACTCGATGAGACGCGTGGTGATCACGGGCACGGGCATTGTCTCGTGCATCGGCAACGACGAGGCGGCGGTGACCGCATCGCTGCGAGACAGCCGGTCGGGCATCCGTGCCATGCCCCAGTTTGCCGAAATGGGCCTGCGCAGCCAGGTGGCAGGGGTGCCGCAGATCGACCTGGAAGCGCTCATCGACCGCAAGCAGCTGCGCTTCATGGGTGACGCCGCGGCGTATGCGCATGTGTCGCTGCAAAACGCCATTGCGCAATCGGGCCTTGCGCCCGCGCAGGTGTCGCACCCGCGCACCGGCCTCATCATGGGTTCGGGCGGCGGCTCGCCGGCCAACCAGATCGAATCGGCCGACATCCTGCGCAGCAAGGGCATTCGCCGCGTCGGGCCCTACCAGGTGACGCGCTGCATGAGCTCCACGGTGTCGGCCTGCCTCTCGACCAACTTCGCCATCAAGGGCATCAACTACTCCATCACCTCGGCCTGCAGCACGTCGGCGCACTGCATCGGTGCGGCCGCGCAGCAGATCGCGTGGGGCATGCAGGACGTGATGTTCGCCGGCGGCGGCGAGGAAGTCAGCTGGGGCATGGGCATGCTGTTCGATGCCATGGGCGCGATGTCGAGCGCCTACAACGCGACGCCGGAGAAGGCCTCGCGCGCCTACGACGCCAACCGCGACGGCTTCGTGCTCTCGGGCGGCGGCGGCGCCGTCGTCCTGGAGAGCCTGGAGCACGCGCAGGCGCGCGGCGCCACCATCCTGGGCGAGGTCGTCGGCTTCGGCGCGACATCCGACGGTGCGGACATGGTCGCGCCCTCGGGCGACGGCGCGATGGCCTGCATGCGCCAGGCGATCGCCGGCCTGGACCAGCCGATCGACTACATCAACACCCACGGCACTTCGACGCCGGTAGGCGACATTCCGGAACTGCGCGCCATCCAGGCCGTGTTCGGTGATGCGATTCCGCGGTTCTCGTCCACCAAATCGCTCACCGGCCACTCGCTGGGGGCCACCGGCGTGCAGGAAGCGATCTATTGCCTGCTCATGCTGCGGCAGGGCTTCATCGCCGGCTCGGCCAACATCGAAACGCTGGACCCGGCCGCCGAAGGCATGCCGCTGGTGCGCACCACGGTGGACGCGCCGATCCGCACGGCTCTGTCCAACAGCTTCGGTTTCGGCGGCACCAACGCCAGCCTGGTGCTGCGCCGCTGGGACGGCATCTGAGGCGCGGGGTGCGGTGCGCTGGCGCGCGCCGCACGGGGGCGCCTTCAGGCGCGGACCGGCGCCGACAGCTGACCCGGCTTTTTTCGCCGTTCCGCTCCTCGCTTCACTGCCCATCTCCCGTACTGACTCCTGCGATCCGCGCAGGGCGGCATCGGGAACGGCGGCAGGCTTACTTGGGCAGGATCACGTTGTCGATCACGTGGATCACGCCGTTGTCGGCCACGATGTCCGCCGCCACGACGTTGGCATCGTCGACCTTGACCCCGCCGGACGTGCTCAGGGTCAGTTCGCTGCCCTGCACCGTGCGGACGCGGCCATCCTTGACGTCGGCGGCCATGACCTTCCCGGGCACCACGTGGTAGGTCAGCACCGCGGTGAGCCTGTCCTTGTCGGCCAGCAGCGCGTCGAGCTGGTCCTTGGGCACCTTGGCGAAAGCGGCGTCGGTAGGTGCGAACACGGTGAACGGGCCCTGGCCCTTGAGCGTGTCGACCAGGCCGGCCTTCTGCAACGCCGTCGCCAGCGTCTGGAAGTCGCCGGCGGAGACGGCGGTGTCGACGATGTCCTTGGCCTGTGCGCTGGCGGCAGCGAAGGCGAAGGCGGTGATGAGCATGGCTCGCTTCATGATGACTCCTTTCGAGGGTCGGTGGGTGGGGAAATGAAGTCGGGAGATCTCACGGCCGCGGCAGGATCACGCGGTCGAGCGCATGGATCACGCCGTTGCTGGCCAGCACGTCGGTCTCCACGATGTTGGCGACGCGGCCTCGCTGGTCGGTGATGGCCAGGCCGCCATCGACGGTGAAGGTCTGCCCCTGCACCGTGGTGATCGGCGCACCCAAGGGCACCTGCGCACGCAGCACCTGGCCGGGCACCACGTGGTAGGTCAGCACCTGCGTGAGCAGGGCCTTGTCGGCCAGGAGCTGCTCCCGGGTGACGCCCAGTTCGTCGAGCAAGGCGGCAAACGCGTCGTCGGTCGGTGCGAACACCGTGAAGGGGCCGTCGCCCGACAGCGTGCTCGCGAGGTCGGCGGCGACGACGGCGCCGGCCAGTGTCGAGAAGCGGGCATCCGCCTGGGCCTTCTCGACCACGTTGCGGACTTCGCCGTCGCCGCTGCCGCCGCCGCCACAGCCAGCCAGCAAGGCGAGGGTGCCGATGGCGGCGAGCCGCCGGAATCCGGTCAACATGATGCGCTCCTTTCGTCCGTGTTTGTCCAGGACAAGTAGAATGGTGTGCAGAATACGGGTGCGGACGATCTTCGTCAAGTTTGTCCTGGACAAAGATGAAAGAAATGGTGTCTCAACTGAGCATCGCCGCCGTCGAGCGCGAGGTCGGCATCTCCAAGGACGTGCTGCGCGTGTGGGAGCGCCGCTACGGTTTTCCCTCGCCCACGCGTGATGCGCACGGGGAGCGGCTGTACCCGGCCGAGCAGGTCCGGCAGTTGCGCCTGGTCAAGCGGCTGATGGACCAGGGCCTTCGCCCCGGCCGCCTGCTGACGGGTTCGCTTGGGCAGCTGGAAGCGCTGGCGGCTCAGGCCAGCCCGCCGCAGCCGGCGCCGGCGGAGTCGCCCGACGGTCGAGTGGTGGATGACCTCGGCGCACTGCTGGCTTGCCTGCGGGTCCATGACGCGGAGGGCCTGCAGCGGGCCTTGCAGCAGCGGATTGCCGAAGCCGGGTTGGCATCATTTGTCCTGGACACAATTGCACCCTTGGCGGCCCGCGTCGGCGACGAATGGGCCCGGGGCGCGATGGAGGTCTACGAGGAGCACCTGTTCACCGAGGTGGCCAGCCGCCTGCTGCGGCAAGCGCTTGCGACCGTGCCACGGGGCCGTGGGCCGGTCGTGCTGCTCACCACCGTGCCCGAGGAGGCACACGGGCTGGGGCTCCTGATGCTCGAGTGCCTGCTGACCCTGCACGGTGGGCGCTGCATCAACCTGGGCACCCAGGTGCCCGTTCTGGACATCGTGCGGGCGGCGCAGGCCTACCGCGCCGAGGTGGTGGCGCTGTCCTTCGCTTCCAGTTTCAGCGCCCGCCGCATTCCTGAACTGATCGAGCAGTTGCGGTCGTCCCTCCCGGACGCAGTTCAGCTGTGGGTCGGCGGGGCGGGGGTTCGCCGCCTCGCGCCGCCCGAAGGCGTGCAGGTGCCGGGATCGCTCGAGGAGTCCGTCATGGCCCTGGGCGCCTGGGTGGACCAATGACGCCCGTCATGCTGCGCGTCAGGGATCGGCACAGACCCGGGCCGCGGAAAGCAGGGGCGTGCGGGAGTCGGGTACGCTGTGGTCTCCACCTCCGGCCCACGAGGACATCGCCATGAGCATCCCTGTCGATCTGGACAAACTGGCGCAAGCCATGGCGCGTTACCGGTTTGCCTACGTGCTGACATCGAGCGAACGTGGCGCACCGCACGCGGTTGCAGTGAACGCCGCGCTGCAAGGTGGCGAACTGGTCGTGGACGAAGCGGGGCGCCGCACGCGGGACAATGTCTTGCGGCAGCCCGAGGTGGCCCTGGTGTGGCCGCCGCACCTGGAGTCGGATTACTCCCTGATCGTCGATGGGCGGGCCGTCGTGGCCGACAGCGGCTTGCGCGTCGTGCCTACGCGCGCAGTGCTGCACCGGCCCACGCCCGCCAGCCCACCTGCCGCGCCGGGCGCCTGCGGTTCCGATTGCGTGGAAATCACCTGACGGCCCGCGGGCGAGGAGGCCGGACGGCCGAAGTGGATCAGGGCCGTCGCGTGGTGCAACCGGCCCGGGTCACGAGGTCCACGGACGAGACGGCGGTTTCCGGTCGACGGCTGCCCTCACGCCATTCGTGCCGTCCTCTTGGCCGTCAGTTTCTGGTCGAACTTGTCGCGATTCACGACGAAGCGCTCGTGGCGCCCCCGTGCGATGACGTCCAAGCCGTCGTGGGCTTCCACCGCGAACGTGAGCTTCCTGCCGTCCACCGCCAGCAGCTCGACGGTGGCCGTCACTTCGAGCCCGGGCGGCGTGGCGGCCTCGTGGCTCACATCGATGTGCGTGCCCAACGTCAGCTCCTGCGGCCCATCCAGGTGCGGCTTGATGGCCAGTATGCAGGCCCACTCGAGGAAGCCCACCAGGAACCCTGTTGCAAAGACTTCGGGCATGGCCGCGAAATCGTCGGACTCCGGGTACAAGGCCGGCACCGTCTTCGATACCGGTACCCTGAAGACATGCTGGTGGCGGATGCCGGGGCGAAGCGTGGGTTTCATGCGGGACCTCCTGCGGCCGATGGTAGCGAAGTCGGCTTGAGCCATGACCGGAACCGCCCGGGTGCAGGCCCGCTCGCCGCGCGCGGGACTGGTGCCTGGTGCTGCATCGCCAAGTTTCTTTTCCAGGGCTCTTCCACAAGGCAACGTGCACAATGGTCCATCGGCACGCTATGCGCCGGAGGAAAGGCCCGACGTGCACGACGACGCCCAGCACCAGTCCCTGGATCCCGAAATTGCTGCGGCCCAGCGCAACTGGGAGCGCCTGGCAGACGTGCTGCGCGCTCGCGAACGGTTGCTGGTGTCCGAGGTGGGCAAACACACGCGCGATGGCACGCCCTTTCCGCACCAGGTGTTCAGCGACGTGAAAGCCGCGCGTGCCGAGTGCAATGCTGCCTTTGTCCACCTGATGGACCTGATCGAATGCCGGACGTCAGGCGTCTGGTAGGTCGCTCCGGTCCTTCGAAGCAGTCGAGCCCACTCGCATCGCTTTGCCGGGCCGACGCCCAGCCGTGGCTCGACTGATGAGCCGGGCAGGCCGCCAGCGCGCCGCGGACTCAGGACATTTCGACCCGGTTTCCGGTACGACTCTCCCGTGCGCCGAGGCGGTGCTGCGCGCAACCTCCTGGCGACACACCCGGTGTGCCTGGCGACCGGTGCAGTTGCCGGGACAAGCGCCAGCAGCAGGCCCTGCCAGGGGCCGCCTTGTCCCAGCACCACATCTGTGTTCTTGACTTCGCCATGGAGGATGCGTTCTCGTTCGGCGGATACGCGGAGACGATGCTGGCCGGCAGCACGGCGCTCGTGGCCATCCCGGAGGAGCTGGCTACGAAGGACCCAGCGCTGCCGGGATCGCGACGTTCAACGCGCTGAATCGCAGGGCTTGGCGCGCCGGGCGCACCGGGCGAGCCATGCCTTGCCGTAGCCGATTGCAGTTACACTTGCGCTTACCTATAAGTCAGTCAATAGCCGCGCGTCGGCGCGGAGCACACGATGGTTTCCACACTCCTGAGGCCTTCCCCTGCCGGCAGCACGGAGGGCCACCGGGTCGAGCCAGGCATGCGCCAGCGCATCAAGTCGCTGGCCGCGATGCTGCTGATCAAGCATGGCTACCGGGGGGTGAGCTTCGGCCACATCGCCGAGGGGCTGTCGACGACGCGTGCCAACATCCACTACCACTTCGGCAACAAGAATGCCCTGGTCGAAGAGGTCACGGACGAGTACGTGACCGCGACGCTCGACGGCTTCCGGGCGATCTGGACGAACCCGGACACCTCGCTGGCCGACAAGGTGGACGGCACGATCGCTTTCAATCGCCGCCGCTACGACCTCTTCAACGTCGACGGCGACTACGGCCTGTCGTGGAGCCTGATCGCCCGGATGCGCGCCGACAGCGATGCGCTGAGCCCCCGGGCCAACGCCTCGGTGCGCCGTTTCGCCGCCGAGTTGAACGGCGCGGTGACGATCGGCATCGCCAACGCGGTGGGGCGCGGCGAACTGTCCGCATCCACGCCGGTGGAAGACCTCGTCCTGCAGCTGGTCGGCTTCATCAACAGCGCCGGCCCGATCACGCAGGACGCGGCCAGTTTCGGCAATCTCGAGCGGATCTATCGCGCCTTCCTGCGGACCGCGCTCGCCGCCTACGGGCAGGGCGAGTACCGCGCCGCAGCGACGGCGCCGGGCCGGTCCGGACGGGACATGCCCACGCCGAGAACCGCCGGAAGGCCGAAGTCCGCTTCCCGTCCCGGCTGAGGACCGTCCCGCCGCTTCACGGTCGCGCCCGGCCGGCCCCTTCGCCGCCTTCGCATCCGATCCACTGCGGGTAAACACCGATCCCTCGCCCTGATCACTCTCATACACTGACTTACGCATAAGTCAGTTTTTCCGCGGAGAGGCAGGTCAATGGCGCCCTTTTATGTCCAGGTCAGCGATGCCGTCGAGCTCGAACGGGACGTCACCGAGCACGCGGTGATGGCCTTCGCCGACCTCAGCGGGGACCATTCGCCCAACCATGTCGACGAGGAGGTGATGTCGACGTCGGCGTACCAGGGTCGCATCGCCCATGGCGCGCTGGTCGTGGCCTACATGTCGGCCTGCTCAACCGCGCTGGTCGAAGGCATTCCGCAGGTGCGTGCGACCGAGACCCCGGTGTCGCTGGGCTACGACCGCATCCGCTTCCTCGAGCCCGTCTTCATCGGGGACCGCCTGAAGCTGCGCTACGTCGTCCGCGAAGTCGATGCCGAACGACGGCGCGCGCGTTCGGAGATCCGGGTGACCAACCAGAGGGACGCACTGGTGTGCGTGGGCGAGCACCTCCTGAAATGGGTGGCGGCATGAAGTCCGGCGAAACCAGCAAGGTGATGTCCGCCGAGGCGGCGGCGGCGCTCGTGCCCGACGGTGCCACGGTCCTGGTCGACGGCTCCGGCGGCGGCGTCAACGAGCCCGGCCTGGTGCTGGCCGCCCTCGAAGCCCGCTTTTCCCGCGAGCAGCACCCCGCCGGGCTGACCGTGGTCCACCCCAGCGGGGTCGGCGATGGACAGGGCGGCGGCATCGACCGCTTCGCGCACTCCGGCATGGTCAGCAAGGCCATCGGCGGGCACTGGAACTGGGCGCCGCGCATGCAGCGCATGGCGCTGGCCGGGGAGATCGAGGCGTACTGCCTGCCGCAAGGCGTGTTGTCGCACCTGTTCCGGGCCATTGCCGGCCACGCGCCCGGCGTGATCACGCACATCGGGCTGGGAACCTTCGTCGACCCGCGCCTCGACGGCGGACGCTTGAATGCCAGGTCCAGGGATGAAATGGTCAGGCTGATGCCGATCGACGGGCGCGAGTACCTTTTCTATCCGGCGTTCAGGATCGACGTGGCCATCGTGCGCGGCACCACCGCCGACGAGATGGGGAACGTCACGATGGAGGGCGAAGGCCTCTATGCGGAGACGCTCTCCGCCGCGCAGGCCGCCAGGAACAGCGGCGGCATCGTCATTGCGCAGGTCAGGCAGGTGGTGAGGTCCGGCAGCCTCGACCCGCGCGTCGTCAAGGTGCCGGGGGTGCTGGTCGATGCCGTGGTGGCCTACCCCGAGCAGCGCCTGTCGGTGGCCACCGCCGAGGACGCCAGCCTGACGGGCGCCCAGCGCGTGTCGGAGACGGACATGGCGCCCTTGCCCCTGAGCGAGCGCAAGGTGATCGCGCGCCGCGCCGCCGCCGAGCTGCGCCGCGGCGACATCGTCAACCTGGGCTACGGCATGCCCGACGGTGCAGCCGCCGTGCTGGCCGAGGAGCACCTGAGCGACCAGGTCACCTTCACCGTGGAGCAGGGCCACATCGGCGGCGTCCCCGCGACCGGCAGCGACTTCGGCATGGCGCGCAACCAGATGGCAATGGTCGACGCCGGCTACCAGTTCGACTGGTACAACGGCGGCGGCCTCGACGTGGCGATCCTGTCGTTCGCCGAAGTCGACCCGCGCGGCAACGTGAACGTCAGCAAGTTCGGTGGGCGCATCGCCGGCATCGGCGGCTTCGTCAACATCTCGCAGGGCGCCCGGCGTGTCGTGTTCGTCGGCACGCTGCGCGCCGGCCGCCAGCAACTGCAGTTCACCGCGGACGGCATCCGGATCGAACAGGAAGGCAAGTCGGCCAAGTTCGTCCCGCAGCTGGAGCAGATCTCCTTCAGCGGCGACTATGCCAGGCTGTGGGGTGTCCCCGTGACCTACGTCACCGAGCGGGCCGTTTTCCAGCTCGAAGACGGCGGCCTGGTGCTCACCGAGCTGGCTCCCGGGCTCGACCTGGAGCGCGACGTGCTGCGGCAGATGGGCTTCCGCCCGCGCGTGTCCGACCGGCTCAAGACCATGGATGCGCGCATCTTCGCAGCGGCCCGCATGGGGTTGCAGCTCGCGCAACAACCCCCGAAACCGGCGGCACAGCGGACATGAACAGTTCCACCGACAAGCGGAAAGTCGCCATCGTCACCGGCGCGCGGCGCGGCATCGGGCGCGCCATTGCCGGCTGCCTGGCGGACGCCGGCTTCGACCTGGTGCTGAACGATCTGGAGCGCGACGCCGCATTCGAAGAGACGAGCCGGAGCCTGCACGAGCGCGGCGCCACGGCCGTCGCCGTCATCGGCGACATCGCCGAACCGTCGACCCACCGGGCGATCTGCGACGCGGCCACCCGCGAGCTGGGCCGCATCGACTGCCTCGTCAACAACGCCGGCATCCAGGTCAGCCGCCGCGAGGACCTCATGCGCGTGACGCCGGAGAGCTTCGATCGCCTCATGCACGTGAACCTGCGCGGCACCTTCTTCCTGACCCAGGCGGTGGCCGCCCGGATGATCGAGGACGCCGACCATCGCGAAGGGCGCTGCATCGTGACGATCTCCTCGGCCAACGCCGCGATGGCGTCGGTGGAAAAAGCCGAGTACTGCATCGCCAAGACCGGCCTCTCGATGATGAACAAGCTGTTCGCCCTGCGGCTCGCGCGCCATGGGATCGCCTGCCACGAGATCCAGCCCGGCCTCATCGACACCGACATGATCGCCCCGGCCCACGCGGCCTACAGCGAGCGCATCCGGGAGGGGCTGACACCGATCCAGCGGTGGGGCGCTCCCGCCGACATCGGCCGCACCGTCGCGGCGCTGGCGCAAGGCGCGCTGCCGTTCACCACCGGCCACGCCTTCCAGGTCGACGGCGGCCTGCAGCTCGCGCGGCTGTAGCGGGCGCCGTCACCTGAACCTGTTCACGCAAGAGAAAGTTCATGGCCATCCCTTTCAGACCCACCGGCACCATCCCGGCCGCCCTGCTTCCGTTCACGGCTGATTTCGCGATCGACGAGGCCGCGTTCCGTGCACACCTGCGGGACCTGGCGTCGACCCCCGGCGTCACCGCCATCACGGTCAACGGCCATGCCTCCGAAGTCGCCTCCTGCACCTTCGACGAGCAGGCGCGCGTGATGGCCCTTTCCGCCGAGGCGGTCGGCGGGACGACGCCGCTGGTGGCGGGCGTCTACACCGAGAGCACGCTCGAGGCCAGGCGCATCGCCCGGATGTCGGAGCGGGAAGGCGCTTCGGCGCTGCTGGTCTTTCCGCCGGCGCTGTTCGTGCTGGGCCAGCGCGACGAGATGGTCATCGGCCACTTCAAGCAGATCGCGGACGCCTCGCCGCTGCCGATCGTCCTGTTCCAGTACCCGCTGGCCCGCGGCGAGGGCTATCGCCTGGAGCTGCTGTCGAAGCTGTGCGACCAGGTGCCCTCGATCGTGGCGATCAAGGACTGGTGCGCCGACCCGCAGTTGCACGAACACCACATCCGCACGCTCCAGGGCCGCGCGCGCCCCGTCAACGTGCTGTCCACCCACAGCGCCTGGCTGTACTGCTCGCTCGCGCTGGGCTGCAAGGGGCTGCTCTCCGGCGCCGGCAGCGTCATCGCCGGGCTGCATGCCGAACTGCTCGATGCGTTCCAGCAGGACGACCTTGCGCGTGCGCGCGCGGTGAACGACCGCATCTACCCGCTGGCCTCGGTGTTCTACAGCGCGCCCTGGGTCGACATGCACAACCGGATGAAGGAGGCGCTCGTCATGCTCGGCAAGCTGCCGCGCAGCGTCGTCAGGCCGCCGCTGATGCCGCTCGGCGATCACGAGAAGCAGCGCATCCGGGCGGCGCTTCTCGCCTCGGGGCTGCTGCGATGAACGGCGGTGCGGATCGGCCGCCGAACCGGCTCGACGGCCGGACGGCGTTCGTGACCGGCGCCGCGATCGGCATCGGCCGTGCCATCGCCACCCGCCTGGCGCAGGAGGGCGCCGACCTGATGCTGTTCGACATCAACCAGGCCGAAGCCGAGGAGACGGCACACCTGGTGCGCGCTGCCGGCCGGCGCTGCGTCGTCATCCGGGGGGACGTCGGCGACTACGTCCAGGTCAAGATCGCGGTGGACAGCTGCGTGCAGGTGCTCGGGTCGATCGACATCATGGTGAACAACGCCGGCATCAGCCCCATGGGGACGATCGCGGACACCAGCCTGGAGGATTTCCGCAACGTGTTCCGAGTCAATGTCGACGGCGTGTTCCACGGTTGCAAGGCCGTGGCGCCGCACATGATGGAGCGCAAGTCCGGCAAGATCATCAACATCTCCTCCTGGTTCGGCAAGGTCGGCAAGCACAGTTACGGGCCGTACTGCGCGAGCAAGTTCGCCGTGATCGGCCTGACCCAGTCGATGGCGATGGAAATGGCGGCACACGGCGTCAATGTCAACGCCGTGTGCCCCGGCACCATCGTGAACACCGGCATGCGCGAGCAGGCGGACCGGGAGGCCGTCCGGCTGGGGCGCCTCACCGCCAGGCAACGCGAATCCGGCATCCCGCTCGGGAGAGTCGGCCTGCCGCAGGACATTTCGCGCGTGGTGGCCTTCCTCGCATCGGAGGATGCCGATTACATGACCGGCCAGTCCATCAACGTCACCGGCGGCCTGCTGATGCATTGAGGGCACCCGGGATGGAACACACACAGGTACTGGAAATGAAGCCGCCGCGCAGCCGGCGCCCCTGGCTCGGCGAGCGGCAGCGGTTCATGCTGCTGCTCGTCGCGCCGGCGGCGAGCCTGCTGCTGCTGTTCCAGGTGCTGCCCATCGTGATCGGCGCGAACGCCAGCTTTCGCGACTGGGCGCTCAACAACCCGAAGAAGACCTGGGTCGGCCTGGCGCAGTACCTGAACGTCCTGACCGATCCGGCGTTCCTGCAGGTCGTGCTGCCCAACACGTTCTTCTTCATGTTCGCCAGCGTCAGCCTGTCCCTGGCCGCCGGGCTGGCCCTGGCGCTGGCCCTGAACCGGCCGTTCCGCGGGCAGCACCTGGTGCAGTCGCTCCTGCTGCTGCCGCTGATGGTCGCGCCGGTCATCGCCGCCATCATGGTGCGCTGGATGTTCAACGACCAGTTCGGCATCGTGAACGTCGTGATGGAAGCGCTTGGCGCGCAAGGCCAGCCGTGGCTGACGCAGCGCTGGAGCGCCTTCGCGATCATCGTGCTGACCGACGTCTGGCTCTGGACGCCGTGGTTCGCCCTGCTGCTGCTGGCCGGCCTGCAAAGCCTGCCGAAGGCGCCGTTCGAGGCGGCGGCCATCGACGGCGCCTCGAGCTGGCGCGTGTTCCGGCATCTCACGGTGCCGATGCTGGCGCCGGTGATCATCGTGTGCATCGTGATCCGGTCCATCGACGCGTTCCGCACCTTCGACATCGTGTGGGCGCTGACCGGCGGCGGTCCGTCCCGCCAGACGCAGCTGTTCAGCCTCTACGCGTACGAGCAGGCGTTCGTCTTCCTGGACTTCGGCAAGGGCTCGGCAGCGGCCATCACCGGGGGCCTGATCATCACCGTGGTGGGGCTGGGGCTGTACCGCCTCCTGGACCGCGTCGCGAGGGCGTCGCGATGACCGGCGTGCAGCATCGCCGCTCCGGCGGCCTCGGCCCCCGCGCCCGGCGCGCGTTCTTCGCGATGGCACTGGCGGCCGTCTGCGTGCTGTTCGCCTTCCCGGTGTTCTGGCTGGTGCTCACGTCCCTGCGGCCGCAGTCGGGCGTCTACTACGTGCACAAGGGGCTGGAGTTCACGCTCGACAGCTACCTGCACGTGCTGCGCGACGAACGCCTGGTGCAGGCGTTCGTCAACAGCGGCCTGATCGCGACGCTGGCCACGGTGTTCTCGATCCTGGTCACCGTGACCAGCGGCTACATGCTGTCGCGCTTCCGGGGGCCGATCTCGAGCACCTGGTTCGGCACCATCTACGTGCTGCGCTGCGTGCCCTACATCACCTGGGTGCTGCCGCTGTATTTCGTCACGCAGAGCTGGGGCGTCTACGACACCTACATCGGGCTGCTGCTGCCGCACATCGCCGTCCACATCTGCTTCTTCTCGTGGCTGATGAAGGGCTTCTTCGATGGCATCGACGCCTCGATGGAGCACGCCGCGCTGATCGACGGCTGCACGCGCTGGGGCGCCTTCTTCCGCGTCGCGCTGCCCTCGGCGGTGCCGGCCATCTCGGCGCTCGCGGTGCTGTGCTGGCTGTTCACGTGGAACGAGTTCCTGTTCGCCCTGATTCTGACCGGCCAGAACACGCCGGTGATCACCGTGGTGATGGCCCAGTTCGTCTCCGAGATGGGGCTGGAATGGAACCTGATGAGCGCGACCGCGGTACTGGCGCTCGTCCCGGCGTTCCTGCTGACCCTGTTCGGGCAGAAGTACGTCGTCCGCGGATTGAGGATTTGAAGGTCTTCGCTGAAGGCAGCGTTGAAGCAAGTGCAAGTGCAAGTGGGTTCCCGTTATCTATGGAGACAGACATGATCAAACTGAAACGATGGGCCGTGGTCGGCACCGCCTGGCTCGGGGCGCTCCTGCTCGCCGGCGGCGTGCAGGCACAGCAGAAGGAACTGCGGGTGGGCTACCAGCCCAATCCGCTGCAGAACGCGTCGCTCGACATGATGGATCGATGGGGCGCCAAGAACGGCGTCAAGATCGTCAAGATCCCGAATTCGTATGGCGTGTATGTCGAGAAGATGACCGCCTCGCTCACCTCGGGCTCGGACCAGTTCGACATCATCTGGCACAACGACGACTGGGGTCCCCTGTGGGCGCACCTGCTGGAGCCCATGCACGACGTGGCGGGCCTGAAGTACGTCGATCCGTGGGGCGTGGAACCCTTCATCTTCGACAACGCGCAGGGCCAGACCACGGTGGTGCCGATGGCCCATACCTTCCCGGTGTTCTTCTACCGCACCGACCTGGTCAAGGAGAGCGAGGTTCCCAAGACCTGGGACGAACTGGTCAAGGTCAGCAAGAAGCTGCAGGCGGAAGACAAGGTCAAGTTCGGCTACGTCGGCGGCATGTCGATGAACAATTCCTGGTTCACCTGGCTGTGGAGCATGTGGACCAACAACTGCGACGTGCTGCTGCCGGCGCGCGAGCGCGACAATGCCAAGCTGGCCAAGAACGGCTGGAAGTCGGGCATGAACGAGCCCTGCATGCGTCAGGTCGCCGAGTTCTGGTGGGACGCGGTCCACGTGCACAAGATCAGCCCGGCCGGGATGCCCGCATATGACCGCAACGAGGCCAACGCCGTCTTCACTTCGGGCAACGCGGCCTTCACGGTGGCCGACTCCGCGCACTGGATCGCCTTCAACGACCCGGCCAAGTCGAAGATCGCCGGCAAGATCGGCGTGGCCTACCTGCCGTCGGGACCGAACCGCACGGAACCCATCACCTCCAACGACGTCTGGGGCTGGGCCATCCCGAAGGCGATCCCCGCCGAGCGCAAGGCGCTGGCCAAGAAGATGCTGTCCGAGATGATGCTCGACGAGGCCGGCCAGGTCGCCCTGTGGGAGAAGACCGGCGCGCCGCCCCCGAACCGTGAGCTGTGGGACAAGATCGCGCAGAAGGATTCCTTCATGCGCCAGGTGAAGAAGTATTCGCTGGACGTGCCCACCAAGGTCCACGGCGCCTACTACTTCGAGAAGTGGCCGGCGGTGCACAAGGCGTTCTCCGACGCGGTGATCAAGTCGATCACCGGCAAGCGCGAAGACATCCCGAAGGCCCTGGCCGAAGGCGCTCCGCGGGTCCACGAGGCGGCCAAGTAACTGCGTTCCGGCGCGCCGCCGCCCGCGGCGGCGCGCCATGCAATCCAAGGGCACCGAGATGGCAGAGATCGTCCTGCGTCAATTGAACAAGCACTACGGGGATGCCCATCATGCGGTCAAGCACATCGACCTGGCCATCGCCGACAAGGAATTCGTGGTCCTGGTGGGCCCGTCCGGCTGCGGCAAGTCGACCACGCTGCGCATGATCGCCGGCCTGGAAGGCATCAGCGGCGGGGAGATCGAGATCGGCGGGCGCGTCGTCAACGAGCTGCCGCCGCGCGATCGCGACGTCGCCATGGTCTTCCAGAACTACGCGCTCTACCAGCACATGACGGTCTACGACAACCTGGCGTTCGGGTTGCGCAACCGGAAGGTGCCGGAGCCCGACATCCGGCAGGCCATCGACCGCGCGGCCGGCATCCTGGGACTGGGCGAACTGATGCGGCGCAAGCCGCGCGAGTTGTCCGGTGGGCAGCAGCAGCGCGTGGCGCTGGGCCGCTGCATCGTGCGCAATCCGAAGGTGTTCCTGTTCGACGAGCCGCTGTCCAACCTGGACGCCAAGCTGCGCGCGCAGATGCGCCTGGAGATCAAGCGCCTGCGCGCGCGCGTGCCGACCACCTCGGTGTTCGTCACGCACGACCAGGTCGAGGCGATGACGCTGGGCGACCGGGTGGTGGTGATGAAGGACGGCTGCATCCAGCAATGCGGCACGCCCCTGCAGGTCTACGGCGCGCCGGCCAACAAGTTCGTGGCCGGCTTCATCGGCGCCCCGTCGATGAACTTCGTCGACGTCACCCTCCGCGAGCACGATGGGGAGCTCGTCGCACAGAACGCCTGGGCGCGCCTGCGCGTGCCTGGCGGGCGCCGGGCTGCGCTGTCGGCGTGGAAGGACCGGTCCGTGATCCTCGGCGTGCGACCGGAGCACCTGGCCATCCGCGCCCCGGGCGGGGAGCCGCTGGGCAGCGCCGTGGTCGAGGTGATCGAGCAGCTCGGCTCCGAAATCGTGCTCGAGGCGCGCGCCGGCGATGGCATGATGACCGTGGCGCGGGTCGACCCGCAGGCGACCCTGGCTGCGGGCGACACCATCGAGCTGTCGGCGCAACCCGACCAGCTCCACTTCTTCGATCCGGAAAGCGAGCTGGCGATTCGCTGAATCGCCAGCCTGCCAGGACGACCCGACATCAGGAATTCCATGACCGCCACCGCCCAGGACACGACCGTGCCGCTCGTGACCGGCAGCCGCCCGACCCCGGGCGTCCTGCTGCTCACACTGAATCGTCCGCAGAAACTCAACGCGCTGAGCCCGCCGCTGCTGGCGCAGCTGCGGGTGCTGCTGGAGGCCGCCGACGCGGACCCGGAGGTGCGCTGCGCGATCCTGACCGGCACCGGCAAGGCCTTCTGTGCGGGCGCCGACATCCAGGACATGATCGACCGCGGGTTCGAAGCCTATGTGGACCCGCAGAAGCTGGCGGGCCTGGACGCGGTCGACTCGTTCTCCAAGCCGCTGATCGCCGCGGCGAACGGCTATGTGCTCGGCGGGGGGCTCGAACTGGCCATGCTCTGCGACTTCATCATCGCCAGCGAGGCGGCCGTCTTCGGCCAGCCGGAAATCAACATCGCTGCCTTTCCCGGCGATGGCGGCACGCAGCGGCTGCCCCGGCTCATCGGCAAGCCGCTGGCGATGAAGATGATCCTGACGGGCGAGTCGATCGACGCGCGCCACGCCGAGCGCGTGGGCCTGGTGCAGGAGGTGACCGCGCCGGAGCGGCTGCTGCCGCGTGCCATCGAGCTGGCCCAGCTGATGGCGGCCAAGGCGCCGGCCGCCCTGCGCCTGGCCAAGCAGTCGGTGCGGCAGGTCGACCAGATCCCGCTGCGCGATGGGCTCAGGTTCGAGCGGGAGGCCACGCGACAGGTCTTCGCCACCGAAGACCGCGCCGAGGGCCTGCGCGCCTACACCGAAAAACGGCCCGCCCATTACCGGGGTCGCTGACGCCGGGCTGCGCGGTCTGCGCGCCGGCGCTGCGCTGGATCAAGGGCCCGTGCACTGGCGGGGCGCGCCCCCCGACGCATCGCTATAGTGAACGGGATGGAATCCCCGCCTTCCCCCGCCACGCTCGCACCGGCCGTCCACATCGACAGCACCCACCCGGCGGTGAAGGCGCTGGCCGCGCGCGCGCAGGGCGGTACCGACCGCGAGCGCGCCGTCTCGCTGTACCACCTGGTGCGCGACGGCTACCGCTACGATCCCTACCGCATCGACCTGAGCGAGCACGGCATGCGCGCCAGCACGGTGATCGAAAACGGCTACGGCTGGTGCGTACCCAAGGCGGCGCTGCTGGCGGCCGTGTCGCGCGCGGCCGGCATCCCGGCGCGGGTGGGGTATGCGGACGTGCGCAACCACCTGTCCACGCAGCGCCTGCGCGACCTGCTCAAGACCGACCTGTACATCTGGCACGGCTATACCGAACTGTGGATCGACGGCCGCTGGATCAAGGCCACGCCGGCTTTCAACATCGAGCTGTGCGAGCGCTTCGGCCTGCTGCCGCTGGAATGGGACGGCACCGCCGATTCGATCTACCACCCGTTCGACCGCGCCGGCCGCCAGCACATGGAGTACGTCAA
Organism: Ramlibacter sp.; assembly: GCF_036676645.1. Classification (GTDB taxonomy): domain Bacteria; phylum Pseudomonadota; class Gammaproteobacteria; order Burkholderiales; family Burkholderiaceae_C; genus Ramlibacter. Next base: position 279,027 of record NZ_JAKFCM010000104.1, read on the forward strand.
CCAGCGCGGCACCTTCCATGACGTGCCGCGCGAGCGCATCGCCGGGGATTTCGCGCGGATGTATCCCGCGTGGGTCGAAAGCGCAAGCGGCGACGACCAGTTCCAGAAGGACGTGGAGCGCGAAACGCGCTGAGCCTTTCCCGCCGGTCGCCGGCTCCTTGCCGGGCGGCCCGGGCGCCGATACATTCGCGCCCGAGAAGGGAGGGCTCCATGGACAAGACCATCGCCCGGTGCCTCGCCGGCCTGGCGGCGCTGTGGGCGGCCGCCGCCATCGCCCAGCCGGAGCCCGGCCTCACGCTTCCCACCGAGGCGGCCGTGCAGGACTGCCTCGCTGCGGCGAAGGACGTCCCTCGCGGGGGCGGCTGGTACCGCCCTTCGCCGGCCAACACGGTCATCGTGTTCGTGCACGGCATCCTCTCCGACAGCCGAAGCGCATGGCTGACCACCGGCAGCCCTTGCGCGTTCTGGCCGGCCATCGTGGCGTCCGACGTGCAGCGGCTGGGGCGGCCGGCCATCTTCCTGGGCGGCTATGACTCGGGCGCCGATGCGGGCTCCGCCAACGTGCGCGACGTGGCCGAGCAGCTGTATGCCAGCCTGGCGGTGCCTTCGGGCACGCCCATGGTGGCGCCGCTGGACCACGCGCGCATCGTGTTCGTGGCGCATTCGCTGGGCGGCATCGTGGTGCGCCGCATGCTGGTGGAGCATGCCGACGACTTCGCCGGCCACGAGGTCGCGCTGCTGCTCTACGCATCGCCCGCCGGCGGCAGCCCTTATGCGGACCTGCTGGCCTGGCTGGAGGGTTTCCATCCGCATGCGCTGCTGCGCGACCTGAAGACCGACGCGCCTGCGCTGGAGCAGACCAACGAGCGCTTCCGCGACCTGCTGCGCCGGCGCCGCGAGGCCGGGCGGCCGCTGCGCGTGGCGGAGTTCTTCGAAGTGCGCTTTCCGCAAAGCGATTGCGTGCTGCTGCGCATCGGCTGCCGCATGGTCACGGCCCTCATGCCGGAGATCGTGCCCCGGGACCGCGCCGGCCACTTCGACCTGCCCGCGGTGCGCGTGCCCGACACCGACCACGTCAGCATCGTGAAGCCGCACGATCGCGAGGCCGACAGCCACCGGCGCCTGCTGCTGGCCCTGTCGACCTTCGGCATGGCGCGCGTGGTGCCGTTCGAGCAGGGACTGGGCAAGCTGTCGGTGCAGGGCGTGCTGGCGAAGGGGCAGTGGGTGCGCGAGGGCAGCCCGGCCGACCTGGTCACCGGCGTGGGCGCGCTGTGCGACGGCCCTCCCGGGCCCGCCGGGGGCACGCCCCGCCTGTGCCGCAACCGGCACGAGGTGCAGCGCTACGGGGAGCCGCCGCGCGACGGCGACATCGGCTTCGTGGTGCTGGACCAGGGCGTGCGCAACCTCGCCGGCCAGGTCGAACTGGGCCTCCTCTCCTTTCCGGACGGCGCCGAGCGGTACGGGCAGGCGCCGGTGCTGTCGGCCGTCAACGCGGTGCTGCATGCCTGGCAGCCGCCGCCCGATGCGCCCTTGTCGGCGCTCTTCACGGTGCGCTACCAGCCCTTGCGCTATCGCGTCACCGAGCAGGCGTGGTCGCTCGAGGCGGTCGTTCCGGCCGCGCCGGACGGTACGGTCGAACTGGCGGTGCCCGCCGAGCTGCAGTCCGTGGAGATGGTGGAGACCAGCATCGCCGGGCAGGTGCGCCGGCAGGCGGCGGCGCTGGCCATCGGCACGCGGCTGGGATTGCTGGAAGTGCAGGACATCCTGCGCCGCGGCGGGGACCGGGTCTACCGCTTCGGGGCGCGGCCGCGCTGAATCGCGCGACGAACGGCCGTAGGACGCAACCCACAGGCGCAGTGGACAACTCTGTGGGAAAGGGTTGCGCACGCAAAGGCGAAGGGGCATGGCAGCGCGCTTTCGACAAGCCTGCTGAAAATTGAGGCAAAGCGAGCCTGGTAACGGATCTTCACAATGACCGGCTTGCGCCGGCCGCCGGAAACGGGCTGTTCGCCCAACCCATCCGCAAGCTGCGGGTGTCTGCTCAGTCGAGCACGACGGTCAGCAGCACGCCGATGCCGGGAGCCGTGCTCAGCAGTGCGATGAGGAGCCACAGGCCCAGGCCTCCGCCCCCGTTTTCCTCGACGATGCCGGTGTCGGCCCACCAGCTGTCGCTGAAATGTGCGTGGACGGGAGTGGTCATGGCCCGCATGCTCGCGACGCGCGCTGCCTCGGCGTGTAGGACTTGCGCGGCGCGCGAGGTCAGCGGTTTGCCAGAACTGCCGCGCCAGCGCTGCTGATCAAGCGCGGACTGCGCCGACTCCCGCGTGCGAACTACACCCGCGGCGCCGGTTGCGGGGTAGCATGGGCCGCGTGCATCCGACTCCCTCTTCGCCTGGCGACCCGGTCGCCGAGGTCTTCGATGCGATCGCGCAGGCGCGCCGCCGCCGCGCTCCAAGCACGGGCCTGGCCTGCCGGGTGGCGGTGCGCAGCCGCACCGGCCAGCTGCTCGCCACCTTCGTGCTGGACAACGCCCCGCAGCTGCAGGCCTTCGAGGAGCGCATGCGACCGCTGGGCTACCACATGGCGGCCGATGCGGTGGCCGGCACCCCGCGATACGACTTCGCCCTCGACCGCCGCGCCGCCAACCAGGCCCTGCATGCGCCCTGCCGGCGGCGCAGCGACGCCGGCCGGCCGATCGCGCACTGACCGCAAACCCTGATCGCCGCAGGCGGCTGCGCGCGAGGGCATGATCGGGGCCTGCTGAGGAGAGCCCCGCCATGTCCGACGTGACCATCTACCACAACCCTGCCTGCGGTACCTCGCGCAACACGCTGGCCCTGCTGCGCGAGCAGGGCATCGAGCCGCGCGTCGTCGAGTACCTGAAGACGCCGCCGGCGCGCGACGAGCTGAAGCGGCTGATCGCGCAGATGGGCATGACGGTGCGCGAGGTGCTGCGCCGCAAGGGAACGCCGTACGACGAACTCGGACTGGACGATTCCAGGTGGACCGACGAGCAGCTGCTCGATTTCATGCAGCAGCACCCGATCCTGATGCAGCGGCCCATCGTGGCCACCCCGCTGGGCGCGCGCATGGGCAGGCCGCCCGAGGCGGTGCTGGAGATCCTGCCGGGCACGCAAGGGCAACGGACGTAACAGCCCTGTTCGCCGGGCCCCGGCGCGCGGTGGCGCTCCGCAGAATGGCCGCATGCAGGCACACGAGCTGACCGGAGCGCAGCGCAGCGAGCTGCAGGCGCTGCTGGGCCGGCGCGAGCAGGAACTGCAGGACGCGATCGCCGGCCTGCGCAGTGCGCTGGCCCGCCCCGACGCCGGTAGCGGCGCGGCCGTGCTCGATTCGGTGGAGGAGGGCGACGCGCGCATGATGGCCAGCGTCGACCTCGAGCAGCTGCGGCGCCACGAGGACGAACTGCTCGACATCCGCCACGCCCGCGACCGCATGCACCAGGGCGACTACGGCCGCTGCGAGGAATGCGGCCAGCCCATCCCCTTCCAGCGCCTGATGGCGCGCCCCGAGGCGCGCTTCTGCCTCGAGCACGAGCAGGCCTGGGAAAAGGCGCATCCGCCCGGTTCCTCGGCGCAGTCCTGAGGGGCCCGGCCAGGGCATTCCCGGCCCCGTCCGGACGGGTTTGGAAGCCTGCCGACGAGCACGTGAGGCGCCGTCCTACACAAGGGCCGCTGAGCTTGGCCAAGGATGGGCATCCATTCAACAGGAGCCGACATGACCCAACCCACGGACACCCCTCGCAAGCGCGGTTTCGCCCTCCTCGACCCCGAAAAGATGCGCCAGGTGGCGGCGCTCGGCGGCCGCACCGCTCATGCTGCCGGACGCGCGCACCAGTTCTCCCGCGAGGAGGCCCGTGCAGCGGCTCGCCGCAGCGTCGAGGTCCGCACCCGCCGCGCGGCCGAGTCGCGCCCGGCTGCCGGCAGCGAAGGCGGCAGCCCTTCGGCGTGAGCCGCGACCGCACCCCCGGCACCCCCGGCACCCCGGCCTCGGCCGGGGTTTTTCATTGGGGGCCTCAGATGGGGAAGACCGATTCCGGCTCGGCATCCAGCGCCAGTTCGCCGGCGCGCTCGCGCAGCTGCGCCGCCAGCCGGTGCACCGCCAGCCGGTGCTCGCGCCACAGCGCCAGGAAGCGGCTGTCGTGGTCGGACTCGAGCCAGGCTTCGGGGTCGGCCGTGCGCAGCTGCTGCTGCCGCCACAGGAAGTCCAGCATGCGTGCATGCACCTCCAGCAGTTCCACCATCGCCGCCGCAAGCCCGGGGAACCCCGCCTGCTGCAGCCGGCGCAGCTCCACCAGGGCCGAATGCCCGGGTGGCGGGTCGCCGGCGAACAGGCCGGCCCGGCGCTGCCCGGCCAGCCACTCGGAGTAGCGCGCCAGGGCATCGAGCGCCGCTTCCGCCTGCCGGCGGCGCAGGTCGCCCCAGGACAGGCGCCAGGCGATCAACCCGCTGGCCACGGCAATCGCGGCCAGCGCCAGCGCCAGCCAGAGTGCGTGGTATTGCAGGGTGGACATGCCCTCACGCGGCACGGCGCGAGCGCGGCTTGGCCGCCGGCTTGGCGGCATCCTTGCGCTGTCCCTTGCCCGGCGCGTCGGCTTCGTTTTTGCCTTCGCGCGCAACCGCCTTCTCCTCGGCGGCTTCCTTCTTCGCGCGCGCGGGCGCCCTGGCCCGGCTGGCGCTTCGCGCAGGTGCCGGCGCGGGGGCCGCGGCAGGCTCGGCCGCCTTGCCGCGCAGGCTGCGCCGCAGCAGCTCGGTCAGGTCGATCACCTCGGCGCTGCCGCTGGGGGCCGGCTCGACCGGCGTGACGGCCTCGAGCTGGCCGGCCTGGGCCTTGGCTTCGACCAGCTTCATGATTTCCTCGCTGAACGAATCGCGGTACTGGCTGGCGCTCCAGTGCCCGGTCATCCCTTCGATCAGCTGCTTGGCCATGTTCAGCTCGGCATCCTTCACGCCGGCCGCCTTCGCCTCGGCGGGCGGCAGTTTCAGGTCTTCCCAGGTGCGGATCTCGTCGCCCCAGCGCAGCAGGTTCAGCACCAGGGCCGGGCCGCTGGGGATCAGCACCGCCAGGTGCTGCTTGGTCTGGATCACGACCTTGGCGATGCCGACCTTGCCGGTCTGGCGCAGCGCCTCGCGCAGCAGCGCGTAGACCTTGTCGCCCTTGTTGATCGGGGCGACGTAGTAGGGCCGCTCCAGGTAGACGAACGGCACCTCGTCGGCATCGACGAAGGCTTCGATCTCGATCGTCTGGGTGGTGCGCGGGTAGGCCTTGGCGATCTCGTCCGGGCTGAGCACGACGTACTCGCCGCTGTGCCACTTGACGCCCTTGACGATGTTCTCCTTGTCGATGTCCTCGCCGGTCTTCTTGTTGATGCGCTTGTAGCCGACCGGGTCCATGCTGCGCTTGTCGAGCCAGTCGAAATCGATGCCGCTCTCGGCCGTGGCCGAGTACAGGCCGATCGGGATGTGCACCAGCCCGAACGTGATGGCCCCCTTCCACAGCGTGCGGGTGGAGGAGGGCGCCATGCCCTCGGTCGGTGGCGTGTCGTGCGCGGCGGCCATGTGTTTCAGTCTGCAAACCGGCGCGCGCGCCGGCTGTCGGCCCTGCGCACGCGCTGCTGTAGGCGGGCGCGTACAGCGCTGCGGCTAGTGCGGGCGCAGCCGCTGCAGCAGGCGTCGCAACGGCGTTGCCGGCCGCTGGCCCTGCAGCCGGTCGGCCTGCGCGTGCCAGCGCCGGCCCAGGCGCTCGAAGCGCCGGCGGCAGGCGGGCTCGAAGCAGTCCTGCTCGCGCAGGGTGTCGAAGTTGCGGGCGATCCGGCGCGCCATCAGCAGGCGATGGGCCGGCGCCTGCGCCTGCATGAAGGCCGCCATCAGCGACAGGGTCGCCAGCCACAAGGCACGGCTGGCTTCGCGCAGGGCGGGCGGGGCGGGCGGCGTGCCGGTCATTGCATGGAAGCGGGAAAGGTTCGGACCATGCTGGGCCGTGCGCAGCCTGCCCGGTGTCGGTGCGGGGCGCGGCCCGGCGCCGGCGATGTCGCGCCGGCAGGCAGGCCGGCGCCGACACTCAGCCGCGCGCCTGCTCGCCCCCGCCGCGTACCGCGTGCCGCTTCTTGCCGGCTGCGCGCGCTTCCTCGGTGTTGAATTCGTGCGCATGCCCGCTCTGGTGCGCGGCCCGGCCCCCGAGGCTGGCGATCTCGCGCTGGCGTTGCGGGTCCATCGCGGCGAAGCCCCGCGGGCTGCGCCGCGGGCCGCCGCCGGCGCCGTTGTCTTTCTGGGGAGCGGTGTCTTGAGAGGCCATGGTGCCCTGTCCTTTCCGAGTCGTGGGTTGGGAACCGGGATTGGCAATGGGCGTGCCTGCGCCGGCTTTCTCCTCGCCCGGAGGGAGCAAGGGCGTCAGCCCCCGTAATCCCTCAACCGGTTGTAAAGCGTCTTCAGGCTCACGCCCAGGGCCGCGGCGGTGCGCTCCTTGTGGTGGCCGAAGTGCTCCAGGGTGGCCAGGATCAGTTGCTTTTCCGCCGCCGCCAGGGGCGTGCCGACCGGGATCTGCAGCATCGGCGGGGTGGCGGTCGCGGGCGCTGGCGCGCGTGCGAGTGCGGGCGCTGGTACAGGCGCGCAAGCCACGCCCGCCTCCCTCCCCGCAGCCGCGGCGACCTGTTCCGGGTTGCGCGGCAGCCATTGAGCGGTGATCTCCGGGCCCGGCGTCATCACCCAGGCGCGCTGCAGCGCATTGCGCAACTCGCGCACGTTCCCGGGCCAGTGGTATTGCGCCAGCCGCTCCATCGCCGCCGGCGTGATGCGCTTGGCGGCGCCTTCCTTGCGCGCCATCTCCTGCAGGAAGCGATCGACCAGCAGCGGCAGGTCGTCCAGGCGCTCGCGCAGGGGCGGCAGGTCGATCGGAAAGACATTCAGCCGATACAGCAGGTCCTCGCGCATGCGACCCTGCGCCACGGCCGCGGCGGGGTCGCGGTTGGACGCGGCGACCACGCGCACGTCGGTCTCGATCGGCGTGGTGGAGCCCACGCGCAGGAAGGTGCCGGTCTCCAGCACCCGCAACAGCTTGACCTGCAGCTCCGGCGGCATCTCGGTGATCTCGTCCAGGAACAGGGTCCCGCCGTGCGCGCGCTCGAAGAAGCCGGGGTGCTGGCGCTCGGCGCCGGTGAAGCTGCCCTTTTCGTGGCCGAAGATCTCGCTCTCGATCAGCTGCGGCGAGATCGCGCCGCAGTTCACCGCGAGGAAGGGCTTGGCGCGTCGCCGGCTGAGGTCGTGCACGGTTCGGGCCACCAGTTCCTTGCCGGTTCCGCTCTCGCCGGTGACGAACACCGTCACCGAGGTGCCGGCGACGCGCGCGATCTGTTCGTACACCTGCACCATCGGTGCCGACGTGCCCACCAGCAGGCCGAAGCGCCCGCTGCGGCGCAGGTCGTCGTGCAGGCTGCGCACTTCGTCCCGCAGCACCGAGGGCTTCATCACGCGCGACAGGATGCCCTGCAGCTGGCGTGCGCTGACCGGCTTGATCAGGTAGTCGGCGGCGCCGGCGCGCAGCGCCTGGATCGAGGTCTCCAGGCTGGCATGGCCGGTCATCAGCACCACCTCCGAGTTGCCGATCAGGTCGGCATCGTCGAGCAGCGCCATGCCGTTGCCGTCGGGCAGCAGCAGGTCCAGCAACACCACGTCGGGCTGCTGCAGCGCCATCTGCCGCCGCGCCTCGTCCAGCGAACGGGCCGTCGCCGCCGAGAACCCTTCGCCGGCCACCAGCTGCGCCATCATGCGCGCGGCATCGGCGTCGTCCTCGACTATGAGTGCATGGCCCATCGGTCTGTTCGTGCTGCGGCGGCCCGCGCGCGCCCGCGCGCAAAGGCCGGGCTGATTATTCGGCACCGAAGTTCGGCCGTGGTGTAACGCCTGGCAAGGCTCGCCGACGCTGCTCAGCCTGATTCCAGGCTCGCTCGCAGCTGCCCGCGGTCGACCGGCTTGACCAGGTACGCGTCGAAGCCGGCGACCATCGCACTGTCGACATCGCGCGCCAGCCCGTAGCCCGACAGCGCGATCATGCGGCCCGCATAGCCGGCCGCGCGCGCATGTCGTGCCAGCTCGTAGCCGGTCAGCCCCGGCAGGCCGATGTCCACGATGGACACCTCCGGCTGCTGGCGCAGCAGGCGCTTGAGGCCCTCGATGCCGTCGGCCGCGGTGCTCACGGTGTGCCCCTCCAGCTCCAGCTTGGACCGCAGCGCCGCCAGCACGTCGCCGTTGTCCTCCACCACCAGCACGCGGCGGCGGCGCGAGGCGGGGAGCGCGTCGTCCGGCGCCTGCGCCGGCGCCTCGATCGCCGGGAGCAGCACCGTGAAGCGGCTGCCCTGCGGCGAGCTGTGCGCGTCGATCCGGCCGCCGTGCAGTTCCACCAGCCGCTGCACCAGCGTGAGCCCTATGCCCAGCCCGCCGGCGCGTCGATCGAGCGTGCGCTCGCCCTGCACGAACAGCTCGAACACGTGCGGCAGCAGGGCCGGCGCGATGCCGACGCCGGTGTCCTCGACTTCGAACACCGCGAGGCCGTCGCGCACGCCGGTGGCCACCTCGATGCGGCCGCCCGCCGGCGTGTACTTGATGGCGTTGGTGAGCAGGTTGGTCATGACCTGTTCCAGCCGCACGCTGTCGCCGTCGACCCAGGCCGGCTCCAGGCGCAGGCGCAGTTCGTGGTGCGAGGCCTCGCCGGTCAGCGCCAGCGTTCGCTGCACGCGCTCGCCCAGGGCGGCCAGGTCCACCGGCAGGCGCGCCAGCAGGATCTTGCCGGCGATGACGCGGCCCACGTCCAGCAGGTCGTTCATCATGTGCGCGAGGTTGCGCGTCTGGCGCGAGATGATGGAGCGCGCATCGCCGGCCAGCGGGCCGGCCGGGTCGGCGGTCTCCAGCACGTCGATGGCCGCGGAGATCGCGCCCAGCGGATTGCGCAGCTCGTGGCCCAGCATGGACAGGAATTCGTCCTTGGCGCGGCTGGCCGCTTCGGCGGTCCGGCGCGCGGCCACCGCCTGCTCGGTGAGCTCGGCCCGCTGCAGCTCGGCTTCGCGCTGGTCCGTCATGTCGACCGTGACACCGGTCATCTGCAGCGGCTTGCCGGCGTCGTCGTAGCGCAGCAGCACCCGGCTGGACATCCAGCCCGAGCTGGCGCCGGGCCGCTCCACGGCGTATTCCAGCGTCTGGACTTCGCGCCGCAGCGCGCAGGCCGTCCAGATGTCGCGCTCCACCCGGTCGCGGTCCTGCGCGGCTATGCGCGCCAGCCAGCCGGCCAGCGTGGGCGGCTGCAGGCGCTCCAGGCCGAACAGCTTGCAGTGGCCGGGCGTCCACTCCAGCTCGTCGGCGCCGAAGCGGTGGTGGAAGAAGCCCACGTGGCCGGCTTCCTGGGCCAGGTCCATCAGCCGCTGGCCGGCGCTCAGCTGCTCGTGCGCGGCCAGCAGTTCGCCTTCCACCCGCTTGCGCTCGGCGATGTCCCGTTCCAGCGCGTGGCGCGCCTGCTGGTCGCGCTGCGCCGCCGCCCGCAAGGCGTCGCGCAGCATCGCGATCTCGCGCACGGGAACCCGGCCGGGCAGGCCGGCATGGCCGCGCGCGGCCAGCGTCTGCAGCGGGCGGCTGATGCGGCGCGCAATCGCGGTGGCGAGCAGCACGCCCAGCAGCAGGCTGGCGCCGCTGGCCGCCAGCGCCGCCAGGATCGCCTGCCGGTGCGCGGCGTCGATCGGACGCGCCGGTACCGCCACCGAGACGCTCCAGCCGGAAGGTACCACCCGCTGCCAGGCAGCGTACACGGGCTGGCCATCCATACCCGCCAGCCGCTGCACGCCGAAGGGCCGGCTGCGGATCGCGTCGGCGGCCTCGCCGGCCTCGCCGGCGGGGCCACCGCCCGGTGGCAGCTCGCGCGGCAGCGTCCAGGCGATCGGCCGTTGCTGCGCGTCGTGCAGGGCCACGTGGCCGCCGTCGGGCCGGCTGGCCGCGCCGGCCAGCCGCTGCCAGGCCGCAGCCGACACACGCGCTCCCAGCACGTAGGCGATGCGGCCCTCGCGCACGACCGGCACCGCCAGCATCACGGCCTTGCCTTCGGGGCCGCGCGCAGCCACCAGTCCCGATGCGGCGGGCTGGGCGTCGCGCACCACCTGTCGGGCGAGGGCCCCCAGCTCGCCCGCGGCCGGCGCACCCGGCTGCGCGCCCGCAGCGCTGTCGAACTGCAGCGCGCCGCCGGAGTCGACCAGGAACACGCCGCTCCAGTCGCGCCGGGCCGGCGGGCGCTGCCGCAGCGCGCGCCGGAAGCCTTCGGTGCGGTCGGCCTGCAGCAGCTCGGAATGGGAGAGGTGGTCCAGGGCATCGAGCGAGCCATTGAGTTCGCTCTCCACCGCCTGCGCCAGCGCCGCGGCCGAACCCACGAGGCTGGCCTCGACCTGCGCCTGCTCGTGCCGCACCTCGGCGAAGATCTGCCAGCTCACGAGCGCGGCCAGCGGCAGGATCGCCAGCACGATCACCACCACCAGGTAGCGCCGCAGGGGCGCGAGCGGCCCGTAGCGCTGCGGCGGCGGCGAAGGCGGGATCGGCATGGCGGCGGGCATCGCGCGGTAGCCGGCCAGCATAGCCCGGCCACCGCCGTGGGTGGGCCGTGCCGCAACAGGGTGTGTCGCGCCCGGAGGGCCGGCCTGCCACGGAGGGCCGCAACACTTACAGATGGCGAGACACCCGGGCCGCCGCATTGCCTACGCTGGCCGCCTTGCCAGGGGAGAACCGATGTCCTTGCCATCCTTGAGCCTGCAGGCCGGCGCCGCGCTGCACCCTGCGTTGTCGCCGCGGCTGCAGCGCGCGGTGAGGCTGCTGCAGATGTCGTCGCTCGATTTCTCGCGTGCGGTTCGCGACGCGCTGGACACCAATCCTTTCCTCGAGAGCGACGAGGGCGTGCCGGAGGCCGGGCCGGCGCCGGCGGACGCGGACGTGGAGGTGCCCGATCGGCTGCCGGACACCGGCGGGTGGGGCGCCAGCGCGGTGTCGCGCGGCCGCACGGTCGATGCCGACGGCGTGTTCGACACGCTGGTGGCCCGGACCTCGCTGGCCGACCACTTGCTGGCGCAGCTGAAGCTGCTGCCCCTGCCGGAGCGCGACGGGGTGCTGGCCGCGGCGGTGGTGGAGTCGCTGGATGACGACGGCTACCTGCGAACGCCCTTGTCCGAACTGGCCGCGGTGGTGCCGCTGGAGCCGCCGCCCGAGCCGGACGAGCTGGCCATCGCGCTGTGCCGGGTGCAGTCGCTGGAGCCCGCCGGGGTGGGGGCGCGCGACGTCGTCGAATGCCTGCGGCTGCAGTTGCCGGGGATCGAATGCGAGCGCAGGCGCGAGCTGGCCGCGCGCATCCTGCGCGAGTGCGTGCAATGCCTGGCCAGCCGCGACGTGAACGCGGTGGCGCGCAAGCTGCGCGTGCCGGTGGCGCAGGCGCAGGAGGCCTGCGCCGCGATCCGGCGGCTGGACCCGCGGCCCGGCTGGCGGCACGAGCCGCCGGCGGTGCAGTACGTCACGCCGGACGTGATCGCGCGCAAGGTGCGCGGCCGGTGGACCGCGGTGCTGAACGACGCCGTGGTGCCGCACGTGCGGCTCAATCGCAGCTACGCCGAGCTGTTCCGCCGCCACCGGCGGCCCGAGCACGCGGAACTGGGCGTCCACCTGCAGGAGGCGCGCTGGACGGTGCGCAACGTGGAGCAGCGCTTTTCCACCATCCTGGCGGTGGCGCAGGCCATCCTGGAGCGGCAGCACCGCTTCCTGGCCTACGGCGCGATGGCGATGAGGCCGCTGGCACTGCGCGAGATCGCGCAGGAGGTGGGCGTGCACGAGTCCACCGTCTCGCGCGTGACCAACAACAAGTTCATGGCCACGCCGGCGGGCGTGTTCGAGCTGAAGTATTTCTTCTCGCGCGGGATGGCCACGGCCAGCGGCGGCGAGTGCTCGCCCACGGCGATCCGCGGCCTGATCCAGGAGATGATCGCGGCGGAAGCGTCGGCGCAGCCCTTGTCGGACGTGGAGATCGCGCGCCAGCTGGCCGGGCAGGGCCTGAACGTCGCGCGGCGCACGGTCACCAAGTACCGGCAGCTGATGAAGATCGAACCGGCGGAGCGGCGGCGGATGGCGTCGCCCTGACCGGCCGGTCCCGGCGAAGCCCGCCTGCGTGGAGGCGGTGGCGCAGGAAGGCGGCCAAGGCCCCGGTGCGGGACAATCGCGCCCGTGAACGCCGACAGCGCCCCTCCCGACACCGGCACGCCGGCCGCCAGTGCGGCGGAGAACAACTGGGTCCAGGGCGAGTTGATCCGCAGCCTGATGCGCACGCAGCGCACCACGCAACTGCTGGCGCTGGCGCTCGTCCCGCTGTTCGTCGGGGTGCTCTGGAACGATGCGCCGCGCATCGGCCTGCTGCTGTGGGCCCTCGTCACCGCCTCGGTGGCGCTGGTCCGCATCGGCGTGATCCGCATCTACGAGCGCGATGTGGCCCCGGCCGGCGCCGATGCCCACCTGGCTTTCCTGCGGCGCTACCGCATCGCGTGGCCGGTGACCGGCGCGCTGTGGGGCATGTCCGCGCTGCTGTTCTTCGAGCGCGCCCCGCTGGCCAGCCAGTTCGTCTGCTGGATGGTGCTGGCCGGGCTGGGCATGTTCTCGATCAACAGCCTGTCGAGCCACCTGCCGACCATGCGGCACTACCTGGACACGCTGGCGGTCACGGCCCTGGCGGTGATCGGCTGGCGGGTCGGCATGGACCTGACGTTCTCCGGCCCCAACCCGCACGGCTGGATGGTGTTGCTGCTGGTGATCTTCTGGCAGGTGGTGCGCCACGCCGGGCTGCGGTTGCACCTGACGCACCGCCGCAACTTCGAGCTGCAGTACCGCAACAGCCAGCTGATCGACTCGCTGACGCGCCAGACCCAGGCCGCGCTCGAGGCCATCGAGATCAAGAACCGCTTCCTGGCCAGCGCCGCCCACGACATCCGCCAGCCGGTGCATGCGCTGGGGCTGTATGCCGACTGGCTGGGCAGCGAGCCGGAGATGGTGCACGAGCTCGCGCCCAAGATCGTGGAGTCGACCAAGGCGGTGAACGCGCTGTTCGATTCGCTGTTCGACCTGGTCCGGCTGGACACCGGCAAGATCAAGCTCAAGATCGAGGAGTTGCGGCTGGACAAGCTGCTGCACGACCTGGAGCTGCATTACCGCCCGCTGGCCGAAGCCAAGGGCCTGCAGTTCCGCGTGCATGCGGTGCCCGGCACGGTGACCAGCGACCCGATCCTGTTGCAGCGCATCGTCGGCAACCTGATCTCCAATGCCGTCAAGTACACGCAGAAGGGCGGCATCCTGGTGGCCGCGCGCCGCACGCGGCACGGACCGCGCATCGAGATCTGGGACACCGGCATCGGCATCACGCCGGCGCACCAGCGCGAGATCTTCCGCGAGTTCTTCAAGGTGCCCAGCCACGCCGGCACGGAAGAGGGCTTCGGGCTGGGGCTCTACATCGTGGCGCGGCTGTCCAACATCCTCGGGCATCCGCTGCAGTTCGCATCGCGCCCGGGGCGGGGGACGGTGTTCCGGCTGCTGGTGCAGCCCACCGATCCCAGCGCCGCCGCCGAACGCGCGTCGTCCCCCATCGTGGACAGCGCCGCGCGCGAGCCGGCGGCGCTGGTGGCGGGGCGGTAGCTGCGCGGGTGATGGTTTGTCATCCCGGCGAAAGCCGGGGGTGAGTTCAACCGGTCAGCGCAACGCTTGCCGCCAATTTATCAGCCGGTGTGATGTAGCCGAGGGTCTTGCGTGGTCGAGTGTTGAGCTTGGTGGCTATGACGTTCAGCTGCCGCTGGCTGA
>NZ_JAKFCM010000105.1:0-3144 GCF_036676645.1 Ramlibacter sp.
CAGCACCTTGGCCATGGGCTTGTGCACCCGGCCGTGGAAGTCCACGCCGATGCCCACGTTGGGCCCCACGGCCTCGCGCACGGCCGCCACGTTGGCGAGGCAGCGCTCCACCTTGTCGTGGCTGTCGATGAACTGCAGCTCCTCGGTGCCGTTCATCTTGACGGCGGTGAAGCCGCGCGCCACGGTCGCCTTGGCAGCGGCGGCGGTGTCGCTGGGGCGGTCGCCGCCGATCCAGCTGTAGACGCGGATGCGGTCGCGCACGCTGCCGCCCAGCAGCTCGGACACCGGAACGCCCAGGGCCTTGCCCTTGATGTCCCACAGCGCCTGGTCGATGCCGGCCAGCGCGCTCATGTGGATGCCGCCACCGCGGTAGAAGCCGCCGCGGTACATCACGGTCCAGTGGTCTTCGATGTGGCGCGGGTCTTTGCCGATCAGGTAGTCGCCCAGCTCTTCCACCGCGGCGGCCACGGTCTGCGCCCGGCCTTCCAGCACCGGCTCGCCCCAGCCGACGATGCCTTCGTCGGTCTCGATCTTCAGGAAACACCAGCGCGGTGGCACCAGGAACGTGGTCAGTCGGGTGATCTTCATGGAAACGTGCTCGTCGGGAATGGGATGAGGGGTGTTGGGGCGTCAGGCAGCGGGGCAGGCCAGGCGCCAGGCCTGCATGAACGCGGCGGCGTGGCGGGCCACGTCGGCGGCGCTGTCGCCGGGGCGGTACAGGGCCGAGCCCAGGCCGAAGCCGCTGGCGCCGGCGGCGGCATAGGGCGCGATGCTATCGGGCGTGATGCCGCCCACGGGCACCAGGGCCACCGGGGGCTTGAGCACGGCGCGCCAGGCTTTCAGCACGGCGGGGCTCAGGGCTTCGGCGGGAAACAGTTTGAGGATGTCCGCGCCCGCGGCCAGCGCGGCGTAGGCCTCGGTCAGGGTGGCCACGCCGGGCGCGCAGGCCATGCCGGCGGCCTTGGCCGCGCGGATCACCGCCGGGTCGCTGTGCGGCATGACCACGATCTGCCCGCCCGCGGCGGCCACATCGGCACAGGCCTGCACGGAGGTGACGGTGCCGGCGCCCACCAGGGCATCGGCTGGCAAGGCGTCGCGCAGGGCGCGGATGCTGGCCAGCGGATCGGGCGAGTTCAGCGGGACTTCGATGATGCGAAAGCCGGCGTCGTACAAGGCGCGGCCGATGGCGACGGCTTCTTCGGGCCGCAGGCCGCGCAGGATGGCGATCAGGCCGCACTCGGACAGGGCCTGGTGAAAGGAGTGGGGGATGTTCATGTCGGTGTTCCAGGGCGGCGGCGCGGGAGGCGCTTCATACCAGTTCAGCGGCCTGGGCGATGCGCCACAGACCCAGGGGCGTCACGCCGGAACGGATCTCGGGCGTCGGCAGGCCCTGCGCTTCCAGCGCGGTCGCGTAGCGCAGGCACAGCTCCGGCTCGCCGCACAGCACCACCGCCGGACCGTCCCGCAGGGTGGGCGCCAGCGCCGCCACCTCGTGCCCGATCAGCAGCCCCGACAGATAGTCGGGCTGGGCGCTGCCGGGGAGCTGGCGGGTGAGCCCCAGGGTGCGCACGCTGAAGACGGTGGAGAGCACGCCCAAAGCGCCCAGCTTGGAGCACGCCACGCGCAGGCCGCGCGCGAAGGCCGGTTCGTCGTGCGACCCGCCCAGTTCCATGGTGCGGCCCAGGATGGTGTGTTGGGAGAGCGCGGCGTACACCTCGCCGGTCATGAAGGTCTCGAAGCGGGTGACGGCGCCGTCGTCGACCCAGGCCCATTTGGTGTGCGTGCCCGGCAGGCCGATCAGCAGCCGCGACGGCGTGTGGCGCCCGTTCGCCCGGCTTTGCAGCACGCCCATGATCTGGGTCTCTTCGCCGCGCATCACATTGGGCAGCTCGCCGGCCTGCAGCAGGCCCGGCACCACGTGCAGCGGCTGGCCACCGGGGCGTTCGATCCGGGTCACCGCTTCCGCCAGATCGGCCTCGCGGCTGGGCAGCGGCTGGTAGGGTGCTTCGCGCCAGCCCTGCGCGCTGCCGACCATGCCGCAGGCGATCAGCGGGGCGGATGGGTGGTCGGCCAGCCAGTCGCCGCACAGCGCCTGCAGCGCCTGCTCGAAGGCGGCGGCCGGCGAGTCCACGCCGGGGCCGGCGGGCAGGTGCATCACGCCATGTTCGCTGCGCCGCGCGGCCAGCACCGCGCCGTGCGCCCCCATGGCATAGGCACGCAGCGAACTGGTGCCCCAGTCGAGAGCGATCAGCACGGGTGTTTCGAGCAGTTCGGTTGGGTTCATATCACTTTCTCAAAGAACTGGCCGGAGCACAGCGACTCCGCCCAGGGCACCCGTGGAACCGGCTTCGCCGGGCCACTGGGTGCGTCCCCCCTTTGGGGGGAAGACGCGAAGCGGCGTAGGGGGGGCTCATACCTCTCAGCGTCCCCAGCGGAGCACGAGCGGATCGAGCCGGCGCGCGATGTCCAACAGCCCGCGCCGCACCTCGGGGTGCATGGCCGGGAAGGGGTGGCGACCGGCTTCGCAGGCGATCACGCCGCCGGCCTTCATCAGGGCCTTGGCGGTGAGGATGCCGCCCTGGCGGTTTTCGTGGTTGATCAGCGGCAGCCAGCGCTGGTAGAGCGCGAAGGCCAGGTCGTGGTTGCCCAGGCGGTGGGCTTCGATGATGGGGCGGATGCCGTCGGGGAAGGCGCCGCCGGTCATGGCGCCGGTGGCGCCGGCGTCCAGGTCGGCCAGCAGGGTGATGGCTTCTTCGCCGTCCCACGGGCCTTCGATGGCGTCACCGCCCAGGCGGATCAGTTCGCGCAGCTTGCTCGCGGCGCCCGGCGTCTCGATCTTGAAGTAGGCGAGCTGTTCGATCTCCTGCGCCATGCGCGCGAGGAAGGGGGCCGAGAGCACGGTACCGCTGGCCGGCGCGTCCTGCACCATGATGGGAATGGAAATGGCGTCGGACACGCGCGCATAGAACTCATGAATCAGCGGTTCAGGCACGCGGAAGGTGGCGCCGTGGTAGGGCGGCATCACCATCACCATCGCCGCGCCCATGTCCTGCGCGCGCTTGCTGCGCGCGGCGCAAACCGCGGTACCGTAGTGCGTGGTGGTGACGATGACCGGCACGCGCCCGGCCACGTGTTCCAGCGACA
>NZ_JAKFCM010000106.1:0-8077 GCF_036676645.1 Ramlibacter sp.
CATGCCCTGCTTGAAGGCGCGCACGGCGCGCAGGTCTCGGTTGCGGTGGCCCCACCGGGCGGCCAGGTAGGTGAGGGTGGTGCTGGGCAGCAGGATGCCGAACAGGGTGACGGCCACCCCGAGCAGCGCGAGCCCGACGCCGCCGGCGTTCAGCCCCACCTGCCATCCCATCAGCGCGACGAACAGCACGTTGGGCCCGGGCGCCGCCTGCGCGATGGCGATGGACGCGCTGAACTGCGGATCGGTCAGCCAGTGGCGGTCCTGCACCAGGAAGCGCTGCATGTCGGAGGCCGTGGTGATCGCGCCGCCGATGGCCAGCAGCGACAGCACCATGAAGTGCAGCAGCAGGGACACCCAGTCGGCGGCGGCCATCACGATCTGCATGGCACCTCCCTCAGGTCCGCCCCAGCCGCCGCCACGTCAGCAGGCAGGACAGCCCGCCCAGCCCCAGCAGCACCCCCAGCAGCGGCCATCGCAGCACGGCGATCGCCACGAAACCCAGCAGGCCGAACAGCGCGCATGCCGCCGGCCCCAGCGGGTGCGTGCGCAGCGTGGGCAGCAGCTTCAACCCGGTGGCGGTGATCAGCCCGGCGGCGACCGCACCCATGCCGCGCAGCGCGCCGGCCAGCTGCGGCGAATCGGCAAAGCGCGCGTGCAGCAGCGCCAGGCCCAGCACCACCGCCAGCGGCGCCGCCAGCATGCCGGCCAGCGCCACCAGCGCGCCGCGCAGCCCGAAGTGGCGCGCGCCGATCATCAGGGACAGGTTGACCACGTTGGGCCCCGGCATGATCTGCGCGACGGCCCAGTCCTCGACGAATTCCTCCCGCGTCATCCAGCGCTTGCGCTCGACCAGCTCGCGCTGCACCACGGCCAGCACGCCGCCGAAGCCCTGCAGGGCGAGCCAGGTGAAGGACAGGAAGAGATCGGTGAGCGACGCGGGCCTGGGCTGGCGTGCCGGTACGGGGGCCGCCGGCGCGACTTCGGCCGGCGGGGGTGGGGAACTCATGGGCGCCGATTATCGGTGCCGGTGGCGGCCAGCCACAGGCCGGCTGCGATCGGCAGCAGGGCGAACCAGCCGGCGACGCCAGGTTGCTCGCCGAGCAGCAGCCAGCCCAGGAGGGCTGCCGTGACCGGGTTGAGCGCCAGGAACACGGTCACCCGCGTCGGCGACTCGTGCTTGAGCGCATACAGCCACCAGAAGTAGCCGATGCCGCTGGACAAGCCGATGAAGGCGATCGCTGCCCAGGCGACGGGGCTGAACGTCGCCAGCCGGGCCGGCCAGGCCTCCGGCAGCGCCAGCAGGGCCAGCGCCGCCACCGAGGCCAGCATCGCGAAGGCGGAGACCGGGACGACCGGATAGCGCTGCAGGTACGGCCGGTACAGCACGCTGCACAGGGCGCCGGTGGCCGCCGCGGCCAGCACCGCCAGCTCGCCCCACCAGTTGCCGCCCGGCGTGGCGGCCTGCCACTTGGGCAGCAGCGTGAAGGCCACGCCGGCGATCGACAGGACCACCCCGGCGAGCAGCCGCCAGGTCGCGCGCTCGCGCCCCATGGCAGCGGCCAGGGCCAGCGTGAGCAGCGGGAACAGGCTGAAGATCAGGGCCGCCGGCGCCGCCGCCACCCGCTGCAGCCCGAAGTTGAGCAGTGCGATCAGCAGTCCGAACTGCGCCACGCCCAGTGCCGCCATGGCGAGCAGGTCGCGCGCCGGCACCCGCCGTGGCATCGCGGCGAGCGGCCGCAGCGCGAACGGCAGCAGGCAGGCGAATCCGATCGCATAGCGCAGCATGGCCAGCGTCAGCGGCGGCACTTCGGCGACGGCCAGCCGGGACGCGGCGATGGCCGCGCCCACCTGTACGCCGGTGGCCGCGGCAGCCCACAGGGCCAGGCTCATGCCGGCTTCACCGCGGGCTGCGAACGCCCGCGGGCGGGGCGGGAGCCGCCCGCATCGGGTGCCGTCGACGAGCCCGCCGGAATGGACGAATGGCCCCGTTGCTGCGCGGCGGATGAGTGTGGCATCGGCGCGAGCTTACGCGCCCGCGGCCGCTTCGGCGCGCGCACCCCGCCTGCGCAGGGACGCGAACGCGCGCGCGACTCAGACTCAGGACAGCGGCAAGCCGGCCCCCTCGAACGGCCGCCACCGGCCTTCGGGCTGCGCCAGGCGGTGCGTGATCGCCTCCAGCGCCCTCGGGTGCATGGCCAGCTCCTCGTGGCGCGCGCCGGGCACTTCGATGTTCTCGCTCTCGGCGGTTTCGGTCTCCACGCATTGCTCCCAGCGCACCACGCCGTCGTGCCGGCTGTAGATCGAGGTGAACGGCACCGGCGGGCGCTGGCGCAGCCGCGTGCGCACGGACAGCGGCAGGCGCTCGGGTCCGGCCTCCAGCAGGGCGAACACGCGGCAGCGGCGCTGCGGGTCGGCCGCGGTGTTGAACGGCGTGCCCAGCGTGATCACCTGGCGCACGAGGGGGTTGGCCCGCTTGGCCAGTTCGCGCGCGTAGATGCCCGACAAGCCCCAGCCCAGCAGGGTGACGGGCGCCTGGCTGGCCTCGAAGGCGTCGATCACGCAGTCCTCCAGCTTGCGCAGCCAGCGCGCCAGCCCCATCCCGCGCGGGCCCTGGTCCACGCCGAAGCCCCAGTCGAGCGGCCGGAAGCCGGCCTGTTGCAGCGTGCGATGCAGCGGGGCGGTGCTCTCCGGGCCCGTGCCCTCGCGCGGGAACAGGAGCACCGGCTGCCCGTGGCCCTCGTGGAGCCGGCGCCGCGGCGTGCGGCGCGGTTGCGGCGACTGGAACAGCCCGCGGACCGGCGGCGCGAGGCCGTCCAGGACGGGGGCGGGCGATAGGCTGGACAACCAACCGGCCTGCGACATGCGTTCCTCCCTTGACAGTGCCGCTGTGGCGCGGCGAGGAGGCGATGCTAGGAAGCGCGGCGGCGCACCGCACTGGGAGCGGGCGCTGTTACATCGTAGGCCGTGGCCTACTGCTTGTAACGGGCGTGCCGAGGCAAGAAAAAGTCCCCCGGCCGTCGAGGCGGCAGGGGGACGAAAGAGCCGGGGGAAGAAACTTGAAAAAAAACCCGGCTGCACGGTTCGATGCAATCGACACCTCCGGGTTCCTCCCGCAGAGCCTGCGCGCAGCGGCTGCGGACCCGACCGTTGCAAGCGCGTTGCGGGCGGGGCGGAGCAATGGTCCAGCTGCGGTGCGCGACGGACCGGCCAGCCCCTTTTTTCGCGCGTGCATAAGTCACGATGAGGGCGGCTGTGACGCCCCGGTGGCCGATTTCGCTTACGCCGAAAAACCCCTCTCTGTAGGATTGGACCGACAAGAGAGGACTCGCATGTCTGATTTATCCGTCAGTTCCCATCCCGCTCCCGAGTTCGGCAAGGACGAGCAGCCTTCCGGCGGCCTCTGGCTGTCGATCAAGAAGGCGGCGGCTCGGGTTTCGGACTGGTTCGTCATCCAGAGCGCAGCCGTCAAGCTGCTGGTGGCAGCCGTCGTCCTGATGATCCCGGTCACGGGGATCTACTCCTTCGTGCTGATGCAGAAGCAGGCCGCCATGGCGGCCGAGGTCAAGGCGATGGCGCAGGCCGACCGAGTCGCCGCCTTCGACGAGAGCAAGCCGGTGGTGTTCGGCACCGGCTCGCTGCTGGGCTTCGTGCAGGCCAACCCGGTCGAGCGCATCACGGTGGTCTACAAGCCGCTGATGTGGAACGTCTCCGAGCGCGTCGTGCTGGTGGCGTCGGCCGGCAAGCAATTCGCCTACTACCCGTCCGACATGGAGACCAAGATCTTCACGGACCAGGCCGTGACGGCTCCGTGGAGCGGCAAGCTCAGCTTCGTGCCGCGCTCGGACCTCAACGAGGCCAGCCTGAAGATCCTGGAGCGCCTGGACCAGGGCTTTGCCGGCGCCCGCCCGCAGTCGGAGAAGGATGCCTGGAAGGCCGGCGTGTCCGGCGTGCTGTCGGCCGCGCTGACGCTCGGGCTGCTGGGCTTCCTGGCCTTCCAGCTCAAGGGCCAGTTCAAGTCGCTCAAGTTCATCGAGCCGTCCCAGGTGAGCGGCTCGCTGTCCGACCTGGTCGGCATGGACGACATCAAGTCCGAGGTCGCCCAGATCAAGGACCAGTAC
Organism: Ramlibacter sp.; assembly: GCF_036676645.1. GTDB lineage: Bacteria > Pseudomonadota > Gammaproteobacteria > Burkholderiales > Burkholderiaceae_C > Ramlibacter. Next base: position 4,119 of record NZ_JAKFCM010000106.1, read on the forward strand.
ATGCGGCGCGCGGAGTACGCCGAGTACGGCATCAACAAGCCGTTCAACGTCATGTTCAGCGGCCCGGCCGGGACCGGCAAGACCAAGCTGGCCAGCTACCTGGCCAAGGAACTGAACCTGCCGATCCTGTTCCACTCGGCCGTCAACCTGGAGACCGGCTACGTGGGCGGCGGCGCCAACACGCTGTCGCGCATCGTGTCCATGGCCAAGCGGCGCAAGCGCTGCATCGTGTTCCTGGACGAGGCGCAGGACCTGTTCATGAAGCGCGGCGGCCACCGCAAGTTCGACGACGACACCCAGAACATGCTGCTGGCGGTGCTGGACGGCGTGCGCACCAAGAACGACGCCGAAATCATCTGGATCGTCGCGTCCAACTTCAACAGCGAGCAGATGCAGATGGACGAAGCCATGCTGCGCCGCTTCCAGATGAAGGTGGACTTCCGCATGCCCAACGGCGAGGAGCGCCAGGCGATCATCGAGCACTACCTGTCGCAGCGCGCCGAGAAGGTGCTTGCGGAGCTGGACCTGCGCCACCTGGTGGAGATCACCGAGGGCCGCAGCCCGGCCGACCTGGAGACCATCGTCAACCAGGCCGGCATCACCGCGGTGCAGGCCGGCATGATGATCGGCACCGACACGCTGATGCAGGCGGCCGAGCGCGTGCTGGTGGGCAACGTCAATGCCAGCGCCACCAAGGAGCGCGAGCGCGACCGCCGCGTGATCGCCATCCACGAGTGGGGCCACTTCCTGGTCGACTTCGAGCAGGAGCGCAGGAAGGCCGGCGGCGACTGGGACGCCATCCTGGCCGACATGAAGACCATCAAGATCTCGCTCAAGGCCAACCCGCGCAACAACGCGCTGGGCTTCGTGTTCCACAAGCAGGGCGCCAACCTGCTCAAGACCAAGTCCGACATCGAGCACGACGTGCGCGTGCTGCTGGGCGGCATGGCCAACGAGGAGCTGTTCTTCGGCGAGGAGGGCACCACCAACGGCGCCCACAACGACATCACGCGCGTGACCAAGCTGCTGCACCACGCAGTGGCCGAAATGGGCATGTACCGCAAGACCCGCCTGAACTTCGGCGCGCTGGCCAACGAGGGCCAGGGCGGCCGCCAGATCGACGAGGAGACGCGCAGCATCATGGAGGCACAGAGCGAGCGCCTGTACAGCGAGACCAAGTCGCTGCTGCTGCGGCAAAAGCCCCTGACCGAGCACCTGGCCGGCAAGCTGATGGAACGCGGCGAGATGAGCCTGCGCGAGGCGCTGCACGAGATCCGCAGCTTCGAAGCAGCCTGCTGGTCCTTCAATTCGCGCATGGGCCTGCAGCCGGCCGCCTGATCGCAGGCGCGCGACTTGCCGCCAGGGGCCGCAGCGATGCGGCCCTTTTTCATCCCCGGGCTGCGGTCGAGTTGGAGGCACGCCACGGCGAAGCGGCGATGGGCCTTGACGCTGCCGGCGTTGCCGGGGAAGGTCTGGAGAGCGCTCTCTGGAACGCCGTTTCCCGGCGCCTGATGAGCCGCGCTGCGTGGCATCATTCGTTACGGATGTACATGTTCCAGGATTCGATATCCGACATGGGTGGGCCGCATGCCCCCGCGCCTCCTCCCTCGCCCCGGGAAGCTGCAGTGCCCGCGCCGGCCGCGGCGCAGCCGCCCCAGCCCGTCGATTCGCCCGGCACGCGCCGCGTGCTGGTGGTGGAGGACAACCCCGACGGACTCGAAACGCTGCTGACCCTGCTGGCCATGCTGGGCCACGAAGTCCGCGGTGCCGCCGACGGCGGACAGGCGCTCGAGCGGGCGGCCAGCTTCCAGCCGGACGTGGTGCTGCTCGACCTCGGGCTGCCGGTGATGGACGGCTTCGAGGTGGCGCGCCGCCTGCGCCGGGACCCGCGCATGGGCAGCGTCTTCATTGCCGCCCTGACCGGCTGGGGCGCCGAAGGCGACCGCCAGCGCACGGCCGAGGCCGGGTTCGACGCGCACCTGACCAAGCCGGTCGACCTGGCAGCGCTCGAAGGCGTGCTCTCGCGCAGCACCCGCTGACCGTGGCGCGGCACTGCGCATTCACGGCCGGGTCCGGCACCGGCTGGGCGCCCGGACCCGCAGCGGCACCGCACCATCGCACGGGTCACGTGACGGCCTTCACACCGTTGCAACCGTTCGTGTGATGTTTCACGGCGGTTGCACTTTGCCGCGCGGTCGCGGCCTAGCATGGCCTGCATGCGCTACACACGCGAAGAGTACGCCAACATGCAGGCGGTGCAGCGTCGGGTGGCAAGGGCCGAAGCGGACTATGCGCGTTTTCGCGCGGCGTACCTCGAGATTGCCCAGCATCAGCCCGACCATGAGGTCGCCCTGGCCATGATCGGCGCCGACATGAACCGGGCGCACGCCTACCTGCAGGCGCTGATCGGCCTGCCGCCCACGCCCTTCGAGAAGCAGCCCAGCGTGGTCGTGATGCGCGAGGCGCGCCGGCTCGCCGAGGAAAAGGGCAAGCACTGAGCCTGCAGGTCGGCCCGGCCAAGCCGGGATCCCCTACAGCCGCCGCCTGCGCGTGTTCAAAGGGCGGGAGATGGATCGCGGCTCCTCGAGGCCGCAAGGACATGACGGGTGCCGGCGCGAGCCCGGAATCCTTCCGTGCGAGCGACTTCCTAGAATCGGCAGCTTGCACCGCCCCGCCACCCCCACCGAACCGATCCGCGTCAACGAGGCGCAGGCGCGCCGGCTGGTGCTGGCGCAGGCGCTGGAGGCGGCGGACCCGCAGGGCAAGCTGGTCGGCGCGGCCGAGCGCGAGCAGGCCGACCGCGAGGCGCTGGCCGCCACCGGCGACCCGGCACGCGGCGAGGCGCTGGATGCCAAGGCCTGGCTGCTCGACCGGGCCGCCCGCCTGGGCGCCTTGCTGGAGCACCGCCAGCCGCGGCTGGCCGCCCTGCAGCAGCCGCCGGCCTGGCAGGCGTGGGTGGCCTGGGGCCTGCCGGTGGCGGCGCTGCTGGCCGGCGCACTGATCGAACGCATCGACAACCCCAAGCAGGTCAACCTGCTGTCGCCGCCGCTGCTGGCCTTCCTGCTGTGGAACCTGGCGGTCTACCTGCTGCTGGCGCTGGCGGCGTTCCGGCCCCGCCGGCGCCCCCCCGAGCCGGGCCGCTGGGCGCGCCACCTGGAAGCGCTGGTCGAGCGCCCGCGCGGCGGCATCGCGCAGCACGTGGCGCGCCGCTTCCGCCTGCAGTGGTGGCGCGTCGCGGGCGCGCTGGAGGGCCAGCGCTGGCGGCGCATCCTGCACACCTCGGCGGCCGCCTGGGCGATCGGGGTGGCGGCTTCGATCGCCATCGGCGGGCTGGTGCGCGAGTACCGCATCGGCTGGGAGAGCACCCTGCTGGACCTGGCGCAGGTGCACGCCTTCCTGCAGTTCCTGTTCGCGCCGGTGGCCGCGGTCACCGGGATGGCGCCGTTCAGCCTGGATGAACTGGCCCGCCTGCACTTCGGCTCCGGCGAGGGCGTGGGCCGGGCCGAGGCGCGCCGCTGGGTGTTCCTGTACATGGGCCTGCTGGGGCTGCTGGTGGTCCTGCCGCGGGCTCTGCTGGCGCTGTGGGCGGCCTGGCGCCAGCGCTGGCTGGCCGGCGCCCTGACGCTGGATTTGGGCGATCCCTACTTCACGCCGCTGCTGGGCCGCGTGCGGCCGGCGCGCGTGCTGCTTGCGATCGGCGGCGCGCCGGGGGAGGGGGCCCATCCGGTCCTGACGGTGCTCAGGCAGGCCTCCGGCGGCGCCGTGCCGGCGCGGGCCGGCGAGACCTTCACGCTGCTCACTACGGCGCGCGGCGACAGCCTGCAGGGCGTCGAAGTGCCGCCCGGCCAGGAGGCGCCCCTGGCTGCACGCGCGGACGCGCCGGGCGGGCGCTGGCCGGCGTGGCTGCCCGCGCGCCGGCGCCCGCAGGCCGCCCTGGTGCTGGCGGGCGCCCCGGCGGC
>NZ_JAKFCM010000107.1:0-62623 GCF_036676645.1 Ramlibacter sp.
CGCTGCGACGGCCGGGGCGACGGCGCCGGGCCCGGCCGGCGCGGGGGGCCGGTCCGGAGCCGGGGGCTCGATGGCGCGAACGGCCAGCGGCGCCGGACGCAGGGCCGGCTGCAGGCGGCCCGGCGCCAGCCACAAGGCGAACACGTGCAGCGTGGACACGGCCAGCGCCAGCACCCCGAGCGGCCGCAACGGCACGCCCGGGGCCGCGTTCATCCGCGCCAGCCCAGGTCGCTGGACAGTTGCGCCGCGGCCTGCCGCAAGGGGCCATGCACGGCGCCGTTCCAGGCGGGGTCGAAGGTGCCGGTGGGGCCGAGCGCGACCAGGCCCAGCGCCATGTGGCCGTCGGCGTCGAACACCGGCAGGCAGAACCCGATGATGCCGGGCAGCACCACGTCGACCACCCGGGCGGCGCCGCGCTGGCGCACTTCCTCGAGCAGCGTGCGCACCTGCGCCATGGACGCCGGCAGGTCGCTGCGGCCCTGCTTCTGGGCGCGCGCCAGTTCCTCGCGCAGCAGCGGGGTGATCGCTTCCTTGGGCGCCCAGGCCGCGAAGCAGCGGCCGGTGGCCGAGGTCAGCAGCGGCATCACGTCGCCCAGGCGCAGGTTCACGGTGACCGCCGAGGGCGACTCTTCCCAGTGCACGATGGTCGGCCCGTGGTTGCCCCAGACGGCCAGCGCCAGCGTGTGGCCGATGCGCTCCATCAGGCCGGCGATGCGCTCGCGCGCCAGCTTGACCGCGTCCAGCCGCGACAGCGCGGCGAGCCCCAGTTTGAGCGCCGCAGGTCCCAGGTCATAGCGGGTGGTCGCGGCGTCCTGCACCACCAGCTGCAAGCGCTGGAAGCTCACCAGGTAGCGGTGCGCCTTGGCGGCGCTCATGCCGGCAGCGGCGGCGAGGTCGCGCAGCATCAGCGGCCCGCGCGCCTGGCCCAGCGCATCGAGCAGCGCGAAGCCCACCTCCACCGACTGGATCCCGGCGCGTTCCTTCATGCCTTCACGCGCGGGGGCTTCTTGTAGAATTTCGATTAGGTAAATTCATTTCACCATGCGTAACGCGACGGTCGGCGCCGACTCTAGCGCAACACGCGAAACGAAGGCAATTCCCGGATGAAGCTTGCGACCTACAAGGACGGTTCGCGCGACGGCCAGCTGGTGGTGGTCTCGCGCGACCTGGCGACGGCCCATTATGCGACCGGCATTGCCGCGCGCCTGCAGCAGGCGCTGGACGACTGGGGCTTCATCGCCCCGCAACTGCAGGACCTGTACGAGGCCCTGAACCAGGGCAAGGCGCGCCACGCCTTCCCGTTCGAGCCGCAGCGCTGCATGGCGCCGCTGCCGCGCGCCTACCAGTGGGCCGACGGCTCGGCCTACATCAACCACGTGGAACTGGTGCGCGCCGCGCGCAAGGCGGAAGTGCCGGCTACCTTCTACACCGACCCGCTGATGTACCAGGGCGGCAGCGACGACTTCATCGGCCCCTGCGACGACGTGGTGGTCCCCAGCGAGGACTACGGCATCGACTTCGAGGCCGAGGTGGCGGTGATCACCGGCGACGTGCCCATGCAGGCCACGCCCGAGCAGGCGCTGGACGGCATCCGCCTGCTGATGCTGGCCAACGACGTCAGCCTGCGCAACCTGATCCCGGCCGAACTGGCCAAGGGTTTCGGCTTCTTCCAGAGCAAGCCGGCCACCGCCTTCAGCCCGGTGGCGGTCACGCCCGACGAACTGGGCGACGCCTGGCAGGGCGGGCGCGTGCACCTGACGCTGCAGGCCACCTGGAACGGCCGCAAGGTCGGGATGTGCGAGGCCGGCCCGGAGATGACCTTCCACTTCGGCCAGCTGATCGCCCACATCTGCAAGACCCGCAACGTGCGCGCCGGCAGCATCGTCGGCTCCGGCACCGTCAGCAACAAGGGCGTCGAGCAGGGCGGCCGGATGGAGTGGCCCAAGGGGTACAGCTGCATCGCCGAGAAGCGCGCCATCGAGACCATCCAGGACGGCCGGCCGGGCACCGACTTCATGAAGTTCGGCGACACCATCCGCATCGAGATGAAGGGCCGCGACGGCCAGAGCCTCTTCGGGGCGATCGACCAGAAGATCGCGGCGCCGGCGTAAGGCACCACCCTTGTCATTGCGGCCTTGCGCCGCAATCCATCCCCGGTGCCGGAACGCGCACGCGCGGCGGGCAGAACCCGGGAGATGGATCCTGGCTTTCGCCAGGATGACAGCGGGAGGGGAGGACCCGGCTGACCCGGCCTGTCCCCTACAACCGCAGCCAGGGCGTCCCCGACTCCTGCGCCTCGGCCTGCCCCAGGGCCTCCAGGAAGGTGTCGCACCACCAGTGCACGTCCTGCCGGCGCAGCGTCGCCAGCAGCGCGCCATGCCGCTCGCGCCGTTCCTCCAGCCCCATCTGCAGCGCCAGGTGGATGGTCGCCGCCGTGCCTTCGATGTCGTAGGGATTGACCATCAACGCTTCCTTGAGCTGCTCGGCGGCGCCGGCGAAGCGCGACAGCACCAGCACGCCGGGGTCCTCCGGGTCCTGCGCCGCGATGAACTCCTTGGCCACCAGGTTCATGCCGTCACGCAGCGGCGTCACCAGCGCCACTCGGCTGGCCCGGTACAGCCCCGGCAGGCGGGCCCGCGCGACCGTGCGGTGCATGTAGCGCACCGGCATCCAGTCCAGCTCGCCGTAGTTGCCGTTGATCGCCCCGCACAGGCTCTCCAGCTCGTGCAGGATGTCGGTGTAGGCGCTGACGTCCTCGCGGCTGGGCGAGGCGATCTGGATCAGCGTGGCGCTCTGGCGCGTCTCCGGATAGCGCGCCAGCAGCTCGCCGAAGGCGCGGATGCGCTGCGGCAGCCCCTTGGAGTAGTCCAGCCGGTCCACCCCCACCAGCACCTTGCGGCGCGAGTACTCGCGCCGCATGCGCTCGTACATCTCGCGCGCCTCGGGTGCTTCGGCCAGCGCCTGGAACTCGTCGACGTCCAGGCCGATCGGCAGCGCCAGCGGGTGGATGGTGCGGTTGAATACGCGCCAGCGCCCGCCGCCGGCCTCCTGGGCATGGGCCTCGTCCTGGATGTAGCGGCAGAAGTGGTCGTGGTCGGCGTGGCTCTGGAAGCCCAGGGCGTCGTACGAGCACAGGCCCTTCATCAGCCAGTCGTGGCCCGGGATCGCCGCCAGGATCAGCGGCGGCGGCAGCGGGATGTGCAGGAAAAAGCCGATCGGCTGGGTGCAGCCCAGCGCCCGCAGCTCCGCCGCCAGCGGGATCAGGTGGTAGTCGTGCACCCAGATCACGTCGTCCGGGCGCAGCAGGGGCAGCAGGGCGCGGGCGAACAGCTGGTTCACGCGCCGGTAGCCTTCGATGTAGCCGGCGTCGAAGTCGGCCAGGTCGAGGCGGTAGTGGAACACCGGCCACAGCACGCCGTTGGAGTAGCCGACGTAGTAGGACTCGTAGTCGGCCGGGCTGAGATCGACGGTGGCGAGCTTGACCGGCCCGGCCTGCTGCTGGTGCACGCGCGGTTCGCCCCCGCCGGACGGCGAGCCGCCGTCGTCGGACAGCTTGCCGCTCCAGCCGAACCACAGCCCGCCGCTGCGCTTGAGCACCTCGCCCAGGGCCACGGCCAGTCCGCCCGCCGCCGTCCTGCGCGGGTCGGCCACGCGGTTGGAAACGGCGACGATCCGGCCCATGGGTAGGCGCCGCTCAGATCACCGTGTCCCACGGCGCCGACAGGCGCACCGCGGCGTTGATCAGGCCGACCATGGAGTAGGTCTGCGGGAAGTTGCCCCACATCTCGCCGGTCTGCGCATGGGTGTCTTCGGACAGCAGCCCGAGCGGGTTGCGGCTGCCCAGCATCAGCTCGAAGATCTCGCGCGCCTCGCGCTTGCGGCCGATGCGCGCCAGCGCGTCGATGCGCCAGAAGGTGCAGATGTTGAAGGCGGTCTCGGGCTTGCCGAAGTCGTCGGCGGCCTCGTAGCGGCGCATGTAGGGCCCGTCGCACAGGCACGCCCCCAGCGCGTCGACGGTGGCGACGAAGCGCGGGTCCTTCGGATCGATGAAGCCGACCTCGGCCATCAGCAGCGCGCTGGCGTCCAGGTCGCGTCCGCCGAAGCTCTCGGCGAAGGCCTGCCGCTCCTCGCTCCAGGCCTCGCGCAGGATGCGCTCGCGGATGGTGTCGGCGCGCCCGCGCCAGTAGTCGGCCCGGTCGCCCAGCGCCAGCGTGACCGCCACCTTCGCCAGCCGGTCGCACGCCGCCCAGCCCATCAGCGCCGAGGACGTGTGGATGCGCGCGCGGGTGCGCAACTCCCACATGCCGGCGTCGGGCGTGTCGTAGATGCGGAAGGCCTGCTCGCCGACGGCTTCCAGCGAGGCGAATTCGGCGCGGCCGGAACGGCGCAGCAGCCGGTGGTCGTGGAAGGCCTGGGCCGCGCCCAGCACGATGTTGCCGTACACGTCGTGCTGGAAGTGTTCGGCGGCCTGGTTGCCCACCCGCACCGGCCCCATGCCGCGATAGCCCCCCAGGTGCCCGAGGATGGACTCGGGCAGCTGTTCCTCCTGGCCGACCCCGTACAGGGGCTGGATGTGGCCGCCGCGCGAGCGCACGATGACGTTGTTGAGCCAGCGCAGGTACTCCTCCATGGTCGCCACTTCGGAGATGCTGTTGAGCGCGCGCACGACGAAGAAGGCGTCGCGCAGCCAGCAGTAGCGGTAGTCCCAGTTGCGCCCGCTGTCCGGCGCCTCGGGGATGCTGGTGGTCATGGCCGCGACGATCGCGCCGGTGTCCTCGAACAGCGACAGCTTGAGCGTGATGGCGGCGCGGATCACCGCATCCTGCCACTCGAGCGGCAGCGTCAGCGACCGGGTCCAGTGGCGCCAGTAGGTGGCGGTGTCCTGCTCGAACGAGCGCGCGGTGTCCTCGATGCCCCCGGTCAGCGTCTCGTCCGGCCCCAGGATGAAGTTCAGCGGCCGGTCGACCACGAAGAAGGTCTCGGACAGGATGTATTCGATCGGCGCGTCGGTGTTCACGCGCAGCGTCTGCTGCGGCCCGACGAAGCGGATGTGGGTGCTGCCGCGGGTGACCTGGGGCTGGTGCCGGCCCCAGTCGAAGCGCGGTCGCAGCACCACGCGCATGCGCGGCGTGCCACCCAGCACGCGCACGCGGCGGATCAGCGTCAGCGGCCGGAAGGTGCGGTTGCGGCTCCAGAAGCGCGGCGCGAAATCGGAGATCTCGATGCCCTGGCCCTGGCGGTCGTACAGCCGGGTGCGCAGGATCGCGGTGTTGGGCTCGTAGTGGTGCTCGCTGCGCGCGAAGTCCTCCAGCTCGAAGGCCCACAGGGCCGCGTTCTCGCTCGGGTCCAGCAGCGCGTTGAAGACCGGATCGCCGTCGAAGCGCGGCAGGCAGCACCAGACGACGCTGCCCCGCTCGTCGACCAGCGCGCTGTACGCGCAATTGCCGACCACGCCGAGGTTCAGGTTGGGGATCGAGGTGTTGGCTCGCATCGCGGAAGGCCTTTCGCCGCGGCGGGAGCGCGTTGCGCGGCAGCGAATGCGGCCGGGCGGCTCATGCCGTGTCCTTGCGGGTGACCTTCATGGCCACCGCGTTCTCGAATTCCAGGCGCAGCGCGCCCGGGTGCGACAGGCGCTGCCAGGCCACGGTCGGGCCCTCGCCCACCTTGACGCCCAGCCCGCCCAGCCGCTGCACCGCGGCAAAGCCCGCTTCGTCGGTGACGTCGTCGCCGACGAACACCGGCGTGCGGCCGGCAAACGGCGGCTCGCGCAGGAAGGCTTCGATGGCGCTGCCCTTGCTGGCACCACCCGGCTTGGCCTCCACCACCATCTTGCCGCGCAGCAGCGCCAACCCGGGCGACTGGTCCACCGCCTGCTCCATCGCCTCGATGCACAGGGCCTCGAGCTGCGGCGCCTGCCGGTAGTGCAGGGCGAGCGAACGGTCCTTGTGTTCCAGCAGCAGCTCGGGATGGCGCGCCACCAGCGCCCGCGCCGCCTGCTCCACCGTCTCGAGCGGATGCGCCGGCAGCCGCGCGATCGCGCCGTCGGCGGCGCGGCGCTCGGCCCCGTGCACCCCCGCCACCGGCAGTCGCAAGGGGTCGAGGAAACGATCGATCTCGCGGATCGGCCGGCCGCTGACCACCGCCATGGCCCCCCCGAGGTATTGCTGCAGGGCATCCAGCAGGGGCACCAGGCCGGAGGGGACGACGACGGCGCCGGGCTCCGGCGCGATGTCCACCAGCGTGCCGTCGAAGTCCAGGAACAGCGCACAGGCCGGACACAGGATGTCGACGAAATTCATGGACCCTGACCGTAACACGGGGGTGGCGCGGACCGCCCGCCGCAGCCACCGTGGCCCTGCGTAGGACGCGGCTTACAGGCGGAGCGGGCCGCGCGGCCCCGCATCACTGCGGCGCGTACAGGCCCTGCAGCGAACGGAAACCCTTGACCTCGATCGGGTTGCCGCAGGGGTCGCTGAAGAACATGGTCCATTGCTCGCCCGGCTGGCCGGGGTAGCGCAGGTGCGGCTCGATGATGAAGGCGGTGCCGGCCGCGCGCAGCCGTTCGGCCATCGCCTGCCATTGCGGCAACTCCAGCACGAGGCCGAAGTGCGGCATCGGCACCAGCTGGTCGCCCACGCGGCCGGTGCGGCTGGTGGCGAACGGCGTGCCCAGGTGCAGCGACAGCTGGTGGCCGAAGAAATCGAAGTCGACCCAGGTGTCGGTGCTGCGGCCCTCCGTGCAGCCCAGGACGCCGCCGTAGAAACGGCGCGCCGCGTCGAGGTCGGTCACGTGGAAGGCGAGGTGGAATAAGCTTGCCATCCCGCAAGACTACTGCACCGAGCTGCCATGGACTACTCGCGCTACCGCACCCTTGCCATCAGCCGCCGCGGCCCGGGCGACTCGGTGCTCGACATCGTCATGCGCGCCCCCAACGGCAAGCTGCCCACCGCCGGCCACGACGGCCACCGCGAACTGGCCGAGGTCTGGCGCGACGTGTCGGCCGACGACGGCGTGCGCTGCGCCGTGCTGCGCGGGGAGGGCCAGGGCTTCTCCGGCGGCGGCGACCTGTCGCTGGTGCAGGACATGAGCACCGACTTCGAGGTGCGCAGCCGCGTCTGGAAGGAGGCGCGCGACCTGGTCTACAACGTGATCAACTGCGACAAGCCGATCGTCAGCGCCATGCACGGGCCGGCCGTGGGCGCCGGGCTGGTGGCGGGACTGCTGGCCGACATCCCGATCGCGGCCCGGAACGCGAAGATCGTCGACGGCCACACCCGGCTGGGCGTGGCGGCCGGCGACCACGCCGCCATCGTCTGGCCGCTGCTGTGCGGCATGGCCAAGGCCAAGTACTACCTGATGCTGTGCGAGCCGGTCAGCGGCGAGGAAGCCGAGCGCATCGGCCTGGTGGCGCTGGCGGTGGACGATGCGCAGCTGGTGCCCAAGGCCTACGAGCTGGCGGACCGGCTGGCGCAGGGCAGCCAGAGCGCGATCCGCTGGACCAAGTACTCGCTCAACAACTGGCTGCGCCAGGCGGGGCCGGCCTTCGACACCTCGCTGGCGCTGGAATTCATGGGGTTCGGCGGGCCCGACGTGCGCGAGGGCGTGGCGTCCCTGCGCGAGCGCCGGGCGCCGAAGTTCCCGGGCGCCTGAGTCCCCGGACCGTTGCGCCAGGTCAAGCGCGGCCGGGTACGGCGCGCGGCCCTGGACGACCGGCCGATAATCACGGGCATGCAGCGCCTGCGCCAAGCCCGCGTCCTCGCCCGCCTCGTGCTGGCCTGGTTCGCGCTGTCGATCGGTGTCGCGGTCGCCTCGCCGATCGTCCAGCCCAAGGCGCTGGACCTGGTCTGCAGCGGCGGCGCGATGAAGCTGCTGGTCAAGGCCGACGACGGCGGTGCCCCGACCGCCACCCACACCTTCGACTGCCCGCTGTGCGCCAGTGTCGTGCCGCCGCCGCCCGCCGTGCTGGCCGCGACGGCGTTGCTGCCGCTGGGCGAGGTGCTGCGGCCGATCCCGGCCCGCTCTCCCGCCGCGCGTTCCGCGGCGCCGCTGCCGGCCCGCGGGCCACCCGTCCTCCTGGCCTGAACCGATCCCGGCCGCGGTGCGCCCGCGTGCCGGTCCTGGACTGCTCGCCCCGCGCGTTGCGGTCCGGCCGGAGACGGCCGAGCAGGAGGTGTCGGCCTCTGCCCTCCAGGCGCGCCGGGCCACCTGGCCGCAGCCACCCCCATTGAAACAAGGAATTCAACCATGAACACGATCTCCAAGACCTTGCTGGGCGCCGTGCTGGCGCTCGCTTCCATCGCCGGTGCCTGGGCGCAGGCGGCCGCCCCTGTCACGGTGCTTGCTCCCTGGGCGCGCGCCAGCGTGCAGGGCCAGCGCGCCTCGGGCGCCTTCATGACGCTGGTGGCGCAGGAGCCGCTGACCCTGGTGGGTGCGGCCAGCCCGGTGGCCGGCCTTGCCGAGGTGCACGAGATGAAGATGGAAGGCGACGTGATGCGCATGCGTCCGGTCGCCGAGCTGAAGCTCGAGCCCAACCGGCCGGTCCAGCTCAAGCCGGGCGGCCACCACCTGATGCTGCAGGAGCTCAAGGCGCCCCTGGCGGCCAACACCCGCATCCCGCTCACCCTGAGCTTCAAGACGTCGTCCGGCGAGCTGCGCGAACTGGCGCTGCAGGTGCCGGTGTCCGCCGTGCCGCCGCGCGAGGCGGGGGCCGCCGATGCGCACGGGCACGGACACGGGAAGCACTGATCCGCCAGCCGCAGGCGCGGCTTTTCCGGCCGCAATGCTCTAAGCTGGCGCCATTCGTCCGATGAAAGGCGCGGCCATGAGCGAGCAAGATCCCCTGGGCTTCGGCAAGTTCGTGCCCGGGTTCGACTTCCTGCAGAACCTGGCCAAGGGCGCCGGCCAGGCCATCCCGCAGATGCCCAACCTGGCCAACTGGGTCGCGCCCACGCTCAATGTCGAGGAGCTGGAAAAGCGCGTCGAAGAACTCAAGGCCGTGCACTTCTGGCTGGACCAGAACTCCCGGGCGCTGGCCGCCACCATCCAGGCGCTGGAGGTGCAGAAGATGACGTTGGCCACGCTCCAGGGCATGAACTTCAACATGGCCGACGTGGCCAATGCGTTCAAGCTCAAGGCCGCCGACACCGTGCTCGGCGGGGTGCAGAAGGCCACCGAGACGGCCGCCGGCGCCGCCGGCACCGTCTCGGGCGTCGCGCGGCCCGCGCGCGGGCGCAAGTCCGCCAGCCCGGCGGCGGGCAAGGGCGGCAATGGCGTGGTCGACCCGATGCAGTGGTGGGGCGCGCTGACGCAGCAATTCCAGCAGATCGCGGCCGACGCGTTCCAGGATGCGGCGCGCAACACTGCCGTCGATACGGCGCGCCACATGGCCCGCGACGCGGTCCGGTCGGCCGGCGACGTGATGCGCGCCGCCGCCCCGGGCGCGGGTGCGAAAGCCGCCCGCAAGTCTTCGGGTGGCACCGCCAAGGCGCGCAAGGGCGCGTCCCGCAAGCGTTCCCCCAGCCGCTGACGGTCTCGGCACGATGAAGCTGTTCCCGTTCGCGCATGCCACCCATCCGCATTGGCCGATGGCGGCCGGGCTGGTGCTGGCGCAGTTGCGCGCCCAGATGGCGCTGCCCGACTACGCCGCGGCGCCGACGCTGGGGCTGCTGTACATCACCGACCACTACGCGGCGCAGGCGCAGGACATCCTGGACCAGCTCTCGGCCGGGCTGCCGGAAGTCACCGACTGGGCCGGCACGGTCGGCGTGGGCATCGCGTCCAGCAACGTCGAGTACTTCGACGAGCCGGCGCTGGCCGTCATGCTGTGCGCCGTGCCGCCGCACCAGTACCGGGTGTTCTCCGGCGTGGCGCCGCTGGGCGGCGGCGAGGGCATGGGTTTCGAGCCGTACACCGCGCTGGTGCACGCCGATGCGTCCACGCCCGAACTCGGCGAGCTGGTGGCCGAGATGGCCGATCGCACCGCCACCGGCTACCTGTTCGGCGGGCTGGCGGCCAGCCGCAGCGACACCGTGCAGTTCGCGGTCGGCGGCAACGGCAACATCCGGGGCCAGGGCAAGGCCGGCGGCGTGTTCCGCGGCGGCCTGTCGGGGGTGGCGTTCGGCGAGGGCGTGCGACTGGTTTCGCGCGTGACCCAGGGTTGCCAGCCGCTCGGCCGCGAGCGCGTGGTCACCGCCGCCGAGGGCAACGTGCTGCTGGCGCTGGACGGCGAGCCGGCGCTCGACCTGCTGCTGGACGAAGCGCAGATCTCGCTGGACCGGCCCGAGGCGGCCATCGCCCGGCTGCGCGCCACCCTGGTCGGCCTGACCGCGCCGGGCGAGGACCTGATGGCGCGCGGCGGCACCTTCGGCGCCGACGTCGAAGTGCGGCACATCATCGGGCTGGACCCGGGCCGGCGCGGCGTCGCGGTGGCCAGCCGGGTCGAGCCCGGCATGCGCATGGCCTTCTGCAGCCGCAACGCGCAGGCGGCGCGCGCGGACCTGGTGCGCATCTGCTCCGAGATCCGCGAGGAGCTGGAGCCCGAGGAAATGCCGCGGCCGGTCGCCGCTGCCCTGGCGGCGCCGGAGGCGCAGGCCGCGCCCAGCCCCGAGCGGCGCATCGCCGGCGCCGTCTACGTCAGCTGCGCCGGCCGCGGCGGCCCGCACTTCGGCGGCCCCAGCGCGGAACTGCAGATCGTGCGGCGCGCACTGGGCGACGTGCCGCTGGTGGGCTTCTTCGCCGGCGGCGAGATCGCGCGCCACCACCTGTACGGCTACACGGGCGTGCTGACCGTGTTCCGCTGAGCGGCCTTTCTCCTTCGTGCGCCCGCCCGTGCAGAATGCGGCGCAGCTGCCGCCAATGGCAGCCTGACGAGGGGAGGAGACCATGGGAAAGGCGCTGCGCCTGTCGGAGAAGTGGTTCCGCCGCGGCCTGTGGCTGGTGGCGTTCGTGTTCGCGGGTTTCCTGATCGGACTGGGCGGCACCCTGGTGGGCGACCTGCCCAAGGTGGAGCAGCGGCTCACGCTGGACGACTTCCTGGACCGCGCCACCGCCGAGCGGCTGCGCGCCGACATCAAGGCCGGCGAGCGGGCCCAGCGCGACGCGCAGTCGGCGCTGGAGCAGGTCCGGCTCAAGCTGCAGGTGGCGCGCGCCGACTCGAACAGCGCGCGCGAGACCTTCAACAACTGGCTGGCGACGCGGCGCGCCACCCAGCTGGCGGAGCAGGACACCGAGCTGCTGGCGCGCACCCGCCAGCTCGATGCGCTCAAGCAGGCCGAGCGCAGCGCGCAGGCCGCCGTCGAGCAGCAGGAGCAGGCGGCGCTGGACGCGCGCCAGCGGCAGGAACGCTCGCGACGGAGCCTGACGGACATGCAGCAGGAGGCCGGCAAGCGCCTCTCCGCCGAGCAGCGCAAGGTGGAACTGCGCGTGTTCCTGTACCGGCTGGCGCTCACCCTGCCGCTGCTGGCGGTGGCCGGCTGGCTGTTCCGCCACAAGCGCAGGAGCACCTACTGGCCCTTCGTCTGGGGCTTCATCCTGTTCGCGCTGTTCACCTTCTTCGTCGAACTGGTGCCTTACCTGCCCAGCTACGGCGGCTACGTGCGCTACGCGGTGGGCATCCTCATCACGGTGCTGGCCGGCCGCCAGGCCATCCTGGCGCTGGAGCGCTACCTGCAGCGGCAGAAGGCGGCCGAGCAGAAGCCGGACGCCGAGCGGCGCGAGGAACTGCCCTACGACACCGCCCTGGCGCGACTGGCCAAGGGCGTGTGCCCGGGCTGCGAGCGGCCGGTGGACCTGAAGAACGAGAAGATCGACTTCTGCCCGCACTGCGGCATCGGCCTGTTCGACCGCTGCGGCCACTGCGCCACGCGCAAGAACGCGTTCGCCCGCTTCTGCCACGCCTGCGGCACCGGCGCGGCGGCGCCCGGCTCCGCGCAGCCGGCGGCCGCAGGCGCCTGAGCGCCACGGTCGCCCGCGCGCATCACACGCCTCGCGCCCGGTCTTCGCGGAACTGCCGCGCGAACGCCGCGAAGCGCTGCTCGTCCAGCGCCTGCCGGATCTCGCGCATCAAATTCAGGTAGTAGTGCAGGTTGTGGATGCTGGCCAGCATCGGCGCCAGCATCTCGCCGCAGCGCTCCAGGTGGTGCAGGTAGGCGCGCGAGAAGCCGCCGCTCACGCTGCCATCGGCGCGCACGTGGCCGCGGCAGGTGTAGCAGCCGCAGGTCTCGTCCAGCGGGCGCTCGTCGCTGCGATGCCGGGCATTGCGGATCTTCAGGTCGCCGAAGCGGGTGAACAGGTGGCCGTTGCGGGCATTGCGGGTGGGCATCACGCAGTCGAACAGGTCCACGCCGTTGGCCACGCCGTCCACCAGGTCCTGCGGCGTGCCCACGCCCATCAGGTAGCGCGGCTTGTGCGCCGGCAGGCGGTGCGGCGTGTGGGCGACGATGCGCTGCATGTCCTCCTTGGGTTCGCCGACGCTGACGCCGCCGATGGCGTAGCCGGGGAAGTCCATCTCGACCAGCGCGGCCAGCGATTCCTCGCGCAGGCGCTCGAACATGCCGCCCTGCACGATGCCGAACAGCGCGTTCGGGTTTTCCAGCCGCGCGAACTCGGCCCGGCAGCGCAGCGCCCAGCGGCGCGACAGCTCCATCGAGAAGCGCGCTTCGGCCTCGGTGGTGACATGGCCCTTGGTCTCGTAGGGCGTGCACTCGTCGAACTGCATCACGATGTCGCTGTTCAGCGCGGTCTGCACCTGCATCGAGACCTCGGGCGTGAGGAACAGCCGGTCGCCGTGGACCGGCGAGGCGAACTTCACGCCCTCCTCGCTGATCTTGCGCATCTCGCCCAGGCTCCAGACCTGGAAGCCGCCGGAGTCGGTCAGGATCGGCCGCTGCCAGCCTTCGAAGCGGTGCAGCCCGCCGAACTGCGCCAGCACGTCCAGCCCGGGACGCATCCACAGGTGGAAGGTGTTGCCCAGGATGATCTGGGCGCCCATCTCCTCCAGCGAGCGCGGTGTCACGCCCTTGACCGTGCCGTAGGTGCCCACCGGCATGAAGACCGGCGTCTGCACGACGCCGTGGTTGAGGGTCAGCCGGGCGCGGCGCGCGCGGCCCTCGGTGGCGAGGATCTCGAATTGCAGCATTTCAGGTCAGGAGTGCTGTTCAGGGCGTTGCGCCCGCCGATCAGCAGTGGCCATTTCGCAGGGTCGCGTGGCCGCCGCGGAACCGGCTTTGCCGGGCCGCAGGTGGCGCCCCTTGAGGGGAGGCGGCCGCAGGCCGCTTCGGGGTGGTCGTCATTTTCGCTCGAGGAGCATGGCGTCGCCGTAGCTGAAGAACCGGTAGCGCTGTTCGACGGCATGCCGGTACAGCCCCATCACGTGCTCGTGGCCGGCGAAGGCCGACACCAGCATCATCAGCGTGGACCGGGGCAGGTGGAAGTTGGTGACCATCAAGTCCACCAGCCGGAAGCGGAAGCCCGGCGTGATGAAGATGTCGGTGTCGCCCTCGGTCTGGCCGGTCAGCGCCCAGCTCTCCAGCGTGCGCACGGTGGTGGTGCCGACGGCGACGATGCGGCCGCCGTGCAGGCGGGTATGCGCGATCGCCTCCTGTGTTGCCGCCGGGATCTCGTACCACTCGCTGTGCATGCGGTGCTGCGCAATATCGTCGGTGCGCACCGGCTGGAAGGTGCCGGCGCCCACGTGCAGGGTGAGGCTGGCGCGGCGCACGCCGCAGGCCTCCAGGCTGGCGAGCACGGCGTCGTCGAAGTGCAGGGCCGCGGTGGGCGCGGCGATGGCGCCGGGCGAGCGGGCGAACACCGTCTGGTAGCGCTCGGCATCCTGCGCCGTGTCGGCGTGCTCGATGTAGGGCGGCAGCGGCACGTGGCCGTGGCGCTCCATCAGCGCGAACGGTTCGTCGCTGAAACCGAAGCGGAACAGCGGGCCGTCCGCGTCGGGCCAGCGTCCGAGCAGGGTGGCGGTGAAGCCGCCTTCCATCGCCAGCGTGGTGCCCACGGGCGGCTTCTTGCTCGCGCGCAGGTGGACCACGGCCTCGCAGCCGCGCAGCACGCGCTCGACCAGCATTTCGACGCGCCCGCCGGTGGGCTTCTCGCCGAACAGGCGGGCCTTGATCACCTGGGTGTCGTTGAACACCAGCAGGTCGCCGGGGGTGAGCAGGGCCGGCAATTCGCGGAACACGCGGTCGGCCGGCGCCGCGTGGCGGCCATCGAGCAGGCGCGAGGCGCTGCGCTCGGCGGCCGGCTGCTGGGCGATCAGTTCGGGGGGCAGGGCGAAGTCGAAGTCGCCCAGGGTGAATGCGCGCATGCTTGAGGGCTGGACGGAGCCCGTTCCAAGTCGGAAGGCAGAATTGTCCCATGCCCGCTGCCCAGGCCCTGTCCGCGCCGCAGAAAGCCCTGCTCAAGCTGGGATTGGCGCGCGACATCGACCTCGCCCTGCACCTGCCTTACCGCTACGAGGACGAGACGCGCATCGTGAAGCTGCGCGATGCGCGCGACGGCGACACGGTGCAGGTCGAGGGCACGGTCACCGACAGCCACATCGCCTACAAGCCGCGCCGGCAGCTGGTGGCGACCCTCGACGACGGCACCGGCACCTGCGTGCTGCGCTTCTTTTCCTTCTACCCCTCGCAGCAGAAGGCGCTGGCGGCGGGCAACCGGATCCTCGCCCGCGGCGAACTCAAGGCCAGCCTGTACGGCCGCCAGATGGTGCACCCGGTGTGCAAGCCCGCCGGCGGCACGCTGCCGCAGGCGCTCACGCCGGTCTATCCGTCGGTCGCGGCGCTGCCGCAGGCCTACCTGCGCAAGGCGGTGCTGGCGGGGCTGGCGCGCGCCGACCTTTGCGAGACGATCCCGGCGGAGCTGGCATCGCAACTCGGGCTGGCGCCCGCGTGGACGCTGCGCGAGGCGCTGGAATTCCTGCACCATCCGGGGCCGGATACCGCCCTCGCCACGCTGGAGGACCACAGCCATCCGGCCTGGCAGCGCCTGAAGGCGGAGGAGCTGCTGGCCCAGCAGTTGTCGCAGCTGGAAAGCAAGCGCGAACGCGGCCGGTTGCGCGCGCCGGTGCTTCGCACCGGCAGGAACGGGCTGCACGAGCAGCTGCTGGCGGCGCTGCCGTTCGCGTTGACGACGGCGCAGCGCCGGGTCGGCGAGGAGATTGCGAGCGACATCGGGCGGCCGGTGCCCATGCACCGCCTGCTGCAGGGCGACGTGGGCTCGGGCAAGACGGTGGTGGCGGCACTGGCGGCGGCGATTGCCATCGACGCGGGCTGGCAGTGCGCGCTGATGGCGCCCACCGAGATCCTGGCGGAGCAGCACTTCCGCAAGCTGGTCGGCTGGCTGGAGCCGCTGCTCGCGCCGCTGGGGCGCAGCGTGGCCTGGCTGACCGGCGGGCAACGCAGGAAGGAGCGTGGCGCGATGCTGGAGGCGTTGGCGAGCGGCGATGCGGCGCTGGTCGTCGGCACGCACGCGGTGATCCAGGAGCAGGTGCAGTTCCGCCGCCTGGGACTGGCGATCATCGACGAGCAGCACCGGTTCGGCGTGGAGCAGCGGCTGGCGCTGCGGGGGAAAGTGTCCGGCGCCCTCGAACCCCACCTGCTGATGATGTCCGCCACGCCCATCCCGCGCACGCTGGCGATGAGCTACTACGCGGACCTGGACGTCTCCACCATCGACGAGCTGCCGCCGGGGCGCACGCCGGTCGTCACCAAGGTGGTGGCCGACAGCCGGCGCGACGAGGTCATCGAGCGCATCCGCGCGCAGCTCGCGCAGGGCCGGCAGGCCTACTGGGTCTGCCCGCTGATCGAGGAGAGCGAGGCGCTCGACCTGCGCAACGCCACCGAGACCCACCAGGAACTGGCCGCCGCGCTGCCCGGCGTGCAGGTCGGCCTGCTGCATTCGCGCATGCCGGCCGGCGAGAAGAAGGCGGTGATGGCGCTGTTCGCCGGCGGGCAGATGGGCGTGCTGGTGTCCACCACGGTGATCGAGGTCGGGGTCGACGTGCCCAATGCCTCCCTGATGGTGATCGAGCATGCCGAGCGCTTCGGGCTGTCGCAGTTGCACCAGTTGCGCGGGCGGGTCGGCCGCGGCGCGGCGGCGTCGGCCTGCGTGCTGCTGTATGCCCCCGGCGAGAACGGTCGGCTGGGCGAGACCGCGCGGGACCGGCTCAAGGCCATGGCGGAAACCGGCGACGGCTTCGAGATCGCGCGGCGCGACCTGGAGATCCGCGGCCCGGGCGAGTTCCTGGGTGCGCGCCAGTCCGGCGCGCCGCTGCTGCGGTTCGCCGATCTCGCCACCGACACCGGCTTGCTGCAGGCGGCGCGCCGGCTGGCGCCGCAGATGCTGGATCGCTTTCCCGAGCACGCGCAGCGGCACGCCGAGCGCTGGTTGGGGGGAAAATCCGAGTACCTCAAGGCCTGACCCCGGCACCCCAAGACCGACCGAATGACCCTCACCGAGCTCAAGTACATTGTCGCCGTGGCCCGGGAGAAGCACTTCGGCAAGGCCGCCGAAGCCTGCTTCGTCTCGCAGCCGACCCTGTCGGTGGCCGTGAAGAAGCTGGAGGACGAACTGGAGGTCAAGATCTTCGAGCGCAGCGCCAACGAGGTCAGCGTCACCCCGCTGGGCGAGGACATCGTGCGCCAGGCGCAGAGCGTGCTGGAGCAGGCCGCCGCGATCAAGGAGATCGCCAAGCGCGGCAAGGATCCGCTGGCGGGCCCGCTCAAGCTGGGTGTGATCTACACCATCGCGCCCTACCTGCTGCCCTCGCTGGTGCGCCAGGCCATCGACCGCACGCCGCAGATGCCGCTGATGCTGCAGGAGAACTTCACGGTCAAGCTGCTGGAGATGCTGCGCACCGGCGAGATCGACTGCGCCATCATGGCCGAGCCCTTCCCGGACACCGGGCTGGCGCTGGCGCCCCTGTACGACGAGCCGTTCCTGGCCGCCGTGCCGGCCAGCCACCCGCTGGTGCAGCGCAAGGCGGTCAATGCCCAGGAGCTCAAGAGCGAGACCATGCTGCTGCTGGGCACCGGCCACTGCTTCCGCGACCACGTGCTGGAGGTCTGCCCGGAGTTCGCGCGCTTTTCCAGCGACGCCGAAGGCATCCGCAAGAGCTTCGAGGGCTCCTCGCTGGAGACCATCAAGCACATGGTGGCGGCCGGCATGGGCGTGACGCTGGTGCCGCGCCTGTCGGTGCCGGCCGAGGCGCTGGACCCCAGGCCGCGGCGGCGCAAGGACGACCAGGCCTTCGTGCGCTACATCCCGTTCGAGGGCGAGCCGCCCAGCCGGCGCGTGGTGCTGGCCTGGCGGCGCAGCTTCACCCGCTACGAGGCGATCGCCGCGCTGCGCAACGCGATCTACGCCTGCGAACTGCCGGGCGTCAAACGCCTGTCGTGAGCTGCGCAGTGGGCGCCCGCGGCGTCCACGGGACGCCGCGATCCCGTAAAGTGGGATCACCACACGCAAGGAGTCAACGGATGAGCAGTCCTGCACCCATCAACATCGGGATCAACGAAGCCGACCGCGCCTCGATCGCCGATGGACTGAGCCGCCTGCTGGCCGACAGCTACACGCTGTACCTCACCACGCACAACTTCCACTGGAACGTGACCGGCCCGATGTTCAACACGCTGCACGACATGTTCATGCAGCAGTACACCGACCTGTGGGGTGCACTCGACATCGTCGCCGAGCGCATCCGTGCCCTGGGGCATTTCGCGCCGGGTTCCTATGCCGCGTTCGGCAAGCTGGCATCGGTGCCCGACGCCCCAGCCGAGCCGCCCAAGGCCCTGGAGATGGTGCGCATCCTCGTGAAGGGCCACGAGGCGGTGGCGCGCACCGCCCGCGGGCTGGTGCCCACGGCCGACAAGGCGGGCGACGAACCGACGCTGGACCTGCTGACCCAGCGGCTGGACTTCCACGAGAAGACCGCCTGGATGCTGCGCAGCCTGCTCGAGGGCGAATAGCCCGCCGGCGGGGGCGCGGGCGGCACGCCGTAACATCGCGCGGTGAGCCTGCCTGTCCAGCCACCGCGCAAGCTGCGCCTCTACCTCGACCTGATCCGCTGGGACCGGCCGGCCGGCTGGCTGCTGCTGCTGTGGCCCACGCTGAGCGCGCTGTGGGTGGCGGCGCACGGCTTCCCCGGCTGGCACCTGCTGGCGGTGTTCACGCTCGGCACCGTCCTGATGCGCAGCGCCGGCTGCTGCGTCAACGACGTGGCCGACCGCGAGTTCGACCGCCACGTCAAGCGCACCGCGCAGCGGCCGGTCACGGCCGGGCGCATCGGCGTGAAGGAGGCGCTGGCGCTGGGCGCCGCACTGGCGCTGGCGGCGTTCGCGCTGGTGCTGACCACCAATGCCGCCGCCATCGCGTGGTCGTTCGCGGCGCTGGCGATCGCGCTGCTCTACCCCTACGCCAAGCGGCTCGTGTCGATGCCGCAGGCGGTGCTGGGGGTGGCCTTCAGCTTCGGCATCCCGATGGCGTTCGCGGCGGTGCAGTCGCGCGTGCCGCTGCTGGCCTGGGTGCTGCTGCTGGGCAACCTGTTCTGGGTGCTGGCCTACGACACCGAGTACGCCATGGTGGACCGCGACGACGACCTGCGCATCGGCATCAAGACGTCGGCCATCACGCTCGGCCGCGCCGACGTGGCGGTGGTGATGGCCTGCTATGGCGCCTTCCTGGCGATCTGGCTGCTGGCGCTGGCCCCGCGCGCGCTCGGCTGGCCGTTCCTGCTGGGGATTGCCGCCGCGGCGGCGCAGGCCCTCTGGCACTGGCGACTGATCCGGGAGCGCACGCGCGAGGGCTGCTTCAAGGCCTTCCGCCTGAACCACTGGGTGGGCTTCGCGGTGTTTGCCGGCATTGCCGCCGGCTACGCGCTGAAGTAGCGCGGCTTCAGTCGCGGCCGAATTCGTCGCCGAGCTCGGCGGCGCGCCGGCAGGCCGCGTGCATCGCTGCGACGAAGTGCCGGGCGACCCCCGCCTGCTCCATGGACGTGAGCGCCGCGTAGGTGGTGCCGCCCTTGGACGTGACCCGCTCGCGCAGCACCTGCGGCGGGTCGCCGGCCGTGCGCGCCAGCTCCGCCGCACCGGTGAAGGTGCCGATCGCCAGCTGCAGCGCCTTGGCCGGCGGCAGCCCCATCTCTTCCCCGGCCTTCGCCATCGCTTCGATGAAATAGAAGACGTAGGCGGGCCCGGAGCCGGAGAGCGCCGTGACGGCATCCAGCTGCGCCTCCTGGTCGACCCACAGCGTGGCGCCGGTGGGCGCCAGCACCTGCTCGGCCAGCGCGCGGTCGGGGTCGGCGACGCCCGGGCGCGCGAACAGGGCCGTCATGCCGCGGCCGACCAGCGCCGGCGTGTTGGGCATGCAGCGCACCACACGCTCGCTGGCCAGCCAGCGGGCGATGCTGTCGGAGCGGATGCCGGCGGCCACGCTCAGGTGCAAGGCCGCGGCAGCGTGCGCGGCCACCGGCTGCGCGGCCTCCCGGAAGGCCTGCGGCTTGACGGCCCAGACCACCAGTTGGGCGCGGCCCAGGGCAGGGCCGGCGGCCGCGTCGGACTTCACCCCCAGGTCGCGCGCCAGCCGCGCGCGCGCTTCGCTCCAGGGCTCGACGACCTGCACGTGGGCTGCGGGCAGCCCCTGCCGGAGCAGGCCGCCGATGATGGCGGTGGCCATGTTGCCGCCCCCGATGAAGGCGATGCGGGTGTCCTGGAGTGCCATGCCGGCAAGTCTAAGCGGGGCATGGCCGCGCTGCGAGACAATCGCGCCCGATGGATCGAGAGCAACTGCTGGCCCGCCTGGCCAGTCCGACGACCTGGGACCTGGCCGTCGTCGGAGGAGGAGCCACCGGGCTGGGGGTCGCGCTGGATGCGGCGGCGCGCGGCTTCTCGGTGGTGCTGCTGGAGTCGCACGACTTCGGCGGCGGCACCTCCTCGCGGGCCACCAAGCTGGTGCACGGCGGCGTGCGCTACCTGGCCCAGGGCAATGTGCCGCTGGTTCGCGAGGCGCTGCACGAGCGCAGCGTGCTGCTGCGCAACGCGCCGCACCTGGCCCAGCCGCTGCCCTTCGTCATGCCGTCGTACCGGTTGTGGGAGACGCCCTTCTATGGCGCCGGCCTCAAGCTGTACGACGCCCTGGCCGGCAAGGCCGGCCTGGCGCCGACCCGCTTGCTCAGCCGCGCCGGCACGCTGCAGGCGCTGCCCAACGCCCGTGCCTGGGGGCTCAAGGGCGGGGTCGAATACTGGGACGGCCAGTTCGACGATGCGCGGCTGGCGCTGGCGCTGGCGCGCACGGCGGCCGCGCGCGGCGCGCTGCTGGTGAACTACTGCGCGGCCACGCAGGTCCGGCACGAGGGCGGGCGCGCCAGCGGCCTGCACGCCCAGGACCGCGAAAGCGGCCGCAGTTTCGAGGTGCACGCCCGCTGCGTGATCAACGCCACCGGCGTCTGGGTGGACCGCCTGCGCGAGCAGGAGGGCCAGGCGCTGGGGCGGCCGGTGCGGCCCATCGTGGCGCCCAGCCAGGGCGTGCACGTGGTGGTGGACCGCTCCTTCCTGCCCGGCACCCACGCGCTGATGGTGCCCAAGACGGCCGACGGCCGGGTGCTGTTCGGCGTGCCCTGGCTGGGCAAGGTGATCCTGGGCACCACCGATACCCCGCGCAACGACCTGGCGCGCGAGCCGCGGCCGTTCCCGCAGGAGCTGGAGTTCATCCTGGGCGAGGCGGGCCGCTACCTGGCCCGGGCGCCCCGGCTGGGCGACGTGCGCAGCATCTGGGTCGGCCTGCGCCCGCTGGTCAAGCCGCAGGAGGGCGACGGCGGCCCGACCAAGGCCTTGAGCCGGGAGCACACCGTGCTGGTCGGCGCCTCCGGGCTGGTCAGCGTCACCGGCGGCAAGTGGACGACCTACCGCGCCATGGCTGAAGACGTGCTCGAGCGCTGCTTCAAGGCGAACCTGCTGTCGCGGCGTCCGGGCGGAGTGACCACCAACTTGATCTTGATCGGGGGTGAGCTGGGCGGGCGCGCGCCGGTGGCCCTGTGCGAGCCGCCGGGGCTGCACCTGTATGGATCCGAGGCCGCCGCGGTGCAGGCGCTGCCGGGCGCCGCCACCGAGCTGGGCGGCGGCCTGACCGAGGCCATGGTGCGCTTTGCCGCCCGCCACGAGTACGCCCGGACCGTGGAAGACGTGCTGGCGCGCCGCTCGCGCCTGCTGTTCCTGGACGCGGCGCTGGCCGCCCGGCTGGCGCCGGCGGTGGCCCGGCTGCTGCGCGAGGAGACCGGCATCGACCCGCAGCAGGCCGCCTTCGATGGCCTGGCGGCCAGCTACCTGCCCGAGCGCCAACCGGCCTGAGGGTGGCCGGCGGGTAGGCATTTGACAGCGCCAGCGGATAAGGCATAATCGCGGGCTCGCCTATTTTTGGGCGAGCTTTCAGCCTACAGCGGATCCGGGCGGCGCAAGCCGCCTCGGGGACGACAGGCCCAAGACTGACCTGATCGCGGCGGCAGCGCACGCAGGGACCACCGGTTCCGTCGCCGCATCGGGGACAAGTTGGGAAACATACAAATGATCCAGACTGAATCCCGGCTCGAAGTCGCCGACAACACGGGCGCGAAGTCCGTCCTGTGCATCAAGGTGCTCGGTGGCTCCAAGCGTCGCTACGCCAGCGTGGGCGACATCATCAAAGTCAGCGTCAAGGAAGCTGCGCCGCGCGGCCGCGTCAAGAAGGGCGAGGTCTACAGCGCCGTCGTGGTGCGCACGGCCAAGGGCATCCGCCGCGGCGACGGCTCGCTGATCAAGTTCGACGGCAACGCCGCCGTGCTGCTCAACAACAAGCTGGAGCCGATCGGCACCCGCATCTTCGGCCCGGTGACGCGCGAGCTGCGCACCGAGAAGTTCATGAAGATCGTGTCGCTGGCCCCCGAGGTCCTGTAAGGGGAACGCAATGAACAAGATCCGCAAAGGCGACGAGGTCATCGTCCTGGCCGGACGCGACAAGGGCAAGCGCGGCAAGGTCGTCCTGCGCAAGGACGACGAGCGCGTGGTGGTCGAGGGCATCAACCTGGTGAAGAAGCACACCAAGCCCAACCCGATGGCCGGCACCACCGGCGGCATCGTCGAGAAGGCCATGCCGATCCACCAGTCCAACGTGGCGATCTGGAACCCCGCCACCGGCAAGGCCGACCGGGTCGGCATCAAGGTCGAGGGCGACAGGCGCGTGCGCGTGTTCAAGTCCAGCGGCGAAGAAATCAAGGTGGCATGACCATGGCACGACTGCAACAGCATTACCGCGAGAAGGTGGTCCCCGAGCTGACCGAGAAGTTCGGCTACAAGTCGCCGATGGAGGTGCCGCGCCTGACCAAGATCACGCTGAACATGGGCGTGAGCGAGGCGGTGGCCGACAAGAAGGTGATGGACAACGCCGTCGGCGACCTGACCAAGATCGCCGGCCAGAAGCCGGTCGTGACCAAGGCCAAGAAGGCCATCGCCGGCTTCAAGATCCGCGAGGGCCAGGCCATCGGCTGCATGGTGACCCTGCGCGGCGTGAAGATGTACGAGTTCCTGGACCGCTTCGTCACCGTGGCGCTGCCGCGCGTGCGCGACTTCCGCGGCATCTCCGGCCGCGCCTTCGACGGCCGCGGCAACTACAACATCGGGGTCAAGGAACAGATCATCTTCCCCGAGATCGAGTACGACAAGGTCGATGCCCTGCGCGGCCTGAACATCAGCATCACGACCACGGCCAAGACCGACGACGAGTGCAAGGCGCTGCTCGCGGGCTTCCGTTTCCCGTTCAAGAACTGAAGGCGCAGCATGGCCAAGACAGCATTGATCCAACGCGAACTCAAGCGCGACAAGATGGTCGCCCAGTACGCCAAGAAGCATGCCGAACTGAAGGCGATCGCCGGCGACGCCAAGCGCAGCGACGAGGAGCGCGCCGCCGCCCGGCTGGCGCTGCAGAAGCTGCCGCGCAACGCGAACCCCACGCGCCAGCGCAACCGCTGCGAGATCACCGGCCGCCCGCGCGGCACCTTCCGCCAGTTCGGCCTGGCCCGCAACAAGATCCGCGAGATGGCCTTCACCGGCGACATCCCGGGCGTGATCAAGGCCAGCTGGTAAGCGGCGAGGAGTGACAAGACATGAGCATGAGTGATCCCATCGCCGACCTGCTGACCCGCATCCGCAATGCGCAGATGGTGGCCAAGCCGTCGGTGAGCGTGCCTGCCTCCAACCTCAAGGTCGCGATCGCCCAGGTCCTCAAGGACGAGGGCTACATCGACGGCTTCGAGGTGACCAAGGACGGCAACAAGAGCCAGCTCGAGATCGCGCTGAAGTACTACGCCGGCCGTCCGGTGATCGAGCGCATCGAGCGCGTCAGCCGCCCCGGCCTGCGCGTCTACAAGGGCCGCGACGCCATCCCGCAGGTCATGAACGGCCTGGGCGTGGCGATCGTCACCACGCCCAAGGGCGTGATGACCGACCGCAAGGCGCGCGCCACCGGCGTCGGTGGCGAAGTGCTGTGCTACGTGGCGTAACGGGAGGGAAAGACAGATGTCCCGAGTAGGCAAGATGCCGGTCGCCGTCCCGCAGGGCGTGGACGTGCAGATCAAGGAAGACCAGATCAGCGTCAAGGGCGCCGGCGGCCAGCTGTCGCTCGCCACCAACGCGCTGGTCAAGGTGAGCAACGAAGGCGGCAAGCTGACCTTCGTCCCGGTCGACGAGACGCGCGAGGCCAACGCCATGAGCGGCACCATGCGCCAGCTGGTCAACAACATGGTGGTGGGCGTGACCAAGGGCTTCGAGAAGAAGCTGTCGCTGGTCGGCGTGGGCTTCAAGGCCACCGCCCAGGGCCCCCGCCTGAACCTGTCGGTGGGCTTCTCGCACGCCGTCAACAAGGACATGCCGGCGGGCATCACGGTGCAGACGCCCGGCCCGACCGAGATCGTGGTCAAGGGCGCCGACCGCCAGCGTGTCGGCCAGGTGGCCGCCGAGATCCGTGCCATCCGTCCGCCCGAGCCCTACAAGGGCAAGGGCATCCGCTACGCGGACGAGAAGGTCGTGATCAAGGAAACCAAGAAGAAGTAAGGAGCGGATGATGTTGACCAAGAAAGAACAGCGTCTTCGCCGGGCCCGCCAGACCCGCATCCGCATCGCCACCCAGGGCGTTGCGCGGCTGACGGTGAACCGCACCAACCTGCACATCTACGCCGCCGTGATCTCCGGCGACGGCAGCAAGGTGCTGGCGTCCGCCTCCACCGCCCAGGCCGACCTGCGCAAGGAGCTGGGGGCTGCCGGCAAGGGCGGCAACACCGCCGCCGCCGAGCGCGTCGGCAAGCTGATCGCCGAGCGGGCCAAGGCCGCCGGGGTGGAGCAGGTGGCGTTCGATCGCGCGGGCTTCGCCTACCACGGCCGGGTCAAGGCGCTGGCCGATGCCGCCCGCGAAGCGGGCCTGCAGTTCTAACGGACACGGATCACAGAACATGGCAAGAATTCAAGCGAAGACGCAAGGTGACGGTCCGGAAGACGGCCTGCGCGAGAAGATGATCGCGGTCAACCGCGTCACCAAGGTGGTCAAGGGCGGCCGGATCCTGGGTTTCGCCGCGCTCACCGTGGTGGGCGACGGCGACGGCCGCGTCGGCATGGGCAAGGGCAAGTCCAAGGAAGTGCCCGCGGCCGTGCAGAAGGCGATGGAAGAGGCCCGCCGCAACATGACCAAGGTGTCGCTCAAGAGCGGCACGCTGCACCACAACGTGGTCGGCCACCATGGCGCGGCGCACGTGATGATGGCGCCGGCCCCCAAGGGTACCGGCATCATCGCCGGCGGCCCGATGCGCGCCGTGTTCGAGGTGATGGGCATCACCGACATCGTGGCCAAGAGCCACGGTTCGACCAACCCCTACAACATGGTCCGTGCCACGCTCGACGCGCTGAAGAACTCCACCACGCCTTCGGAAGTGGCGGCCAAGCGCGGCAAGTCGGTCGAGGACCTGTTCGCCGCCTGAGCGAGGTAAACGAGATGGCCACCCAACAAAACACGATCAAGGTGCAGCTGGTGCGCAGCCCCATCGGCACCAAGGAATCGCACCGCGCCACGGTGCGCGGGCTGGGCCTGCGCAAGCTCAACTCGGTTTCCGAGCTGCAGGACACGCCCGCCGTGCGCGGCATGATCGACAAGATCAGCTACCTGGTAAAGGTGATCTGACATGGAACTGAACAGTCTCAAGTCGGCCCCGGGCGCGCGCAAGCCGCGCCGCCGCGTCGGCCGTGGCATCGGCTCCGGCCTGGGCAAGACCGCGGGCCGCGGCCACAAGGGACAGAAGTCCCGCGCCGGCGGCTACCACAAGGTCGGCTTCGAGGGCGGCCAGATGCCGCTGCAGCGCCGCCTGCCCAAGCGCGGCTTCCGGTCGCAGACCGGCAAGTTCAACGCCGAGGTGTCGCTGGCGGCGCTGGAGCGCCTGGGCGCGGCCGAGGTCGACCTGCTGGCACTCAAGCAGGCCGGCCTGGTCGGCGAGCTGATCAGGAACGTCAAGGTCATCAAGTCCGGCGAGATCAAGCGCGCGGTCAAGCTGACCGGGGTCGCCGCCACCGCGGGCGCCAAGGCTGCCATCGAGGCGGCCGGCGGCAGCGTGGCCGCGGCCGAATGACGACGAAGGAATCGGTGCGTGGCCACTAACGCAGCCCAACTGGCGAAGACCGGCAAGTTCGGCGACCTGCGTCGCCGGCTGGTCTTCCTGCTGCTCGCGCTGGTGGTCTACCGGGTGGGGTCGTACATCCCCGTGCCCGGCATCGACCCCGGCCAGCTGCAGGCCCTGTTCAAGGGCCAGCAGGGCGGCATCCTGAGCCTGTTCAACATGTTCTCGGGCGGCGCGCTGTCCCGGTTCACGGTGTTCGCGCTGGGCATCATGCCGTACATCTCGGCCTCGATCATCATGCAGCTGTTCACCTACGTGATGCCGCAGTTCGAGCAGCTGAAGAAGGAAGGCGAAGCGGGCCGCCGCAAGATCACGCAATACACGCGCTACGGCACCCTGGGCCTGTGCCTGTTCCAGTCGCTGGGCATCGCCGTCGCGCTGGAGGGCTCCCCGGGCCTGGTGATCGATCCGGGCTTCGGCTTCCGCATGACCGCGGTGGTCAGCCTGACGGCCGGCTCGATGTTCCTGATGTGGCTGGGCGAGCAGATCACCGAGCGCGGGCTGGGCAACGGCATCTCGATCCTGATCTTCGCCAGCATCGCGGCCGGCCTGCCCAGCGCCATCGGTGGCCTGCTCGAACTGGTGCGCACCGGCGCCATGAGCATCCTGATCGCGATCCTGATCGTCGCGCTGGTGGTGGTGGTCACCTACATCGTGGTGTTCATCGAGCGCGGGCAGCGCAAGATCCTGGTGAACTACGCGCGCCGGCAGGTGGGCAACAAGGTCTACGGCGGCCAGTCGTCGCACCTGCCGCTGAAGCTGAACATGTCGGGCGTGATCCCGCCGATCTTCGCCTCCTCGATCATCCTGCTGCCGGCCACGGTGGTGGGCTGGTTCTCCACCGGCGACTCGATGCGCTGGCTGAGGGACGTGGCCGCGACCCTGTCGCCCGGCCAGCCGATCTACGTGATGCTGTATGCCGGCGCGATCATCTTCTTCTGCTTCTTCTACACGGCCCTGGTGTTCAACAGCCGCGAGACCGCCGACAACCTGAAGAAGAGCGGAGCCTTCGTCCCGGGCATCCGGCCGGGCGACCAGACCGCCCGCTACATCGACAAGATCCTGCTGCGGCTGACGCTGGCCGGCGCGGTGTACATCACCATCGTCTGCCTGCTGCCCGAGTTCCTGATCCTGAAATACAACGTGCCGTTCTATTTCGGCGGGACCTCGCTGCTGATCATCGTGGTCGTCACCATGGACTTCATGGCCCAGGTGCAGAACTACCTGATGAGCCAGCAGTACGAGTCGCTGTTGAAGAAGGCCAACTTCAAGACATCACTCGGCGGCTGAAAGGATGTCCAAGGACGATGTGATCCAGATGCAGGGGGAGGTGGTGGAAAACCTCCCGAATGCCACCTTCCGGGTGAAGCTGGAAAACGGGCACGTGGTGCTCGGTCACATCTCGGGAAAGATGAGGATGCACTACATCCGCATCCTGCCGGGTGACAAGGTCACCGTTGAATTGACGCCCTACGACTTGTCGCGGGCCAGGATTGTTTTTCGCGCCAAGTAGGGCGGACCGAGAGATTTAGGAGAGAGCAATGAGAGTTTCGGCTTCCATCAAGAAGATCTGCCGCAACTGCAAGATCATCCGCCGCAAGGGCGTGGTCCGCGTGATCTGCACCGATCCGCGCCACAAGCAGCGCCAGGGCTAACCAGGCATCCAGAGGACAGAACATGGCACGTATCGCCGGCATCAACATCCCGCCGCACCAGCACGCCGAGATCGGGCTGACGGCCATCTACGGCATCGGCCGCACGCGCGCCCGCCAGATCTGCGAGGCCTGCGGCATCGCCTACTCGAAGAAGGTCAAGGACCTGTCCGACGCCGAGCTCGAGAAGGTCCGCGAGGCCATCGGCCAGTTCACGATCGAGGGCGACCTGCGCCGCGAGACCACGATGAACATCAAGCGCCTGATGGACATCGGCTGCTACCGGGGCTTCCGCCACCGCCGCGGTCTGCCGTTGCGCGGCCAGCGCACCCGCACCAACGCGCGCACCCGCAAGGGCCCGCGCAAGGCCGCCCAGGCCCTGAAGAAATAAGTGCCAGGGGTCTGACCCAAGCGCGTAGCGCGTTGCCCGGACCCCTCACATCAAGGAAGAGAGTTAAGACATGGCCAAGGCTCCCGCCAGCAACGCCGCACAGCGCGTGCGCAAGAAGGTCCGCAAGAACGTGTCGGACGGCATCGCGCACGTGCACGCGTCCTTCAACAACACGATCATCACGATCACCGACCGCCAGGGCAACGCACTCTCCTGGGCCTCCTCCGGCGGCCAGGGATTCAAGGGTTCGCGCAAGTCCACGCCGTTCGCCGCCCAGGTCGCCTCCGAGGTGGCCGGCCGCGCCGCGATCGAACAGGGCATCAAGAACCTGGAAGTCGAGATCAAGGGCCCTGGCCCGGGCCGCGAGTCGTCCGTGCGCGCGCTGGGCGCATTGGGCATCCGCATCACGTCCATCTCCGATGTGACGCCGGTGCCGCACAACGGCTGCCGGCCGCAAAAGCGCCGCAGGATTTGATCAACTGGAGACATGGCGTGCCGAAGCACGCCGTGTCCTTCTGATTATTTGAAGCCCACCGCCGTCGGTTCCCTCTGACGGCTCCCGCGGCAGATGGCCGCGGCAGATGAACCAAGGAAAGACAAGTGGCACGTTACCTCGGCCCCAAGGCCAAACTCTCCCGCCGCGAAGGCACCGACCTGTTCCTCAAGAGCGCCCGCCGCTCGATCAGCGACAAGGCCAAGTTCGATTCCAAGCCCGGCCAGCACGGCCGCACCTCGGGCCAGCGCACCTCCGACTTCGGCCTGCAGCTGCGCGAGAAGCAGAAGGTCAAGCGCATGTACGGCGTGCTGGAAAAGCAGTTCCGCCGCTACTTCGAGGAGGCTGCCCGCCGCAAGGGCAACTCCGGCGCCAACCTGCTGTCGCTGCTGGAGTCGCGCCTGGACAACGTGGTGTACCGCATGGGCTTCGGCTCGACCCGGGCCGAGGCCCGCCAGCTGGTGAGCCACAAGGCCATCACCGTCAACGGCCAGCCGGTCAACATCCCGTCGTACATGGTCAAGACCGGCGACGTGGTCGCCGTGCGCGAGAAGTCGAAGAAGCAGAACCGGGTGGTCGAGGCCCTGCAGCTGGCCCAGCAGGTCGGCATCCCGGCCTGGCTGGAAGTGAACGCCGACAAGGCCGAGGGCACGTTCAAGAAGGTGCCCGACCGCGACGAGTTCGGCGCCGACATCAACGAATCGCTGATCGTCGAGCTGTACTCGCGTTGACGCGGGTACACACGACAGAAAACGGGGCTGCCGCGCAGCCTCGTACTTGAAGTTTCCGTACCCGTACCGAGGCATCGCGTATGGGCACTTCGTCAGCCTTACCGGTGTAACGAGCCGGGGGTATTGAGAGGAAGTCCTGCATGCAAACCAACCTGCTGAAACCCAAAGCCATCAACGTGGAACAGCTTGGCACCAACCGGGCCAAGGTGACGCTGGAGCCGTTCGAGCGCGGCTACGGCCACACGCTGGGCAACGCCCTGCGCCGCGTGCTGCTCTCCTCGATGGTCGGGTATGCGGCAACCGAAGTCACCATCGCCGGCGTGCTTCACGAGTACTCGTCGATCGACGGCGTCCAGGAAGACGTGGTCAGCATCCTGCTGAACCTCAAGGGCGTGGTGTTCAAGCTGCACAACCGCGACGAGGTCACCCTGTCGCTGCGCAAGGACGGCGAAGGCGTCGTCACCGCGGCCGACATCCAGACCCCGCACGACGTCGAGATCATCAATCCCGAGCACGTGATCGCGCACCTGTCGCAGGGCGGCAAGATCGACATGCAGATCAAGGTCGAGAAGGGCCGCGGCTACGTGCCGGGCACCATGCGCCGCTATGCCGACGAGCCGACCAAGTCGATCGGCCGCATCGTGCTGGACGCCTCCTTCTCGCCGGTCAAGCGCGTCAGCTACACGGTCGAGAGCGCTCGCGTCGAGCAGCGCACCGACCTGGACAAGCTGGTGGTGGAGATCGAGACCAACGGCGCCATCACGGCGGAAGACGCGGTGCGCGCCTCGGCCAAGATCCTGGTCGAGCAGCTGGCGGTGTTCGCCCAGCTGGAAGGCAGCGAGCTGGCCGCCTTCGACCAGCCGGTCCAGCGCAGCAGCCAGCAGTTCGACCCGATCCTGCTGCGCCCCGTCGACGAACTGGAGCTCACCGTGCGCTCGGCCAACTGCCTCAAGGCCGAGAACATCTACTACATCGGCGACCTGATCCAGCGCACCGAGAACGAGCTGCTCAAGACCCCCAACCTGGGCCGCAAGTCGCTCAACGAAATCAAGGAAGTTCTGGCCTCGCGCGGCCTCACGCTCGGCATGAAGCTCGAGTCCTGGCCGCCTGCCGGACTGGACAAGCGGTAACGCTCCGTCGAACGCTTCGCGAACGCTTCGCAAACAGGAAAAAAGGCTGCTGCGCAGCCTTGTCCTTCGGAAGGTGAAACCCTGGGTACCTGATCCGGCCCAGGCTGTTGATAAGGAAAGGAAATCACCATGCGCCACGGCCACGGCCTTCGCAAACTCAACCGCACCAGCGAGCACCGCCTCGCGATGCTGCGCAACATGATGAATTCGCTGATCGAGCACGAGGTGATCAAGACCACGCTGCCCAAGGCGAAGGAACTGCGCCGCGTCGTCGAGCCGATGATCACGCTGGGCAAGCAGGACTCGCTTGCCAACAAGCGACTGGCCTTCGACCGCCTGCGCGACCGCGAAAGCGTCGCCAAGCTGTTCGGCGAACTGGGCCCGCGCTACCAGGCGCGCCCGGGCGGCTACACGCGCATCCTGAAGATGGGCTTCCGCGTCGGCGACAACGCGCCCATGGCGCTGGTCGAGCTGGTCGACCGGCCCGAGCCGGCCGAGGGCAGCGAGCCCGCCGAAGGCTGATCACTGCGGCAAGCAGGCCGCAATCGCATATAATTCATGATTCGACGCGCGGTGGAGCAGCCTGGTAGCTCGTTGGGCTCATAACCCAAAGGTCGCAAGTTCAAATCTTGCCCGCGCAACCAATCCCGCAGACCCGCCGGTCGCGTCGCCAGACGCCCGGCGGGTTTCGCTTTTCCGGGGCCGGCCCCTGGCCTGTCGCATCAGCAGACCAGGTCTTCGATGACGAGGAAGCGGTACCGCTGCCCGTAGGAGCAGTGCGTGTCCTTCAGCAACTCCACCACGTGGTCCGACGTGAGCTTGGCACTGGCATGCACGATCAGCGCGTAGTGGCCGGCGTGGGCGAGATCGCGGAAGTGAATCGCCGTATCCGATTCGGTTCCCACCGAGGGCAGCAGCAGGTCGTGGTTCGCCAGGCACAGGCCCTCGATCTGGTGTTCGAATTCCTCGGGTGACGCCAGCGACAGGTCGTCCTCCGACACCCCGTCCTCGCGCAGCAGTTTCGCCGCAAGCAGCGCGTCTTTCTCGGTGGGAAACATCATCACCATGTGGCCCTTGGGATAGAAGATGCCGCGCATGGTGGTCATGCCCGAAGAGAGGCTGAAGTGTTTCACCTGACACTCCTTCGACAGAAGCAACCTAAGTATTAAAGACAAAGGCTGCTGGAGCGGCGGCAGAAAAATGAAACCCATTGTTTGCCGCGCCGCGCAGGGAAGCTGCCTCGTCATTGGGCCGACTGCCTCGTCATTGCCGGCGCCACGGATCGGTTGGACCGGCCTGGCTTCACCGAGGGACGCAGCCGGCGCCCGGTGCGCTCCGGTTGGCTTGCATGGCTGCGCCGCCGGAGGTACAACTTTCGTGGTGCGCCATCGCGTGCGAGGGAGGCTTCCGTGCACAGGCCCCTGCATTTGCGTCTTGCGGATTCGCGTACGGCACGACGGCCGCTGCCGGGCTAGCCATGGCCATCGCAATCGCACTGGTCGTGCTGGCACTGGGCTCGGTGCTCTTCCATTTCCTGAGTCCCTGGTACTTCACGCCGATCGCGTCGAACTGGGGCGCCATCGACACCACGATCGGCATCACCTTCTGGGTGACCGGCATCGTCTTCGTCGCGGTCAACGTGTTCATGGCCTTGGCGGTGGTCCGGTACCGGCATCGCCAGGCCAGCCGCGCCGACTACCAGCCTGAAAACAAGAAGCTCGAGTGGTGGCTGCTGGTCATCACCGCCGGCGGCGTGGCCGCCATGCTGGCGCCCGGCCTGCTGGTCTGGGCCGAGGTGATCGACGTGCCCCGGGAGGCACGGATCGTGGAGGTCATGGCCCAGCAATGGAACTGGAGCTACCGGCTTCCCGGCAAGGACGGCAAGCTCGGCACCGTCCATGCGCGCCTGGTGACGGAGGCCAACCCGTTCGGCCTCAACCCGGCCGATCCCAACGGCCGCGACGACGTCCTGGCGGCCAGTCCGGACCTGCACGTGCCGCTCGGGCAGCCCGTCAAGCTGGTGCTCCGATCCAAGGACGTGCTGCACAACTTCGGCGTGGCCGAGCTGCGCATCAAGATGGACATGGTCCCCGGGCAGGTCACGTACGCCTGGTTCACGCCCACGCGCACCGGCTCGTTCGACCTGCTGTGCGAGGAGCTCTGCGGCATCGGGCACTTCGCCATGCGCGGCCGCGTCGTGGTGGACGAGCCCGCCGCCTACGACGCCTGGCTGAACCGGCAACCCACGTTCGCGCAGGCGGCGGAGCGGGCACCCGGCGATGCGGCGGCCGGCAAGGCCCTCTACGCGACTTGCGCGGCCTGCCACGGGGCCGGGGCCGAAGGCAACATGGCCCTGAACGCGCCGCGGCTGGGAGGCCAGCCCGCGTGGTACCTGGAGCGGCAGTTGCATCTGTTCCGGGCCGGCGCCCGCGGCGCGCACGAAAAGGACACCTTCGGCAAGATGATGGCGCCGATGGCCGCCACGCTGCCGGACGAGAAGGCACTGGCGGATGTCGCCGCCTACATCGCTTCGCTGCCCGACACGCCGGCGGCCCCCACGATGAAGGGCGACGTGGAGAAGGGCCGCCGCTACTACGCCACCTGCGCGGCCTGCCACGGCGCCGATGGCCGAGGGATCGCGGCCACCCACGCGCCCCGGCTGCAGGGCATGAGCGACTGGTACCTGGCCCGGCAGCTGCAGCACTTCAGGGATGGCGTGCGCGGCGGCCATCCGCAGGACATCCACGGAGCCCAGATGGGGCTGGTCGCCGGGATGCTGGGCGATGACGCCGCGATCGGCGACACGCTGGCCTACATCAACTCGCGCCGCTGACGTCCGGAGGGTTGCGCATGAGCTCCCACGTTGCCCACGACGAGACCGCCTTCGCGCCGCCGGCGGAGACCGGCGAGGTCGAGCTGTACCACCCGAAGACCTTCATCGGCCGCTACATCTGGAGCCAGGATGCGAAGGTGATCGCCATCCAGTACGCGATCACCGCGATCGGCATCGGGCTGGTGGCGCTGGTGTTCTCCTGGCTGATGCGGCTGCAGCTCGGCTTCCCGGGCCGGTTCGCCTTCATCGACCCGGCGCTCTACCTGCAGCTCGTGAGCATGCACGGGATGATCATGGTGATCTACCTGCTGACGGCGCTGTTCCTTGGCGGCTTCGGCAACTACCTGATCCCGCTGATGGTCGGGGCACGCGACATGGTGTTCCCCTACGCCAACATGCTCAGCTACTGGTTCTACCTGCTGGCCGTGGTCCTGCTGGTCGTCAGCATGTTCGTGCCCGGCGGACCGACCGGGGCCGGCTGGACGCTGTATCCGCCGCAGGCGATCCTGGACGGCACGCCGGGGTCGCAGGGCGGCATCATCCTCATGCTGGTCTCGCTGATGGTGTTCGTCATCGGCTTCACCATGGGTGGGCTGAACTACGTGGTGACCGTGCTGCAGGCCCGCACGCGCGGCATGACGCTGATGCGCATGCCGCTGACCGTGTGGGGCATCTTCATGGCCACCATCCTGGCGCTGCTGGCCTTCCCCGCGCTGTTCGTCAGCACCATCATGATGCTGCTGGACCAGACCCTGGGCACCAGCTTCTTCATGCCGGCCATGGTGGCCAAGGGGCAGCAGCTGGCCTACTCGGGCGGCAACCCGCTGCTGTTCCAGCACCTGTTCTGGTTCTTCGGCCACCCGGAGGTCTACATCGTGGCGCTGCCCGCGTTCGGCATCGTCTCGGACCTGATCAGCACGCACGCGCGCAAGAACATCTTCGGCTACCGGATGATGGTCTGGGCCATCCTGGTCATCGGCGGCCTGAGCTTCGTCGTGTGGGCGCACCACATGTACGTGAGCGGCATGAATCCGTACTTCGGCTTCTTCTTCGCCACCACCACCCTGGTGATCGCGGTGCCCACGGCGATCAAGGTCTACAACTGGGTGCTGACCCTGTGGCGCGGCAACATCCGGCTGACGGTGCCGATGCTGTTCGCCATCGCGTTCATCTTCACCTTCGTCAATGGCGGGCTGACCGGCCTGTTCCTGGGCAACGTGGTGGTCGACATGCCGCTGTCCGACACCATGTTCGTGGTCGCGCACTTCCACATGGTGATGGGCATCGCCCCGGTGCTGGTGGTGTTCGGGGCCATCTACCACTGGTACCCCAAGGTCACCGGGCGGATGCTGGACGACACGCTCGGCAAGCTGCACTTCTGGGTCACCTTCGTGGGCACCTACGCGATCTTCTATCCCATGCACTACCTGGGCTTCATGGGCGTGCCCCGCCGCTACTACGCGATCGGCGGCACGAGCTTCATCCCCGACTCGGCGCACCTGCTCAACGCCTGGATCTCGATCGCGGCCTTCGTGGTGGGCGCCGTGCAGATCGTGTTCCTCTACAACCTGGCGGCCAGCTACTTCCGCGGCAAGCCCTCCGGCGGCAATCCCTGGGGCGCCACCACGCTGGAGTGGCAGACGCCGCAGACGCCGCCGCGGCACGGCAATTTCGGCAAGGAACTGCCGGTCGTGTATCGCTGGGCCTACGACTACAGCGTCCCCGGGGTCGGGGCCGACTACATCCCGCAGAACGTGCCCCCGGCGGAGGTGCCGGCCGAAGCCTGGGCCCGGGCCGAGCGGCCCGCAGGAGCGTAGCGCCATGACCATCGGACTGGTCTTCCTCACGCTGCTGATGGCCCTGGTCGTGGGCTGGCTGTTCCGGCAGACGATCCACGTGCAGCCCTGGCAGGCGCAAGTCGCGGTGCCGGCGCCGGCACCGGCCCGGCCCGCGACCAGGACCGGCCTGTGGGTCTTCCTCGGCGTCGCGAGCTCGTTGTTCGTCCTGTTCATCAGCGCCTACGCCATGCGCCTGGGCTTCGCCGACTGGAGTCCGATCCCGCGGCCCAGGCTGCTCGTGCTCAACACCGCGATGCTGGTCGGCGCCAGCCTGGCGATGCAGGGGTCGGTGCGCGCCGCGCGCCGCGGCGATGGCGATGCGCTGCGCCAGGGCCTGGTGGCCGGCGGCGTGCTGACGGCCGGCTTCCTGGCCGGACAACTGGTGGTCTGGAAGCAGCTCAACGGCGCCGACTACTTCATTGCCAGCAGCGCCGCCGCCGCCTTCTTCTACCTGTTCACCGCGGTACACGGCCTGCATGTGCTGGGCGGGCTGGTGGCCTGGTGGCGCGCGGTGTCGCGGGCCTGGCGCGCGCCGGAGCCGGCCGCGGCCCGCCTGGGCGTGGAGCTGTGCGCCACCTACTGGCATTACCTGCTCGCCGTCTGGCTGGTGCTCTATGCGCTGATCGTGTCCGAGGACCTCGGCCTCGCGATCTGTTCGGCCAGCCCGCTGTGACCGGCGGCCGCAGGACAGCTTTCGGGAGTGCAAGACCATGAGCTCGATTCCAGCAGGGTCGGCGGCCAGCCCGCCGGGGAGCAGCCACTGGCGCAGCGTCGTCGCGGACGTGTCCTCGGACCAGCGCGCCTTCAAGGGCGTGCCCTGGGGCAAGCCGATGATGTGGATCTTCCTGCTCAGCGACACCTTCATCTTCGGCAGCTTCCTGATCTCGTACATGACGGTGCGCATGTCGACCACCGTTGCGTGGCCCAGTCCCAGCGAAGTCTTTGCGCTGACGATATTCGGCCGCAGCGTCCCGCTGCTGCTGATCGCGATCATGACCTTCGTCCTGATCAGCAGCAGTGGCACGATGGCGCTGGCGGTGAACTACGGCTACCGGCGTGACCGCCGGCGGACCTTCATGCTGCTGCTGGCCACCGCGGCCCTCGGTGCAACCTTCGTGGGCATGCAGGCCTTCGAGTGGTCCAAGCTGATCGCAGAGGGCGTGCGTCCCTGGGCCAACCCCTGGGGCGCGGCGCAGTTCGGATCGGCGTTCTTCATGATCACCGGCTTCCACGGCACGCACGTGACCATCGGGGTGATCTTCCTGCTGGTCGTCGCCCTCAAGGTGCGGCGCGGCGACCTCGATGCGCAGCGCCCGGGCTTCCTGACCGGGCGCCGCGGGAACTACGAGATCGTGGAGATCATGGGCCTGTACTGGCACTTCGTGGACCTGGTGTGGGTCTTCATCTTCGCGTTCTTCTATCTCTGGTAGCGGGAGCACAGCCATGGACCACGCAGACCATCCGGCACCCGGCACCGGCGGGGGCCGCCCCGTCCCGCACGCCGAGGGGCAGCAGCATCCGCTGGGCATCTACCTGAAGATCTGGGGCCTGCTGTTCGTGCTCAGCGCGGCGTCCTACATGGTCGACTATTTCGAAGTGCAGGGGCTGCTGCGCTGGACCCTGATCGTGCTGTTCATGCTGTTGAAAGCCGGGCTGATCGTGGCCGTCTTCATGCACATGCTGTGGGAGCGGCTCGCGCTGGTCTACGCGATCCTGGTGCCGCCCCTGCTGCTCATCACGCTGCTGGGCATCGGGGCGCTGGAGGCCGACTACACCTTCCTCTCGCGCGGCACCTTCTTCGCGCCGGCGAGCGAGCAGCCGGCATCGACTTCGCTGCCATCGCCGCACCAGTAGGAGGCGGCCATGCGCAGGCGCGCCTACTGGCTGCTGCCCGACCTGCCGAGCGCCAGGGCCGCCATGCAAGACCTCCTGGAGGCCGGGGTCGAATTGCGGCGGATGCATTTCGTGGCGCGCGAGGACATCGACCTGTCCGGGCTGCATGCGGCCAGCGTGTTGCAGACGTCCGACCTCGTCGGCTCGGCCGAGGCTGGCCTGGTCATCGGCGCCGCGCTCGGCGGCACGGTGGGTGCGTTCGCGGCGATGAGTTTTCCGGATGCCGGCGAGCCGCAATGGGGCCTGATCCCCGCCCTGGTGCTGGCCGGCGCACTCTTCGATGCCTGGACCTCGAGCATGATCGGCATCTCCGCCCCCAATCGGCGCCTGAAGCGCTTCGCCGCGGCCCTCGCGCGGGGCCGGATCCTGTTGGTGCTCGACCTGCCGGCCGGGCGTGCCCGGGAGATCGAAGCGCGTCTGCGGACGCTTCATCCGGAGGCCCGGCTGGAGGGCGGCGAGCCGGACCTGCCCTCCTTCTCCTGAGCGTGGGGGCTTGCGCGGCGCCCCGCGAGTCGATCACGGGGGGTGGAAAGCGCTAGGCTGGGATGGCGCGGCTGGCGGGGATCGAACCCACGACCCTCGGCTTCGGAGGCCGATACTCTATCCACTGAGCTACAGCCGCATCAGGGCAGGACGCGCATTATCGCCGATCGCGCGGCAGCCCCTGCGCGCGCGGCGCGCGCATGCCGCGCACCACCGGAGCGCAACAGTGCCACAGCTATAATCAAGAGTTGGTTTGTCACGCGCAGTGCGCATAGATTCCGAGGACGCCATGAGCGACAGCATGCACGAAGAAGCCCATACAGGCCCGATCAAGACGCCCAAGCAGCTGCTGGTCGCCGCCATCCTGGCTTTCGTCGTGCCGGTGGCCGTCATCATGGGTTTCGTTGCCTATGTCACCTCCGACGACAAGCCGTCCGGCAGCACCCAGGCCGAGTCGTACGCGCTGGGGGGCCTGACGGAGCAGGATCTCGAGCGCGGCGTCGCCGAGCGCCTGCGCAAGGTCGGCACCGTGGAGATCCGCGACGCCAACCGCCCGCTCAAGTCGGGCGAGGAGATCTACAAGGCGCAGTGCGCGGCCTGTCATGCGCAGGGGGTCGCGGGCGCGCCCAAGTTTGCCGATGCCGCCGGCTGGACCGCGCGCATCAAGACCGGCTTCGATGCCCTGGTCCAGTCCGCCCTGAAGGGCAAGGGCGCCATGCCGCCGCAGGGCGGTGGCGACGCCAGCGACACGGAGATCGCGCGCGCGGTGGTCTACATGGCCAACGCCGCCGGCGCCAAGTTTGCCGAACCGCAGGCGCCGCAAGCGCAGGCGCAGTCGGGCGACGCCGGCGCACCGGCGGCTCCCGCGGCGGCCAGCACCGCAGCGGCTCCGGCTGCGGCTCCCACCACCCAGACGGCGGCCGCGCCCGCGGCCGCGGCTCCTGCTGCCGCTGCACCCGCGGCCGCGGCCGGCAACGGCGAAGCCGTCTACAAGCAGGCCTGCGTGGTCTGCCACGCGGCCGGCGTGGCCGGCGCCCCCAAGCTGGGCGACAAAGCGGCCTGGGCCCCGCGCCTGGCGCAGGGCATGGACACGCTGATGCAGTCCGCGATCAAGGGCAAGGGCGCCATGCCGCCGCGCGGCGGCAGCAGCGCTTCGGACGCCGATCTCCGGGCCGCCGTCGAATACATGGTGAGCTCGGTCAAGTAGGCGCCAAGGCGCTGCGAAGGGAGCCGGCCGCGGGCCGGCTCTTTTCATTGGTGCGCACGGCAGGGATCGAGCAACTGAACCCGCTGCTGCGCGGCTGGACGAGCTACTTCCGGTGCGCCGAGGTGAAGGATGTGTGGCAGGAATTGGACGGGTGGATCAGACGCAAGCTGCGCGGACGCATCTGGCGCCAGTGCAAGCGCCCGTATACCCGAGCCAAGCTGCTGATGAAGAGGGGATTGACCAGAGAGCGTGCGTGGCGCTCGGCAACCAAACGGGCGCGGCGCCGGGTGGAACGCCGGGGCCAGCCACATGAATGCGGCGCTCCCCAAGTCCTACTTCGACCACATGGGGCTGGTGTCGCTGGTGGATACCCACCGGCGCTTCCAGAGTCAGTCATGAACCGCCGTATGCGGAACCGCACGTACGGTGGTGTGGGAGGACGGCGAGGGTAACTTCGCCTCCTACCCGATCGGCCGCTCAGCGGCCTTCGTGCGGTCCCTGCACGGGGCTGAGGACGAAACCGAAACGGCCGGCCAGGCCGGCTGCCTGCACCGGCTCGGGCGTCCACTGCCCCTCGTCGACGCGGTCGGCGGCGGCGTGCATGTCCGCCGTGTGCACCAGTCCCAGCCCGGCATCCGTGTCCAGGAACAGCCGCCCGCCCTCGTCCACGTGGCTGCTGCGCGGCTGCACCGTGCGGCCGGTGTGGGTGCGCACCTGGCCGTCCGGGGCCAGCCGCAGGATCCAGGGGGCGGCTTCCAGTTCCACGTACACGCGTTGCGGGCCGTTCTGGAAGAACCAGCGCCCGCTGCCGTCGGCTTCGTAGTTGCGGTGGATGAACTCGATCAGCCTGGCATGGCGCAGCACGACGCCCTTGGCGGCCGGGAACGGCCCCTGTGCCTGCACCCGGTCGTCGCGCATGTACCAGTCGCCGCGGGCGTCCAGCCCCAGCCAGCCGTAGCAGTGCGGCACGTTGGGCCACTTGGCGATCGCCTGGCGGACGATGTCATCCATCGGGCCATTATCGGCCGCGGCCGCCTCAGCGCACGAAGGCGTCGTAGCCGGTCTTCAGGATGAGCGCGCCGACCACCGCGATGAACATGCCGCGCACGAAGCCGGCGCCATGCCGCAGGGCCAGCCGCGTGCCCAGCAGGCTGCCGGCGACGTTGGCCAGCGCCAGCACCAGCGCGTAGTTCCACCACACGTGGCCCTTCCAGGCGAACAGCGACAGCGCGGCCAGGTTGGTGGACGTGTTGACCAGCTTGGCCGACGCCGAGGCATGCAGGAAGTCGTAGCCCAGCCAGCGCACGAACAGGAACACCAGGAAGCTGCCGGTGCCGGGCCCGAAGAAGCCGTCGTAGAAGCCCAGCACCAGGCCGATCGTGGCGGCGGCCCAGGTTTCGGCGCGCCGCGTCAGCGTGGGCGCGTGGTGGTGTCCCAACTGCTTGCGCGCGATCGTGTAGGCCAGCACGGCCACCAGCACGAAGGGCAGCAGCTTGCGCAGGAATTCCGGGGAGACCACCGTCACGGCCCACGCGCCCGCAAACGCG
This sequence comes from Ramlibacter sp., assembly GCF_036676645.1. Taxonomy (GTDB): domain Bacteria; phylum Pseudomonadota; class Gammaproteobacteria; order Burkholderiales; family Burkholderiaceae_C; genus Ramlibacter. The sequence continues at coordinate 39,886 of NZ_JAKFCM010000107.1, forward strand.
CCGGCCAGCCCGCACAAGGCGGCGGGCGCCAGCGAGTGCCAGTGCAGCTGCACGCGCCGGCTGTACTGCACGGTGGCGATCGCCGTGCCCCAGATCGACGCGCTCTTGTTGATGCCGAACAGCGTGGCGGGGTGGGTGTTGGGAAGGACCGCGAACAGCGCCGGGACCAGGATCAGCCCCCCGCCCCCGACGATGGCGTCCACGAATCCGGCCATCAGCGAGGCCAGCGCCATCCAGATCAGGTCCATCGGGCGCGATTCTCGCATTGCAGGGGAGAGCTCCCGCGGCGGTGATGCAAAACAAAGGGCGCCGGGGTGAGCCGGCGCCCTGAACGCATCTTCTTGATTGCTGCAGCGATCGTTGTCGAGTTCTGCTTGTCTTGTCTCCTCGGACCCCCGCCTTTGCACGGACGACCGTCCGCTCGCGAGTGCTGGCCACTCTACTGGCGCTGCCCGGGACCGGGCATCGGGACTTTCCCGGTTCGGCCGGCCGCCCATGGGCAGGCTGGCCGGCGCGCTCTCACGCGCGCGACCGGGGACCCTGCGTGCCCCCGGACCCGCCCGCACGGGACCGGGTGCTATAGTCCCGCGCGGCCTCCGGGGCCGACCCATCCTGCGAGAGGCACCCATGAAGGAACGCGACATCGGCAGCCACCAGGGACTTGTCGAGGGCATGGTCCCGGCCCTGAGGGCGCGCCCCTGACCGCGCCGATCCGTTCCGCCGCGCTCCTTGCCCTCGTTCTGGCAGCGCAGCTTGCGCAGGCCGATGCGCCTGCGCTGGAGGTCACCGGCTCGGCCGGGCTGATGCACCGCCGGCTGGCCGAGCGCAGCGCACTGGGCGGCACCCTGCTGACCGAGACCGGGCCGATGGCGCAGGTGCACCTGGAAGCGACCCGCCCGCTGGAAGGCGGCGGCGCCCTGGCCGCACGGGTCCACCTGGCCGGCGGCGACCTCGAGTACGACGGCCGCACGCAGGCCGGCGCGCCGCTGGCGACCACCACCCGGCAGTACGAAGGCGGCGCGGACTTCCTCTGGCGGCCACACGCGCCGGCAGCCTGGGGCGAAGGCTGGCTCTCCGCCGGCTGGCTGGCCAACCGGCGCCTGATTCGCGGCACGCCGGTCGCCGGCGGCCTGGACGAACTCTCCTCCGCGATGCTGGCCGGCGTGCGCTGGCGCAGCCCGGCCTTCGCACCGGCGGCCGGCTGGACCGGCCGCGTGGAGGCGGAGGCGCGCACCAGCGTGTCGCACCGGCTGCACGTGGACTACTACGGACTGCTCGATCGATCGAAGTTCGAGGGCGCGCGCAAGCGCTTGTGGACGCTGCGGCTGCTGGCCTCGGCGGACGGCTCCGCCTGGCAGTGGGGGCTGGAGTGGTCGCGGCTGCAGCAGCCCGCCAGCAAGGCGGTGCCGGTGTCGCGCGGCGGCAGGCGGCTGCCGGGCACCACCGTGCGCCAGCCGGAACTGTCCACCAGCGACGTGGTCCTGCGCGTCAGCCGGCGCTTCTAGCTGCATCGGGACGGAGCCGGCGCGAAGCGCGCACCGCTCTGTCCCCGACCGATCAGGCTGCCTCGGCCAGCACCCATGCAGCGGCCTTCTCGGCCATCATCAGCGTGGGCGCGTTGGTGTTGCCGCTGGTGATGGTGGGCATCGCGCCCGCATCGACCACGCGCAGGCCGTCCACGCCGCGCAGGCGGAAGCGCGGATCCAGCACCGCCATCGGGTCGCCGTCGCGGCCCATGCGGGTGGTGCCCACCGGGTGGAAGATGGTGGTGGCGATGTCGCCGGCCAGCCGCGCCAGTTCCTCGTCGGTCTGGTACTGCAGCCCGGGCTTCCATTCCTCGGCGCCGTACTTCGCCAGCGCCGGCTGGGCGCAGATGCGCCGCGTCAGCCGCAGCGAATCGGCCGCGACCTGCCGGTCTTCGGGCGTGCTCAGGTAGTTGGGTGCGATGGCGGGCGCGTCTTCCGGGCGCGGGCTGCGGATGCGCACCGAGCCGCGGCTGGTCGGGTTGAGGTTGCAGACGCTGGCCGTGAACGCCGGGAAGCGGTGCAGCGGTTCGCCGAACGCATCCAGGCTGAGCGGCTGCACGTGGTACTCGACGTTCGGCCAGCGCTGGTCGGGCGTGCTGCGGGTGAACGCACCCAGCTGCGAAGGTGCCATGCTCATGGGGCCGCTGCGCATCAGCAGGTACTCCAGCCCGATGCGGGCCTTGCCGTGCCAGCTGTTGGCGAGCGTGTTGAGCGTCCGCACGCCGCGCACCTTGAACACCGCGCGGATCTGCAGGTGGTCCTGCAGGTTCTCGCCGACGCCGGGCAGTTCGTGCACGACGGGGATGCCGTGCTGCTGCAGCAGGCCGGCCGGCCCGACCCCGGACAGCTGCAGCAGTTGCGGCGAGCCGATGCTGCCGGCGGACAGCAGCACCTGGCTGCGCGCACGGGCGCTGACCTTCTGGCCGTCCTTCAGGACCTCGGCGCCGGTGCAGCGCAAACGGCCGTCAGGCTGCCGCTCGATGTGCAGGCGCTGCACGCGGGCGTCGGTCCACAGCGTGAAGTTGGGCCGGCCCTGGCAGGTCGGTCGCAGGAAGGCCTTGGCCGTGTTCCAGCGCCAGCCGTTCTTCTGGTTGACCTGGAAGTAGCCCACGCCCTCGTTGCTGCCGCGGTTGAAATCCTCGGTGTGCGGGATGCCGGCCTGCTGCGCCGCCTGTGCGAACGCATCGAGGATGTCCCAGCGCAGGCGCTGGCGCTCCACCCGCCACTCGCCGCCGGCCCCGTGGACTTCGTCGCCGCCCTTGTAGAAGTCCTCGTGCCGCTTGAAGAAGGGCAGGCAGTGCTCCCAGCGCCACTCGGGATGCCCGGTCAGCTCGGCCCACTGGTCGTAGTCGCGCGACTGGCCGCGCATGTAGATCATGCCGTTGATGCTGGAGCAGCCGCCCAGCGCCTTGCCGCGCGGGTACTTCAGCTGGCGCCCGTTCAGGCCCGCGTCGGGCTCGGTCCGGTACATCCAGTCGGTGCGGGGGTTGCCGATGCAGTAGAGATAGCCGACCGGGATGTGGATCCAGTGGTAGTCGTCCTTGCGGCCGGCTTCGATCAGCAGCACGGTCTTCGAAGGATCCGCGGACAGCCGGTTGGCCAGCAGGCAGCCGGCCGTACCGGCGCCGATGATGATGTAGTCGTAGGTGGGGTTCACCTTGTCGTCTCCTCCTCCGCGCACTTGTGGACACGGTTGCACTTTCAAGTGCCACCGCGGATCCGGCTTCACCGGTCCGCTGGTGGCGCCCCCCGGGGGGAGGCGGCCGCAGGCCGCTTCGTGGGGACCTATTTAGCCGTGGGCATCACGAACTCGGCCCCCTTGCCGATGCTCTCCGGCCAGCGCTGCATGATCGACTTCTGCTTGGTGTAGAAGCGCACGCCCTCTTCCCCGTAGGCGTGCATGTCGCCGAACAGGCTCTTCTTCCAGCCGCCGAAGCCGTGCCAGGCCATGGGCACGGGGATCGGCACGTTGATGCCGACCATGCCCACCTGCACCCGGCGCGAGAACTCGCGCGCCACGTGGCCGTCGCGGGTGAAGCAGCACACGCCGTTGCCGTACTCGTGCGAGTTGATCAGGTCCACGGCCGCGGCCAGGTCCTTGACGCGCACGCAGCCGAGCACCGGGCCGAAGATCTCCTCCTTGTAGATCTTCATGTCCGGCGTGACGCCGTCGAACAGCGAGCCGCCGAGCCAGAAGCCGCCGTCGCAGCCGGCGCCGGCCCTGGCGCCCTGGAAGGTGCGGCCGTCCACCAGCAGCTTGGCGCCCTCCTGGACGCCCTGGCCGATGTAGCCGGCGATGCGCTGCTGCGCCGCGCTGCTGACGATCGGGCCCATCTCCGCGTCCAGCTCGGCGCCGTTCTTGATCTTGAGCTGGCGGGTGCGCTCGGCCAGCATGGGCAGGATCTTGTCGGCCGCCTCGCCCACCAGCACGCCCAGCGAGATCGCCATGCAGCGCTCGCCGGCCGAGCCGAAGGCCGCGCCGATCAGTGCGTCGACCGCCTGGTCGAGGTCGGCGTCGGGCATCACCACCATGTGGTTCTTGGCGCCGCCCAGCGCCTGCACCCGCTTGCCGTGGCGCGCGCCGGTCTCGTAGATCTTCTGCGCGATGGCGGTGGAGCCGACGAAGGAGATCGCCTGGACTTCGGGGTGCTCCAGCAGCGCATCGACCGCTTCCTTGTCGCCCTGCACCACGTTGAACACGCCGTCGGGCAGGCCGGCCTCCTTCAGCAGGCGGGCCATCAGGACGGAGGCGCTGGGATCCAGCGGGCTGGGCTTGAGGATGAAGCAGTTGCCGGCGGCGATCGCCACCGGGTACATCCACATCGGTACCATCGCCGGGAAGTTGAAGGGCGTGATGCCGGCCACCACGCCCAGCGGCTGGCGCATCGTCCAGTTGTCCAGTCCGGTGGAGACCTGCTCGGTGTACTGACCCTTGAGCAGTTGCGGGATGCCGCAGGCGAACTCGACGATGTCGATGCCGCGGGTGACCTCGCCCTGGGCATCGGTGAACACCTTGCCGTGCTCGGCCGTGATGGCACGGGCCAGTTCGTCGCGGTGCCGGTTCAGCAGCTCCAGGAACTTGAACATGATCCGGGCACGGCGGATCGGCGGGGTGTCGGCCCAGGCCGGGAAGGCGGCGCGCGCGCTGGTCACCGCGCGGTCGACTTCCGCGGCGCTGGCCATGGCGACCTTGCCGGTGACGGCGCCGGTGGCGGGGTTGAAGACGTCGGCGCTGCGGCCGCTGCGCCCGGGCACGATGGCGCCATCGATCCAGTGATCGATGGAGGCGAGGGCGCCGGCGGCGCGGCTGGAATCGGGTGCGTTCATGGTGTGCTGGCTGGCTGGCTGGGGGAAAGCGTCAGTCTATGCCGCGCGCCGTCGCTTCGCCAACACGAATTTCGTGATTACATTGTTTGTCCGATTGAACAATGACGCCATGAGTCCACCGCCCGTATCGGCCTTTGCCGACCTGTACCTGCTCACCGTGCTGGCGCAGACGCGCAGCTACACCCAGGCGGCGCGGCGGCTCGGCATCTCCAAGGCCTCGGTCAGCATGCGCATTGCGGAGCTCGAACGCAGCGCCGGCGTGCCGCTGGTGCGGCGGACCACGCGTTCCGTCGGGCTGACCGAGGCCGGCCAGCAGCTGGTCGAGCAGACCCGCTGCGAATTCGAGCGCATCGAACAGAGCTTTGCCGGCATCCAGGACCTGGCCGGCCATCCGCGCGGACTGGTGCGGCTGACCGCGCCGGTGGCGCTCGGGCGCCAGCACGTGGTGCCGGCGCTGGCACCCTTCCTGCACGAATACCCGGAGATCCGCATCGAGCTGGACCTCACCGACCGGCTCGTCAACCTGGCGCAGGAAGGCTTCGACCTGGCGGTGCGGCACAGCCAGCAGCCGCCGGAGACGCACGTGGCCTGGACCTTGTGCGAGACGCGCTCGCTGCTGGTGGCCAGCCCGGACTACCTGCGCCGCCACGGCACGCCGGCGCACCCGGCCGACCTGGCGCGCCACCGGTGCCTGTCGTACCTGCGCAGCGGGTCGGGGCAGAGCTGGTCGTTCGAGCGCATCGGCCGCAAGGCCGCCGCCGACCCGGTCGTGGTGTCCGTCCAGGGGCCGCTGCGGGCCAACAACAGCGAAGCCCTGCGGGAGGCCGTGCTGGGCGGACTCGGCATCGCCCTGCTGCCGGATTTCAGCGCGGCCGCCCATCTCGGCCCCGGCCAGCTGGTGCCCTTGCTGCCGCAGTGGCGGCCGGGCGGCTTCTTCGGCGATCGCATCTACGCGATCCGGCCCTGGTCGCCCCAGGTCCCCCGTGCGGTGCAATGCCTGGTCGAGCACCTGCGCAGCGCCTCCAAGGGTGGCTTCTGATGCCTTTGCGGGATGAGCCTGTCAAACTCCGCGCCGATGCAGGAACCCTCGACGCCCCGCCTCGACCCCTCGCCGGCCGCAGGCGGTTCGCCGGTCAGGGTGCTGGGCCAATGGACGGCCGCCCGCTTCGCGCAGCCGGGCGTGCTCGATGCGTTGACGGCCGCCTTGCGCGGCGCAGCCGGCCGCCAGGGCTGGGACCTGCTGGAGGTCGAGCAGCTCGACCACGTCGGGGCCCAGCTGCTGTGGGACCACTGGGGCCGGCGCCGGCCGGCGCAGCTGCAGCTGCGGCCGGCGCAGCAGGCGGTGCTCGAGCGGGTCGAGCAGTTCACCACCGGCGCGCCGCCGCGGCGGCGCCCCAGCCTGGGCGAGCGCTACCTGGCCGCCGGCGCAGCCGTGCTGGACCGCGCGTTGCGCGTGCGCGAGTTCGTGCGCCTGGCGGGCCAGCTCGCCATCGACGGCCTGCGCCTGCTGCGCAGCCCGCGGGAGGGGCCGTGGCGCGATTTCTCCGGCCACCTGTACCACATCGGCGCCACCGCGCTGCCGATCACGGCGCTGGTCGGCTTCCTGATCGGCGTCGTGCTGGCCTATCTCACCGCCAAGCAGCTGCGCCAGTTCGGCGCCGACGCCTTCATCGTCAACATCCTGGGGCTGGCGCTGATCCGCGAGCTCGGCCCCATGCTGGCCGCCATCCTGGTGGCCGGGCGCTCGGGCTCCTCCATCACGGCGCAGATCGGCGTCATGCGGGTCACCGACGAACTCGACGCCATGAGCGTGATGGGCATCTCGCACTCCTACCGGCTGGTGCTGCCGCGTGCGCTCGCGCTGGCCATCGCGATGCCGCTGGTCAGCCTCTGGACCACCTTGTGCGCCCTGGTGGGCGGCATCCTGGCGGCCGACGTGTCGCTGGGCATCACCCCGACCTTCTTCCTGCGCGCGCTGCCCGAAGCCGTGCAGGTCGGCAACCTGCTGCTGGCCACGTCCAAGTCGGTGGTGTTCGGCCTGCTGATCGCGCTGATCGGCTGCCACTACGGGCTGGCCGTGGAGCCCAATACCCAGAGCCTGGGCGAAGGGACGACCGCCTCGGTGGTGACCTCGATCACGGCGGTGATCCTGGTGGACGCGCTGTTCGCCATCGCCTTCCAGGAGGTGGGGTTCTGATGTCGGGCGCGCCGGCCGCCCCGACGCTGCCGGCGCCCGGCAAGCCGATGGTGGACATCCGCGGCCTGGGCACGGTGTTCGAGCTGCCCGGCCGGCGCTTCACCGTGCACGAGAACCTCGACCTGACCGTCCATCGCGGCGAAGTGCAGTCGCTGGTGGGGGGCTCGGGCACCGGCAAGACCGTGCTGCTGCGGCAGATCCTGGGCCTGGAACATCCGTCGGCCGGCGAGATCCGCGTCCTCGACCGGCCGGTGGCGGAGCTCGGCCGGCGCGGCGCCGCCAGCCGCGTCGGCATGCTGTTCCAGCACGGCGCGCTGTTCTCCGCCTTCACCGTGCTGGAGAACATCGCCTTTCCGCTCAGCGAGCTGCGCACGCTGCCGCGCGAGCTGGTGCGCGAGGCGGCGCTGGTCAAGCTGCAGATGGTCGGCCTCAAGCCCGAGGACGGCGCCAAGATGCCGGCCGACCTGTCCGGCGGCATGATCAAGCGCGTCGCGCTGGCGCGGGCGCTGATCATGGATCCGCCCCTGCTGCTGCTGGACGAACCCACCGCCGGGCTGGACCCGGACAGCTCCGACGCCTTCGTCAGCCTGCTGCGGGCGCTGCACCGCGATCTCGCGCTGACGGTGATCATGGTCACCCACGACCTCGACACGCTGTTCGAACTGTCCACGCGCATCGCCGTGCTGGCCGACCGGCGGGTGATCGTCAATGGCCCGCCCCGGCAGGTGATCGCCTTCCAGCACCCCTTTGTGCATGATTTCTTCCTCGGCCCGCGCGGCCAGCGGGCGATGGAGCTGCTGCGCGAGCACCCCTTGGCCGTCTAGGAGACCGACCGATGCAGAACAAAGCCCACGCCCTGGCCGCCGGCCTCTTCGTGCTGGCGCTGACCGGCCTGCTGCTGCTGCTGGGCGCCTGGCTCACGCGCGACAGCGGCAGCCGCCACGTCTACGAGATCTCCACCCGCGACGCCGTCACCGGCCTGCAGGAGCAGGCGCCGGTGCGCCTGCGCGGGGTGGACGTCGGCAAGGTCAGCGACATTGCGTTCGACCCCGACGCGCAGGGCAACGTGCTGGTGCGCATGGACATCGACGAGGGCACGCCCATCACGCGCGAGACCTTCGCCACGCTGTCCTTCCAGGGCGTGACCGGGCTGGCCTTCGTGCAGCTCGACGACGCCGGCCAGCCAGCCCCGCTGCTGCCGCCGGACGACGAGACGCCGCCCCGCATCCCGCTCAAGCCGGGCCTGCTGTCCAAGCTGGCCTCGCGCGGCGAGGTCATCCTGGAGCAGGTCGAGCAGGCCAGCGCACGCGTCAACCAGCTGCTGTCCGAGCCGAACCAGAAGCGCCTCACCTCCGCCTTCGACCAGGTGGCCGAGGCCGCCGCCAGCATCACGGTCCTGAGCCGCAACCTGGACGCCACGATCACCGCGCAGTTCGGACCGCAGCGGGTCGACATCCCGTCGCTGGTGCGGCGCACCGACCAGGCGCTGGCCTCGCTGCAGGAAACGTCCGAGACCACCCGCGCCAGCATCGCCGAGATCGGCCAGACGGCACGCCGGCTGAACGCGCCCGACGGCCCGATGGACCGGCTGGCGGCCGGCACCGCGTCGCTGGCGCACGCCGCCGACGCCTTCAATTCCGCCACCCTGCCGCGCATCAACCGGGTGACCGACGACACCTCGCGCGCGGTGCGCCAGCTCAGCCGCACCGTCATCGGCATCAACGACAACCCGCAAGCGCTGATCTTCGGCACCGGCCGCATCGAGCCCGGGCCCGGCGAGGAAGGCTTCACGCCCCCGGGAGCGCCGCAATGACGACCCGCGCGCTCGCGCGCGCCAGCGCGGCCCTGGCCCTGCTGCTGCTGGCCGCGTGCGCCGGCATCGTCGACAAGCCGGTTCGCCCGACCCTGTTCGACATGGGCCCGCTGCCGCCGATCACGGCGCCGATCGAGCGCGCCGGGCCGCGCTTCGCGCTGGTGGTGCCGGAGATCGATGCGGCCGGCGCGCTGGAAGGCACGGCCATCCTGTACCGCCTCGGCTACTCGGACGACCACCAGCTGCGCGCCTACGCGCAGTCGCGCTGGAGCGCGCCGCCGCCGCAACTGGTGCGCCAGCGCCTGCGCCAGCAGCTCGGGCGCGAACGGCCGGTGCTGAACCTGGACGAGGGCGCCTCGCTGGCGCGCCAGGCGGCGCAGCCGCTGTACCTGCTGCGCATGGAGCTGGAGGAGTTCGTCCATGTGTTCGACGCGCCGGACCGCAGCCGCGGCACGATCCGCCTGCGCGCCACGCTGTTCGTCGGCAGCGCGGCCGGCGAAAAGCTGGTCGGCCAGCGCAGCATCGCGGTGCAGGGCGTCGCGCCCACCCCGGACGCATCGGGTGGCGTGCGCGCCCTGACGGAAGCCACCGACGCGGCCGCGGCGGACATCAGCCAGTGGCTGCTGCAGGTGGCGCGCGCACAGCCATGAGCGCGGCCCCGGGCGCCTGCACAACGCCGGCAACCCGCTGCTGCGGCTGCAACAGCGCGGCGGGGGCGGGCGCGCCGGTGCAGGTGGCGGCTCCTGCGGCTACCGCGCCCCCAGCGCCGGAAACAGCTTGACCAGCCCGACGGCCATCACTTCGACCGCCAGGGCGGCGAGGATCAGCCCCATCAGCCGGGTCATCACGCTGATGCCGGTCTTGCCCAGCACCCGCGCGATCGGCTCGGCCAGCGCAAAGCACAGCGCGGTGGCCAGGCCGATCACCACGCCGTAGCCCACCAGCGCGGTCATCTGCCAGAAGGTCCTGGCCCGCTCGGCATAGATCACCACCGTGGAGATGGTGGCCGGGCCGGTCAGCAGCGGGATGGTCAGGGGCACGACCGCGATGCTGGCACCCCGGGCCGCCTTCTCCGCCCCCTGCTCCAGGTCCTGCGCCGCCGGCTTGGCTTCCGCCGGCTGCGCGTTCAGCATGTTCAGGGCGCTGACCAGCAGCAGCATGCCGCCGCCCACCTGGAAGCTGGCCAGCGAGATGTTGAAGAACTCCAGCACCTGCAGGCCGAGCAGCGCGCTGATGGCGATCACCAGGAACGCCGTCGTCGCCGCCGTCACCACCGTGTCGCGCCGCTGCTGCGGGCTGAAGCCGTCGGTGTAGTGGATGAAGAAGGGCACGATGGCCAGCGGGTTCACCAGCGCCAGCAGCGTGATCAGCGGCTTGAAGTCCATCAGCCGGCCGCAGCGGGGGCGGCGGGCGTGCGGCGGCGGAACATGCCGTAGCCCTCCATGTGCAGCACCTGCTCGCCGCGCTGGTTGAACATCTCCCAGACCGAGCGCACCAGCCCGAGGTCGGGCCGGCTGTTCATCGGCCGCGACTCCAGCACCCGGTGCTTGAGCGCCAGCGTGTCGCCGGGGTACACCGGCTTGAGCCACTTGAGGCTCTCCAGCCCCGGCGATCCCATGCTGCTGGACTCGCGCAGGAAGTTGTCGACCGTCAGGCGCATCGCCATCGCGCAGGTGTGCCAGCCGCTCGCGCACAGGGCGCCGAACACCGACTGCCGGCCGGCTTCTTCGTCCAGGTGGAAGGGCTGCGGGTCGAACTGTGCGGCGAAGTGCTTGATCTGCTCCGCCGTCGGGGTGACGGTGCCCAGTTCCAGCACGCGGCCCGGCTGCAGGTCTTCCCAGTAGTAGCGGATCGCCATCAACGCCCTCCGGATACGTCCAGCAGGCTCATGGTGGTGTAGCTGGCCTCGGGGGAGAGCAGCCACACGATGGCCTGCGCCACTTCCTCCGCGCTGCCGCCGCGCTGCATCGGCACCTCGTGGGCCAGCCGTTGCACGCGATCGGGGATGCCACCGGAAGCGTGGATGTCGGTGTCGATCAGGCCCGGCCGGACTGCGTTGACGCGGATGCCCTCGGCCGCCACTTCCTTGGCCAGGCCCACGGTGAACACGTCGATCGCGCCCTTGGCCGCGGCGTAGTCGACGTACTGGCCGGGCGAGCCCAGCCTCGACGCCGCGCTCGAGACATTGACGATGGCCCCGCCGAAGCCGCCGTGCCGCGTGCTCATCCGCCGCACGGCTTCGCGCGCGCACAGGAACGAGCCGATCACGTTGATGCCGAAGATGCGCTGCAGGCGCTCGCCGCTCATCTGCTCGACGCGCTCGCTCACGTCCACCACGCCGGCGTTGTTGACCAGGTCGGTGACGCGGCCAAGGCGCTCGTCGATCTCCCCGAACATGCGCAGCACCTGCTGCTCGTCGGACACATCGGCCTGCACGGCCATGGCCCGGCGGCCCGCTGCCTCGACGGCGCGCACGACCTGCTGCGCGGCGTCGGCATTGGCCGCGTAGTTGACCGCCACCGACCACCCGCGCGCCGCCGCCAGCCTGGCCGTCGCGGCGCCTATGCCCCGGCTGCCGCCGGTGACCAGCACGACTCGCTCCAATTCCCGCCTCCTGCGCCCGCGGCGCGACTACGATACAACCCGATTAGAACAAAGGGCGGGCTGCTCGGCCCGCCGGCCTCCCAACCCAACCGACAAGGAGACGAACATGGGCAGCTTCGTGGACCTGCAGGCCGCCGACGGCTTCGGCTTCCCCGCCTACGTGGCGCAGCCGGCCGGCCGCCCCGGGGGCGCCGTGGTGGTGCTGCAGGAGATCTTCGGCGTCAACCCGCACATCCGCTCGGTGGCCGACGGCTACGCGGCCGAGGGCTGGCTGGCGGTGGCGCCGGCCACCTTCCACCGCGTCAAGCCGGGCGTGGAACTGGGCTATTCGCAGGACGACATGGCGGCCGGCTCCGCGCTGAAGGCGGCGGCGGAGGCGCTGCCCGCGCCTGGCGTGCTGCAGGACATCCAGGCGGCGATCCGCCACGCGGCGCAGGCGGGCAAGGTCGGCATCGTGGGCTACTGCTGGGGCGGGCTGCTGTCCTGGCGCTCGGCCTGCCTGCTGGAGGGGCTGTCGGCCGCGGTGACCTACTACGGAGGCGGCATGACGACGCCGGATGAATCCGCGCGCCAGCCGAAGGTACCGGTGCTGGCGCACTTCGGCGACCAGGACCACTGGATCCCGCTGCCCGGGGTGGAGGCCTTCCGCAAGGCGCACCCGGACGTCGAGGTGCATGTGTACGCCGCCAATCACGGCTTCAACTGCGACCAGCGCGGCTCCTGGAACGAGCCGGCCGCGAAGCTGGCGCGCGAGCGTTCGCTGGCCTTCTTCCGCAAGCACCTGGCGGCCTGAGGCCGTACGCCGCATGATCCAGCTGCACCACTATCCCAGCTCCGCGGCCATGGTGCCGCACATCCTGCTGGAGGAGATCGGCGCGCCCTACGAGCGGGTGCACGTGGACCGCGCCGCCAACGCGCACAAGGCGCCGGACTACCTGCGGCTCAACCCCAACGGGCTGATCCCGGTGCTGGTCGACGGCGACCTGGTGCTGTACGAGACGGCGGCCATCGCGCTGCACCTGTGCGACACGCACCCGGCCGCGCAGCTCGTGCCCGCGCTGGGGACGCCGCAGCGCGCCCACTTCTACAAGTGGCTCATGTGGCTGACCAACACGCTGCAGGCCACGCTGATCGTCTACTTCTATCCCCATCGCTGGATGGACGAGGGCAACGAGGCCGGCGCAGCGGAGCTCAAGCGGCATGCGCAGCAGCGGATCGTCGGCCTGATCGAGCAGCTGGATGCGGAGCTGGCGCGCACCGGCGGCCCCTGGTTCATGGGCGATCGCTACAGCGCGCTGGACGCCTACGTGTTCACGTTGTGCCGGTGGACCCGCCATTTCAGCGAAGGCCGCGCCCGCGAGCGGCCGCACCTGGGACCTTACCTGCAACGCATGCTGGAGCGGCCCGCGGTGCAGCGCGTGATCGCCAACGAAGGCTTGCAGCCGCCGCTGGTCTGACCACCGCAGCGCGCGGTCAGCGCGCGCTGCGCTCCAGGTAGCGCTTGCGCCAGAACACCAGTCCCAGCGCCAGCGCCACGAACGCCATCGCGCCCACCGCGGCCCAGAACCCGATCGGGTCGGCCAGCAGCGGCATGCTCGCGAAGTTCATGCCGAACACCCCGGTGATCAGGTTCAGCGGCAGGAAGATGGCCGTCAGCGCGGTGAGCGTGCGCATGATGTTGTTGGTGCGGTGGCTCTGGGCCGAGAAGTGGATCTGCACCACGGTCTCGGCGCCCTGCTCCATGCGCCGCACCTGCTGCACCACGCGCTGGATGTGCTCCAGCACGTCGCGCGCCCGGGCGACCAGCCCGTCGCGCTCGGCCTGGGACAGGGCGGGCGGCGGCTGCTCGCGGGCGGTGTCCAGCCACTCCTGCATCGCATCGGCCTGCTCTTCGCACAGGTCTTCCAGCGTGTGCAGTTCCCGCCGGGCGACCATCAGCGCGCCCCAGTTGCGGAAGTTCGTGCCGGGACGCAGCAGTTCCTGCTGCCACCGGTCCAGCTCGCCGGTCAGCTGCCGACGCAGGTCCAGGTAGCTGTCGACCATCACGTTGACCATGCGCAGCATCAGGTCGGACGGACTGAACGGCAGGCGGCTGCGGTTGGCGCCGGCGAGCCCGTCGCTCTGCACCGCGTCCGACAGGTAGCGCGAGATGAAGGAGCGGGCCGTCAGGCAGCCGCTCGGGTGCACCGTCACCAGCAGCCGGTCGAACACCACGAAGCCCAGCGCGCGCGTGCGGATGCGGTAGAAACTGGCCAGCGCCGCCGGCGCTTGCGGTGCCGCCGCCGCGTGCTCCTGCAGTTCCCGGTCCACCTCTTCCGCGGTGGCCAGGCGGCGGAACACCACCAGGTCGTAGACCGAGGTGTAGTCGTAGTGCGAGGGGTGGGCGCGGTTGCCCAGGTCCTTGAGGTGCAGGTCCAGCAGCGCGGAACCGCCCAGGCGCTGGCAGGCCGCCTGCAGCGCCGGCAGGTGCCCGGCCAGGCTCTCGCGCTCCAGGTAGATCCAGACGAACCCGTCGCCCGGCGCCTGCGCCGGCACTTCGTCGAGGAAGCGCAGCGTGCCGCGGGTGAATTCGACGATCTGCACGGAGGCTGGCGTCAGGCCCGCAGCCGGCGCGCCGCTTCGACCGCGAAGTAGGTCAGGATGCCGTCGGCGCCGGCGCGCCTGAACGCCAGCAGGCTCTCCATCATCACCGCATCGCCGTCCAGCCAGCCGTTGCGGGCGGCCGCCTGCAGCATCGCGTATTCGCCCGAGACCTGGTAGGCGAAGGTGGGCATGCGGAATTCGTCCTTCACCCGCCGCACCACGTCCAGGTAGGGCATGCCGGGCTTGACCATCACCATGTCGGCGCCCTCGGCGATGTCCATGGCCACCTCGCGCAGCGCCTCGTCGCTGTTGCCCGGATCCATCTGGTAGACCTTCTTGTTGCCCTTGCCCAGGTTGGCGGCGGAGCCGACCGCGTCCCGGAACGGGCCGTAGAAGGCGCTGGCGTACTTGGCGCTGTAGGCCATGATGCGGGTGTGGATGGCGCCGCGCGACTCCAGCGCCTGCCGGATCGCGCCGATGCGCCCGTCCATCATGTCGCTGGGCGCGACGATGTCCACGCCGGCCTCGGCCTGCACCAGCGCCTGGCGGACCAGCACCTGCACCGTCTCGTCGTTCAGGATGTAGCCGCTCGCATCCAGCAGGCCGTCCTGGCCGTGGCTGGTGAACGGGTCGAGCGCCACGTCGGTCATCACGCCCAGCTGCGGGAAACGCTGCTTGAGCGCCCGCACGGCGCGCGGCACCAGGCCCTCCGGGTTGAAGGCCTCGCGCCCGTCCTCGGCCTTGAGCGACGGATCGATCACGGGAAAGAGCGCCATCACCGGGATGCCCAGCTCCACGCACTCCTGCGCCACCGGCAGCAGCAGGTCCACGCTCAGGCGCTCCACGCCCGGCATGGAAGCGACGGCCTGGCGCTGGTTCTGGCCATCCAGCACGAAGACCGGATAGATCAGGTCGTGCGGCGAGAGTGCGTGCTCGCGCACCAGGTTGCGGGTGAATTCGTCGCGGCGCAGCCGGCGCGGGCGGCCTTGGGGGTAGGGAGCGTGCAGGACCATGGGGAAAATTGTGCCCCATGACCCCCGGTCCGGCCCGCCCCCAGCGCATCCGCGGCTTTGCCGCAATCGGCTTGATGGCCGCGAGGGGCTTTGTTAAATTACGCCCCGGGCGGCTTGCCGCCCCCCGCTTTTCCTCCCTGAGCGGGCGCCTTAATGTGTGACAGCAAAAAGGCTTGCCAACCCCGGCCGATCGGCCGGGGTTTTTTTTGGCCGCCCGGCCTGGGGGTGCTGGCGCCGCTGCCGCACCCCTTCCGTACACTCGCCGCATGCTCTGGGTCAAGGCGCTTCACATCGTGTTCATCGCGAGCTGGTTCGCGGGGCTGTTCTACCTGCCGCGCATCTACGTGAACCTGGCGATGGTGGCGCCGGGCTCGGTCGCCGAGCGCGAGCGCCTGCTGCTGATGGCGCGCAAGCTGCTTCGCTTCACCACGCTGCTGGCGCTGCCGGCCATCGGGCTGGGACTGTGGCTCTGGCTCGGTTACGGCATCGGCCGCGACAGCGGCTGGATGCACGCCAAGCTGGCGGTCGTGGTGCTCACCGTCGGCTACCACCTCGCGTGCGCGCGCCTGCTGCGCCGCTTCGAAGCCGGCGGGAACCGGCGCAACCACCGCTGGTACCGCTGGTTCAACGAAGCGCCCGTGCTGCTGCTGCTGGCGGCGGTCGTGCTGGTGGTGGTCAAGCCCTTCTGAGGGCGGTGCGGATGGCGGCACGCAAGACTTCGGCCTGGCCGCTGGCGCAGGCCTGGGCTGCGCTGGTCGTCTACGCCAGCCTGTACCCGTTCACCGACTGGCGCGACCAGGGGATCGAGCCCTGGGCCTTCCTGCACAGCCCGTGGCCGCGCTACTGGACGGCCTTCGACTTCGCCGCCAATACGGCGGGCTATGCGCCGCTGGGCTTCCTGCTGGCGCTGGCCTTCATGCGGCGGGGCGACGCGCCGCCCCAGGTCCGGCCCTGGGCGCCCCTGGCGATCGCCACCCTGGCGGGTGCGGCGCTGTCGTTCTGCCTGGAGGCGCTGCAGAGCTACCTGCCGGCGCGGGTGCCCTCCAACGTCGATTTCGGCCTGAACGCCCTGGGATCGCTGCTCGGCGCCGCGCTGGCCGTGGGGCTGGAGTGGGCCGGCGCGCTGGACCACTGGAGCCGCTTCCGGGTGCGCTGGTTCGTGGACGAGGCCCGCGGCGCACTGGTGCTGCTCGCGCTGTGGCCGGTGGCGCTGCTGTTCCCGGCGGCGGTGCCGCTCGGGCTCGGGCAGGTGTTCGAGCGCCTGGAGGCCGCCGTCGCCGAATGGCTGATGGACACGCCCTTCCTGGAGTGGCTGCCGGTGCGCGACG
Organism: Ramlibacter sp.; assembly: GCF_036676645.1. GTDB lineage: Bacteria > Pseudomonadota > Gammaproteobacteria > Burkholderiales > Burkholderiaceae_C > Ramlibacter. Next base: position 56,277 of record NZ_JAKFCM010000107.1, read on the forward strand.
TGGAGCTGCAGCCCCTGGTGCCCGGCGCCGAACTGATCTGCGTGGCGCTCGGGGCGCTCGCGCCCTGCCTGCTGGCCTACTCGGTCATGCAGTCGATCGGGCGCCGCGCGCTCTTCGCGGCCCTGCTGGTGGCTGCCGGGGTCGGGGTCACGGCCCTGTCCGCGGCCCTGAGCTGGGGGCCTGCGCACGCCTGGACCTGGCTGACGCTGCCGGTGCGCCTGGGCCTGGTCACCGGGCTGGTGCTGGCGCTGGCGCTGCTGGCGCTGCCCCGTCGCGGCTGTGCGGCGCTGCTGCTGCTGCTGCTGGTGGTGCAGCTGACCCTGTTGAACCAGGCACCCGCCAACGCCTATTTCGCGCAGACGCTGCAAACCTGGGAGCAGGGCCGCTTCATCCGCTTCCATGGCCTGGTGCAGTGGCTCGGATGGCTGTGGCCTTACGCGGCCCTGACCTATGTGCTGGTGCGCGTATCCGCCGGGGAGCCGCGGCCTAGAATCGTCCGATGAACCCCGAGCAGCCCTCCTACTACGAGCGGCATATCTTCTTCTGCCTGAACCAGCGCACCAATGGCGAGAACTGCTGCGCGGACCACGATGCGCAGGCCGCATTCGACCGCTGCAAGGCGCTGGTCAAGGCGCAGGGCCTGAACGGGCCCGGCAAGGTGCGCGTCAACAAGTCCGGTTGCCTGGATCGCTGCGCCGCGGGTCCGGTGGCGGTCGTCTATCCGGAGGCCGTCTGGTACACCTACGTGGACCAGGAGGACATCGACGAGATCGTCGAGTCGCACCTGAAGAACGGCCGCATCGTCGAACGCCTGCTCACGCCGCCGCACCTGGGCCGCTGAGCCCCGCGCCATGAACGCCTACACGCGGCGGCTGCAGTTGCAGGGCGTGGCCGGCCCCATCGAGGTGCTGCGCGACGACCCCGCCAGGGCGGGTGCCGGCACCGCCTTCATCGCCCACCCCCACCCGCTGTACGGCGGCACCATGGAGAACAAGGTGGTGCAGACGCTGGCCCGGGCCTTCGTGCAGGAGGGCTGGAGTGCCGTGCGCTTCAACTTCCGCGGCGTCGGCTCCAGCGCCGGCGAGCACGACGAAGGCCGCGGCGAGGCGGACGACATGCGCGGCCTGGTGCAGGCGCTGGCGCCGGAGGGCCCGATCGCGCTGGCGGGCTTTTCCTTCGGCGCCTATGTGGCGGCCTGCGTGCTCGAGTCGCTCTGGGCCACGCGCGAGGTGCGCAAGATCGTGCTGGTGGGCACGGCGGCTTCGCGCTTCGCGGTGCCGGCGCTGCCCGCCGACGCCCACGGGCGCGCGCTGGTCGTGCACGGCGAGCAGGATGACACGGTGCCGTTGCAGGCCGTCCTCGATTGGGCGCGGCCGCAAACCCTGGCGCTGACACTGGTGCCCGGGGTGGGTCATTTCTTTCACGGACAATTGCCGCTCCTGAAAAACCTGGTGGCACGCCACCTTCGCAGCTGAAGGAGATTTCCCTGCCGATGACACGTCTTGCCAAGGCGCTGGCCGCGCCCCTGCTCGCCCTTTTCTGCCTGGCCGCCGCCGCCCAGGCGCCCCAGCCCCCCGAAATCGCCGCCCGCAGCTACCTGCTGATGGACGTGAGCGCCAACCAGGTGCTGGCCGGCCGCGACATCGACAGCCCGGTCGAGCCCGCCTCGCTGACCAAGCTGATGAGCGCCTACCTGGTGTTCGACGCGCTGCGCGCCAGGAAGATCAGCCTGCAGCAGACGCTGCCCGTGAGCGTGCGGGCCTGGAAGATGCCCGGTTCGCGGATGTTCATAGACCCCAGCATGCAGGTGCCGGTGGAGGACCTGGTCAAGGGCATGATCGTGCAGTCCGGCAACGACGCGACGGTGGCGCTGGCCGAAGGCGTCGGCGGCAGCGTCGAGCGTTTCGTGGAGCTGATGAACGAGCAGGCCAAGGCGCTGGGCATGAACAGCACCACGTACAAGAACGCCGAAGGGCTGACCGCCCCGGGCCACACGACGACCGCCCGCGACCTGAGCATCCTGGCCACCCGCCTGCTGCAGGACTTCCCCGAGTACACCCACTATTACTCGATCCGGAAGTACCGCTACCAGGGCACGCCCACGGCCAACGACACCAACCGCAACATGCTGCTGTTCCGCGACCCGACGGTGGACGGCCTCAAGACCGGCCACACCGATGCGGCCGGCTACTGCCTCGTCGCCACGGCGCGGCGCGACTTCCCCAACCTGCCGGGGCGCCGGCTGCTGTCCATCGTGCTGGGCACGTCCGGCGAGAACGTGCGCGCGAACGAGTCGCAGAAGCTGCTGAACTGGGGCTTCACGGCCTGGGAGGGCATCAAGCTGTTCGACGCCAACCAGCCGGTCGTCACGCCCGAGGTCTGGAAGGGCACCGCCAATACCGTCAAGCTCGGCCGCAACCAGCCGCTGGTGGTGGCGGTGCCGGCCGGTACCGCCTCCCAGCTCAAGACGGCGGTGGCCCGACCCGACCCGCTGGTGGCGCCGTTCAGCAAGGGCCAGCAGGTGGCCACGCTCAAGGTGCTGGCGGGCGACAAGCCGGTGGCCGAAGTGCCGCTGGTCGCGCTGGAAGCCGTCGGGGAAGCCGGCGTGCTCGGCCGCGCCTGGGACGCCATCCGCCTCTGGATCCGCTAGGCGGGCTTGCCCCGCACGCTTGAGGGCAAACCAGCATCCGGCTATACTGGTGGGCTTTCCCGCAATTGGGGCGGGGAAGCCGTGCGCGGCGCCCGGTCGGGGCGGGTCGCGCACTCCACACGCTTAGGGACCCTTTTTTTCAATGCCAACCATCAACCAACTCGTGCGTCAGGGGCGCGAGGTCGAGAAGACCAGCTCCAAGTCCCCCGCGATGCAGAACAGCCCGCAGCGCCGTGGCGTGTGCACCCGTGTGTACACCACGACGCCCAAGAAGCCGAACTCGGCCCTGCGCAAGGTCGCCAAGGTGCGCCTGACCAACGGCTTCGAGGTCATTTCCTACATCGGTGGCGAGGGCCACAACCTGCAGGAGCACTCGGTGGTGCTGGTGCGCGGCGGCCGGGTCAAGGACCTGCCGGGCGTGCGCTACCACATCGTGCGCGGCTCGCTCGACCTGCAGGGGGTCAAGGACCGCAAGCAGGCCCGCTCCAAGTACGGCGCCAAGCGCCCGAAGAAGGCCTGAGGTTCCATTTCGTTTGTCGGTGCTTCGATCGCTCGGCAGGCGAATCGAAGCGTAGTGACCCGCTGTCGGGTCGAGTAAGCGGGCAGCCGGATGGCTCCCAGGGCCCCGAAAAGGCCAGCTGAAGCAATTGAAGAGGTGAAACATGCCACGTCGTCGCGAAGTCCCCAAGCGTGAAATCCTGCCGGATCCCAAGTACGGCAATGTCGAGCTCGCCAAGTTCATGAACGTCATCATGCAAGGCGGCAAGAAGGCGGTTGCCGAGCGCATCGTCTACGGCGCGCTCGAGCAGATCGAGAAGAAGAACCCCGGCCGCGACCCGGTCGAGGCCTTCACCATGGCGATCAACAACGTCAAGCCCATGGTCGAGGTGAAGTCCCGTCGCGTGGGCGGCGCCAACTACCAGGTGCCGGTGGAAGTGCGACCGGTGCGCCGGCTGGCGCTGTCGATGCGCTGGATCAAGGAGGCCGCCAAGAAGCGCGGCGAGAAGTCCATGGCCCTGCGCCTGGCCAACGAGCTGATGGAAGCCACCGAAGGCCGCGGCGGCGCCATGAAGAAGCGCGACGAGGTGCACCGCATGGCCGAGGCCAACAAGGCCTTCTCGCACTTCCGCTTCTGACCACCGCCCCCATCTGAAGCAAGCCACGGCCGGGGCCCGCCACGAGCGGGCCCGCGCCGTTTCCAAGGAAAGATCATCATGGCCCGCAAAACGCCCATCGAGCGCTACCGCAACATCGGCATCTCGGCGCACATCGACGCCGGCAAGACCACGACCACCGAGCGCATCCTGTTCTACACCGGCGTGACCCACAAGCTCGGCGAGGTGCACGACGGCGCCGCCACCACCGACTGGATGGAGCAGGAGCAGGAGCGCGGCATCACCATCACCTCGGCGGCGGTGACCTGCTTCTGGAAGGGCATGGACCTCTCCTACCCCGAGCACCGCTTCAACATCATCGACACCCCCGGACACGTGGACTTCACCATCGAGGTGGAGCGCTCCATGCGCGTGCTCGACGGCGCCTGCATGGTGTACTGCGCCGTGGGCGGCGTGCAGCCGCAGTCCGAGACGGTCTGGCGCCAGGCCAACAAATACAAGGTGCCGCGGCTGGCGTTCGTCAACAAGATGGACCGCACCGGGGCCAACTTCTTCAAGGTCTACGAGCAGATGCGCCTGCGCCTGAAGGCCAACCCGGTCCCGATCGTGATCCCGATCGGCGCCGAGGACAACTTCAAGGGCGTGGTCGACCTGCTCAAGATGAAGGCCATCATCTGGGACGAGGCCTCGCAGGGCATGAAGTTCGAGTACGCCGACATCCCGGCCGACCTCGTGGCCACCGCCAACGAGTGGCGCGAGAAGATGGTCGAGGCCGCCGCCGAAGCCAACGAGGAGCTGATGAACAAGTACCTCGAGGAAGGCGACCTGAGCGAGGCGGAGATCAAGCAGGGCCTGCGCGCCCGCACGATCGCCACCGAGATCCAGCCGATGCTGTGCGGCACCGCCTTCAAGAACAAGGGCGTGCAGCGCATGCTGGACGCCGTGATCGACTACCTGCCCTCGCCGGTGGACATCCCGCCGGTGGCCGGCATCGACGAGAAGGACCAGGAAACCAGCCGCAAGGCCGACGACAACGAGAAGTTTTCGGCGCTGGCGTTCAAGCTGATGACCGACCCGTTCGTCGGCCAGCTGACGTTCGTGCGCGTCTATTCGGGCGTGCTGAGCAAGGGTGACAGCGTCTACAACCCGGTGCGCGGCAAGAAGGAGCGCATCGGCCGGATCGTGCAGATGCACGCCAACAACCGCATCGAGATCGACGAGATCCGTGCCGGCGACATCGCCGCCTGCGTGGGCCTGAAGGACGTCACCACCGGCGAGACGCTGTGCGACCCCGATTCGATCGTGACGCTCGAGCGCATGGTGTTCCCCGAGCCGGTGATCCGCCAGGCCGTGGAGCCCAAGAGCAAGGCCGACCAGGAGAAGATGGGCATCGCGCTGCAGCGCCTCGCGGCCGAAGACCCGTCGTTCCGCGTGAACACCGACGAGGAGTCGGGCCAGACCATCATCGGCGGCATGGGCGAGCTGCACCTGGAGATCATCGTCGACCGCATGAAGCGCGAGTTCGGCGTGGAAGCCAACGTGGGCAAGCCGCAGGTGGCTTACCGCGAAACGATCCGCAAGTCGGTGGACGAGGCCGAAGGCAAGTTCGTGCGCCAGTCGGGCGGCAAGGGCCAGTACGGCCACGTGGTGTTCAAGGTCGAGCCGAACGAGGCCGGCAAGGGCTTCGAGTTCATCGACGCCATCAAGGGCGGCGTGGTGCCGCGCGAGTACATCCCGGCGGTGGAGAAGGGCGTGATCGAGGCCCTGAACACCGGCGTGCTGGCCGGCTACCCGGTGGTGGACGTCAAGGTCACCCTGCACTTCGGCTCGTACCACGACGTCGACTCGTCCGAGCAGGCGTTCAAGATGGCCGCCATCTTCGGCTTCAAGGAAGGTTGCAGGAAGGCCAACCCCGTGATCCTCGAGCCGATGATGGCCGTGGAAGTGGAGACGCCCGAGGACTACGCCGGCAACGTGATGGGCGACCTGTCGTCCCGTCGCGGCATGGTGCAGGGCATGGACGACATGGTCGGCGGCGGCAAGACCATCAAGGCCGAGGTGCCGCTGTCCGAGATGTTCGGCTACTCCACGACCCTGCGCTCCATGTCCCAGGGCCGTGCGACGTACACGATGGAGTTCAAGCACTACGCCGAGGCCCCGAAGAACGTCGCCGAGGCGATCGTCGCTGCAAGGGCAAAATAACGACCAGGGGACAGACCAACCGCGCAGCGGTTGCTCTGTCCCCTCTGATTAGAAGGGCCTGACCAATCGCGAAGCGGCTGCTCTGTCCCCTCTGATTGGAAGGGGCGGGCCAACCGCGCAGCGATTGCCCTGCCCCCTCTGACCAGAATCTTTCTCCGTCTGCGATCAGACGCCCACCGCTGCCCGTGGCGGTGGATCCAGCAGTCCGATGCAGACGTTAAACCAGTACACGGGCATCGCTCTTTTGAGGAACTGACATGGCAAAAGGTAAATTCGAGCGCACCAAGCCGCACGTGAACGTGGGCACGATCGGCCACGTGGACCACGGCAAGACGACGCTGACGGCGGCGATCACGACGATCCTGTCGACCAAGTTCGGC
>NZ_JAKFCM010000108.1:0-62640 GCF_036676645.1 Ramlibacter sp.
GAGCATGGCTGCGCGTGATCTGGCGCGCCTGGCAGGACCACAAACCCTACGATCCGGCACGCCACGGCGGGGCCAAACTGCTGCTTCAAACAGCGGGGGGTTGACACAGGGTGTCTCATGCCGCACCTCCGGTCTCCACCAGCCTGCCCGGCACGGCGCCGATCGAGCCGGCGCCCATGCACATGACGACGTCGCCGTCGCGGACGATGTCGAGGATGGCCTGCGGCATGGCCGCGATCTCGTCGACGAACACCGGCTCCACCTTGCCGGCCACGCGCAGGGCGCGCGCCAGCGAGCGGCCGTCGGCCGCCACGATGGGCGGCTCGCCGGCGGCATAGACCTCGGACAGCAGCACCGCATCGGCCCGCCCCAGCACCTTGACGAAGTCCTCGAAGCAGTCGCGCGTGCGCGTGTAGCGATGCGGCTGGAAGGCCAGCACCAGCCGCCGGCCCGGGAACGCGCCGCGCGCCGCGCTGAGCGTGGCGGCGATCTCCACCGGGTGGTGGCCGTAGTCCTCGATCACGCTGAAGCGGCCGCCGCCATTGGCCGCCGGCACCCGCACCTCGCCGTAGCGCTGGAAGCGCCGGCCGACGCCGTGGAATTCGGCCAGCGCTTTCTGCACCGCCGCATCCGGCACCCCCAGCTCCGTCGCCACCGCGATGGCCGACAGCGCGTTGAGCACGTTGTGGTGCCCGGCCAGGTTCAGCGTGACGGGCAGGTCGGGCAGCGTGACGCCGTTGCGCCGCTGCGCGGTGAAGTGCATCTGGGCGCCGACGGCGCGGATGTCGATGGCGCGCACCTGCGCGTCCTCGGAGGCGCCGTAGGTGGTGACCGGGCACTGCACCTCGGCCACGACCTGCCGCACCGCGGGGTCGTCCACGCACAGGATGGCCGTGCCGTAGAAGGGCATGCGGTGCAGGAAGTCGACGAACGCGCCCTTGAGCCGGCCGAAGTCGTGGCCGTAGGTCTCCATGTGGTCGGCGTCGATGTTGGTCACCACCGCCATCACCGGCATCAGGTTCAGGAAGGAGGCGTCGGATTCGTCGGCCTCCACCACGATGTAGTCGCCGGCGCCCAGCTTGGCGTTGGCCCCGGCACTGTTCAGGCGGCCGCCGATCACGAAGGTCGGGTCCAGCCCGCCCTCGGCCAGCACGCTGGCCACCAGGCTGGTGGTGGTGGTCTTGCCGTGGGTGCCGGCGATCGCGATGCCCTGCTTCAGGCGCATCAGCTCGGCCAGCATCATGGCGCGCGGCACCACCGGGATCTTGCGCTGGCGCGCAGCCAGCACTTCGGGGTTGTCGGGCTGCACGGCGGTGGAGGTGACCACCGCGTCGGCGCCGGCGATGTGGCTCGCGGCGTGGCCCACGCAGGTGCGGATGCCCAGGTCCTGCAGCCGGCGCAGCGTGGCGCTGTCGGACAGGTCGGAGCCGGAGATCGTGTACCCGAGGTTGAACAGGATCTCGGCGATGCCCGACATGCCGGCGCCGCCCACGCCGACGAAATGGATGTGCTTGATGGCGTGTTTCATGCTTTGGCTAGTTCCTCGCAGGCGGCGACCACCTCGGCGGTGGCTTCGGTCCTGGCCACGGCGTGAGCCGCGGTCGCCTTCTGCATCAGTTCGGTGCGCGTCACCTGCTGCAGCAGCGCCGCCAGCCACTCGGGCGTGAGCGCCGCCTGCGGCTGCAGCCAGCCGCCGCCGGCATCGACGATGAAGCGCGCGTTGGTGGTCTGGTGGTCGTCCACGGCGTGCGGAAAGGGCACGTACACCGCCGCAGCGCCGACGGCGGCGATTTCGGTGACCGTGCTGGCGCCGGCGCGGCAGACCACCAGGTCGGCCTCGGCGAACGCCGTCGCCGTGTCGTCGATGAAAGGGGTGAGCTCGGCCTGCACGCCGGCGGCCTGGTAGTTGGCGCGCAGCTCGTCGATCTGCTTCGCGCCGCTCTGGTGCAGCACCTGCGGGCGGCGCCCGGCCGGGACCAGCGCCAGTGCCCGGGGCACGGCCTCGTTGAGCGCCCGCGCACCCAGGCTGCCGCCGACCACCAGCACCTTCAGTGGTCCGCTGCGGCCCGCGAACCGTTCGGCCGGCGACGCCTGCTGCAGGAAGGGGGCGCGCAGCGGGTTGCCCACCCAGCGGCCCTTTCCCAGCACGCCGGGGAAGGCCGTGAACACCCGGTCGGCCACGCCCGCCAGCACCTTGTTGGCCATGCCGGCGACCGAGTTCTGCTCGTGCAGCACCAGCGGCTTGCCCAGCAGCACGCCCATCATGGCGCCCGGGAAGGTGATGTAGCCGCCCAGCCCGACTACGACGTCGGGCCGCACCCGCCGCACCACGCGCAGGCTTTGCCAGAACGCGCGCAGCAGGCGCAGCGGCAGCAGGGCCAGCGTGAGCGGGCCCTTGCCGCGCACGCCGCCGAAGTCGATGGCTTCGAAGGCGAAGCCGCGCGGGGGCACGAGCCGGCTCTCCATGCTGCCGGGTGCTCCCAGCCAGTGCACGCGCCAGGAACGCTCGCGCAGCGCCTCGGCGACCGCCAGGCCCGGGAAGATGTGGCCGCCGGTGCCGCCCGCCATGACGAGGGCAGTCGCCTTCGGCGCTGCCCTCCGGGCCGAACTGGACTCGCCCCCTCCCCCACCCTCCCCCGTCCGGGGGAGGGCTTCCATGCTGAACATGAGCTGAGCGGTCATGCCCGCCCTCCCTGCATCAGCACGCGGTTCTCGTAGTCGATGCGCAGCACCACCGCGATCGCCACGATGTTCATCAGGACGGCCGAGCCGCCATAGCTCATGAGGGGCAGCGTCAGGCCCTTGGTGGGCAGCGCGCCCAGGTTCACGCCCATGTTGATGAAGGCCTGGAAGCCGATCCACAGGCCCACGCCCTGCGCCACCAGGCCGGCGAACACGCGGTCCAGCGCCACCGCCTGGCGGCCGATGTGCACGATGCGGCGCGTCAGCCACAGGAACGCGCCGATCACCGCCAGCAGGCCGACCAGCCCGAACTCCTCGCCGATCACGGCCAGCAGGAAGTCGGTGTGCGCCTCGGGCAGCCAGTGCAGCTTCTCCACGCTGCCGCCCAGGCCCACGCCGAAGATCTCGCCGCGCCCGATCGCGATCAGCGAGTGCGACAGCTGGTAGCCCTTGCCCAGCGCGTGCTTCTCGCTCCAGGGGTCGAGGTAGGCGAAGATGCGCTCGCGCCGCCAGTCGGAGAACGCGATCATCAGCGCGAAGGCCACCACGATCACGGTGGCGATCAGGAAGAACATGCGCGCGTTCACCCCGCCCAGGAACAGGATGCCCATGGCGATCACGGCGATCACCATGAAGGCGCCCATGTCCGGTTCGGCCAGCAGCAGCGAGCCGACGATGGCGACGGCGGCGGCCATCGGCAGCACGGCGCGGAAGAAGCGCTCCTTCACGCCCATCCGGCGCACCATGTAGTTGGACGCGTACAGCAGCACCGCGAACTTGGCCAGCTCCGACGGCTGGAAGCTCAGCGCCCCCAGTCCGATCCAGCGGCGCGCGCCGTTGACGCCCTTGCCGATCGGCGGGATCAGCACCACCACCAGCAGCACCAGCGAGGCCACGAACAGCCAGGGCGCGGCCTTCTCCCAGCTGGCGACCGGCACCTGGAACGCGAGCAGGGCCATGACGAAGCCCAGCGCCAGCGACAGGAAGTGCCGCAGCAGGAAGTGCGTATGGGCGTAGCGCGCGAACTTGGGGTTGTCGGGCAGCGCGATCGACGCCGAATACACCATCACCAGCCCGAAGGCCAGCAGCGCCACCGCCACCCACAGCAGCGGCTGGTCGAAGCCCTGGATGCGGGCCGGCGCCGCAGCCGCGGAGTAGCCGCGCCGCGCCGGCCGGCCACCGCCGAACCAGCCGCCGATGCGCTCCGCCAGCGCGTTCATGCGCTGCCCTCCAGGCCGGTGCCGGCCTCGTCGGCCAGCCCCTGCACGGCCGCGCGGAACACCTCGGCGCGGTGCGCGTAGTTGCGGAACATGTCGAGGCTGGCACAGGCCGGCGACATCAGCACGGCGTCGCCGGCCTGGGCGTGCTGCGCCGCACTGCGCACCGCTTCCTCCATCGATGCCGCATCCTGCAGCGGCACGCCGGCGCCTTGCAGCGCCGCCCGGATCTGCGGCGCATCGCGGCCGATCAGCACCACGGCGCGCACGTAGCGCGCCACCGGATCGGCCAGCGGCGCGAAATCCTGCCCCTTGCCGTCGCCGCCCAGGATCACGACCAGCTTGCGCTCGGCGCCCAGCCCGGCCAGCGCCGCCACCGTGGCGCCCACGTTGGTGCCCTTGCTGTCGTCGAAGTACTCGACCTCCTCGACGATGCCGACCGGCTCGACCCGGTGCGGCTCGCCGCGGTACTCGCGCAGGCCGTACAGCATCGGGGCCAGCTGCGCGCCGCAGGCGCTGGCCAGTGCCAGCGCCGCCAGCGCGTTGGCGGCGTTGTGGCGGCCGCGGATGCGCAGCGCCTCGGACGGCATCAGGCGCTGGATGTGCAGTTCCTGGTCTTCATCCCTGCGCCTTTTCTGCGTCTCGTCGGCCTCGAACGCGCGCACCAGCCAGGCCATGCCGTTCACCACCTCGATGCCGAAGTCGCCCGGCCGCTGCGGCAGGTCGGTGCCGAAGGTGAGGTGCTCGCGCTGCTCCATGCGGCCGCCGCGCGCCTTCACCGGCGGCGGCAGCATCTTCATCACCAGCGGGTCCTCGCGGTTCAGGACCATCAGCGTGCGCGCGCCGAAGATGCGGGCCTTGGCGGCCCCGTAGGCGTCCATGCTGCCGTGCCAGTCGAGGTGGTCCTGGGTGAGGTTCAGCACCGCTGCCGCCGTCGGCTCGAAGCCGCGGCAGGCATCGAGCTGGAAGCTGGACAGCTCCAGCACCCAGGCTTGCGGCAGGGCTTGCGCTTCGACCCGGGCCGCCAGCGTGTCCAGCAGCGTGGGGCCGATGTTGCCGGCGACCGCCACCGTGCGGCCGCTGCGCTCGACCAGCTGGCCGGTCAGCGCCGTCACCGTGGTCTTGCCGTTGGTGCCGGTGACCGCCAGCAGTGCCGGCGCGTAGCCCTGCTGCTCGCGCAGCCGGGCCAGGCCCTGCATGAACAGGTCCAGTTCGCCGCCTACGGGAATGCCGCGCCCGGCCGCAGCCTGCAGCACGGGCGCGGCCTGCGCGGGCGACAGCCCCGGACTGCGGAAGACCTCGTCCACGCCCTCCAGCAGGCCGACGCCGAATTCACCCGCCACGAAGCGCACCTGCGGCAATTCCTCGCGCAGCGCCGCCAGCCGCGGCGGCTGCTGGCGCGTATCGGCCACCGTCACCGCGTTGCCGGCGCGCGCGCACCAGCGCGCCATCGCCAGCCCGGACTCGCCGAGGCCGAGGATCAGGACGCTGCGCGGGGCCGGGTGGTCGTGCACGGAATTCACCTCAGCTTCAGCGTCGACAGGCCCACCAGGCACAGCAGCATGGTGACGATCCAGAAGCGCACCACGACCTGGGTCTCGGTCCAGCCGCTCTTCTCGTAGTGGTGGTGCAGCGGCGCCATCTTGAGAATGCGGCGGCCCTCGCCGTAGCGCCTGCGCGTGTACTTGAAGTAGGTCACCTGCGCCATCACCGAGATCGCCTCGGCCACGAAGACGCCGCCCATGATGGCCAGCACGATCTCCTGGCGCACGATCACGGCGATGGTGCCGAGCGCGCCGCCCAGCGCCAGCGCGCCCACGTCGCCCATGAACACCTGGGCCGGATGGGTGTTGAACCACAGGAAGGCCAGGCCGGCACCCGCCATCGCGGCGCAGAAGATCAGCAGCTCGCCCGAGCCCGGGATGTGCGGGAAGAACAGGTAGCGCGAATAGACGGCGCTGCCGGTGACGTAGGCGAACACGCCGAGCGCCGAGCCCACCATCACCACCGGCATGATCGCCAGCCCGTCCAGGCCGTCGGTGAGGTTCACCGCATTGCTGGAGCCGACGATCACCACGTAGGTCAGGATCACGAAGCCGAACACGCCCAGCGGGTAGCTCACTTCCTTGAAGAAGGGCACCAGCAGGCCGGCCTTGGGCGGCAGGTCGACGTCGAAGCCGGACTGCACCCAGGCGAAGAACAGCTCCACCACCCGGGCGTTGCTGCTCTCGGAGATGCTGAACACCAGGTACAGCGCCGCGATCAGCCCGATCACCGACTGCCAGAAGTACTTCTCGCGCGAGCGCATGCCTTCCGGGTCCTTGTTCACGACCTTGCGCCAGTCGTCGGCCCAGCCGATCATCCCGAAGCCGAGCGTGACCACCAGCACGATCCAGACGAAGCGGTTGGACAGGTCGAACCACAGCAGCGTGGCCAGCGCGATCGACAGCAGCACCAGCACGCCGCCCATGGTGGGCGTGCCGCGCTTGGACAGGTGCGTCTGCATCGCGTAGTCGCGCACCGGCTGGCCGATCTTCAGCTCGGTGAGGCGGCGGATCACCCAGGGGCCGGCGATCAGGCCGATCAGCAGCGCCGTCAAGGCCGCCATCACGGCGCGGAAGGTGATGTACTGGAACACGCGCAGGAAGCCGAACTCCGGCCCCAGGGTCTGCAGCCACACGGCCAGGCTAAGCAGCATCGCCATCCTTTCGTTCTTGTCCTTGTTCGATGGCCTGGACCACGCGCTCCATCTTCATGAAGCGCGACCCCTTGACCAGGAGGCTGGCGGCGGCGGGCAGCTGCGCCATCACGGCGGCATTGAGCGCGTCGATGCCGGCGAAGTGCTCGCCGCCCATGGCGCGCGCCTGCTCGCCCAGCGTGAACAGGCGCTCGATGCCGCGCTCGCGTGCGTACCGCCCCACCTCCGCATGGAATTGCGGCCCCTGGTCGCCGACCTCGCCCATGTCGCCCAGCACCAGCAGGCGCGGGCCGGGCAGGTCGGCCAGCACGTCGATGGCGGCGCGCACCGAATCCGGGTTGGCGTTGTAGCTGTCGTCGATCAGCGTCAGCTCGCGGCCCGCGATCCGGACCGACAGCGCACGCGAGCGGCCCTTCACCGGCTCGAAGGCCTGCAGCCCCTGCACGATCGCGGCCAGCGGCGCGCCGGCGGCCAGCGCGCAGGCGGCCGCCGCCAGCGCGTTGCGCACGTTGTGGCGACCCGCCACGGCCAGCGTGAAGTCCAGGGCGCCGGCCGGCGTGGCGGCCTGCACGGCCCAGCGGCCCTGCTGCCAGCGGGCGTCGGCCAGCGTGAGGTCGGCGCCGCTGCCGGCGTCGCCGAAGGTCAGGCAGGCCCGGCCCTGCGCCAGTTCCTGCCAGAGCGGCGTGAACGCATCGTCGGCCGGGAACACGGCCACGCCGCTGCGCTCCAGCGCCCCGAACACCGCGCCGTTCTCGCGCGCGACCGCTTCCACCGTGGCCATGAACTCCTGGTGTTCGCGCTGCGCGTTGTTGACCAGCGCCACGGTGGGCCGCGCGATGTCGGCCAGGTAGCCGATCTCGCCCGGGTGGTTCATGCCCAGTTCCACCACGGCCACGCGCTGGCCGGGCCGCAGGCGCAGCAGCGTGAGCGGCAAGCCGATGTCGTTGTTCAGGTTGCCCTGGGTGGCGAGATGGTGGTCCGGCTGCCAGCCGCGCAGGATGGACGCGATCATCTGCGTCACCGTGGTCTTGCCGTTGCTGCCGGTGACCGCGACCAGCGGCAGCTGGTGCTGCAGCCGCCAGCCCCGCGCCAGCCGGCCGAGCGCGAGGCGGGTGTCGTCGACCTCGATGCCCGGCATGCCGGGCGGCAGGCGACCCCGGTGCGCGAGGGCCGCGACGGCGCCGCCCGCCGCCGCGTCGGCCAGGAAGTCGTTGGCATCGAAGCGCTCGCCGCGCAGGGCCACGAACAGGTCGCCAGGCTGCAGGGTGCGCGTGTCCGAATGCACGCGGGCGAAGGCCAGCGCGCCGTCGCCGATCACGCGGCCGCCGCTCCAGCCGGCGGCCTGCTGCAGGGTCGCCATCGGGCTCATGCGGCCACCCCCCGGCCGGCGCGGCGGGCCAGCGCGGCCCGCGCGTGCTCGCGGTCGTCGAACGGATGCCTCACGCCCGCGACTTCCTGGTAGTCCTCGTGGCCCTTGCCGGCCAGCAGGATCACGTCGGCCGGTGCGGCCGCGGCAACGGCCTGCGCGATCGCCAGCGCGCGGTCGGCCTGCACTTCCACGCTGTCGTGGTGCGACAGCCCCAGCAGGATCTGGCTGATGATGGTTTCCGGCTTCTCGCCGCGCGGGTTGTCGCTGGTGACCACCACACGGTCGGCGTTCTTCTCGGCGACCGCGGCCATCAGCGGCCGCTTGCCGGGATCGCGGCCGCCGCCGCAGCCGAACACGCACCAGAGCCGGCCGCCGCGCTGCATCGCCAGCGGTCGCAGGGCCAGCAGCGCCTTGTCCAGCGCGTCGGGCGTGTGCGCATAGTCCACGGCCACCAGCGGCTGGCCGGGCTGCTGCAGGCGCTCCATGCGGCCGGGCACCGGGGCGAGCCCGTCGCACGCGCGCACCGCATCGGCCAGCGGCACCCCGAGGGCGCGCATGGCGGCGATCACGCCCAGCAGGTTGGTCACGTTGTACTGGCCGACCAGCGCAGTCGCGAGACTGTGCCGCTCGCCGGCTTCGAGCACGGCGAACTGCAGGCCCTCGGCGTCATGGCGGATGTCGACCGCCTGCAGCCGCGCGGTGCGCTCGGCGGAAACCGTCCACAGCTCCAGCCGGCTGCCCTGCAGTTCGCCGGCCAGCGCGGCACCCTTGCCGTCGTCGACGTTGATGACCGCCGCGCGCAGGCCGCGCCAGCGGAACAGCTGCTCCTTGGCGGCCCAGTAGGCCTCCATGCTGCCGTGGTAGTCGAGGTGGTCCTGGGTGAAGTTGGTGAACAGCGCCACCGCCACCTGCGTGCCGTCGAGCCGGCGTTCCTGCAGCCCGATCGAGGACGCCTCGATCGCGCAGGCCTTGAGGCCCTGGTCGGCGAAACGGCGGAATTGCGCCTGCAGCAGCACCGCGTCGGGCGTGGTCAGCCCGCTCGATTCCAGCTGCGGCGGCCGGCCGCTGCCCAGCGTGCCGATCACGGCGCAGGGCCAGGGATCGCCGGGCAGCCGCGACAACGCCTGCGCCAGCCACCACGCGCTGGACGTCTTGCCGTTGGTCCCGGTCACCGCCAGCACCTGCAGCTGCGCGCTCGGGTGGTCGTAGTACTCGGCCGCGATCGGGCCGGTGGCCGCCTTCAGCTGCGCGTAGCCGGCGATCGCCTCGTCGCGGAAGGCGAACGGCTCGGCGCCTTCGCGCTCGACCAGGCAAGCGGCCGCGCCCTGCGCCAGCGCCGCCGGCACGTGCTGCCGGCCATCGGCGGCGGCGCCCGGCCAGGCGATGAAGCCGTCGCCCGGCCGCACCCGCCGGCTGTCGCACTGCAGCTGGCCGCGCACGCGGCCGCGCAGCCAGCGCGCCGCTTCGGCGGGGGTGCGCAGCTGCCGCATCAGAACGACTCCTCCACCGCTTCGACCACCACCATCGGCTTGACGCTCATGTCCGGCTGCACCCCCAGCATGCGCAGGGTCTGCTGCACGGTGGCGCTGAACACCGGGGCGGCGACGTCGCCGCCGAAGTACTTGCCGTCGCCGGGCTCGTCGATCATCACGGCGACCACGATGCGCGGCTGCTCGATGGGCGCCATGCCGACGAAGAAGCCGCGGTACTTCCTGTCCGAGTAGCCGCGGCCTTCCTGCTTGTGCGCGGTGCCGGTCTTGCCGCCCACCGAGTAGCCGACGGTCTGCGCCTTGGGCGCCGTGCCGCCCGGGCCGGCCGCCATCTGCATCATGTGGCGCACGGCGCGTGCATGCCGCGCTTCGATCACGCGCACGCCCGGCGCCGGCTCGTCGGCCTTGAGCAGCGTCACGGGGACCAGCTCGCCGTCGCGCGCGAACACCGTGTAGGCGCGGGCCAGCTGGAACAGGCTGGCCGACAGGCCGTAGCCGTAGCTCATGGTGGCCTGCTCGATCGGCCGCCAGGTCTTGGGCGGGCGCAGCCGGCCGCTCACCGCGCCCGGGAACGGCACCTGCGGCTTCTGGCCGAAGCCGGCCTCGGTGTAGATCTCCCACATGTCGCGCGGCGACATCTGCATGGCCAGCTTCACCGTGCCGACGTTGCTGGACTTCTGGATCACCTGCTCCACCGTCAGCGGCCCGTGCGGGTGGGCGTCGCGGATGGTGGAGCCGCCGATGGCCATGCGCCCGGGCGCCGTCTGGATCACGGTGTCGGGCCGCACCAGGCCCTTCTCCAGCGCCAGCGCGGCGATGAAGGGCTTCATCGTCGAACCCGGCTCGAAGGTGTCGGTCAGCGCGCGGTTGCGCAGCTGCGCGCCGCTGAGGTTCTCGCGCCGGGCCGGCGAGTAGCTGGGGTAGTTGGCCAGCGCCAGCACCTCGCCCGTCTGCACGTCCAGCACCACCACGCTGCCGGCCTTGGCCTTGTGCCCGGTCACGGCGTCGCGCAGCTTCTGGTAGGCGAAGAACTGCACCTTGCTGTCGATCGACAGCTGCAGGTCGCGCCCGTCCACCGGAGGCACCTGCTGGCCGACGTCCTCGATGATGCGGCCCAGCCGGTCCTTGATCACGCGGCGCGAGCCGGGCCGCCCGGCCAGCTCCCGGTCGAAGGCCAGCTCGATGCCCTCCTGGCCCTTGTCCTCCACGTTGGTGAAGCCCACCACGTGCGCGGCCGCTTCGCCTTCCGGGTAGCGGCGCTTGTATTCCATGCGCTGGTAGATGCCCTTGAGGCCCAGCTCGGCGATCTTCTGGGCCACCGGCTCGTCGACCTGTCGCTTGAGCCAGACGAAGGTCTTGTCCTCGTCCTGCAGCTTGCGGCCCAGCTCGGCCGGCGTCATCTCGAGCAGGCGCGCCAGTTGCGCCAGCTTGGCCCGGTCGGCGTCCACGTCCTCCGGGATCGCCCAGATGCTGGGCGAAGGCACGCTGGTGGCCAGCAGCAGGCCGTTGCGGTCCAGGATGCGGCCGCGGTTGGCCGGCAGCTCCAGCGTGCGGGCGAAGCGCACCTCGCCCTGGCGCCGGAAGAAGTCGTTGCCGATCACCTGCACCCAGGCGGCGCGGCCGGCCAGCGTGGCGAAGCCCAGCGCCAGGCCGGCGACGATGAGCTTGCTGCGCCAGACCGGCGTCTTGCTGGCCAGCAGCGGGCTGGAGGTGTAGAGCACGCTGCGGCTCATGGCTGGGGCTTCCCGGCCGCGGCCGCGACGTATTGCGTGATCCCGGGGCTGGCCGGGCGCATCTGCAACTGCTCCTTGGCCAGCTTCTCCACCCGCAGCGGCGTGGCCTGGGCGCGCTTGTCGACCTGCAGGCGCTCGTGCTCGACCTCGATCCTGCGCGCCTGCGCCTGCGCCTTCTCGATTTCGGCGTAGAGGCGGCGCGACTCGTACTGCACCTGCACCAGGTGCATCGCGCTGAGCAGCACGGCCAGCAACAAGACGAGGTTGAGGCGCATCATGCGGCCGTCCTCTCCGCCACCCGCATGATGGCGCTGCGGGCGCGGGGGTTGGCGGCGACTTCGGCTTCGCCCGGCCTGACGCGCGCCAGCGCGCGCAGTTTCATGGGCTGCGGCGCGGCGAAGGGCGCGCGGCGGTCGACCACCTCGCGCGAGTGGCGCGCGATGAACTGCTTGGCGATCCGGTCTTCCAGCGAATGGAAGCTGATCACCACGAGCCGGCCACCGGGTTGAAGGACGTCCAAGGCCGCCCCTAGCGCTTCCTGCAGCTCTTCAAGCTCGGCGTTGATGAAAATCCGAAGAGCCTGAAATGTGCGCGTTGCAGGGTCCTGGCCCGGCTCGCGGGTTTTGACCGCGCGAGCCACGAGCTCGGCCAGTTCGGCGGTGGTTGCAACAGGGCCCCGTTCCTGTCGGCGAGCCGCAATCGCCTTTGCAATCGGAACAGCAAACCGTTCTTCGCCGTAGTCACGAATCACCTCCGCGATGCGGCCGGTCTCGGCCGTTGCAAGCCACTGCGCGACGCTCTGGCCGCGCGTGGTGTCCATGCGCATGTCCAGCGGGCCGTCGGCACGAAAGGAAAAACCGCGCCCGGGGTCGTCGATCTGGGGCGAACTCACCCCCAGGTCCAGCAGCACGCCGGCCACGCTGGCCGGGCCCAGTTCGCCGAGCGAGCGGAAGCCCTGGTGGCGGATCGAAAAGCGCGGGTCGGCGATCTGCGCCGCGGCCGCGATCGCCTCCGGGTCCTTGTCGAAGGCGACCAGCCGCCCCCGGGGGTCCAGCCGCTGCAGGATGGCGCGCGAGTGCCCGCCGCGGCCGAAGGTCGCGTCGACATAGGTCGCATCCGGCCTGGTGAGGAGCGCTTGGACCGCTTCGTTCAACAGGACGGTGGTGTGTTGCCATCGGGTGTCCACCGCCGCGCCGCTAGAAAGAGAAGTCCTTGAACACGTCGGGCATCTGGCCGCGCATCGCCTCGGCCTCCTTGGCCTCGTAGGTGGCCCGGTCCCAGAGCTCGAAGTGGTTGCCCATGCCCAGCAGCATGGTTTCACGCGTGATGCCGGCCGCTGCGCGCAGTTCCGGCGAGACGAGGACGCGCCCGGTTCCGTCGAGCTCCACGTCCATCGCGTTGCCCAGGAAGATTCTCTTCCACCACTGCGCCTCCATCGGTAACGCAGCGATACGGTCCCGAAATTTTTCCCATTCGGGGCGGGGAAAGATCATCAGGCAGCCGTGCGGGTGCCGCGTGATCGTGAGAAGGTTGGCAGCGGTCGCGGCCAGCACGTCGCGGTGCCGGGTCGGCACCGAAAGCCGACCCTTGGCATCGAGACTGACGGACGAAGCGCCCTGGAACACCGCTGAGCCTGCCTGCTGGAGTGCCGGAGTGGGGTGCGAAGGCACCTTTCACCACTTAATTGCACATTTTTGCACTGTAGCAGGAAAAGCTCCACCCGCAAGCGCCCAAGGCGCGATTTCGCTTGTAAATCAACAACTTAGCGCCGACTTTGCAAGCTCAACCGGGAGCAAAATCGTTCTAAATGAATGACTTAGCCGAGCCTCTGCAAGTGGAACATGAAGCTCGGCGGGATTTGTCAAAGGATGTACCGCGAAAGATCCTCGTTACGGCTCAGCTCGGCCAGCCGCGCATCGACGTAGGCCGCGTCGATGGTGACGGTCTGCCCGTCCAGGCGTGTCGCCTCGAAGCTGACCTCGTCCAGCAGGCGCTCCATGACCGTCGACAGCCGGCGCGCGCCGATGTTTTCGGTGCGCTCGTTGACGTCGTACGCGATATGCGCCAGCCGGGTGATGCCCTCGGGCGTGAACTCGAGCTTCACGCCTTCGGTGGCCAGCAGGGCCTGGTACTGCTTGACCAGCGAGGCGTGCGTGCTGGTCAGGATGGCCTCGAAGTCCTGCACCGAGAGCGACTGCAGTTCCACCCGGATCGGCAGCCGGCCCTGCAGCTCGGGGATCAGGTCGCTGGGCTTGGCCAGGTGGAAGGCGCCGCTGGCGATGAACAGGACGTGGTCGGTGCGCACCGGCCCGTACTTGGTGGACACGGTGGTGCCCTCCACCAGCGGCAGCAGGTCGCGCTGCACGCCCTGGCGCGAGACGTCGGCGCCGGAAGCGTCGCTGCGCGAGGCGACCTTGTCGATCTCGTCGATGAAGACGATGCCGTTCTGCTCGGCGTTGTGGATGGCCTGGGCCCTGATCTCGTCCTCGTTGACCAGCTTGACGGCCTCTTCCTCGACCAGCAGCTTCATCGCCTCGGCGATCTTCAGCTTGCGCGTCTTGCGCCGCTGCCCGCCGAACTGGCTGAACATGCCGCGCAACTGCTCGGTCATCTCCTCCATGCCGGCCGGACCCATGATCTCCAGTTGCGGCCGCGCCTCGGCGACGTCGATCTCGATGTCCTTGTCGTCCAGCTGCCCTTCGCGCAGCTTCTTGCGGAACGACTGGCGCGCGGCGCTGTCGGCGGCCACGCCGGGCACCAGCACGTCGAGCACGCGCTCCTCGGCGGCGTCCTCGGCGCGCGTGCGCACCTTGCGCGTCTCGGCCACCCGGGTCTGCTTGATGGCGATCTCGGCCAGGTCGCGCACGATCGAATCCACGTCCTTGCCGACGTAGCCGACCTCGGTGAACTTGGTGGCCTCGACCTTGATGAAGGGCGCATCGGCCAGCCGGGCCAGGCGGCGCGCGATCTCGGTCTTGCCCACGCCGGTCGGGCCGATCATCAGGATGTTCTTGGGCGTGATCTCCGGGCGCAGCTTCTCGTCGACCTGCTGGCGGCGCCAGCGGTTGCGCAGCGCGATGGCGACGGCACGCTTGGCGTCGGCCTGCCCGACGATGTGCCGGTCGAGTTCGGAGACGATCTCCTGCGGGGTCATGGAGGACATCAGTCCAGCACCTCGATCGTGTGGTTCATGTTGGTGTAGATGCACAGCTCGCCGGCGATCTCGAGCGACTTCCTGACGATGTCGCGTGCGCCCACCTCGGTGTTCTCCAGCAGGGCGCGGGCCGCGGCCTGCGCATAGGCGCCGCCGGAGCCGATGGCGATGATCCCGTGCTCGGGCTCCAGCACGTCGCCGTTGCCGGTGATGATCAGCGAGGCTTCGCGGTCGGCCACCGCCAGCATCGCTTCCAGCCGGCGCAGCACGCGGTCGGTGCGCCAGTCCTTGGTCAGCTCGATGGCCGAGCGCACCAGGTGGCCCTGGTGCTTCTCCAGCTTGGCTTCGAAGCGCTCGAACAGCGTGAACGCATCGGCCGTGGCGCCGGCAAAGCCGGCCAGTACCCGGTCGTGGTGGATCTTGCGCACCTTGCGCGCCGAACCCTTGACGACCACGTTGCCCAGGGTGACCTGGCCGTCGCCGCCGAGAGCCACTTGCCAGCGGCCGTCGGGCGTCTTGCGGCGCACGCTGACGATGGTGGTGCCGTGAAATGGTTCCATGTTTGTCCAGGGCTAGGGGCTAGGGGCTAGGGGCTAGGGGCTAGGGGCTAGGGGCTAGGGGCGCAAGACCGGGAGCGAACCCTGAAGTTCCGCCCGAAACCCGCTCGCCTGCAGAGCCTCATATGGGGCCGGTTGGCTGTTTCCCCAGACCCCAGCCCCTGGCCTCGGCGAGCCTGTGGCTCGCCTAGTCTTTCCGCGCGCTCACCCGCGCGTGCTCGCCGATGCCGATGACGTTGAAGAACGCCGCCACCAGCCGGTTGACGTCGATGAACTGCACCTGCCGGCCTTCGCCCTGGCGCGCACTCACCCAGTTGAGCAGGGTGCCGGCGGCGGTGAAGTCGATGCGGATCAGCTGGGCGCAGGAGATCACCATGAAGTCGGCGCCCGCCAGCTTGCCGTCGAGCAGGGCGATCGCCTCCTTGGCCTCACCCAGGACCTGGCCGGCCAGCTCGACGGTGGCGACGCTGGCCATCTGCGAACTGGGCGCGCCCAGCGTCTCGCCGAAGCCGGTGAAGCCCGACGTGATCGAATCGCGGAAGGCCTCGCCGACGATGGTGTTGCTCGCCATCGCCGAGCCGTCGGCCTGCAGCGGCGTGTAGTCGCAGCGCGCGCTTTCCCACGACGGCGGCGACACCTCGTAGGTCACGCAGTAGTCCAGCGCCACCAGTTCGAATTCGTCCGGCCGGTGCATCACGCGCAGCACTTCCATGCGCAGCTTCCACCAGCCCGGGTCCACGCCCTTGTCGCCCGAGGGAGTGGCATTGCGCAGGATGCGCTCGAGGTTGTCGGCGCCGATGAAGCGAAGCTGCACCGGCTGCCCAGCCCACTGGGTGAACAGCTGCGCCAGGCCCTCGGTCGCGGCTTCCTCGATGCTGGCCAGCTTGGCCCAGGACAGCCGCCAGGGCTGCGCGGAGCGGCCCAGCGCGGCCTTGAGCGCGGCCAGCGTCTGCGTGCCCAGGGTGGACGGGCAGGTCCAGTCGGCCGCGCCGCCCGAGGCCGGGGCGGCCGGTCCCGGCCCCATCCGGCCCACCGCTTCGGGCAGCGAGATCCATTGCGGCGCCGAGCGGCCGAAGCGGCCGGCAAAGTCGATGGCCGCCGTCTCGAAGCGGTCCTGCTGGCCGGTGGCGCGGTACAGGTCGAACAGGGTGAGCCAGGTCTCGTCGTGGTCGATGCGCGAGCCGCCCGGGGCCAGGACCTCCATCAAGCCCGCCTCGGCGCCGGCATCGTCGCCGTTGGCGAAGCGGATCGAGGCCTCTTCCAGCTCGGGGTCGTGCGCGAATTCCTCGACGTCGATGGCGAACACCTTGGACGCCGAGAACCCGCTGGCGCCGCCCGACTCGGAGCCCGCGTAGACCGGATGGCGCGGGCCGCCGCCGAGCGAGGGCGGGCCCGCCTTGGCCTGCGGCGAAACGGACTTGCGCCAGCCGGCCGGCTCGATCGAATCCAGCATCGGCGCCGGAGCCAGCGCGGGTGCCGGTTCGGCCGCAGGCACCAGCGGCTGCGGTTCGGTGCGCACGTACGCGCCGGCGCCGGCCTTCGCCGGCCGGCCCGCCGACAAGGGCGCCGGCGGCTGGGGCGGCTGCGCGGGCGCGGCCCCGGCCGGCGCCAGCGCGCCCTGCACCGTGCCGGCCGGCAGCGGCCGCGGGGAGGCATCGGGCGGGGCGCTGGAGGTGGTGGGGAACTGCGTGCTGTTGGCGCTGCGCGTGGGGTCGGAGCCATGCTTGGTCTTCCACCACTGCATGGACATCTGCGCCTCGATCTCGTCGATCTTCTTGAGCGTGCTGGCGCGGTCGTCCGGCCTGGACGGCATGGAACTCTGGAAGAACGAGGGGCGCGCCGCCGGATCCTGGCCGGCCATCACCTCGCTGCGGCGCATCTTGCGCAGCATGTCGAACTCGCGCTTGCGCACGAAGTCGTTGCGCCGCTTGCGCTCGATCATCTCCTTGAGCATCTGCCTGGAGTAGGCGCTCTCGTGCTCGCTGTCGGGGCCGCCGTCGGCCCAGGTCGCGCCCGGGTTGCGGACGAACTTCACCACCTTGGAGAAAAGGCCGGTGCTCTCGTCCTTCGACATGTCCGGGTACTGCTGCAGATGATCGGGTCGCGCGGCCTCAGTCGCCGAACATCTTCTGCTTGAGCTCGCGGCGCTGCTGCGCCTCCAGCGACAGCGTGGCGGTGGGCCGCGCCAGCAGGCGGCCGACGCCGATCGGCTCGCCGGTCTCGTCGCAGTAGCCGTAGTCGCCCGCGTCGATGCGGGCGATGGACTGCTCGATCTTCTTGAGCAGCTTGCGCTCGCGATCGCGCGTGCGCAGTTCCAGCGCGTGCTCCTCCTCGATGGTGGCGCGGTCGGCCGGGTCGGGGACGATCACGGTGTCCTCGCGCAGGTGCTCGGTGGTCTCGCCCGCGTTGTTCAGGATGTCCTGCTTCAGGCGCACCAGCTTGCAGCGGAAGAACGCCATCTGCTTGTCGTTCATGTACTCCGAGTCGGGCATCGCCAGCACTTCCGCGTCGGAC
This sequence comes from Ramlibacter sp., assembly GCF_036676645.1. Classification (GTDB taxonomy): domain Bacteria; phylum Pseudomonadota; class Gammaproteobacteria; order Burkholderiales; family Burkholderiaceae_C; genus Ramlibacter. Next base: position 17,415 of record NZ_JAKFCM010000108.1, read on the forward strand.
AGGTCCTCGGCGGATTTGGACTTCCAGTTGTTGGCGAGCTTCGGGTCTTTCTTGACGTTGACGAGGGGCGGTGGAGTCAGCACGGATGGACTGGGGGTCTGGGTGTAGCTGGCCTTGGCGGCGGTGGACGCGACCGACTGCGCCATCGAGGGCACGGTGATCTGCGCCAGCCGGGCCGACGGCCGGGCCGCGCGCGGGGGCACGCCCTGAATGTCGGCCCGGGTCGGCTGTGGAGGCATTGCGGGCGCCTGCGTCGGGGCTACGGGGGTTGGTCGGGCACTCGCCCGCGCCGGCGCGGCGGCCGGGGTGCGGGCGGTGGCGGTCGTTTTCTTCGTGGGCGCCTTCGCCGGCGCGGCCGCCTTGCGGGCTGCCGGCACCTTGGCGGGCGCCTTGCGCACGGTCGGCGCCCTGGTCACCTTGGCCGGCGCCTTCGCGGGCGCTTTGGCCTTGCCTGCCGTCCTGGCCGTCGCCTTGGCCACGGTCTTCGCCGGAGCCTTGGGCGGTGCGGCCCTGGGGGTGGAAGCCTTCTTCACGGGGGGCGCCTTCTTGGCGGGCGCCTTCTTCGCCGCCGCCTTCGCAGCAGCCTTGGCCGGGGTCTTGGTGGCAGCCGACTTGGCGGCTTTGGCCGGGGCCTTGGGTTGGGGCTTCACGTCCTGTCTCCTCGCAGCGCCGGCTCTGGGAGGCATGCTCCCGGCCTGCTTCTTGTCGTTGGGGTCGCCTTCATCGGAGCGAGTTATACCCTGATTGTCGGGCACGACGACGTGGGTATCCGGGTTTTGACTACGCGCCGGCGGCGCCCCCTCCCCGGGGGACGGAGGCAGCCCAAGGGGAAACCCCATCATTTGCAGCCAGGACATCAGCAAGGGGGGCTCCGGGAAGCTCGGCAAGACGGGCGGGCGCTCAGGCGAGGCACTGCTCCAGGCCCTGCAGGAAGATGTCGCGCGGCAGCTCGATGCCGATGAACACCATCTTGCTGGTGCGCGGCTCGCCGTCGGCCCAGGCCGGGCCCAGGTCGCTGCCCATGAGCTGGTGCACGCCCTGGAAGATCACCTTGCGGTCGGTGCCCTTCATGTTCAGCACGCCCTTGTAGCGCAGCATGCGCGGCCCGTAGATGTTCACCACCGCGCCCAGGAAGTCCTCCAGCTTCGCCGGGTCGAACGGCCGGTCCGACCGGAACACGAAGCTCTTGACGTCGTCGTCATGGTGGTGGTGGCCGTGCCCTTCGTGCGCGTGCGAGGGGTGGTCGCAGTGCTCGCCATGCTCGTGGTCATGGTCGTGGTGGTCGTGCGCGTGCTCTTCTTCCTTCAGGAAATCCGGGTCGATGTCCAGCCGGGCGTTCAGGTTGAAGCCGCGCAGGTCGAACACCTCCTGCACCGGCACCTCGCCGAAGTGCACCGGCTTCAGCGGCGCGCGCGGGTTCATGTGCTTGAGGCGGTGCATCAGCGCCTCGGTCTCGTCGCGGGCGACCAGGTCGGTCTTGCTGATGAAGATCTGGTCGGCGAAGCCCACCTGGCGGCGCGCCTCCTGGCGGTCGTTCAGCTGCTGGGCGGCGTGCTTGGCGTCGACCAGCGTCAGGATCGAGTCGAGCAGGTAGGTCTCGGCGATCTCGTCGTCCATGAAGAAGGTCTGCGCCACCGGGCCGGGGTCGGCCAGGCCGGTGGTCTCGATCACCACCCGGTCGAAGTCCAGCAGGCCCTTGCGCTTCTTGGCGGCCAGCAGCTGCAGGGTGGCGCGCAGGTCCTCGCGGATGGTGCAGCAGATGCAGCCGTTGCTCATCTGCACGATCTGCTCCTTCGACTCGGTCACCAGGATGTCGCTGTCGATGTTCTCCTGCCCGAACTCGTTCTCGATCACGGCGATCTTCTGCCCGTGCGCCTCGCTCAGCACGCGCTTGAGCAGCGTGGTCTTCCCCGAGCCGAGGAAGCCGGTGAGGATGGTGGCGGGAATGAGGCTCATGGTCGGGTTGCGCCGTAATCGGAAGGTCGACGAGTGTAGCGGTCCCTCGTCTCCCGAAGGCCCGTGGGGTCGGGTAGCCCGTCGGCAGGAGAAAATGCACCCGATAGCGGGGAATAAGGACAAATGGGGACCTGGTGGAGGGAGCTGGCCGCGCGCGTGGCGGCCGGGCTGGGAATGGTGCTGCTGCTGGCCATGGCGCCGGCGGCGCATGCGGATCGCGTGATCGCGCTGGATCCGGCCGAAGGCCTGGCTGCACTGGGCGACGCCGGCGCCAGCTGGCTGGATGCCGGCGGGCAGGCCCAGCTGGCCGACGTCGTCCAGGACAAGGTGCCCTGGCGAGCCACCGCGCCGGGCACCGTACATCCGCTGCGCGAGGGCGCGGCACTCTGGTTCCGGTTCACGCTGGTCGAAACCAGCGACAGCGAGCGCTGGTTCCTCGAAGTGCCCTATCCGGCCGTCGACCGGGTCACGCTGTACGCCGCCGACCGGCAGGGGCAGGGGACCGCGCAGTCGGCCGGCGACGCGCTGCCGGTGGCGCAGTGGCCGCTGCCGCACCGGCATCCGCTGCTGCCGCTGCAGCTGGTGGCGGGCGAGCCGCAGCAGTTCTACGTGCGCGTGGAGAACCCGCACAGCTTCGGCGCCCCGCTGCTGTTCACGAGCGAGCGCCAGCTGGTGCAGCAGGAGCAGCGCACCGGCTTCGTCCTGGGCATCTATTTCGGGCTGGCCGGCCTGTCGGTGCTGCTGGCGCTGCTGGGCGCGGCGGCGCTGCGCGACCGCGCATTCGGCTGGTACGCCGTCACGGTGCTGCTGATGGGCCTGGCGCAGGCGGCCCTGACCGGCGTCGCCGGCCTGCACCTGTGGCCCACGCTGGCCTGGTGGAACGGCATCGCCGTGCTGATGCTGCCGCTGGTCGCCTCCGCCACCCTGCTGTGGTTCTTCTCGGCGGTGATCTCGCTGCCGCAGCGGTCGCGCCCGCTGCAGCGCCTGCTGGTGGCGGTGGCCCTGCTGTGCCTGCTGGCGGCCGCCGCGCTCCCGCTGGTGCCCCCGGGCTGGCGCGTGCGCCTGATGGTGCCCACCCTCGTGCTGAACATCACGGTGGGCTTCCTGGTCATCATCTGGGCCGCGCGGCGCGGCGACCGCAATGCCGGCTGGCTGTTCGTCGGCATGGTGCCGGTGCTGCTGGGGGCCACCTTCCCGCTGGCACGCACCTGGGGGCTGATCCCGATCGGCTTCTGGAGCACCTACGGCATGCAGATCGGGATCGCCATCGAGATGCCGGTGCTGCTGGCCATGCTGGCCCGGCGCAGCCAGGACCGGCGCGAGAATTTCCGCCGCATCCAGGGACTGGAGCGCACCGATCCGGCCACCGGCCTGATCAGGGGCGAGGTGTTCGCCGAGCGCCTGACACGGCTGATCGCGCGCAGCGAGCGGCTCAAGCTGCAGAGCGTCGCGCTGCTGGTCGACATCGCCAACGTCGAACAGATCCGGCGCGACTTCGACCGGCGCGAAGCGGAGGAAATGCCGCTGCTGGTGGCCGGCCGGCTGCTGTCGGCGGCGCGCGACATCGACAGCGTGGCACGGCTGTCGGAACACCGCTTCGGCATGATCGTGGAGGGCCCGGTCACGCCCGAAGAGGCCGCCGGCACCGGTGCCAGGGTGGTGGCCCGCTGCCTGATGCCGTTCAAGGGCAAGCCCATGGGCTGGGTGGCGCAGGTTCGCGTGGCGCAGACCGTGGTGCCGAACGGCAGCGACGCGCACAAGGTGATCGAGCGCCTGGGCGCCGTGCTGGCCACGGTGCCGCCGGACAGCAAGCGGGCGGTGTTCACGATCCGCTAGACCTGCATCAGCTATCGCATCGATTGCTGGCTTCGCGCAGCCATATGACTCGTTGGTGAGGGATGGACGCAGCCGCTTGCGGCGGGCAAGCCGGCGCCATGGCAGGGCCGGCGCCGCGGCCGCGCTCCACCGGCGTCAGCCAGACCGGCCGCCAGTAGGGAAAGATAGCGCGCGGACAGAACATGCGACTGTCGCTGTGCGCGCCCTGGCAGAACACGTTCTCAAGAATGATGGACGGTGACTTGAAGCGGATCATGTAGCCACTCTTCTCATCGATGATCTGCTGGACAAGCGACCGTACGGCGAACTCCTTGTTGCAGTACGGCACGTGCTCCGCATCGAACAACAGCCCGCGGGTCTTGTTGTTGCCGTCGAGCGTTGCCAGGATTTCGGCATAAGGCTTCACTCGCACCCAGCTGCCGGGGGCCAGCTGGCCTAGGGCGAGATTGGGTGTCGGATGGCCAACCGGAATGCTGCCTTTGCGGCGCGGAAACGGTACGCCGTCGGGTAGCAGCTTCTGCAGCCCGTCGTAGCAGGCCATCAGCGGGCGCGCGAGCGCATCCCCCAGCCCGAGCCGCTGTCCCAGGCGCTCGCTGCGTCGAACGATAAAGTTGCTCACGCGGTACACAGCGCCGTGCAACAGCGTCGCAAGATCGATGTTGCCCGAACGAACATCTTCGATGTACGGGCGCGGATCGTAAGCCGACAGAGGACGGGTCGCGCTCAGGAATTCCGTCGCCTGGCAGGCATAGCACGGACCCTTTTCGGGATCGAAGCCTCGCCGGGTCGCTGCTATCAGCTTCTCCACGCTGCACGGCCCCACTCGCCGCGGCGCCTGCTCAGCGTGCGAGGAGACCATAGGTTCGGCTGGCGCGGCCGGTTCGAGCCAGGCTTCGTTCCAGAACAGCGAGCAGGCTGCCTCGCAGCCACCATGTGCGCTCCCGTCGCAGCGGGTCTGCAGCAGGACCGTGTGCTCGATCTTCCGGATGCCGCTGTAGTTGATCGTGTCGCACGCCTTGTGGGCACGCTTGAAGACCTGAAACGTCTGTCCGCAATAGCCCAGCATCTCGGGCATGAAGGGCATGCCATCGAGGCGGCCGTCCTCGTCAAGCGTGGCAAGGATTTCCTCGCGAGATCGGACCTTCACCAGGGTCCCGGCTCGCAGTGGGGAGCGCGAGCGCAAGTGCATGCGAGGACTCGTTGGCAGCCACGAAGCGGCAGGTTTGCGGAGGCCTGCAACTTACGACTTTTCAGTATCGTTGCTGCGCCATTTTTTGTAACTGGCAATCACGCGGTGTTCCGGTTGTTCGCTGGCGCTCGCACGCTGGCCGCGCGCGCAGTGATGTTCTTTCGGGACATATCTCCTATGTACGCTGACGGGCCGTCAATATTGAATGGGCCGAACGTCGAACATGCCCATGATCGCGCCGCTTCCGAGCCCCCTTCCCCACCCCGACGTTGGCCATCGTGCACGGCGCGGCCCGTTCAAGAGGGCTGCCGCGTGAGGATTTACGCTGACTGCCCTTGGCACGCGATGCCCCGCGCTGGAGGCCAGCGGTCCCGGCTCGGGGGGTTGATCGATCCCATGGCAGCCGTGCTCACCTACCTGGGCGCGCTGCTGGCCTTTGGCGCGAAGTGGGAGGAAGGCGACGCGATTCTCCTCATCGGAACGTTCCTGCTGCTGTACCCCGGGAAGGTGCCCTTCGCACGGTTCTCGGTGGCGGCGCTGGCCAATCTCCTGGCGTCCTGCTGCGCGGTCCTGGCCCTGTTTGCCCTTGTCCGATGGGGGCAGGGGCGGCCCGTCCAGCTCACCCAGCTCCAGTTCGATGCAGGCACAACCTGGGCCATGGCGCTGCCATTCGTGCTGGTCGGTCTGCACGTCGTCTCTCCCCGGTTGGCGCCGCACCTCCGGCGGCTTTACACCGATACGCAGGTCGTCATCGTGGGGGTCAGCAGCGCCTCCAACAGGTTCGCCGAAGCCCTGCGCAACGGGGAAGCCGAAGGCCAGCGCCTGGTCGCCTGCTTCGAGGACCGCAGCGCGCAGCGCACGCAGGCACCCGCTTGGCTTCCCATCACCGGCGGCCTGGCGGAGGTCGCCGACTACGTCAAGCGCCAAAGGGTCGAGATCATCTACATCTCGCTCCCGATGGCCTCGCAGCCGCGGGTGATGGGATTGCTCGACGCCCTCAAGGACACCACCGCGTCGGTGTGCTTCATTCCGGACATCTTCGTCGCCGACCTGATCCAGGGAAGCATCGACACGGTGGCCGGCTTGCCTGTCGTATCGGTGTGCGACACGCCGTTTCGTGGCACCGAGGGCGCCATCAAACGCGCCATCGACATCGGGATCACGCTGGCCACACTGCCCCTCGCGCTCCCATTGATGGCGGGCATCGCCGTCGCCATCCGCGCCACCTCTCCCGGGCCGGCGATCTTCAAGCAGCGCCGCTACGGCCTGGACGGCAAGGAGATCGTGGTCTGGAAGTTCCGCACGATGCGGACCATGGAGGATGGCGAGAGCCAATACCGACAGGTCACGCGTGACGATGACCGGGTGACCCCCCTCGGCAGGCTGCTTCGCCGCACGTCGCTGGACGAACTGCCACAACTGCTCAACGTGCTGGCTGGCTCGATGAGCCTTGTGGGCCCACGGCCGCACGCGCTGGCGGTCAACGAGCAGTACCGAAAGATCATCCCCGGTTACATGATCCGGCACAAGGTGCGCCCAGGCATCACCGGCTGGGCCCAAGTGAACGGTTACCGGGGAGGCAACGACCTCGACTCGATGCGCAAGCGCACCGAATACGACCTCGCCTATCTCCGGTCCTGGAGCTTGATGCTGGACCTGGTGATCCTGGCGCGCACCGCGCGCGTGCTGCTCGGGGGCGACCCCAAGGCGTTCTGAGTATGACGCCATCGCACACCTGCCTCCTTTCCCCACCAGCCATCCGGAGTGCCACCTGATGGACCTGCAGCACCTCTTCCTCGTCTTTCGTTCGCGCCTGGCTTACATCGTCGCGTTTGCCGTCGTCTTTTCCGCGCTGGGCCTGGCCGCGGGCCTGCTGCTACACCGGCACACCGCCACCGCCACGCTGCTGGTCAGCAGCCCCATCATGCAGACGGACGACTCGCGGCGCACCGGGCCGCCCCCCAGCCCTGCCGCTACCGCGGTGGAGGTGCTCGCTAGCCCGCGCGTGGTCCAGAGCGTGATCGAAGCCGTGCACCTGACGCCGGACCATCCGCATGCGAAGGCGTGGGGCGCGATGCGCGAGACCGACAACGAGCGCGAGTGGATTGCGGCGCACTTGCGCAAGGACATGCGGTTTAACGCCCCGGCCGAAAGCAACCTTGTGACTATCACCGCCGCGTCCGACGATCGCGAGTTCGCCAAGGTTCTGGCCAACGCCTTCGCCAATGCCTACCAGCAGCTCAGCCGCGATGTGCAGGCGGAATCGGCGCGCATGCGCGCCTCACAGCTGGAGCAGGGCCTGCCCATGATCGATGCGGAGCTGCGCGACGCCCGCGGCCGGATGGCCGAGTTCCGCAAGCTGCACCCGGGCTTCAACCCGGACGACCGGCACGACGCCTCGACCGGTGCCCTGGCGACGCTGGCGATCCAGCTCGCACAGGTCGAATCGGAACTCGCCTCGCCCGCCGCGCCGGACCGGCAGGACCCGGCCCTGCAGATGCTGCAGGCCGAGGTGCGGCGATCGCTCGCGCGCTGGCAGGAGGCGTCCGCCAGGTACGGCGAAGCCCACCCCGCTTACACCGATGCCGCCGCCGACCTGAAGCAGGCCCAGGCCGCGCTCGCGGCCGCGACCGCCGCGGCAGCGCAGACCAACAGCCGCAAGGCCGGCAGCCTGCGCGCGGCCCTGCGCCAGCAGAAGCTGGAGGCCGTGGGCCAGGCCGCGCTGCACGAGGAGTATTCGTCCTTCCAGCGCTCGCTGGCGGCCGCCGAGACGAGCGCCAACTCGACGCGCAACGCGCTGCGCCAGGCGCGCCTGGAGAGCAGGTTCGCACCCGGCACGGCGTACGTATTCGCCTCGGCCGTCCCGCAGCCGCCGGGCGCCACCGATCCGCTGCGCCGCGCGATGCCCCTGGGCGGCGCGTTGGGGCTGCTGCTGGGATGCGTGTTCGCACTGCTGCTGGAAGAGTGGTCCCCGCGCGTGCGCCAGTCGCGCGCGACCATGGCCACCATGGGCGCGCGCCTGCTGGCGCGGGTGCCCACGGCGCGGGACCGGCCCGGCCACGGACCGAGCATGCTGCAGCGCGGCGCGCTGGCCCCGGCCGGCGCCACCGCCCTGCGTGCCTCCGATCCGGACCCGGAACGCGACGAAGCCCTCGGCCGCATCCTCGGGCCGGATGGCCTGGTCGAGACATCCACCACGGAGCGCACGCCCCGGGTGCGCCTGCCGCAGTCGGGGCGCCGGATCGAGCCCCGGCTCGATCGCGTCCAGGCCGGTGTACCGCCGTCGCCGACGTTTGTTGTGGACCTCCACCCAGCGCATCCGGTCGCCGAAGCGATCCGCGAGCTACGCACCCACGTGCTGCTCGAATGGCGCCGCAGCGGCGACCGCCGCCCGGTCTGCCTGCAGAGCCTGCAGCACGGCGACGGCCGCACCTTCGTCGCCTGCAACCTGGCGATCGCCTTCGCCCAGGCCAACTTGCGCACGCTGCTGGTCGACCTGGACCTGCGCTCGCCGAGCCTGAGCGAGCTGTTCGGATTCGAGCCCGGCGCCGGTGTGACCGGCCTGCTCATGGGAAAGCAGGCCACCCCGCGCACGGTGGACAGCCGCGGCCTGCTCGACGTGCTGGCCGCCGGCCCGCGCGTGCCCAACCCGCAGGAGCTGATCTCGGGGGGCGCGATCGCCAACCTGCTCGGCCAGCTGAACGAGCGCTACGAGGCCGTCATCGTGGACGGCCCGGCGTGGGGCTGCGGGGCGGACGCGCAACTGCTCGCGTCGGCCGGCGCCGACGTCGTGCTCGTGGCGCACAGCGACCACACGCCCCTGCGCGAACTGCAGGGCATGCGGTCCCGCCTGGCCGAGCTGCAGGTGCGCGTCCTGGGGGTGGTGACCAATGAGCATTGAAGCGGTCCCCCAGGCTCCCGCCGGCGCGGCGTCCTCCCCGCGCGACGGCGACTCGCGCCGGCGCGTGGCGGTGTTCGCGCCGCACCTGGTCACGCCGATCCGCAACGGCGGCGACCTGTACATCTGGCGCAAGTGGGGCGCGCTCGACCCCGCCCGCCATGCCGTACAGCTGTTCGCCGGCGACGGCGTGTACGAGTCGGCAAGCGGCGCGTGGCTCCGCACCGACGGCCCGGGCGGCGCGCCGACCCTGCGCAGCAAGGCGCGCGCCGCCGCGCACGCGCTGCGCAGCGGCAGCGACTACCTGTCGTCGCGCTTCATCACGCCGGCGTACCTGGCACGCGTGCGTCGCCACCTCGCGGCGCCGCCGGAGCTGGCCGTGTACAGCTTCGCCTGCACCTGGCTGCAGGTCGCGCCGCTCGTCGACGACGCCCGCGCATCGCTGCTCGAGACCCACAACTTCGAGCCCAAGTTCTACCTGGACCGCGCCCGCGAGGCGCAGGGGCCCGCGCGGCTGGCCGCCAGCGTCGCCGCGGCGCGCGCGCACGCGCTGCTGGCTCGCCTGCCGCGCGAGCTGCCGCTGGTCGCGCTGGGGCAGTCCGATGCGGAGATGTTCCGCGCCCACGGCCACGCGACGGTGCTGCTGTCGGCCCTAGGCTACGACCCCGAGCCGCCGCGCACGAGGTTCGCGCCGCAGGGCCCGATCCGCATCGCCTTCGTCGGCTCGCTGTCGATCTGGATGAACGTGGCGGCGATCCGCGAATTCGCCGCGGGTGCGCTGCCCGCACTGCGTCAGGCGCTGGGCGCGCCGCTGCAGGTGCTGGTGGCCGGCAGCCGCCCTGCCCCCGCGCTGGTCGCCACCCTGCGGGGCCACGGCATCGAGGTGCATGCCGATCCCGGCGATGCGGAACTGGGCGAATTGCTCGACGGCTGCCACGCCACCATCCAACCCTTCGACTCCAGCAACGGCCTGAAGCTGAAGTTCGCGACCTCGGCGGCGCGCGGCGTCCCGATCCTCGGCTACATCGCGCCGCCGCCCGAACTTGCCGGCGCCACCAGCATCCTCACCAGCCGCGACATGCGCGAATGGGCGGCGTTCCTGCGGCGGCTTGCCGCGCAGGACGCGCAGGCGCGCGCGGCGCGCGAGCTGCAGGGCATCGTGCGCGGGCGCACCTGGCGGGCGTGCGCCGAGGCCAACCTGAAGGCCCTGGACGCCGCCCGTGCCTGACCCATGCTTCGCACGACCCCGTCCTCGAACCTCTCGCGCCGCCAAAGCCTGACCGGGCTGCTGTGGCTGGCCGGCTGCGGACGGGCTGCGCCCCCGGCCCCGCTGGGCCCGGGCAACCTGCCGCCGCAGTGGCAATTCGACGTCGATCTGTCCGACGAGTTCGAAGGCGGCCAGCTGGAGGCGCAGCGCTGGTTCGACCACGACCCGCTGTGGGAAGGCCGGCCGCCGTCGCGCTTCGATCGGCGCAACGTGAGCCACCGGCGCGGGCTGCTGCGCCTGCTCTCCACGGCGCAGCCGGAAGGCTCGCCCAGCCGCTATCACACCGCGGCCATCAAGGCGCGCCAGCCCATGCGCTACGGCTACCTGGAGACTCGGGCGCGGGCCGGCGCCTCCGCCATCTCCAGCGCCTTCTGGCTGTACGCCAAGGACGAGGATCGCTGGACCGAGATCGACGTCTTCGAGCTCTCCGGCGCGCCCGCCCAGAGGACCACTCTGCACACGGCGGCGCACGTCTTCTACGACCACCCGCGGGGCCTGCGGGACCCGCTGCACCTTCAGCGGCCCATCGCGCTGGACTTTCCCGTGCACGAGGACTTCCACGTGTACGGCCTGGCCTGGTCGCCCGAGCGACTCGAGTGGTGGGTCGACGGCCGGGTGGTGCGCGCGCTGCCGAACGAGCACTGGCACCAGCCGCTGCACCTGATGTTCGATTCCGAGGTCTTCGAGGACTGGTTCGGCCTGCCCGACGCGGCCGCCCTGCCCGCCCGCTACGACATCGACTACCTGCGGGTGTGGCGCGCGCCCGGAGGCCACGCATGAGGCGCCGCCTCGCCGCCTGGCTGGGCCGGCCCGAACTGCTGCTGGGTGCGTGGCTCAACAGCTTCATGGCCGCGATGATCGTCGGCCACAGCAAGCAGCCCGGCCTGCTGTTCGCGGCGCTCGTCCTCGGCTCGCTGCTGGGGGTGGTGTTGGCCTGGGGCCGACCGGCGCGGTACCGCATCGGCCCGATTGCCACCCTGGGCTGGATGGTGATGCTGGCGGCCATCCTCGCCGGCTACGCCGCCAACCTGGGGCTGTACCAGGCCCAGTTCATCGTCGCCAACGTCACCAGCATGCTGCTGGCGCTGGCCACCGCGTACCTGCTGGCCACCCGGTGCGACCTGGACTGGCGGCTGCTGCTCGCCTGCCACTCGCTGGTGGCGCTGACACTGATCCCGATTCCCATTCTCGAGGGCGCACTGGTGTGGGGGCGCCTGACCGGCAGCGACCTGCACCCGAACTACCTCGGGATGATCTCGATGCTCACCTTCATCGGCGCGCTGGGCATCCGCTCGCGGCTGCTGCGCTGGCCGATCCTGATGATCGCGGCCTGGGTAATGGTGGCCGTGTCCTCGCGCGCGTCGATGCTGGCCGCGGGCGTGGCGGTGTTCACCCTCTTCCTGTGCCGCCTCGCCGGGACCGGCGCGAACACGCCGCAGCCGGTGTCGCGCACGATCCAGGTGAGCCTGGCGCTGCTGTCCGGCTGCTCGGTGCTGATGGCGCTGTGGCTGCTCGACGTGCCCTGGTTGATGCGCATCGCCGACGAGCTGTTCAAGCTGAACGACCCCTACCGCGGCATCACCACCGGCGCCTCCGGCCGCACTGAGCTGTGGAGCGCCGCGCTCGCGCTGTGGAACGCGCAACCGTTGCTGGGCGTGGGCTTCAAGGGGCACGCTTTCCTGATGCCGCAGTCGATGCCGGCGCACAGCGCCTACATCGGCATGCTGGCCGAGACGGGCGTGGCCGGCACGGCCGGCTACCTGATGCTGTGCGCCGCCTGCGTGGCGGGCCTGTGGCGACGCAGGCGCGACCGCACGCGCCAGACCAGCATCGCGCTGGTGGCCAGCTACCTCGTCTACGGACTGGTGGAGTCGCGCGCGGTCGGCTTCGGCAACCCCTACTCGATCCTGTTCCTGTGGATCGCCTTCGACGCCGCGCGCCGGCCGCTGGCCGAGTTTGCGCCCGCCACGGATCCCCACGCCTCCTCGCCCTTGCCCCTGCGCTCGCCGGGGACGACGCCATGACCTGCACCACTATCCTGCCCGTCGTGCTCGCCGGCGGCAGCGGCACGCGCCTGTGGCCGCTCAGCCGCCAGTTGCATCCCAAGCAGTTCCTCGCGCTGGCGGGGCCGCACACCTTGTTCCAGGACGCGGTGCTGCGGCTCGGTACGCTAGCGGGCGACGGCCTCAAGCTGCTGCCGGCCTGCGCCGTGGGCAACGAGGGGCACCGTTTCTTCATCCGGGACCAGCTGCACGAAATCGGGCAGGACGGCGCCTGCGTGCTGCTGGAGCCTTCGGGCCGCAACACGGCGCCGGCGGTCACCCTGGCCGCCCTGCACGCGGCCAGCGGGGGCGGCGACCCGATGCTGGTCATCACGCCTTCGGACCACGCCTTCGCCGACGCCGCCGCCTTCAGCGCCGCGCTGCGCCGGGCCGTGGAGGCGGCTCAGGACGGCGGCATCGCGCTGGTGGGCATCCGGCCCGACCGGCCCGAGACCGGCTTCGGCTACGTCCGCTGCGCAGGCGACGGGCCGGTGCGCCGCGTCAGCGGCTTCGTCGAGAAGCCCGACGAGGCCACGGCGCGCGCCTACCTCGAGGCGGGCGGCTACTTCTGGAACGGCGGCATATTCGTGCTGCGCGCCTCCACCTGGCTACACGCCATCGAGACCTTCCGTCCCGAGATCGCGCAAGCCGCGACACGTGCCTGGGCGCAGCGGCGCACGGCCGACGGCTTCACGCGCCCCGACAAGGCGGCCTTCGAGCAGATCCCGCCCGATTCGGTCGACTACGCGGTGATGGAGCACTGCACCTCTGCGCAAGCGGACTTCCCGGTCAGCATGGCCGTGCTCGAGTCGGGCTGGTCCGACCTCGGCGCCTGGGACGCCGTGTGGCAAGCCGGCGGAAAGGACGAACAGGGCAACGTGGCGCGCGGCGACGTCGCCCTGCACGACAGCCGCAATTCGCTGGTCTACGCCACCAGCCGCCTGGTCAGCACGGTGGGGCTGGACCACATCGTCGTGATCGAGACGCCCGACGCCGTGCTGGTGCTGGACCGCTCGCACAGCCAGGACGTGCGCAAGATCGTGCAGCAGCTCGAGAAGACGGGCCGCGGCGAGGGAACGCAGCCGCGGATGGTGCGCCGGCCCTGGGGCTGGTACGACTGCCTCACCGCCGGCCCTCGCTTCCAGGTCAAGCGCATCCTGGTGGCGCCCAAGGCCAGCCTGAGCCTGCAGATGCACCACCACCGCTCGGAGCACTGGGTGGTGGTGTCCGGCACGGCGCAGGTCACCTGCGGCGACCGCACCTGCCTGCTCACCGAGAACGAGAGCACCTACATCCCGCTCGGCCAGCTGCACCGGCTGTCCAACCCGGGCTCGATCCCGCTGGAAATCATCGAGGTGCAGTCGGGCAGCTACCTCGGCGAGGACGACATCGTGCGGGTCGAGGACACGTACGGGCGCTGCTGACGTGAAAGACCCACTCGCCGCCCTAAAGGGCCGCAACTTTTTCGACCCGGGCTCGCACGGACTCCGGCCCCCTTCCATGCTGCTGCGCGACATCGCGGGCGAGCGGGAACGTGACCGCGCGGGCGGCCTGGCGGATGCGGACGCGCACGGCCGCGAGGCGCCCAGGCGGCGCAGGATCCTGATGCTGTCGCCGTTCTTCCATCCCGAGCCGATCTCCACCGGCCGCTACAACGCACACTTGGCCGAGCACCTGCGCGACGCCGGCGCCGAGGTTTCGGTCGCGTGTTCGCACCCCCTCTATCCCGAATGGGTGGTGCGCGAGACGACCGAGGACCTGCCGGATGTCCGCACCCATCGCGGCGGCCGCTTCGTCCGGTACCCGCGCCATTCGATGCTGCGGCGCCTGGTGCTGGAGGCCTGGTTCGCCCTGCACACGCTGCGCGTCGTCGCCTCGCTGCGGTCGCGGATCGACTGCGCCGTGGCCGTCTTCCCGCCCAGCCTGTTCTGGCTGGCCGTCGTCCACCTCCTGCCCGCGCGCGTCCGCACCACCGGCATCGTCCACGACCTGCAGGGCGCCTACGCGGGCCGGCTGCAGTCACCGGCCGCGCGCTGGGTCCGCGCCGCCGTGCTCCGGGTGGAGCGACGCGCCTTCGCCCGCTGCGACAGACTGGTGTTCCTCTCGGCGGCTATGCGCGACCAGGCGGTGGCCGACTACGGGCTGCCCGCGGCCAGGTGCATCGTCGCCTACCCGCCGGCCACGCTGGCCGACTCGGCGGCGGCGAACGTGCCTGGCCCGCTGGCCGCGACCGACGTGCAGCACGTCGTGTACTCGGGCGCGCTCGGGCTCAAGCAGGATCCGGACGGGCTGCTTCGCCTGCTGGAGCAGCTGGCGCGCACGGACCTGCGGGTGCGCTGCCACGTGTTTTCCCGCGGCCCGGTGTTCGAACGCCTGCGGGCCAGGGCTTGCGCCGGGCTGGTGCAGTTCCACGACCTCGTGGAGGAAGACCAGCTGGCCGGCCTGTACGAACGCTCGGCGGTGCAGGTCGTCAGCGAGATGCCCGGGGCCTCGCTCGGCTCGCTGCCGTCCAAGCTGGCCAACATCCTGTGGATGGGCGTGCCGGTCTTCTGCGTCACGGATGCCGGCAGCGAGCTGGCTGCGCTGGTGGAGGACTCCGGCATCGGCGTGGTGGACAGCAGCTTCCGCCCAGAGCAGCAACTGCGCTCGCTGGCGGCCCTGCTGGACCGCTCGCGCTCGTGGGATCGCGCCGCCAGCAAGGCCGCGGTGCGGGCTCGGCTGGGTGCCCGCTTTTCCTTCACACCGGTCCTCGACGCCCTGGAGACCTCATGAACCTCGCTGGCCCCGCTACCCGGATGAGACACGCGGCCCATGCCCTGGTCATGGCCAAGCGCCACCTCACGGGATCCCTCGACGTGCCGGAGCTGGCGCTGCTCAGGCGGTTCATCGCCCACGACAGCACCTGCCTGGACATCGGCGCGCATGCGGGGTCGTGGTCGCGACCCCTGTCGCGACTGGCTCCCGAGGGGATCGTCTACAGCTTCGAGGCTCTGCCCTACTACGCGGACGTGCTGCGCATCCTGTTTCGGCTGCTGCATCTGAGTAATGCGCGTGTCGTCAACGTCGCGGTGAGCGACCGACAGGGCGTCCTGAAGATTGCCTGGAAGGACGAACAAGGCAGGCGGCTGACCGGCACCACCCATGTCCTGGGAAGCCATGAAGCCGCCGTCTCGGTGGTGGAGGTGCCGTCGGTCTCGCTCGACCACTTCGTCGCCCGGGAGCGGATCGCCCGCGTCGACTTCATCAAGGTCGACGTCGAAGGCGCCGAGATGTTCGTCTATGCGGGCGCCCGGGGCCTGCTACACAGGTGCCGGCCGGTGGTGTTCTGCGAGCTCGACGAACGCTGGACCGCCCGCTATGACTACGACACGGACAAGGTCTTCGACCTGTTCGAGTCGCTCGGCTACGGCGCCTACACGATCACCGGCGCCGCCAAGGCCCTCCGCACCGACCGGCACACCTACAGCCGGCGCGGCGACGTGCTCTTCGTGCCGGACGGGAAGCGGCACCTGCTCGGGGTCGAGGGATGACCGCTTCCCACTCGCCGCCCGTCGACACGCCGCGCCACGCGGCGCGGGAAGGCTGAGGGATGCCGCGGCTGGCCGCCATCTGGATGCTGTTCACGCAGGGCGCCCTGATGGGTACCCAGCTGCTGCTGCTACCAATCCAGGTCCGGCTGTGGGGCATGGAGGGCACCGCCCAGTGGAACGCCGCCCTGGCCCTGGCCACGCTGCTGCACGCCGCCGACCTCGGCCTCAAGGCCTTCGGCCATTCCAGCATCGGTCCGCGCGCGGCCGCCGGCGCCGGCCACGAGGCGGAGTCCTTCCCCTCGGTCTGGGCGGTGCTGCGCCTGCTGGTCGCCGGCTTCGCCATGCTGGCGCTCGCCGCCACTTGGGTCTTCCATCGCGAAGGCAGCGTCCCGGCCTGGCTGTGCTGGCTGGTAGTAGCCTGCTCGGCCGAGTGCCTGCTCAATTCACGGGTCACGTACATGGACTCGTTGGGCCTGATGGCCCTCGCCGAAGGCTGCTATGCCCTGATCCTCTGCTCCCGCCTGGCCGCCGCCACGGTCGGCCTGCTGGCGTTCCGCGCATCGCCCGAAGCGCTGGCCATCATCTACGCGGCCAGCGCGGTGGGCGGGCTTGCCGTGCAGAGCCTGGCCTTGCGTTCCCATCCCGAGCTGGGCCTGGCGGCAGGCGGGTTCCGGGCCATCGAGCCGCGGACGTTCGCGCTGCTGAAGTACGCGGTGGGCTACCCGATCGCGGCCTGGTGCCGGTTGAGCCTGCCGGTGCTGGTGCTCAGCGCTGCCGCACCGGCCGCGATGGTCAATGCGTACGTCGCCCTGCGGGCGGTGTTCGGGTTCGCCCGCGTGGCGGTGCAGCAGGCGTCGCGCCACGCCTCGGTGCAGTACGCCCGGGCGTCGGCGCTGCCGGACGGCCGCGCCGGGCCGCAGCTGCAGTTCTGGTGCATCGTCTGCGTGATCCTGGGCACGGCGTTCGCGCTGGGCGTGGTGCTCGATGGCGGCGTCCTGCTGTCGAAGTGGGTGCCCGGCACGTCTTCGAAGGGTTACGGCTGGGTGGCGCTCACCTTCGCGCTGGCCGCGCCCTTCTTCGCCAACCAGCTGATGCTCATGGTGGCCATGCGCACCGGCCGCGAAGCGCGGGCGGCGGGCCTGCAGGTGCTCTACGCCGGCCTCGCCGTCGCAGCGGCCGCTGTCGGGCTGCTGTCGGCCTCGATGCCGGTGTACCTGTCTTCCTGGCTGCTGTGCGAACTGGCCTTCTCCGGGATGGTCCTGGCCGCCACCCGCGAGCAGGGCCTGGCGCGGACCTACGTCGGCTGGACCGCAGTCGGCGTCCTGGCGGTGCTGGGCTGCTTTCTCGCGCTGCGCTGGGTGCCCGGGTTTCGAGGAGCGCAGCTGCACGACCTGGCCGTCCGGGCTGCGGTCTACCTGCTGCTGCTGGCGCTGATGTCCATCGCACTGGGCCGGTCCTTGCGCCTGCCCGCCTGGAAGTGGGCCGCGCGGACGGGGCACTCGCGCGGCCGGCGCGGAAGTATCCGGCATCGGCTCGGTCGTGCTCCCGACGGCGAACGAGGGCCCGCAGCGCCCGTTTTGGCTGGTGCGCCAGCCGGTGGGGCGGCCGCAGGTCCCGCCGAGGTGCAGTCCGGCCGCTACCTCGACGAGGACGGCATCGTGGTGATCGGGGTTCCCCGTGGCCGCCCCTGAGGCCGGTTCGCTGCGCGAGCGCCCGGTCTTCGTCGCGGGCCACCGCGGCATGGTCGGCTCGGCGCTCATGCGCCGGCTTCGCGCCGGCGGCTACGGCGAGGTCGTGACGCGCACGCGGGACGAGCTGGACCTCACGGACGCCAGGGCCGTGGCGGACTTCCTGCAGACAGCCAGGCCGGCCTACGTGTTCATCGCGGCGGCCAGGGTGGGCGGCATCCTGGCCAACAGCAGCCTGCCGGCCGACTTCCTGCTGCAGAACCTGCTGATCGAAACCAGCCTGATCCACGGCGCCCACCGGGCCGGGGTGCAGCGGCTGATGTTCCTGGGCTCCAGCTGCATCTATCCGCGCGACTGCCCGCAGCCGATCCGGGAGGAATACCTCCTCACCGGCCCGCTGGAGCCCACCAACGAGGCCTACGCAATCGCCAAAATCGCCGGCATCAAACTGTGCGAGAGCTACAACCGGCAGCACGGGCGGCAGTACGTCAGCGTGATGCCCACCAACCTCTACGGGCCGAACGACAACTACGACCTGCAGACCGCACACGTGCTGCCGGCCCTGCTGCGCAAGGCCCATGAAGCGCGCCTGCGCGGCGACCCGGAGTTCGTGGTGTGGGGCTCCGGCCGCCCGCGCCGCGAGTTCCTGCACGTGGACGACCTCGCCGATGCGTGCGTGCACCTGATGGAGGCCGGCTACGACGGCCCCCTGGTGAACATCGGGACGGGGCAGGACCTGAGCATCGCGGAGCTGGCGGCCCTGGTCCTGCGCACCACCGGCTGCCACAGCCGGATCGTGTTCGACGCCAGCCGGCCCGACGGCACCCCGCGCAAGCTGCTCGACGTGAGCCGCATGAACGCCCTGAACTGGCGCGCGCGCATCTCCCTGCCCGAAGGCCTGCAAGCCACCTACGCCGCTCCTCCCTTCCACCCCGAGGCACGCCCATGACCAGCAGGAAAGTCGCGCTCATCACCGGCATCACCGGACAGGACGGGGCCTACCTGGCCGAATTCCTGTTGAAGAAGGGCTACGAGGTGCACGGCATCAAGCGCCGCTCGTCGCTGTTCAATACCGACCGCATCGATCACCTGTATCAGGATCCGCATCAGCCCGACCGCCGGTTTATCCTGCACCACGGCGACCTGACGGATGCCACGAGCCTGATCCGCGTGCTGCAGAAGGTGCAGCCCGACGAGGTCTACAACCTCGGCGCCCAGAGCCACGTGGGGGTCAGCTTCGACCAGCCGGAATACACCGCCAACACCGACGGGCTCGGCGCGCTGAGGCTGCTCGAGGCGATCCGCATCCTGGGGCTGGAGAAGAAGTCGCGCTTCTACCAGGCCAGCACATCCGAACTCTACGGGCTGGTGCAGGCCACGCCACAGACGGAGACCACGCCGTTTTATCCGCGCAGCCCCTACGCGGTGGCCAAGCTGTACGCGTACTGGATCACGGTCAACTACCGCGAGGCCTACGGCATGTATGCCTGCAACGGCATCCTGTTCAACCACGAGAGCCCGAACCGCGGCGAGACCTTCGTCACCCGCAAGATCACGCGGGCCGTCTCCAGGATCGCGCTGGGCCTGCAGGACTGCCTTTACCTGGGCAACCTGTCGGCGCTGCGCGACTGGGGGCACGCCCGCGACTACGTGGAGATGCAGTGGCTGATGCTGCAGCAGGAACGGCCGGACGACTTCGTCATCGCCACCGGGCGGCAGCACAGCGTGCGGCAGTTCCTCGAGCTCGCCGCGGGCGAGCTGGGGATCACGCTGGAGTTCCGCGGCAACGGAGCGGACGAGGTCGGCGTGGTGGCGGCGACACGCGGATCGCGGGCCCGATGCAAGGTGGGCGACACCATCGTGCGGGTCGATCCGAGCTACTTCCGGCCGGCCGAGGTCGATAGCCTGCTGGGCGACCCGAGCAAGGCGCACGAGCAGCTGCGCTGGTCCCCGCGAATCAGCATCGGCGAGCTCGTCCAGGAGATGGTCGAGAACGACTACGCCGCCGCGCGGCGCGACGCCATCGTGAAGCTCGCGGGCTTCAGCACCTGCGACCACCTCCATGACTGAAAGCGAGGCGGCCGCACCGGGTCATGGCCGCGGCCCGGCGGCCGACAGCAGGCCGCAATCACGGCGGCGACGCAAGGGTGCCGTCCTCAGGGGGATGCCGCGGCCGCGCGGCATTCGACGAAGTGTTCGATCTGCGCGAGGAATTCGCGGTGGAACGTGTCCACGCCGAAGCACCCGCCGCGCTGCGCCAGCTGGCGCCGTAGCGACGCCTGCAGTTGCGGGTCGCGCAACACCCGGTCGATGCGTCGCACGGCCTCGTCGATGGTGGACCAGCACAGCTCGGGCAGGCCGACGATCTCGGCCGGACCGCCGCAGGCCGGCACGAACGGGATGCAGCCCGCCTTGACGAGCTCCGCGACCCCGATGCCGAAGGCCTCGCCCGGGCGCGCATGGATCGCATAGCGGTGGCGCACCAGGATGCGCTCCTTCTCGACGCCGACCCGGCGGCCTTCGGGCACCACCCAGCCGGCGAGCGCGCGCACCTGCGCGGTGATCTTCGCGCCGTAGGGCGTGCTCTCGTCGATCGCGCCGACGATGTGCAGGCGCACGTCATGGCCGAGTTCGCGCACGCGCCCGATGATCTCGATTGCCTGCTCGATCCGCTTCTCGTGGTCGACGCGGCCCAGGATGACGAAACCGTCGTCGCGTTGCGAATGCGGCAGTGGCTGGCTGTTGAAGACGACCGGCGGGTAGACCACACGCTGCCACGTCAGCCCGAAGCGGCGCTCGAACACGTTGGCCAGCCACTGGGAGTTGGTCAGAAAGAGATCCCGGCCTTCGAGCAGGTTGCGGCCCGAAGGCTTGCTCAGCCACGCGGCCAGGCGCAGATACGCGGTGCGCAGCCGGCCGGGTCGGTGGATCCGGCGCGAGCCTTCCCGCGGGGCGGGATCGAGCTCCTCGCGCAGTTCCTCGTTCCAGGCGAAATCCTGCATAAGGTGCACGGCGGGCCGGCCGAAGTCGCAAGGGTTGTAGCCGCTGATGAGCAGGTCGAACTGTCCCGCCACACGGCGGCAGAAGCGCTGGAACAGGCCGGCGCGCAGGGCGGCGCCGCGCAGCAGCGGAAAAAGCGCCGGCCCGTAAGGGGGCCGGCACACCTGAATATCGCTCGGGCGCAGCGAGGTGCCGCACCACCGGTTCAAGGTCGCGAGATCGACGTCGCCCAGCGTCAGGAGCGTCACGTCGTATCCCGCCTTCACGAGGGCATCGATGCCCCAGACGGCGTAGATCTCTGCGCCGCCCCAGCCCAGGTTGACGAACGCCATCGCAACCTTCCCGCGGCGCGGCAAGGCGCCCGCGTCTGCCAGGCATTGGCCGCTGGCTGGACCGAGGGCTTGGGTGAGCATCAACCAGCATTGGAACGGGGGTGTCGCGCGGCGTGAATAGGACGTTTGTCCCCCTGTGGGGCCCTGACCGGGGCGGCGCCGCACCGCGCGTGCGGCGCAGCGCCCGGGGCGGGGTCTGCTCACCCCATCCGTACCCCGGGCGCTCCAGTGCGCGTTAGGCGGCGCGAACCCGGATGTAGTCGATGTCCATCGTCGCGGGGAACCGCGTGCTGCTGTCGGGCGAACCCGGCCAGCCGCCGCCGATCGCGAGGTTGAAGCACAGGTACATCGGGCCGCACAGGTCGCGGTAGCGCGCCACCATGCCGGCGCTCGCCTTGTGGGTTTCCACGCCGTCCACGTACCAGGCGATCTCGGTCGGGGTCCACAGCAGCCCGTAGGTGTGGAAGTCGGCCGAGTAGTCGAACGGCGCGACGTAGCCCTTGGTCTCGTACGGATGGCTCGACGCCCACCAGTCGTGCGCCGTCTGGTGGATCTTGCCGTCACCCACGCACTCGAAGATGTCGAGTTCGCCCATCTTGCCGTTGCTGGTGGACGTGATCCCGCCCGTCAGCCAGAACGCAGGCCAGAGGCCCTTGTCCTTTGGAATGCGCACCCGCGCCTCCCAGTAGCCGTACTTCTGCTCGAAGCCGCCGCGGGCGTCCCGCACCGACTGGCTGTCCCACCAGGCGCCCTTGGACGTGTCCAGCGAGCCCGACAGGTACGGCTTGGGCGAGCTCGAGTAGGTCGAGCGGATGCCGCTGATCGACACGCAGCCGTTGGCGACCTTGAAGGGGTTGTAGGGCGCGGGCGTGTACCGGCTGGTGGTGTACACCTGCAGCTCGTCGTTCCACCACCGGTAGCCGTTGGGGCCGTCTGGCTGGGCGTCGCCGCCGAAGTACTGGAAGTACGGGTCGAACGGCCCGCCGTCTGCGCGCAGCAGCGGCGCCAATGGATTCTCGAATTCCTGCTGGAAGGTGTAGATCTCCGAGGGAGCGGGAGCGGGAGCGGGAGTGGGGTCGGGCGCGGGAGCCGGTGCCGGCGTGGCCTTCTCATGTCCCGGGATCCTCCACTTGTTGGGGTTAGCCCGCGCCTCGGCATCGAGCAGCGACTCCGTCAGGGCCCCTTCGGACCCTTCTCCACCGCCGCCGCAAGCCGATAGCGCGGCCGCCGCCACGGCAGCCGAGCCACTCCGAATGAACAGTCGTCTTTGCATCCAATTTCCTCCTAGATGCGGTGCACCGCGGGATCGGCGCACCACTTGGTTGTCGTAGCCCGTGGCCGGAACTGCATGGCGCTTCTAGCTCGACAGGCGGGCGGACTCTAGGTGGAAAAGACGGTGCAGCTGGACGGTGGCCCTTCCGTAACGTAACGAGAATCTGGCGTTCTGTTTCATCCCTCACAGGCATTGGCAAGCCCGAGTGAAGGGATTTCACGTGCCGAAGGTGCCTGGAACGCGCGATTCATGCGCGAGTTGGGGCCGGAGCAGATTTCTGCTCCGGTACGAGCCGCTCAGCCGTTGCGGCGCCTGCCAGCCGGCAAAGAAGGCTGGCTCAGGAATTGTTACGTTTGCTCAACCGTTAGGCAGCGGCGCAGGGCCGAGCGCCCAGCGTGCTTGACGAAGTCCTGCAACGGGGCCTTGCTGCACTCCGGTCCCTTGGTCTCAACCACGGGATACGAATTTCGCGTCCTCGTCGAGGTGATGACGCAGCGCGAACTCGTGCAGGCTGAGGCGGTTCTGCACGCCCAGCTTGCCGTAGATGGAGGTGAGATGGTTGCGCAGGGTGTGCTCACTGATGCAAAGGCGGCTTGCCAGGACCTTGCCCGGCATCGTGCTGTAGCAGATCACTGCGAACACCAACTGCCGCTCCCGGAACGTGAGCGAGGCGATCCGGTCATGTTCGGCTTCCGCGTCCCTCTCTTGCGGCACATGGATCATGGCGAGATTGCACCTGCCCGATACGCCTGCACCGCAGGCGGTGCCGACGGCACGCAGCAGCTTCGCCGGGGAAGCGCCCCGCGGCAGCACGGCATGGGCGCCCGCCTGCCGCCAGTGCGACGCGTTGCCCAGCTCGCGCTCGGGAACTAGAAGCACGATGGGATAGTCACGGCTCACGCCGCGCAGTGTCTCGGCGTGCATCGGCTCATCGGCGTCGACGACCACCACGTCCGCCCGCACTTGCGTCAGGCTGACGGCCGCGTCTGCCAGCCGTGGCGTGCTGCCGACGATGCGCAACCCGGAGGGCGTCGTTCGCACCAGGTTTTCGAATCCCCAGCAAAGCAGCACAGGTGCGACCACAAAAACCCCGATTGAACTATGCATGAATGGTCTTCCCTTATTGCTCTGGGCCGTCATGCTAGGTGGCGCCAAACCACGGCACAGTCGCGCTTGCAGTCGGTTTCCTGCATTGCAGCTGAAAGCAACGCTGATCCGCTCAAGACCCTTGTACACGGGACCTGGAAGGCGATGCTGGTGCGTGAACACACGCCTGTTAGACGTTGAGCCAGCCAAGATCAGCGCACTAAGGGCAGCCCCTAGTCGCTTGCTCTCTTCGTCTTCGCCCGCGGGTGCGCCGCGTCGTACGCGGCAGCCAGGTGCTGGAAATCGAGGCGCGTGTAGACCTGCGTGGTGGCGATGTTGGCGTGGCCCAGCAGCTCCTGCACGGCGCGCAGGTCGCCGCTGGACTGCAGCACGTGGCTGGCGAAGGAGTGCCGCAGCATGTGCGGGTGGACCGGCGTGGCCAGGCCCGCGCGCAGGCTGCGCTGGCGCAGGCGCAGCCAGATCGCCTGCGCCGACAGACGCTTGCCGCCGCGGCCCGTGAACAGCGCCGGCGCTTCGCCGGCCAGCTGCGGCCGCAGCGCCAGCCAGCGCTGGAGGGCCTGCGCCGCCTTGCGGCCGATCGGCACCGTGCGCCGCTTGCTGCCCTTGCCCAGCACGTGGGCCTCCGCCGCCTGCAGGTCGACCCAGCCGCGCGCCGCCGCGCTGGCGGTGACATCGAGCCCCACCAGTTCGCCGACCCGCAGTCCGCAGCCGTACAGCAGCTCGACGATGGCGGCATCGCGCGCTTCCAGCGCGGGGTCGGCCTGCGCGTCCTGGTGTTCGGCCAGCTGCATGGCGTCGTCGACGCCCAGCGCCTTGGGCAGCGGCCGCGGCGACCGGGGCGCGCGCACGTCCTGCACCGGGTTGCTGGCCACCCTGCCATTGCGGCCCAGCCACGCATAGAAGCCGCGCCAGCCGGACAGGATCAATGCAATGCCGCGCCCGCTGCGCCCGGCGCCGTGCATCTGCGCCACCCAGCGCCGCACGTGCGCGTTCTGCACACGCGCCAGGCCGACGCCGGCTTCGGCGGCGTGCTGCTGGAGCTTGTGCAGGTCCAGCGCATAGAGTTCGACGGTGCGCTGCGCCAGGCGCTTGCCGACGCGCACGTGCTCCAGGTACTGCTCGACCAGGGCCGCGTCGTCGGTCTGCATCGCTATTCGTCGCGCAGGCGCGAGAGCGCCGCGGCCGCCAGGTCGGCCATGCGCTCCAGGAAGTCGGTGCCCATGCCGGCAGCGAAGCGCTGCGGGTCGGGCGAGGCCAGCACCAGCATGCCGAACGCGCGCGCCGCGCTGGGCAGCCCGTCCGCGCGCAGCGGCAGCATCGCCACCGACATGGCCATGGCCTTGTCCTGCAGCCAGTTCACCGCTTCGAAGCCGGAATTGACGCCGCAATACGGCTGGGTGAGCGACGAAGCGAAGCTCTTGGCGTCCTCCGTCACGCCGGTGGCGAAATCCTCGGCCGCGAAGGGCGCCGCCACGTCCCAGACCTTGATCGCGACCTGCGGCACCATGAACTGGGTCATGATCTCCGAGGCGATGGTGGCCGGCAGCGCGTGCCTGGATCTCACCAGCATGATGTTGCGCGTCCAGCGGTGCAACCGGTCGGCGATCACCACGTTCTCGTTGCCGTGCCGCACCATGTCCATGATGCGGTGCTCGAGCGCCTTGATCTTCTCGCGCAGCATCTCGGCCTGCCGCTCCTGCAGGCTGACGGCGCGGTTGCCGTGCGGGCTGGTCAGCTGCACGCTGGCCAGCAGCTGCGCGTGGCGCTCGAAGAAGTCGGGCGAGTTGGCCAGGTAGTCGGCGATGTCGTCTTCGGTGATGGGGGGCACGCTGGGGATGGGATGGGTCATTCGGGTACCTCGATCTCGCCTTCGAACACGGTCGCGGCCGGGCCGGTCATGAACACGGACGCATCGCCGCCGGCCCACTCGATGGTGAGCCGGCCGCCGCGCGTCTCCACGTCCACGCGCGGGTCCAGCCGGCCCAGGCGGATGCCGGCCACCACGGCCGCGCACGCGCCGGTGCCGCAGGCCAGCGTCTCGCCGGCCCCGCGCTCCCACACCCGCAGGCGGATGCGGCCGCGGTCGACGTATTCCATGAAGCCGGCATTGACGCGGCGCGGAAAGCGCGCGTGCGTCTCGATCAGCGGGCCCTGGCCGGCCACGGGCGCGGCCTCCACGTCCGCGACCTCCTGCACTGCATGCGGGTTGCCCATGGACAGCACGGCCACGGCGACCGGCGAGCCGGCGGCGCCCTCGCCCAGCACCAGCGGCCACTTCTGCCAGTCGCCGGCGGCCTGCGGCTGCAGGCCCTCGGCATCGAAGGGGATGGCCGCCAGCTCGAACACCGGCGGGCCCATGTCCACCGTGACGCGGCCGTCCGGGTTGAGGCGCGGCTCGATCACGCCCGACAGCGTCTGCACGCGCAGCGTGTCGCGCGCCGCCAGGCCCTTGTCGCGCACGTAGCGCACGAAGCAGCGCGCGCCGTTGCCGCACTGCTCGACCTCGCCGCCGTCGGCATTGTGGATCACGTACTCGAAGTCGATGCCGGGCCCGGGCGAAGGCCGCACCGAGAGGATCTGGTCGGCGCCGACGCCGAAATGGCGGTCGGCCAGGAAGCGGTACTGCGCCGGCGTCAGCTGCAGCCGGCGGCGGGTCTCGTCGAGCACGACGAAATCGTTGCCCGCGCCCTGCATCTTGGTGAACCGGATCCGCATGGGCCGGATTATCGCGGCAGCGGCGGCAATGGCACGGGCTTGTCTGCTGTAATGGCCCAATGGTCAGAGCCACCCAACTGCTGCATCCGCAGCGCGAACCCGTTCCCACCCGCGCCGCGGCCACCGTGCTGCTGATGCGGGACACGAACCGGGGGCCGGAACTGCTGATGACGCGCCGCTCGGCTTCGGCCAGTTTCGCGCCCGGCGCCTACGTGTTCCCCGGCGGCGGCATCGACCCGGCGGACGCCGCCGCGCATGCGATCGCGGCGCGCCGGCCGACCCAGAGCGACCTGCACCTGACCCAGGCCATCGCCGCCATCCGCGAGAGCTTCGAGGAGCTGGGCGTGCTGCTGGCCCGCCACGCCGACGGCCGCTTTGCCGGCCACGCCGACGTCGCCGCGCTGGACCGGCGGGGCCCCTTCGCCGAGCAATGCCGTGCCCGCGGCCTGACCCTCGCCGCCGAGCAGGTGTTCGTGCTGGCGCACTGGGTCACCGACCGCGACCTGCCGCGCCGCTTCGACGTGCCCTTCCTGGTGGCGCGCATGCCCGAAGGGCAGGAGCCCCGGGCCGACGAGGCCGAGCAGTTCGAGCCGGTGTGGGTGCGCCCGGCCGACGCGCTGGCCCGGCACGAGGCCGGCAGCTTCTTCATGATCTTCCCGACCATCCGCACGCTGGAGCGGCTGCGCCGCTTCGACAGCGTCGACGCGGTGCTGGCCGCCTGCACGAACGAGGAGCCGCTCTGGCGCAGCTGCCCGCGCGCCGGCTGGCTGGGCGGGCAGGAAGCCCGCTTCATGGAGCAGGACACGCCCTATGGCGAGCTGCAGCTGGTCTCGCCCGACGGCCAGATCGTCCACCACCTCGACTGGCAGAGCGACAGGCCCGTGGCGCTGCTGAAGAACGTGCAGCGCCTGACGGCGCCCAATCCGGGCTTCATGACGGGGCCGGGCACCAACAGCTACCTGGTCGGCGACGCCGCCACCGGCCACGTCGCCATCGACCCGGGCCCGGACGACCCGGAGCACCTGCGCAAGCTGTGGCAGGCCGCCGGCGGCGACATCCGGATGATCGTGTGCACCCATTCGCACCCGGACCACTCGCCGGGCGCGAAGCCCCTGCAGGCGATGTGCGAAGGCCAGCCGCCCGTCCTGGGCCTGCCCTCGCAGCCCACCGCCCGGCCGGGCAGCAGCTTCACGCCCGACCGGGCGCTGGACGACGGCGAGGTGCTGGCGCTCGAGGGGCCCGAAGGCAACGTGCACCACCTGCAGGTGATCCACACGCCCGGTCACGCCGCCAACCACCTGTGCCTGGTGCTGCTGGAGGACGGCCTGCTGTTCTCCGGCGACCACGTCCTCAACGGCAGCACCACGGTGGTCGATCCGCCCGACGGCGAAATGACCGCCTACCTCGATTCGCTGGACCGCCTGGATGCCGCCTGCGTGCAGCACGGCATCGAATTCATCCTGCCGGCCCACGGCCACGTGCTGGGATCGGCCCGCGGCGCCATCGCCCGGCTCAAGGCCCACCGGCTGCAGCGCGAAGCCAAGGTCATCGCCGCCATGCGCGCCCGCCCCGGCGGCTCGCTCGAAGACTGGGTCCCGCTCGCCTACGACGACGTCCCGCCGCGCGTGTGGCCGCTGGCGCAGCGCTCGCTGCTGGCCCACGTACAGCGCATCCAGGCGCTGGGACTGGCCTGAAGACGCCGCCGGAAATTCGTATCCGACCCCGATTTCTCCGACCGCAGGTCGAACCGTTCGCGCGGAATAGCATGCAGCGCGAACACCCTTTGGGCATGGATCCGGCTTTGCCGGTCCATGCCCAACCGATCAGAAACCCACATCAAAAAGCCGGGGCCCGCCAGGGCTCCGGCTTTTTGATGTGAAGCACCCCTATAGGCCGGATTCTGTGCGGCGCGGTTGCCCGCGCCGTGGCCGCCATTCCTCTGGGCCGGGGGTCGCCCCACCGGCTCGGTGCTACCTACCCGCCGACTCCCCGGGACCAGGTCGACGTCGGCCTACTTGGTATTGCTGCGCGTAGAGATTGCCCGTTTCACCCGGCGCGCCCCTGGGGGATGCGCCGACTCGTCTCTGTTGCTCTGATCCTCACCTCGCGGTGGACAGGTGTTGCCTGCTACGCTGCCCTGTGCAGTCCGGACCTTCCTCCAGTGCCGCGTTTCCGCGATCGCACCAGCGGCGGCCTGGCGTGCTTCACGCCGCGTATTATCCCGGACCCGCCGGCATCCTGCAGGCGGACTGCTTGATGAACACAAGCCGTGATCCGCATCTCCGAACTCAAGCTGCCCCTGTCGCAGGCCGAACACCCTGAACCGGCGCTGCGCGCCGCCGCGGCCATCCTGCTGGGCCTGGCGCCGGACGCCATCGCGCGGCTGGAGGTGTTCAAGCGCAGCTTCGACGCGCGCAAGGCCGAGCTGCAGGCGGTCTACATCGTGGACCTGGCCCTCGCCGACGCAGCGGCCGAAACCGCCGCGCTGCAGCGCCTGGCCTCGCACCCGCATGTCGCCGCCACGCCCGACATGGCCTGGCGGCCGCCCGTCCTCGCTGCGCAGGCACCGCCGCTGCGGCCGGTGGTCATCGGCTTCGGCCCGTGCGGCATCTTTGCCGCGCTGGTGCTGGCGCAGATGGGCCTGAAACCGATCGTGCTGGAGCGCGGCAAGCCGGTCCGGCAGCGCACCCGCGACACCTGGGGCCTGTGGCGCAGGCGCGAGCTGCAGCCCGAGAGCAACGTGCAGTTCGGCGAGGGCGGCGCCGGCACCTTCTCCGACGGCAAGCTGTACAGCCAGATCAGGGACCCGCGCTTCCTGGGCCGCAAGGTGATGCGCGAGTTCGTCCAGGCCGGCGCGCCCGAGGAGATCCTGTCCGTCGCGCACCCGCACATCGGCACCTTCAAGCTGGTGAAGGTGGTGGAGAACCTGCGTGAGCAGATCATCGCGCTGGGCGGCGAGGTGCGTTTCCAGCAGCGCGTCACCGACTTCCGGATCGAGGACGGCGCGCTGCGCGGCCTGGCGGTGCTGCACCAGGACACCGGCGCCACTTCCGAGCTGCGCGCCGACCACGCGGTGCTGGCCCTGGGGCACAGTTCGCGCGACACCTTCGAGGCCTTGCACGCGCGCGGCGTGCGGCTGGAAGCCAAGCCGTTCTCGATCGGCTTTCGCATCGAGCACCCGCAGGGAATGATCGACCGCGCCCGCTGGGGCCGGCACGCCGGCCACCCGTTGCTGGGCGCCGCCGACTACAAGCTGGTGCACCACGCCGCCAACGGCCGCGCCGTCTACAGCTTCTGCATGTGCCCGGGCGGCACCGTGGTGGCCGCGACCTCGGAGCCGGGGCGCGTGGTCACCAACGGCATGAGCCAGTACTCGCGCAACGAGCGCAACGCCAACGCCGGCCTCGTGGTGGCGATCGAGCCCGGCGACTATCCCGGCGGGCCGCTCGCCGGCGTGGCGCTGCAGCGCGAGCTGGAGTCGCGTGCCTTCGAGCTGGGCGGCGGCAACTACGACGCGCCCGGCCAGCTGGTGGGCGACTTCGTCGCCAGCCGGCCGTCCTCGCAATTCGGCGACGTGCTGCCCTCGTACCAGCCGGGGGTGAAGCTCGGCGACCTGCACCCTGCCCTGCCGCCCTATGCGATCGAGGCGCTGCGCGAGGCGCTGCCGGCTTTCGGGCGCAGGATCGCGGGCTTCGACCGGCCGGATGCCGTGCTGACCGGCGTCGAGACGCGCACTTCGTCGCCGGTGCGCATCCCGCGCGGCGAGGATTTCCAGAGCCTGAACCTGCGCGGCCTGTATCCGGCCGGCGAAGGCGCCGGCTACGCCGGTGGCATCCTGTCGGCCGGCGTGGACGGCATCCGGGTCGGCGAGGCGGTGGCATGCCGCATCGCGGGCCGCTCCGGCATCGAAGAAGCGAAGACATGAACGAAACCGACGACAAGACTCCGCCGGCACCGCCCGCCCCCACTCCGGCCGCGCAGGCGCCGGCCGCGGCAGCACCCGGCCCGGCCGCCGGCAAGGCGCGGCGCCAGAAGCCTGCGCGCAGCATCCACCCCCTGCTGCACACGCTGTTCGAGCTCTACCCGGGGCTGTTCGGGGTGCGCTTCCTGCCGCTCAAGCTGGGGGTGTTCGAGGACCTGGTCGCGGCCCATCCGGACCGTTTGCCGGCCGACGGGCTGAAGGTGGCGCTGGGCCTGCACACCCGCTCCAACCGCTACCTCGAAGCGGTGGCGTCCGGCTTGCCGCGGCACGACCTGCAAGGACGGCCGCTGGAGCCGATCGCGCCGGAGCACGTGCACCACGCGATCGTCGAGCTGTACCGGCGCAAGAGTTCCACGCCCCAGGAGCCGGCGGCACGCCAGCGTGCAGTTGCGCAGCTGGTACAGGCCATCGACCGGTCCGGGCTGGGGCGCGACGGCTACCGGGAGCGCTTCGGCGCTGCGCCGGAACCGGCCCGCGGCCTGCTGGAGGAGGCGCTGATGGCGCTCGGACAGAAGAGCGCCCGCGCGGAAGCCCTGCGCCGCGCCTTCACGGCCAGCGGCAAGACGGCGCAGGAGTTTGCCGAGATGTACGGGTTGGGCGCGGCGGAAGTCAAGCAGCTGGAGGGCTAGACGCGCTCCGGAACGCGTTTCAAGCATGTCATTGCGGCCTTGAGCCGCAATCCACCTCCCGCGGTGTAGTTCAGCGGCAGGAGGTGGATCCCGGCTTTCGCCCACTGCTGTCCGGAAACGCCGCTCTGTGGAGCGGCGTTTTCATTGGTGAAAACGCCACAGGTGCGTGGGGGCGACTTTATCCAGTACTGGATGAGCTTTAGGCCGCGCCAGTGCTGGATCACAGGGGCATACAGCTGGATGGAATTTGGCGCGCGCGTGAAGCGGCGCAGGTGAAAGGTGTTGCGGCTCCTGGCTGATGGGGGTTAGACCCCGAGTGCGACCTCAACAAGCAACCAGGAGACGCAACATGTTCAGCTTAAGCCGAGTGCATCAAGTGGTGCAACTGATTCCTTGGGCAACTTTCGATGCGGCTGTGAGCGCGCACAAGGCCGACCGCTATTGCAAGGGGTTCACCAGTCGTCACCATCTGCTGGCCATGACGTGCGCGCAGCTCAGTGGGGCAGACAGTCTGCGCACGCTGGAGGCCAGCTTCAACCCGCACCTGCGCGTGCATTACCACTTGCATGCGCAGCCGATCCGGCGCTCGACGCTGGCCGATGCAAACGCCAAGCGCAGCCCGTTGCCCTTTGCCGCCACGGCTGCCGCGCTCATGAAGCAGGCCGGCCGGTCCATTCGCGGCCAACGCGACCTGATGCTGTACTTGCTGGACTCCACCACCATCCGGCTGACCGGGCGCGGCTTCGACTGGACCCGTGCCAGTGCCACCCGGGATCGCGGCTTGAAGCTGCACGTGCTGTTTGCCGCCAAGACAGGCAGCCCGGTGCACCAGAGCGTCACCCCAGTGAACATCAACGACCTGGACGAAGGCAGGAAGCTGCCGATCGAGCCGGGAGCCACCTACGTCTTTGACAAAGCCTACTGCGACTACAACTGGTGGCACCGAATCGAGCGCAAGGGTGCGCGCTTCGTCACCCGTGCCAAGACCAACATTGGGTTGGTCCAGGTACGCCAACTCCCCATAGAGCCGGCCCACCGGGGCGTGATCCTCGGTGATGCCTTGGAGCGCTTCAAGTACAAGGCCAACAGGGCAGGACACCGCAACTCATACGCCGGTCTCGTGCGCCGCACATTCAGGTGGCCCGGGAGGACGACGCGCCGATATGGCTGCTGACCAATGACATCCACAGCCCAGCCAGCCAGATCGCCCAGCTGTACAAGGATCGCTGGAAGATCGAGTTACTGTTCAAGTGGATCAAGCAGCACCTGCAGGTCAAGCGCTATCTCGGTCGCAGCCACAACGCGGTGCACATCCAACTGCTGGTGGCGCTGATCGTGTACCTGCTGGTCCTGCTGTACCGCAACCGGCACCGACCTCAAACGTCCCTGTGGCAAGTGCTGGCCGAGCTCAGGCACTGTTTGATGCTGCCGGTCCAAGAGCAGCAATCAGCCTGGCTACGACGAAGACAGCAACAGGCTTACATCAGGCAGATCCAGCCTTTGCTGCTCTGAAAAATGGATCCCGGACAGCAGTGGGCTTTCGCCGGGATGACATCAAAGGGCGGGCGCCAGGGGCCCTCTCTTCAGCCCTGCGCCTGCTGCAGCGCCGCGATGCGTTCCTCGATCGGCGGATGGGTGGAGAACAGCTTGCCCACGCCGGAGGTGATGCCGGCGGTCTGCAGGCTCTTGGGCAGTTCGCCGGGCACCATGCCGCCCAGGCGCGCCAGGGCGTTGATCATGGGCTGGCGCCGGCCCATCAGGTCGGCCGAGCCGCGGTCGGCGCGGAATTCGCGCTGGCGCGAGAACCAGGCCACGATGATGGCGGCCAGGAAGCCCAGCAGGATGTCCAGCACGATGGTGGTGACGAAGTAGCCGATGCCGGGGCCCGAGCGCTGCTCGCCGCGGCTGAGCCAGCCATCGACGATGTAGCCGATCACGCGCGACAGGAACACCACGAAGGTGTTCATCACGCCCTGGATCAGCGTCATGGTCACCATGTCGCCGTTGGCGATGTGGGCCACCTCGTGGCCGATCACCGCCTCCACCTCGTCCCGGGTCATGCCCTGCAGCAGGCCGGTGGACACGGCGACCAGCGCACTGTTCTTGAAGGCGCCGGTGGCGAAGGCGTTGGGCTCGCCGGGGAAGATGCCGACTTCGGGCATGCCGATGCCGGCCTTGTCGGCGAAGCGGCGCACCGTCTCGACGATCCAGGCCTCGTCGGCCGAGCCGGTGCCGTCGATGACCTGCACGCCCGAGCTCCACTTGGCGATCGGCTTGGACAGCAGCAGCGAGATGAAGGCGCCGCCGAAGCCCATGACGAAGGCGAAGCCCAGCAGCGCGCCCAGGTTCAGCCCGTTGGCCGTCAGGTAGCGGTTCACGCCCAGCAGGCTGGCGACGATCCCCAGCACCACCACGACGGCGAGGTTGGTGGCCAGGAACAGGACGATGCGTTTCATAAGGCTCCGTTGACGAGGGTTTGCCGCGCGAAGATGAGGTGGCCGGCGGCCGAAATCAAGAGGCTGGGCCAGTGCACGAGGCCGGAATTCTGCCCTGTTTCAGCGCCGCCGCGGCCGGAAGACCGTCGAGTCGGCGTACCAGGAAAAGTTCTGGTTCTCCGGCCACCAGCCGGGAATGCCCAGCACCGGCAGCGGGGTGAACGGCTTGTCCGCCAGCCGCTGGGGCGTGCAGCGCAAGGACAGCCACGCATCGGCCTCCTCCGGCGTTGCCAGGGGGCACGGTTCGGCCCAGACATGGGCGGTCAGGTCCTTGCGCGGCCGGGCCAGTTTCTCCAGCAGCGCATGGCCGAACACCCGCACGCGCGCCTGCGCCCAGAGCGGGCGCAGGCCGATGAACAAGGCTTGCCAGTCGCGCGCCAGCAGTGCGTCCCACAGCGGCGGCGGTGCATCCAGCAGGGCGCCGTTCTCGTCGAAGACGGTGATCGCATCGCGCACCGGTCCGCGGCGGCCACCGATGCCGTCGCGATCGATCTGCTGCGCCTGCAGCGCGTTCAGCCGGCGCTTGGCCCGCGGCATGCGCAGCCAGCACAGGCCGTTGTAGAAGTCGTGCAGGTTGTCGCGGGTGGGGCAGGCTGCGCATTCGAAGACGAAACGCTCGTAGGGCTCGCCCTCCGGGAGCCGCGATTGGGCGACGAAGCGCACCGGCGACCCCGGCTCGGCGTTCAGGGCCTGCGCGACCGAAGATCCCCGGGCGACCCGGGCGGCCACCCGCTCGCCCGGCTCCTGCCAGCCGGCCAGCCAGGGCGAGCGCCAGTCCAGCGCCGCTAGATCGCCTTCCACCGCAGCGTCTCGCCGGCCCGCAGTGGCTTGAGCTGCGCATCGCCGAAGGCGTAGGCGTCGGGCACCGTCCACTCGGTGCGCTGCAGCGTCAGCGTGCCGGTGTTGCGCGGCAGTCCGTAGAAATCGGCGCCGTGGAAGCTGGCGAAGCCCTCCAGCCTGTCGAGCGCGCCGGCGGCTTCGAAGGCCTCGGCGTACAGCTCCATCGCCGCATGCGCGGTGTAGCAGCCGGCGCAGCCGCCGGCGTGCTCCTTCAGGTGCGCCGGGTGCGGCGCGCTGTCGGTGCCGAGGAAGAACTTCGGGTTGCCCGAGACCGCGGCTTCGACCAGTGCCAGCCGGTGCGTCTCGCGCTTGAGCACCGGCAGGCAGTAGTAGTGCGGGCGGATGCCGCCGGTGAAGATCGCGTTGCGGTTGTACAGCAGGTGGTGCGCGGTGATGGTCGCCGCCGTGAGCGCATCCGAGTCGCGCACGTACTGGGCGGCCTCCCGCGTGGTGATGTGCTCCATCACGATCTTCAGCCCGGGGAAGTCGCGCCGCAGCGGGATGAGCTGCTGCTCGATGAACACCGCCTCCCGGTCGAACAGGTCCACCTCGGGGGAGGTCACTTCGCCGTGCACCAGCAGCGGCAGGCCTTCGCGCTGCATCGCCTCCAGCGCGGGATGCGCCTTGCGGATGTCGGTGACGCCGGCGTCGCTGTGGGTGGTGGCGCCGGCCGGGTAGAGCTTGACGGCCACCACCCCGGCCTCGCGCGCGCGCCGGATCTCGTCCGGCGGCAGCCTGTCGGTGAGGTACAGCGTCATCAGTGGCTCGAAGTCGATGCCCTTGGGGACGGCCTCGAGGATGCGGGCCCGGTAGGCGGCGGCCTGGGCGGCGGTGGTCACCGGCGGCTTCAGGTTGGGCATGACGATCGCCCGCCCGAACTGGGCTGCCGAATGCGGCACCACCGTGGCCATGGCCGCGCCATCGCGCACGTGCAGGTGCCAGTCGTCGGGGCGCGTGATGGTGAAACTGTCGGACATGGGAACCGATTGTCCCAGACGACGGATGCGAGGCGTGGCCGCCGCCGCCGCGGGGCCGTCCGGAAAACTCCCGCTGGCTGAGCCTGTCGGCGCCCCCGACGAGGTTCAGGCAGGCGGCAACGCTAGTGCGCCAGGATCTTGTTCAGGAATTCCTTGGTCCGCGCCTGCCGGGCGTCGGGGTTGTCGAAGAAGTCGTCCTTGCTGCAGTCTTCCAGGATGCGGCCGCCGATGTCGATGAAGATCACGCGGTTGGCCACCTTGCGGGCGAAGCCCATCTCGTGGGTGACCACCATCATGGTCATGCCCTCCCGGGCCAGGTTGACCATCACGTCCAGCACCTCGCCGACCATCTCGGGGTCGAGCGCCGAAGTGGGCTCGTCGAACAGCATGACGATCGGGTCCATCGACAGCGCGCGGGCGATGGCCACGCGCTGCTGCTGGCCGCCGGACAGCTGGCCGGGGAACTTGTCCTTGTGCGCCATCAGGCCGACGCGGTCGAGCATCTTCAGCCCGCGCGCCTTCGCTTCGTCGGCGCTGCGGCCCAGCACCTTGATCTGCGCCAGCGTCAGGTTCTCGGTCACCGACAGGTGCGGGAACAGCTCGAAGTGCTGGAACACCATGCCGACGCGGCTGCGCAGCTTGGGCAGGTCGGTCCTGGGGTCGTTGACGGCGATGCCGTCGACGGTGATGGTGCCCTTCTGGATCGGCTCCAGCGCATTCACCGCCTTGATCAGGGTGGACTTGCCGGAGCCGGACGGCCCGCACACGACCACCACGTCGCCCTTGTCGATGCGCACCGAGCAGTTCTCCAGCACCTGCACCGGGCCGTACCACTTGGAGACGTTGTTGATTTCGATCATGGGTCTGTCGCTCATGGAACGGGCCTCGCTCAACGGATGATCTGTACCTTCAGCTGCACGCGGCGCACCAGCCACGACAGGCCCAGGCACATCAGGAAATACAGGATGGCGGCCAGCAGGTAGGCCTCCACGGGGCGGCCCAGGTTCTTGCCGGCGGTCTCGAAGCCCTTGAGCATGTCGTAGGCACCGATGGCATAGACCAGGGAGGTGTCCTGGAACAGGATGATGGTCTGCGTCAGGAACACCGGCAGCATGTTGCGGAAGGCCTGCGGCAGGATGATCAGCCGCATGTTCTGGCCGTAGGTCATGCCCATCGCATAGCCGGCATTGACCTGCCCGCGCGGGATGGACTGGATGCCGGCGCGCACGATCTCGGAGAAGTACGCCGCCTCGAAGGCAACGAAGGTGATCACCGCCGACATCTCGGCGCCGATGTGCCGGCCGATCAGGAACGGGATCAGCAGGAAGAACCACAGCAGCACCATCACCAGCGGAATCGAGCGCATGGTGTTGACGTACGCTGCGGCCGGCAGTTCGAAGGCCTTCATGCCGGACAGCCGCATCAGCGCCAGCACGGTGCCGAACGCGATGCCGCCGATGGTGGCCACCACCGTCAGCCAGAGGCTGAAGACGAAGCCCTTGTAGACGAACGGCGCCAGCAGTTGCCAGCTGAAGAAGGACAGGTCGAGGTTGCCGAGCATCTAGTGGCCCCCCGCCATGCCGCCCGCAGCGACGAAGCCCGGCACCCGCGACCGGGCCTCGATGAAGGCCATGATGCGGTTGATGACCAGCGCCGAGAACGCGTACAGCACCGTCACGGCCAGGTACATCTCGACCGGCGCCGCGGTCTCCTCGCCCGACTGCATGGCGAAGAAGGTCAGCTCGGTGATCGACACCGCGAACGCGACCGAGGAGTTCTTCATGATGTTCATGGACTCGCTGGTCATCGGCGGAATGATGATGCGCAGCGCCATGGGCAGCAGCACGTACCGGTAGGTCTGCAGGGTGCTCAGCCCGAGTGCCAGGCCGGCGTAGCGCTGCCCGCGCGGCAGCGCCTGGATGCCGGCGCGCACCTGCTCGGCGATGCGGGCCGAGGTGAACAGGCCCAGCGCCATGACCACCAGCACGATGGAGGGCACGTCCTTCATCACCGGAAAGATGCCGGGGATGACGAAGTACCACAGGAAGATCTGCACCAGCAGCGGGATGTTGCGGAACAGCTCGACCCAGGCATTGCCCAGGCGCACCAGCCAGGGTTTGTCGGGCAGGGTGCGGACGGTGCCGATCACCAGCCCGGTGAGCAGCGCCACCAGCAGCGCGAGCAGCGAGACGGTGAGCGTCCAGCCCCAGGCCGAGACGATCCAGTTCAGGTAGGTCTCGTCGCCGCCGCGGCCGAAGCAGCCCGTGACGGTCTCTCCGGTGGTGGTCTCCTTGCAGAAGACCTGCCAGTTCCAGGCCATGCGCTCCTCCTCTTCGTCTTCTTGACGCCCCGCCGCATCCGCCGCCGGGCGCCCCTCAAAAACAAGACCCCTGCCGAAGGCATCGGTCAGGGGTCCTGGGCGCCAGCTCGGCTTACTTCTTGGCGTAGTCTTCCATCGGCTTGTCGTTGGGGTTGGCCCAGGCGTCCTTGGTGCTCTCCGACAGGGCCAGGCCGACCTTCACGTTCTTGGGCGGGATCGGCTGCAGGAACCACTTGTCCCATAGCTTGTTCATCTCGCCGCTCTTGACCAGGCCGGCGATCACGTCGTTGCCCAGCTTCTTCAGGCCGGCGTCGTCCTTGCGGATCATGATGGCGATGGGCTCGACGTTGAGCACCTCGCCGACGATCTTGAAGTCGGCCGGGTTCTTGGCGTTGGCAATGTTGCCGGCCAGGATGGAGCCGTCCATCACGAAGGCGTCGGCGCGGCCCGATTCCATCAGCAGGAAGCTGTCGGCGTGGTCCTTGCCGAACACCTCCTTGAAGTCGACGCCGTTGGCGCGCTCGTGCTTGCGCAGGTGCTGCACGGACGTGGTGCCGGTGGTGGTGGCGATCGTCTTGCCCTTCAGGTCGGCGATGCCCTTGATGCCCGAGTTGGCCTTGACGGCGATGCGCACTTCCTCGACGTAGGTGGTGTTCAGGAAGCCGACGTCCTTGGCACGGGCGGCATTGTTGGTGGTGGAGCCGCACTCGATGTCCACCGTGCCGTTCTGCACCAGCGGGATGCGGTTCTGCGAGGTGACCGGCTGGTACCTGACCTCCAGCTTCTTGCCGGCCTGCTTTTCCAGTTCGGCCAGGATGCGCTGGCAGATCTCCACGTGGAAGCCGGCGTACTTGCCGTCGCCCAGCGTGTACGACAGGGCGCCCGACGACTCGCGTACGCCCATGGTGACCGAGCCGGTGGACTTGGCCTTGGCGATGGTGTCGGTGGCCTGCGCGAACGCGGTGCCGGTGGTGGCGGTGGCGGTGGCGGCGGCCAGGGTGGCGGCCAGCAGAACCTTCTTCATGGGGACCTCCTCAGGGAACTCGGTTTGGGGTGAACTGAAAACGAAATTCTAGGCATTCGGCGTTGCGGGAATACCCGAATCCGGCCGCCCCCGTTCATCCGCACGCGCAGCGGCGGGGATCCGGTGCCCTGCGGGAGTCCGCGAACGCAGACGCACACCCTCGCCGGGTCGCAGCGATGTTCAGCCGACCTTTTCGTCGCCGCCTTCCAGCCGCATCGGCTGGGTCAGCCTTTCGGGGACCAGCAGGGCTTCCATCTGCTCGCGCGTCAGGATGCCCAGCGATTCGGCGACTTCGTCGATGGGGGCGCCGGTGGCGATGGCGGTCTTGGCGATCATCGCCGCCTTTTCGTAGCCGATGATCGGGTTGAGCGCGGTCACCAGCGTCACCGACTCGCGCACCCGGCGCGCGAGCAGCTCGTGGTTGGCCTCGATGCCGGACACGCAATGCGCCTGCAGGGTGAGGCAGGCGTTGGACAGGTGCTGGATGCTCTTGTACAGGCTCCAGCCCATGATCGGCTCGAAGGCGTTGAGCTGCAGTTGCCCGGCCTCCGAGGCCATGGTCACGGTCATGTCGTTACCGATCACCTCGTAGGCGACCTGGTTCATCACTTCCGGAATCACCGGGTTGACCTTGCCCGGCATGATGGACGAGCCGGCCTGGCGCGGCGGCAGCCGGATGTCGCCGAAGCCGGCCTGCGGCCCGCTGGACAGCAGGCGCAGGTCGTTGCAGGTCTTGGACAGCTTGGTGGCCACCCGCTTGAGCACGCCCGACAGCTGCACGAAGGCTCCGGTGTCCTGGGTGGCCTCGACCAGGTTGGGCGACTTGATCACCGGGATGCCGCTGATGTCGGCCAGGTGGCGGCAGGCCAGCTCGGCGTAGCCGGCGGGCGAGTTGATGCCGGTGCCGATGGCGGTGGCGCCCAGGTTGACCTCCTGGATCAGGGCGCGCGCCTCGCGCAGCCGCGCCTCGTCCTCCTCCATCATCACCGCGTAGGTGGAGAACTCCTGGCCCAGCGTCATCGGTACCGCGTCCTGCAACTGGGTGCGGCCGATCTTGAGGATGTCCTTGAACTCGGCGGCCTTGGCCTCGAAGCCGGTCCGCAGGACGTCCATCGAATCGATCAGGCGGTCGATGCCGAACCACAGCGCCACCCGCACCGCCGTCGGGTACACGTCATTGGTGCTCTGGGAGGCGTTGACGTGGTCGTTGGGGTGCAGCACGTCGTAGCGGCCCTTTTCGAAGCCCATGTGCTGCAGCGCCAGGTTGGCGATCACCTCGTTGGCGTTCATGTTGGTCGAGGTGCCGGCGCCGCCCTGGATCACGTCGACCACGAACTGGTCGTGGTACTGGCCCGCGATCAGTTCCTCGCACGCCGCCATGATGGCGTAGGCGCGGGCCTCGTCGAGCACCCCCAGTTCCAGGTTGGTGCGGGCGGCGGCCTTCTTGACGAAGCCGAAGGCGCGCACCAGTTCCGGCATGGCCGAAACGGGCGTGCCCGAGATCGGGAAGTTCTCGACTGCGCGGGCGGTGTGCACGCCCCACCAGGCGTGCGCGGGAATCTGCTTTTCGCCGAGAAAGTCGCGCTCGATGCGGGAGTCGTCGTTGGGCATGGTGCTTGGAAAGTGGCGTCGAAATGTAGCGGCGGCATCACCCGCCAGCCAATGCCGATTGCGGGCCAGCCTTATGCGAAAGATTTATGACTTGCCGGCCACCGCCCGCGCCGGCGCCGGCTCGCTCGCGGCCTGCCCGGCCAGGTAGGCCCAGAGCGCCTGCACGGTGCGCTTGGGCGCCTCCCGCGGGGAGGGTCTTTCGCGGTAGGCCCGGATGTCCATCGCCATCTCCAGCGCGGTGCCGGCAGGGGTGGCCGGCACCAGCTTGCGTGCGCGCAGTTCCTTCTTCACCGCGCTGTAGGGCAGGAAGGCGACGCCATGGCCCTCCAGCGCCATCACCTTCAGGCCCTCGGCCATGTCGGTCTCGTACACGCGGTCGAGGTGGATGGCCGTGGGCGACTGCTTGAGGATCAGGTCGGCCACCCGCCCCAGGTAGGCGCCGGGCGCGTAGCCCAGGTAGGGCAGCGGCTGGCCGGCCCGGCCGGGCAGCTTGAACAGCGGCTCGCCGTCGGGGCCCGGCTTGCAGTAGGGCGCGAGCACTTCCTCGCCGAGCGTGACCATCTCGTAGCGGTCCGCGTCCAGCTGCAGCGGCTGCGAGACGTGGTGGTAGGCGATCAGCACGTCGCAGCCGCCCTCGACCAGCCGCATCACCGCGTCGTGCACGTTCAGCGCGATCAGGCGGCTCTTGATCGGCCCGAACTTCTCGCGCAGGCTGGAGACCCAGGCCGGGAAGAAGGTGAAGGCCAGCGTGTGCGGCACGGCGAACTCGATCACGTCCTGCCCGGCGGTGGAGTGGCCGCGCAGCATGGCGCGCGTGCTTTGCAGCGCCTGCAGCATTTCCAGCGATTGGGTGTAGAGCGTCTCGCCGGCCGGGGTGAGGCGGGTGGGATAGGAGCTGCGATCCACCAGGTCGGTGCCCGCCCAGGCCTCCAGCGCCTGGATGCGGCGCGAGAACGCCGGCTGCGTCACGTGGCGAAGCTGCGCCGACCGGCTGAAGCTGCGTGTTTCGGCCAGGCTGACGAAGTCTTCGAGCCATTTGGTTTCCATGGCCGATTATTGTCCCGTTGGACAGACGTGACCGAAGCCCATGTCATTGCGGGCTTGATCCCGGATCGGGGTTGTGTCCGCAGCAGGCCAGCCGTCGCTCACCCATGCGCTGAACGGGCCGGTATGACATGAAAAGGTGGAACCGGGCGCACTCGCCGCCAGCACTCAAGCGAGGCTGGCCGGGTCCAGGTTGGCGCCGCAGATCACCAGCGCCACGGCTTCGCCCGCCGCCGGCCGGTAGATGCCTTGCTGCAAGGCGGCCAGCGGCAATGCGGCCGCGGGTTCCGCGGCCAGCTTCAGCTGCTGCCACAGCCAGAGCTGGGCGGTGCGGATCGCTTCGTCCGGCAGCAGCAGCGATTGCGGCACCCAGCGCTGCGTGATGTCCCATGCCAGCGCGCCGACGCGCCTGGCGCCGAGCGAATCGGCCGCGATGCCGCTGACGGCGACGTCGACCGGCTCGCCGGCCTGGCGCGCCCGGTGCAACGTGGGGGCGAGTTCCGGCTCCAGCCCGACCACGCGGCTGCGGTCCTGGTACCAGGCCGCCACGCCGGCGATCAGCCCGCCGCCGCCCACGCTCACCAGCACCGAACCGGGCACCCGCCCGCCCTGCTCTTCGATCTCGCAGGCCAGCGTGCCGGCGCCGGTGACCACCTCGGGCTGGTCGTAGGCATGCGTGAGCAGCGCCCCGGTTTCCCGCTGGCGCGCCAGGCAGGCGTCCAGCGCCTCCGCATAGACCGCGCCCGCCAGCACCACCTGCGCGCCCAGTTCGCGCAGCCGCGCCTGCTTGGCCGGGCTGCACACCGTGGGCACGAACACTTCACAGCGCACGCCCAGCTCCCGCGCCGCCGCGGCGGTGGCGATGCCGGCATTGCCACCGGACGCCACGATCACGCCGCTGGCCGGGATCGGGTTGGACAGCAGCCGGTTCAGCATCCCGCGCGCCTTGAAGCTGCCCGAGGCCTGCAGGTGTTCCAGCTTGAGCCAGACCTCGGAAGCCTGCACGCCCAGCGCGCTGCCGGGCAGCTTCCACAAGGGGGTGCGGCGGATGAAGTGGGGGAACCGCTCGCGGAAGACGCGGGCGGCGTGCTCGATGGCGGCTGGATTCATGGCACCCTGGCCACCAAGCCGGCGCCGGACCGTGTCCTGCCGGGCTTGACCCGGCATCCACCTCCCGATGCGGACCTATTCGCCGGCAATGGATTGCGGCTCGCGGCCGCAATGACAAAGTCCGGGTCGGGCCCGCCAAGCCAAGACGGCGCGTCGCGCGCAGCCCTCACAGCTTCAGCCCCTTGGGCAGCGGGAACTTCATCGTCTCCTGCACGCCTTCCATGCGCTGCAGCGCCACGCCGGCGCCGAGCGAGCGGATGCGCTCGATCACCTGCTGCACCAGCAGTTCGGGCGCCGAGGCGCCGGCGGTCAGCCCGACCCGCTTGCGGCCGACCAGCCACTCGGGATCGAGCTCCTCCGCGCTGTCGACCATGAAGGCGGGCACGCCCAGCTTGCGCGCCAGCTCGGCCAGACGGTTGCTGTTGCTGCTGGTGGGGCTGCCCACCACGATCACGACATCGACCTGGCGCGTCATGAGCTTGACCGCGTCCTGCCGGTTCTGCGTGGCGTAGCAGATGTCCTGCTGCTTGGGCTCGCGGATGGCGGGAAAGCGCCGGCGCACGGCGGCCGAGATCTCGGCCGCGTCGTCCACCGACAGCGTGGTCTGCGTGACCAGCGCCAGCCGCTCGGTCTGCGAGGGCTGCACGTGCTGCACGTCGTCCACGTCCTCCACCAGGTGGATGCCATGGTCCAGCTGGCCCATGGTGCCCTCTACCTCGGGGTGGCCCTTGTGGCCGATCATGATGAACTCGTAGCCTTCGCGGGCGAGCTTGGCCACTTCCATGTGCACCTTGCTCACCAGCGGGCAGGTGGCGTCGAAGATGTCGAAGCCGCGCCGGCGCGCCTCGTCCTGCACCGCCTTGCTGACGCCGTGCGCCGAGAACACCAGCGTGGCGCCGGCGGGCACCTCGTCCAGGTCCTCGATGAAGATCGCGCCCTTGGCCTTCAGGTCGTTGACCACGTAGGTGTTGTGCACGATCTCGTGGCGCACGTAGATCGGCGCGCCGAACTTGGCGAGCGCCCGCTCGACGATCTCGATGGCCCGGTCCACGCCCGCGCAGAAGCCGCGCGGCTCGGCCAGGATGATCTGCTTGGTACCGGTGTTCATAGCACGCCGATCAGCTGGACCTCGAAGGTCACCGCCTGCCCCGCGAGCGGGTGGTTGAAGTCGAACAGCACGGCGTCGCTCTCGCCCTCGCGCCCGACCTGCCGCACCGCGCCGGCGTAGCTGCCGCTGCCGTCGGGCGTGGGGAACTCGACCACCTCGCCGACGTGGTAGTCGTCCTGCGGGTCCCCCATCTCGCGCAGCAGCTTGCGCGCCACCCACTGGACCATGTCCGGGTTGCGCTCGCCGAAGGCCTCGCCGGCGGCCAGCTGGAAGGTGGCCCGGGCGCCCTCCTCCAGCCCGAGGAGGCGCTGCTCCATCGCCGGCGACAGCTCGCCCGTGCCCAGTGTCAAAGTCGCGGGCTTGTCGTGGAAGGTGTTGATCACGTCGCCGCCTGGGCCGGCCAGGCGGTAGTGCAGCGTCAGGAACGAGCCCGGCTGCACGCGGGGCGTAGGAGATGGCATGGCAAGGGTGATTCTAGGTGGCGCACGGCCCCTGCCGGGTTGACAAGGCACATGTCCCTCCACGACATCCCCGCCGACGCCCGCCCGCGCGAGAAGCTGCTGGCCCGGGGCGCAGCCGCCCTGTCCGACACCGAACTGCTGGCCTTGCTGCTGCGCACCGGGCTGGCCGGCAAGGGCGTCTTCGCGCTGGCGCAGGAACTGGTCGATGCCTTCGGCGGCATCGCCGGTCTGCTGCACACCCGCCCCGAGGACCTCAAGCGCATCAAGGGCCTGGGCGGCCCGGCCAAGCGGGCCGAGCTGGTCGCGGTGCTGGAGCTGGCGCGCCGCGCCATGGCCCAGCAATTGCGGGCGCGCGAGGCGTTCAGCTCGCCCGACGCCGTCAAGCACTACCTGCAGCTGCACCTGGCCCGCCAGCCGCACGAGGTGTTCGCCGTCATGTT
The DNA here is from genome assembly GCF_036676645.1 of Ramlibacter sp. GTDB lineage: Bacteria > Pseudomonadota > Gammaproteobacteria > Burkholderiales > Burkholderiaceae_C > Ramlibacter. Next base: position 61,289 of record NZ_JAKFCM010000108.1, read on the forward strand.
CCTGGACGCCCAGAACCGGCTGATCGAGATGGAAGTGATGTTCCGCGGCACCCTGACCCAGACCTCGGTTTACCCGCGCGAGATCGTGGTGCGCGCCCTGCAGCACGAATCGGCCTCCGTCGTGCTGGCGCACAACCACCCCAGCGGCACCGTCAACCCCTCGCGCGCCGACGAGGCGCTCACCCAGACCCTGAAGGCCGCCCTGGCGCTGGTCGACGTGCGGGTGCTGGACCACGTGATCGTCGCGCCCGGGCAGGCACTGTCGATGGCGGAGCGGGGGCTGCTGTAAAGCCGGGCGGCCGACAGCCCTTGGCGCGAATGCCTAGACGCCGGGCCCCAGGGGCTTGAGCAGCACCACCAGCGCCCCGGCACCGCCCTCGTCGCCGCGGGCCTGCACGAAAGCCAGCACTTCCTTCTTCTGCACCAGCCAGCCCTGCACCCTGGCCTTGAGCACCGGGGTCTTGCCGGGCGAGCCCAGGCCCTTGCCGTGCACCACCCGCAGGCAGCGCACGCCATGCCGGTGCGCTTCGCGGATGAAGGCCGAGAGCGCCTCGCGCGCGTCCTCCCGGCGCAGGCCGTGCAGGTCGATCTCGCGCTGGATGCTCCAGTGCCCCTTGCGCAGCTTGCGGGTCACGTCCAGCCCGATGCCGGGGCGCCGGAAGCTCAGCGCATCGTCCACGTCCAGCAGCGTGCTGGCGTCGAAATCGTCGCTCAGCGACTCGGCCAGCACGCGCTGCTCGTCCAGCTGCTGCTGCACCGGGATCGGCGGCGGCTGCTCGCCGGCCAGCAGCACGCGGGGCGGGTGCCGCAGGGGCTGCACGTCGCCGGCGGCGCGCACGAACAGGTTGCGCTCGGCGGCTGCCTGGCGCATCGCCGCCTCGCGCGCAGCCGCCTCCTGCGCGTCCCGCTGCTGCTGCTCCGCGAGCTTGCGCTGGATCTCCTGCAGGTCGCGCAGCGACTTGGCCTTCATGGCGCGCCGGCCGGCCAAAAACGGGTCGTCATGCAGGGATTGTCGCAGCCGGGCTGCTTGAAAAACGGGCAGCCGGCCCGAACTGGGCGCCATGAACACGCCACTGACCGCCCACCGCAACCTGGTCACGCTGGTGCAGATGCTCCGCAAGCTGGAGCGCAGCCGCGTGCCGGTGGACCCCGAGCAGTACCGCTCGGTGGTCACCCACATCCAGGACGAACTTCGCGCCCACCCCCGCGACGCCGGCCTGGAGGCCCTGCTGGCGGCCGTGCCGGAGCTGGCCGAGCTGTACGAGAACCTGAACTACGAGCTGGCGGGGCTGTGCCGGTCGCCGCTGGAGGTGGCGGTGCGGGCGGAGCAGGCGGCGCGGGAGGTGATTGGG
>NZ_JAKFCM010000109.1:0-2159 GCF_036676645.1 Ramlibacter sp.
GCGATTGCCAGTTGGCGTCGAGTGCGCCATCGGCTGGCGGAGCCGCCGCGCCGACGATCGCTGCAACGGGTCAGCATTCGAATTGCTTTAGGTTAGCGCTGATGGGCTTCCGCCGGAATGACACCCTGCGGTCGGGAGGACATCCGGGGGCCGGGATGAGATCCGGGGGTCCGGAATGACATCCAGAACCCCACAAGTGCGCAAGCACTTCTCCTACAAGCCCATCGGTGCGCGCGGGCAGACTATGCGGCGCATGAAACGCGACCTGCCGCAGCACGTGGCCCCGCATGCCGGGGCGGACGATGACCGGCCGCGCAGCCTGCTGGCGAGCCGCGCCTTCTGGATCGGCGGCCTCCTCAGCGTGGCGGTCTGGGCCGGCGTGATCTACCTCGTCTACCTGGCCGCCAGCTAGACCAGCCTCCCTGGCCGCCCACTAGAACCACGTTGCACTGAACGAAGGCGCCTCCTGCAGCCAGCCCTGCGCGTGCGCGTGCAGCCGCAAGGCCAGCCGCTTCATGGGCGCGTGCTCGCCCGCACCCGAGGCGTGGACCAATGCCTGGGCCGATTCGAGGACTTCCTCCACGTTGCGCGCCGCCATGGCTCGCTCCAGCCGGGCCCACCAGACCAGCGCCTGCATCCAGCTGCCCTGCGGCAGCCTAGCGGCCAACCCCAGGCAGGCCAGGTAATGGGCATCGGCCCGCGCCGCGTCGCCCGCCAGGTGCGCGCCATGGAACCCCCCGAATTCCAGCAGGAACAGCCCCGCCAGCGGTGAAGCCTGCACCAGCCCGCCGGCGGCCCCCGGCTTCTTCAACTGCCGGGCCGCGCCCACCAGGCCTTCCAGTGGCGAGACATCGACCGGCTCCCCCCGCAAGCGCTGGTCCGCGCAGTGCAGCACCTCGGCGAAGGCCGCGTTGACCAGGGGCTGGAACGAGGCATCCGGTCCACCCGGCTGCCCCCGTGCCAGCCGGCAGGCCCGGTCCAGCACGCTGCGCGCGGTGTCGTGGTCGCCCGCCCAGAGCGAAGCGACCCCCATGTAGTTGAGGGCGGCGGCCTCCATCAGCGGCATGTGCCGCGCCCCGTCCACCGCTTCGGACGCCGCCCGCAGCGCCTGTTCGTCGCGTCCCAGCGCACTCTCGGCATGGCTCTGGGCCAGCAGGGCCTGCAGCGCCCCGGCCGCATCGCCCAGCCCCTGCGACAGCAGCTGCGCCCGGCGCGCGAACCGCCGCGCCCAGTCGAACTGCGACTCCAGCGCCAGGGCCTGCGCCAGCAACAGGGCGGCCGCTGCCTCCGCCCCGCGATCCTGCTCGCTCGCGGCAGTCGCCAGGGCCCCTTGCGCGCCGCGCCGGGCCTGCTGCCAGTGCCCCGCCGACCAGGCCCGCCGCGCCGAGGCCAGCTCCTGCCCGCCCGGCGCAGCGCCCTCTACCGCCACGGCTGCCCCTGCCGATGCTGCCAGCGAGAGGGGGCCTGCATGCCTGCCTGCTTCCTGCGATGCGCCGGTCGGGATCAGCGGCTCCTGGATTGCCGCAGGTGCTCGCGCGCCCGCGACCGCGAGATGCCCATCTGCTGCGCCAGCGCGGTCACGGCGGCCTCTTCCCGCTCGTCCCAGCCGCGCGGCGCCAGGCGCTGCAGGGTGCGATCCACGCCCTCGTGCAGCGGCCGGACCACCTGGAACGGATGCACGTCGAGCTCGGCCGCTCGCGTGACCGCCGCCCGGATCATCATGGACACCGCCTCCAGCGGGGCCACGCCTTCGGCCAGCGCCTGCTCGAAACCGTGGTTGATGGCGCTGGCTGCCCGCAGGCGCGGGTGGGCCGCCGCGGCGTCGTCCGCGGCCGCACCGTCGGCGCTGGACAGCGGGCTGTAGTCGATGGCGGTGCGCACCAGCAGGCTGGCCAGCATCAGCGCCACCCGGGTGCCTTCCGCCGACATCGCGCGTTCGGACATGCGTTCGGGCGTGGCGCCCGGCAGGTTCTGCCGGATGCGCTGCTGGTCCTGCGCCGAGAGCAGGGCCGGATAGGCCTTGGCCAGCACCGCCAGCGAGGTGGTCGCCAGCGAGATGGCGGCGACCTGCGGGTTGACCTGCAGCAGGTCGGCCAGCCGCTCCAGGATCAGTTCCTGGATCTCGAGCCGCTGCTTGTCGGTCTGCTCCAGCACGCTTG
>NZ_JAKFCM010000110.1:0-2936 GCF_036676645.1 Ramlibacter sp.
GCGGCGGACATGGGCGTGGATGACGGGTGGCCTTTGCGCGCTGGCGCGACGGAGACTGGTTTCTTTGGAGACGCTTGCTTACCCACGCCGTGCTGCGAACGATGCGGTCGTTGTCGTTGATCTGCTTGGTTTTCGTATGAGTGGCTGTCTGGAAGTCCGCCAGACCCGGGAAGAAGACCACGTTGGCGATCTTCTGAACCCACCCCATACACCGCAGACTGTGCGAAGCATTGTGGGCGCTACAAGGCACAGAGATCGGCTCGCGCTGTCACATCCACAAAGCGGAGAAACCGACCGAGCGCTCACCCGCGGGCCGGAAAGACCGGCCACTGGTCCACCACCTGCCCGCCCTCGTACACCACGATGTCGCCGAACTGCTGAAGCACGGCCTCGCTCTGCCGGGGGCGAAAGAACACCATGTCGTCCGGCCGCAAGGCCTGGCCGCCGGAGCCAACCAGCAGTTGCTGGTTGGACGACAGCCCCATCAGCGCGCTGGTGCCAAGCCCTGGCGGGGACACCGGGTCCGCGAGCCAGTTGCCGCCGTGGATGAAATGCGCGGTGCGCTGATTGATGTCCCATGCGCGCGCCAGGCGGCCCAGTGCGCCCACGCCATTGGGCGCCGCAAAGTCGCCCACTTTAAGGACCGGCGTGGCGATCCACACGGCCGGCTGCAGGTCGGCCAAGAGGGGCGTGTCGAAGTCGGACGGCAGCACCATGGCGGAGCCCACGGCCACCTCGTTGGCTGCACCGCTGCCGTCGTGCAGGCGGAACGTAGGCGAGCCCGCGGTGTTGAAGGTCAGGGGCTCGGCCAGTGGCAGCGGGCTGGCTCGCAGTGCATCCACAAAGCGCTGGTAGGTCTCCAGCACCTGGCGGTGCACCCGCTCGCGCGCGCCGACGATGTCCGGGATCTTCTGCGTGTGCGCGTCGTAGCCCATGAAACCGGCAAAGCGCAGCAACGGCTCCTCCAGCACCATCTGGAGCATGGAGCGCAGCGTCTCCTCGTCCGCCACGCCACCGCGGTGCAGGCCCACGTCGATCTCGATGTTGATGCGCAGGGGCTGCCCCCGCCCGCGCGCCACCTCGCGGTATTGCGCCAGGCGCTGCGGCGTATCCACCAGCCACTGCAGCTGGCGCGCGGGGTCGAAGCCAGACGCGGGCGGTGCCGCCAGAAAGGCCGCGGCCGCCGCGGCCGGCAGGGGCTTGCCCAGCAGCACGTCGGTGTGGGGGCGCTCCTGGGCGACCAACGCGAGATAAGGCAGGCTGAACACCATCTGGCGGGCACCTGCCGCGGCGGCGCCCACCTCGTCCAGCAGGCGCAGGCTGGGCAGGGATTTGTTCACCAGCCGCAGCGCAAGCCGGTGGCCCTGCGCGTGCGCCTGCACCTTGGCCGCATTGGCGCGCAGCCGCGCCCGGTCCACGACCAGCGTGGGGGTGCTGGCCATGCCGGCGGCCTTCAGCGCCTGGGCGATGGCGGCGAAATCGCCGGCCTGGGGCGCGCCACGGTCGGCCGGGCGCGCCGCCAGCAGCGCGGCGCCCGACGCAGCAAGCGCCCCCGCCGCCACGACCCGGCGGCGGTTGAGCAGTCCTGGCCTGTTGTTCTTCACCGGGGACCTCCTTCACGCAAGACCGAACAACGACCGCAGATGGGCATTGAGCATGCGGCCCTGCGGATCGAACGACTGGCGCAAGGCCAGAAAGTCGCGCCAGCGCGGGTACAGCGGCGCGAGCGCGGGGGCTGCCAGCGGGTGCATCTTGCCCCAATGGGGGCGGCCGCCATGGGCCTGGCAGATGCGGGCGCCGATCTGCACGATGTAGTCATACGCCTCGCCGGCCGCGGCGTGCAGGGCTATCGAGCAGCTGTCGCGGCCATGGAAGGGGCTGAGCCACGCGCCGTCGCCGCGCACCCAGCGGAACTCGATGGGGTAGAAGGCCTCGTTGTGCTGCTGGATGGCGTCGATCACCTGGCGCAGGCAGGCAATGCCGTTCTCGGCCGGCACATGCCATTCCGTCTCGTTGAAGCGCGACGAGCGCACGGTGGAGAGCAGGCGGTGGGCGCGCTCGCGGGCCTCCTCGGTCTGGTGGGGGTCGATGAAGCGCTGCGCGGCCCAGGTGCGCAAGGCGGGAAAGCGCCCCAGCCAGTCGCGCAGGCGGCGCAGGTCGGCCAGCGTTGCGTCCTCGGCGGAGTTGGGCAGCAGCGGCGAATCGCCCTCGTACACCTCGTGCATCACGCCGGCCGCGTAGCCGGTGAAGGGCAGCACGAACATCTCGAAGTGGCGGTGCCGGGCCGCGAGGGCCGGGGCCTCGCGCAGCAGGTCGTCCACGGGCTGCAGCCACACCTTGCGCCGCAGGTTGAACGCGGGCACCACGCGCAGCGTGAGCTGCGACACCACGCCCAGGCTGCCCAGCGACACGCGGACGGCGGCCAGCGCATCCGCATCGCGCGGTCCGCCCAGCTCCACCACCTGCCCGGCGGGCGTGACCAGCCGCGCGCCCACCACGCCATCGTGCACGGCGGGGAGTGTGGCCCCCGTGCCGTGCGTGCCCGTGGCAATCGCGCCGGCAATGGTTTGCGCATCGATGTCCGGCAAGTTCGGCAGCGCAAGCCCTTCGGCATCCAGCAACCGGGCGAGGTGCCCCAGGCGGGTGCCCGCATGCACCGTGGCCGTCATCGCGGCTTTGTCGATGCGGGCGATGCCGGACATGCGGTCCAACGACACCAGGGTGCCCGGTGTGGGCACCAGCGCCGAGAAGGAATGCCCCGACCCCGCGACCCGGACCTCGCCGCTGGAACGCGCCAGCAGCGTGGCCAGCTCGGCTTCGTTGGCTGGCATGGGGCGCGCCCGCGGCTGCGCGCGCTGCACGCCCGACCAGTTCTGCCAAGGCTGCGGCGGCGCTGCCGCTGCCCCACCCCCAGGAGCGGCCTGCGCCGGGACGCC
>NZ_JAKFCM010000111.1:0-2814 GCF_036676645.1 Ramlibacter sp.
TCATCCAGACGCTTAAGGGGGTCTGTGTCTGGTTGATCACCAGCGAGATCGGAAGTGCCGCGTCCGCCTGTTGGGCGGCTCGGCGGTAGACGGCGAGCTTGTTCTCGCCGGCGATGGACAGCACCAGCTCGCGCGCGGCCAGCAGGGCGCTGAGGGTGAAGCTGATGCGCGCGTGGGGCGCGGTGTCGGGCACGACCCAGGCCAGGCGCTGATCGGTGGCGATGGCGCGCGCGTAGCCGGGCGCGGCGGGGAACAGCGAAGCGGTATGCGCGTCTTCGCCCATGCCGAGCACGGCCACGTCCAGCGGCCAGGGCAGGGAGGCGATGCGTTCTTCGGCGTCGCGCACCAGCGCGTCCAGCACTTCGGCATTGAACTTCGGCGCGAGTTCGCGGAAGAACGGCAGGAAGCGGGCAGCCGAGGCGCGGCCCTGCAGCAGGTGGCGGGCGACCAGGGCGGTGTTGCTGTCGGCGTGGTCGCGCGGGACGACGCGCTCGTCCACCAGCACGACGGTTACTTTCGCCCAGTCGAGGTCCTGCTCGCGCAGGGCTTCAAACATGGGAATGGGCGACTTGCCGCCCGACACCGCGAGGCTGGCCTGACCACGCGCGGCGATGGCGCTGCGCAGGGCGTTGGCGATGTGCGCGGCGATGGCGGCGGGGGTAGCGTTGGGGTGTTCGGTCACTGCCATCAGGACTCCTCTACCCAGGAAGAGCCTTCGCGCGCCATCAGCGCGGAAGACGCCGCCGGCCCCCAGCTGCCCGCCGTGTACGACTTGGGCTTTTCGTTGAGCTGTTGCCAGCCGTTTATGATGGGTTCGACCCAGGTCCACGCGGCTTCCAGTTCGTCGCGGCGCATGAAGTGGGTCAGGCGGCCTTTGATGACGTCGATCAGCAGGCGCTCGTAGGCTTCGGCGCGGCGCTCGGAGAAGGCGGTTTCCAGGTCGAGGTTCAGGCTCACCGGGCGCAGGCGCATGCCGCTGCCGGGCTCCTTGGCCATCATCTGCAGCTGGATGTGTTCTTCCGGCTGCAGGCGGATCATCAGGCGGTTGACCGACTGGCGTGGCGAGTCCTGGAAGATGGTGAAAGGCAGGTCGGCGAACTCGATCACGATCTCGGACTGGCGCGCCGCCATGCGCTTGCCGGTGCGCAGGAAGATCGGCACGTTGGCCCAGCGCCAGTTGTTGATGTGGGCCTTGAGCGCCACGAAGGTTTCGGTGTTGCTGTGGTGCGGGATGTTGGCTTCCTGCAGGTAGCCCACGGCGGCGTCGCCGTTGGCCGCGCCCGCGGTGTACTGGCCGCGCACGGTGTCTTTGGCCACGTCGGCCATGGTCATGGGGCGCAGCGAGCGCAGCACCTTGAGCTTTTCGTCGCGCACGGCGTCGGGGTCGAGCGACACCGGCGGCTCCATGGCCACGATGCACAGCAGCTGCAGCAAATGGTTCTGCACCATGTCGCGCATGGCGCCGGTGCCGTCGTAGAAGCCGGCGCGGCTGCCCACGCCCACGCTCTCGGCCACGGTGATCTGCACGCTCTTGATGTAGGGGCTGCGCCAGAGCGGCTCGAAGATGGTGTTGCCAAAGCGCAAGACCATCAGGTTCTGCACCGTTTCCTTGCCCAGGTAGTGGTCGATGCGGAAAATCTGCTGTTCCTGGAAGTACTGGCCCACGTCGTCGTTGATCTGCCGCGCCGAGGCCAGGTCGTGGCCCAGCGGTTTTTCCAGCACCACGCGCGAGTTCGCGTCGATGAGGCCGGCGCCGGCCAGGTTGGCGCAGATGCCCACGAACAGACTGGGTGCGGTGGCCAGGTAGTACACGCGGTCCGAGCCGGGCTGCAGGGCGGCGCCGAGCGCGGCGTAGTCGGCCGCCTGCGTGGCGTCGAGGGCGACATAGTCCAGCCGCTCCAGGAACCCCTGCCACGAGGCCATGTTGTAGGCCTTGGCCTCGATGAAGCCGGGCACTTTTTCCTGGATGAATTCGACGAAGGCGGCGCGGTCCCAGGGCTGGCGGCCCAGCGCGTGGATGCGGGTGGACGCGGGCAGGTTGTTGTGCAGGTGCGCCATGTACAGCGCGGGCAGCAGCTTGCGCACGGAGAGGTCGCCCACCCCGCCAAAGATCACCAGATCGAGGGGGGAAGCCGCGGCGGAGGAGGGCGTGGAGGTGCTCATGTCTCTAATTTAGTTACGTGAATGGCTGGATTTTAATGTAATCAAGTTACATGCGGGTTACCGGTTGTGATCGGATTTTCGGCGGGTTCCGATGCACCGGCGGCCTGGGGTTCAAAGCGCCTCGAACACCGGCGGCACGGCGGCCACGCGCGCCACCACCTCGGCCAGGCTGGGCGGCGCGCAGCCGGTCTGCATCACGCACAGGCTGGCGCTGGCCACCGCCCGGCCCAGGATGTGGCGTGCGTCCTCGGCGTCGAGCGCGATGTGGTCGGCGTGGCTGGCCGCCTGCACCGCCGGGCGTTCGAGCAGGGCGGCCAGCAGGCCGGCCAGGAAGCAGTCGCCCGCGCCCACGGTGTCGGCCACCCGCACCGGCTGCGGCTCGGCCGCTTGCCAGCCGCGGCCGTCGCGGTGCAGCAGCACGGCGCCACGGGGCCCTAGCGTGAGGGCCAGCCAGGTGGCGGGCGTGGCCTGCAGCAACTCGCGGGCCGCCTGCAGCGGGTCGGCGGCGGTGAAGCCCAGCGTGACCAGATCGTCGTCGCTCACCTTGACGAGGTGGGCCTGGCCGAGCGCGGCCATCACGCTGGCCCGGTAGGCCGCCATGTCCGGCACGATGGCCGGGCGCAGGTTGGCGTCGATCGCCACGAAGCGCCC
>NZ_JAKFCM010000112.1:0-49863 GCF_036676645.1 Ramlibacter sp.
TCGTGCTCAACGAAGGGCGCAAGCGCCAGATCCGGCGCATGTGCGAACTGGTGGGGCTGAAGGTGGTGGGGCTGAAACGGGTGCGGATCGGCAGGGTGCGGCTGGGGGAGTTGCCGTTGGGGATGTGGCGGTATCTGGGGGAAGGGGAGGAGTTCTAAGGCTTAGGCAGTTGCCCTAGCGCAGCTGCGAAAACCGCTGTCGGCACGCGTGGCAATCCCTTACGGCCTTGGCAGTGCCGCTTCCTAGCATGGGATCCGAACTTACGGACTCGCAGGAACACTCCCATGCATGCCGGACGAACAGCGTTATTCGGGCTGCTACTTGCAGCCGCCGCCTTGGCGCATGCGGGGTCGGCCAGCTTGCAGGTGTCTGCCGTCGTGGCGCCGCGGGTCAGTGCAGTGGTGGAGGACAGCCCTCGAGTGATTCAGGTCGCCGCCGCGGACGTGACGCGCGGCTACGTGGACTTCGACGCCCCCGTCGTTATCCACCTGCGCAGCAACCTCGCGCACGCATTCGTTCTCCAGATGCAAAGCGACACCTCTGCGGTGGCGCGTATCGAGGCGCGGACCCTGGCCGGCCCCGCGCAGCCGACGGCCGGCGGCCTACTGGTCCCCCCTGCCGCCGGGCAACGCCAAATCGTCGTGCGCTTGCGCTTCGTTCTGGCGCCCGATACGGCGCCAGGCCATTACCCATGGCCTTTGCGGCTGGCCGGCACGGCCTGAGGTTCAGGGCGTGATGGTGACCAGAACGCTATCCGTGTAGGTGCCCACCGCTACGTCCTGCAGCGGCTGAATCCGCCCGTACACGGTGAAGGTCACGGAGGCACTTCCTTTGTTGTTGCTTGGTACGTTCGGGATGGTCTGAACCTGCGTGTCCACGCCGCTGGTATCGCCCCAGACCGCGCTCCGGGCTGCATTGCGGAACAGGTTGTAGGTCAGAAGTTCCCCGGCTCCGCCGAGTTGCCGCATCCGCCGTGTGCCCACTGAGCCCGACACCGCGCTCGGTCCGAGGGCCACCTGCACGATCACGCTAGGCGGACCGGAGTCTCGCGTGCACTCGACCACCAGGTCGACTGCTCCATCGTTGGGGATGGGCGATGTCACGTCATAGTCCGTGAAGCGCACCGTGCCGGCTTGCTTGATGTAGCAGTTGATCGCTGCTTCGGCCGGCGCACACAACAGCAGGGCGACCGTGGTCGCCCATCCCAGGGCGAAGCTATTCACAGGTCAGGCCCTCCTTGGACGTGGACACGGGCTCGGTCCCACGCGGGACGGCCAGCTTGCAGCGAACGGTCCTGCCGCCGATCTCTGCGGAGCCAGTGTACGTGCCCGGTTCCACATTCTCGATGTAGAACTCGCCACCCCGCGAGACCGTGATCGTGATCGGCCCCCCTGGCCCGCTCAGTGTGAGCTCGCGCGCCGAAAGGCGCGTGCGGTGCCCGGCCTCCAGCAGCCACACGGGGCCGGCCAGCGCCCGCTGGAGGTGGGCGCCGAAATCGATCGTCGCGCCGCCCTTGTAAGGAATGCTGAAGGCCTTGTTCTTCTCGGGCACCAGGAACTCCAGCCCGAGCTCTTTCTCGTCGAGCGACAAGGTCTGGCGTCCGTACGAGCCGATGTTGGGGATCAGCAGCGTCCCGTCTTCGTCCGTCGTGCCTTGCAGCTGGTTGTTCAGCAGGATGCTGATGCCGGGCTGCGGCACCCCGAGCCGGGCAACCGCAAAGCCGTCCCGGATCGGCCTGGTGAAACCGGCCCAGCCGTTTGCAGCCACGAAGGCGCCGCTGACGACGCCTTCCACATAGCTGGAGGCTCCATTCGACGGCGACCTGGCGTACACGTCGATGCTTGCATGCCTGGTGGTCCAGCTGGCCGATCCGAAGGCGGCAGTCGCGCTGCCCTCGTCGGTGTCCGTGTGGGTGGTCCCCAGGCGCCAGCCGATGCCCTCACCGGACGGCAGCTGTTTACCCGTGGCGAGTTCCGTCACGCGAATGCCTGGTGCGGCGTTGGAAGTTGCCGTCGCCCAATGCTCGCGATCCAGGTTGATGCGCAGGTAGGCATGGGCGGACCACTGCGGGCCGGTGGGCGTGCGCATCCGAAGCAGCTCGGCGGAGACGCTCACACCATTGGGGAAGGATTTGCCGAATCGCATGGACGCCGACCGGCGGGTCCCCCAATCGTCGGTCTGCCGGGACGCGGCCAGCGCAAGCACGCCGCCCAGCACGCGGGTAGACAGGGATGCGGCGGTCTCGTTGCGCAGGAAGGGCATCCCGCGGCTCGTGCCAAAGGTCCTGAAGCCGGCACCGTACTGCCGGCGGCCCAGCTGAATCGAACTGAGGAGCGTCTGATACGTGTAGCGGCCTGCCCAGCCCATGGCGGATTCGCTGTTGTCCCGGTCGCGGCTGGCCAGCAGTTCACCGGCAAAGAGCCCGGCGAGGTTCGACCGCCAGGCGGCGCCGATCCCCGCGTTGGTGAAGCCGCGCCCGCCTTCGCCGCCTGCGCTCAGGGTCAGGCTGTCGCTGACGCCATGACGGTGGAAACCCTGCCAGGCCGGTTCGAGGTAGTCGATGCGATTCGAACTGGCCAGGGCCGACCTACGCCCGACGAAATAATTGAACTCGTGCAAACCCTCGGCCAGCACGGCGTCGGTGAAGAGGAACGGTTGCTCGTAGACTTCCCGCCGCCCTGTCGAGTCGGTGATGGTCAGGCGCACGGTTCGCGAGCCCCCGTACTGGAGGAGGTTGTCCAGGACCAGCGGCCCGGGCGGCACGCGTGAGCGGTAGACGGTGGTGCCATCCACTGCCACTTCGACCTCCGAGGGGAGGCCAGCCGAGGTGCGCAGCCCGGCGGTCGGCTGCCAGACGACGTCGGGCGTCAGCTGGAATAAGCGGCTGTAGCTGAGGCCCGCTGCGCTGATGGCGCTTCCGAACGCACCGGCGGAGGAAACCGTGTCGCCAAGGACCAGGCGCGTCCCGCGCCCCAGGTCGTCCCATACCGCCTGGGTCGGCCCCCTTCTCGCTGCCGTGCCATCACCGGTCGGATTGCGGTCCAGCCGCATTTCCTGCCGCAGAAGCAGCTTGCCGACGCGAACATTCAGGTCACCGAGCAGGTTGGCAGCCGTCGCGCCGTTGCCGGCGTTCGGCCGCATGGAAAGCCGATAACTCATGACCAGGCTCATTTGCTCCTCCGGTCTGGGCACCGGGGGAGGGCGGTTGGACAGGTCGATCCGGGTTTCGGGCAGCATGACTTGCGGGAAGACGATGTCGAGCGAGAGCGCTGCTTCATCGAAGGACAAGGAGACCGCCCCGAGCCCGAACAACGAGTAATAGGGCTCCTTGTCCCACGTGCGGCGGGCCGACTCCTGGATGGGGATGCGCAGCTTGTGTGCATCCACGGCCGCGATCCACCAGTCGCCGTCCGGCTGGCGAACCAGCACGGCCTCGCCGCGGTCGACATGGTTTGCACGGACATTCGCAATCAGCTGCTCGGCTAGGGCCGCGGTGCTCTGCGCTGCCGCCGGCGTGCAGGCGGCCGTGGCCAGGAGCAGGTGCATCGCCAGCCAAAGCAACCACCTCCAACGCGCACGGGTCCTGCGCAGCCGCGTCAGCGGATCCTGCACGGCGTCATCGGCAGGACGTCGGCTGCACGTCGACCACTTCTTCAAGCCGCACGCCCTCGCCTTCAGCGGTGAACCGCAGCGCCTTGGTGCGCAGGCAGTCGGCTACCGGAAAGTCGAACGAGTAGATGCGGCTCGAGCCAGCCAGTGAATACCAGCCGCCGACTTCCTTTGCGTAGCCGGAGTCGCCGGACAGTGCAACCTTCAGCAGCCTGAAGTGCTGGGACCCCGGGTTGCGTACGCGCACCTGAACTTTCCCGGGCAAGAATTCGATTCGTTCGACTTCGGGTTGGGCTCGGCCGGTCGGCGGCGGCAGGAAAATCGGCACCCCGAATCGGAAGTAGAAGCTGACCTGGGCGCCGGCGCTGCTGCCAGGTGCCGGCTCCTCCTCGATGAACAGGCGGTAGGCCCGTTCGGTGCCGACGGCCGGCGCGCGAGTGCCGACCCGGATCAGTCGCCGGCCTTGCGGCGGGATGTCGAGCTGGCGTGGGAAGTAGACCAGATCGTCGCTGTCCTTGTAGATGTCGGCGCCCTGTGGGTCCTGCGACCACTCCTTCAGCTTGACTGACACCCGCAGCGGCATCCTGGCGTGGTTGCTCACCGTCAGTGTTTCGGTCAGCGTGCCGGGCTTGAGGTCGACCCGGATCGGCGACACCGCGAATTCGCCGGATTGAGCCGGTGACGCCGTCCCGGCAAGGACGACTGTCAGGGCCAGGGCAATGGCGCGAGTGCACGCGGCTGCGGGAATTCGTTCTAGGCGGTGCGACATGTCACGGTGAAACGCTCACCGTCACTGTATCCGAGTAGCGGCCGGCGATGACGTTCTGGAAGTCGCTGGCCAGCGCGGTGGCAGTGATCACGACCGTCACGGACTCGTTCTTGGGAACCGACGCCGAGGAAGGCGAGATCGAGAGCGAATAGGGGATGTATTCGGTGATGACCGACTCATGGCGCATCCGGCGCGGGCCCGAGGCCAACCGATGGCTGCCGTCATCCGCGGCGACGACGAAGGTGACCGGCTGGTTTCCATTTCCGACGCAAATGAAGGAACCCGTTGCGGTGGCGGTCGCCGGCGCGCTGAGGGAGGGGTCGATGTCCGTGCCGTTGTTCTTCAGCGCTGCGTTGAAAACCGTGCCGGTGGCGAACGTGCACTTGCCCTTGGAGACGACTGTTGCAGTGACTGCCAGGACAGCGTTGTCGGCGGTGGCGGGCGCGCAAGCAGCCATCAGAGATCCAGCGGCTGCGAGCGCGCGAAGCCGGGCGACCGGTTTCATCGTCTTCCGGAAGGAGCGCCGCTGGCCGGCAGGAGCGGGCCCGGCCAGCGGTTTCCGTCAGGGGGTGATTTCGAGTGCGACCGAGGCGGTGTAGGTGCCAACCGGCGCATCGATGTAGTTCGCATTGGCGATGGTGCCGGTGAGGTCTATGGTCGAGGCGGCCTGGTTGAAGCCGGCGCCGGCGCTGAGCGCGCCCCAGGCGATCTGGAACGGGATGTAGTTCCCGCTGCTGACCAAGCGGTCGGTTCCGCTCGCGGTGTAGGGCGAAGTGGTGGTCCCCCCGACTTTGAGCGTCGGTGCCGTGTTCTTGGTGCACTGGTAGCTCACCGTCGCCGTGCCCGTGCCATCGCTGGTCAAGGTCGGGTCGAGGTGGGCCAGCGACGGGCTGGTGATGCTCATAGAGAACGGCGCACCGGAAAACTTGCACACGCCCTTCACTTCCGCGGTCACGTTCAACGTGGCGGTATCCGCGGCGGCGGCGGCGGTAGCGAACAAGGTGGCAGCGGCGGCTGCAAGGATCCTGAATCGAGACTGTTTCATGCTCTGGGCTCCTGATGCGACCCAAGGCGGATCGCCTAATCGAGTTAGGGCGTTTCCCTAACACGAGCAGACTGTAACCAAGTGTGTTGATTGCGTGCAATGAAAAACTTCACACAACTTAGGTACTTAGGCAGACATTCGGCTCAAAGCGGGGGCGTTCCTGAACAAGAAACCGTCCAGTTTGTAACAATGGGCGGGCGGGACCCTTTGACAAATGGCATGCAATGCGGGGCAGGCGGTCGCCGTGGACCGTTTGTCGGTTGTGCCGGGCCGTGTGTCGACTGGCAGGCCTGGCGTTGTTTCCGTGCTCTCCCGGGGCGCTCCGGCTCAGTTTACGGCCGCCGCCGTGTAGGTCAGCAGCTCAGCGTTGAGCTCCTGCACCGCATATTGGTCCAGCCAAGACCGCGCCCGAGATTGCTGACGTATGCGGCTGCTGCCTCTTGCGCGCTGCCCTCGCGCCGCGACGGTCACCGTGAAGGTATGTGGCTCGCCGGGCGCGGCTGCCGGGCCCGGCGAGGGCGCCACATGGGTGAGGGTGAAGGTCGGGAACTCGATGAACATGTCGGTGCGGGGTGGAGCGAACTGTAACAAACCGCTGCCCTGCCCGACGGCTCGTTTGGGCAACTTCTTCGTTACGTGCCCAGAAATTCACGGACCTGGTGCGATGGGGTCCTTGGGCATCCTGGATGAACATTCGATGGAACTTCGCGGCGGGTCGGGATACGTCGGAACAGGCTGCCAGTGCGATGGTTTACTTGGGACAACTCGCGCCCCGGCAAGCTGGGGCGTCAGGTAGAGGGGGCGGGCCGCGGCGAGTTTCTGATTGAGGCGCGATCCCGTCGCCAGTGCTGCCCGCCTTGAAATTCGCGCATCCGACCTCAAGCTTTTGCTCGCTCTCACGCATCCGAGAACCGTCCCATGCCCCAGAACAAGCAAACCCTTTCCTTCCAGGCCGAAGTCGCCCAGCTCCTGCACCTCGTCACCCACTCGCTGTACTCCAACAAGGAGATCTTCCTGCGCGAGATGGTCTCCAACGCCTCCGACGCCTGCGACAAGCTGCGCTTCGAGGCGCTGAACGACAACGCGCTGTACGAGGACACGCCCAACCTGGAAGTGCGTGTCGCCTTCGACAAGGCCGCCCGGACCCTGACCATCACCGACAACGGGATCGGCCTGTCGCAGCAGGAAGCCGTGGACAACCTGGGCACCATCGCCAAGAGCGGCACGCGCGAGTTCATGAGCCGCCTCACGGGCGACCAGAAGGCCGACGCGCAACTGATCGGGCAGTTCGGCGTCGGCTTCTATTCCGGCTTCATCGTGGCCGACCGCATCACGGTGGAGTCGCGCCGCGCCGGCCTGCCGCCCGAGCAGGGCGTGCGCTGGTCCAGCGCCGGTGCGGGCGACTTCGAGGTGGAGGCCCTCGCGCGGCCGCAGCGGGGCACCAGCGTGACGCTGCACCTGAAGGAGGACGCTACCGAGTACCTGTCCACCTGGAAGCTCAAGTCCGTCATCGGCAAGTATTCCGACCACATCTCCCTGCCGATCCTGATGCGCAAGGAGGAGTGGAAGGAGGGCGAGGACAACAAGGGCGGCGAGATGGTGCTCACCGACGAGTGGGAGACCGTCAACCAGGCCAGCGCGCTGTGGACCCGGCCCAAGAAGGACATCGGCGACGAGCAGTACCAGGCTTTCTACAAGCAGATCAGCCACGACCACGAGGACCCGCTGGCCTGGAGCCACAACCGGGTGGAGGGCTCGACCGAGTACACCCAGCTGCTGTACATCCCGGCGCACGCGCCGTTCGACCTGTGGAACCGCGAGAAGGCGGCCGGCGTGAAGCTGTACGTTAAGCGCGTCTTCATCATGGACGACGCCGAGGCCCTGATGCCGGTGTACCTGCGCTTCGTCAGGGGCGTGATCGATTCGGCCGACCTGCCGCTGAACGTCAGCCGAGAGCTGCTGCAGGAAAGCCGGGACGTCAAGGCGATCCGCGAGGGCTGCACCAAGCGGGTGCTGTCCATGCTGGAGGACATGGCCAAGGCGGAGAAGGACGAGAACGCCGCCGCCGACGAGAAGGCCCGGTACGCCAAGTTCTACGCCGAGTTCGGCGCCGTGCTCAAGGAGGGCCTGGGCGAGGATTTCGGCAATCGCGAGCGGCTGGCCAGGCTGCTGCGGTTTGCGTCCACCCAGTCGGATGCGGCCAGCGTCTCGCTTGCCGACTACAAGGGTCGCATGAAGGACGGCCAGGAGGCGATCTACTACATCACCGCCGACACGCTGGCCGCGGCGAAGAACAGTCCGCAGCTGGAGGTGTTCCGCAAGAAGGGCATCGAGGTGTTGCTGATGACGGACCGGGTGGACGAGTGGGCGCTGAACTACCTGCACGAGTTCGACGGCACGCCGCTGCAATCGGTGGCCAAGGGCGCGGTGGACCTGGGCAAGCTGCAGGACGAGGCCGAGAAAAAGGCGGCCGAGGAGGCGGCCGAAGCCTTCAAGCCGCTGCTGGCCCGGCTCAAGGAGGCGCTCAAGGACAAGGCCGAGGACGTGCGTGTGACCTCGCGCCTGGTCGACTCGCCGGCCTGCCTGGTGGTCGAGGGCGGCGGCATGAGCATGCAGCTGTCGCGCATGCTCAAGCAGGCCGGCCAGAAAGTGCCCGAGGCCAAACCGGTGCTGGAAGTCAACCCCGAGCATCCGCTGGTCAGGAAGCTGGACGGCTCGGTTCACTTCCACGACCTGGCCCAGATCCTGTTCGACCAGGCGCTGCTGGCCGAAGGCGGGATGCCGGAGGATCCGGCGGCCTACGTCAGGCGAGTCAATGCGCTGCTGGCCTAGGCAGGCGCCTCCTACCGGGCCACGGCGCGTCGGCGGGCAGCCGCCCGACGCTCTCGCACCCCACAATCGCCGCATGAAAGCTTCGGCGGTCATGGTTGCCGCGCTGGCCGGTGCCGCGCTGGCCGGCTGTGCATCCACCGGCGTCGGCCTGGGCGTCGGCGTGCCGGTCGGGCCGGTCACGATCGGCATCGGCGGTGGCAGCGGCGGCGTCAACGTCGGCGTGGGCACCGGGGTGGGCCCGGTGGGCGTGGGCGTCGGCGTCAACCAGCGCGGACAGGTCAGCGGCGGCGTCGGCGTGGGGGCCAGCGTGCCGATCGGCGGCGGGCCGGTGCGCGCCGGCGTCGGCGTCGGCACCGGCGGCGTGATCTACGACCCGGCCGACCACCTGGCAGAGCCGGCGCTGCCGCTGCCACCCGGCACGGTGGCGCCGAGCGCCTCGCAGCAGGTCGTACCCTGAGCCTGCCCCGGCGCGTCAGGCGACCAGCGGCGGCTCGGCCATGGCTTCGAGCTGCTCTTCCAGCACCTGCACCTGTCCTTTCCAGTAGTCGCTGCTGCCGAACCACGGAAACGCGGCCGGAAAGGCCGGATCGTCCCAGCGCCGGGCCAGCCAGGCGCTGTAGTGGACCAGGCGCAGGGTGCGCAGCGGCTCCACCAGCGCCAGTTCGCGGCGGTCGAACTCGCGCAGCTGCTCGTAGCCGTCGAGCAGCGCGCCGAGCTGGCGTTGCCGCTGCGAACGCTCGCCGGACAGCAGCATCCAGAGGTCCTGCACCGCGGGCCCCGTGCGGGCGTCGTCCAGGTCGACGAAATGCGGACCCTGGCCCGGCGTCCACAGGATGTTGCCGGGGTGGCAGTCGCCATGCAGCCGCAGCAGGTTCCAGCCGGGCCCGTAGTTGCCGTCGGCTGCGCCCAGCGCCTGGCCCACCGCCTCCAGCGCCTGCCCGCACACCCTGCTCCAGGCCGCCTGCACGTCCAGCGGAACGGCCTCGTGCCGCAGCAGCCAGTCGCGCGGCTCGCGGCCGAAGCTGTCCAGGTCCAGCCGGGGCCGGTGCCCGAAGGGCCGGCTGGCGCCCACCATGTGGATGCGCGCGAGGAAGCGGCCGATCCACTCCAGCACTTCCTCGTCGTCCAGTTCCGGGGCCCGCCCGCCGCGCCGTGGGCTGACGCTGAAGGCGAACGGGCCATGGTGGTGCAGCGTGCCGGCCTGCAGCACCAAGGGGGCAACCACCGGAATCTCGGCCGCGGCCAGTTCGCACGCAAAGGCGTGCTCTTCGCCGATGGCCGCGTCGCTCCAGCGGCCCGGCCGGTAGAACTTCACCACCACCTGCCGATGTCCGTCGACGGGCTCCTCCAGCTCGACCTGGTAGACGCGGTTCTCGTACGAGCTCAGTGCCATCAGGCGGCCGTCGCCGTGCAGGTCCACGGCGGCGAGCGCATCCAGCACCGCGTCGGGCGTGAGGGCTTCGTAGGGGTGGGCAAGGGGCATCGGCGGATTGTCCGCCGCGCCGCCCGGCGACTTCACTTCAGGTTGATCTGCACGTCGATGTTGCCGCGCGTCGCATTCGAGTAGGGGCAGACCTGGTGGGCCGCGTCGAGCAACTGCCGCGCCTGGTCCGCGTCCATGCCGGGCAGGTGGGTGTTCAGCCGCACCGCGATGCCGAATGCCTGCCCGACGGGGCCGAGGTCGACCTCGGCGTCGATGGACAGGTCCTGCGGCAGCGTGAGCTTCTGGCGCGCGGCGACCGCCTTGAGCGCGCCGATGAAGCAGGCCGAATAGCCGGCGGCAAACAGCTGCTCCGGATTGGTGCCCTGGCCCTTGCCGCCGGGCGAACTCAGGTTCACTTCCAGCCGGCCGTCGTCGCTGCGCGAGTGCCCGCCTTCGCGGCCGCCGGTGGTGTGGGCGCGGGCGGTGTAGACGACCTTGTCGAGCTTGTTCATGGCTTGCCTTTCCTGATGGCTGTTGCAGGGGCTCCGCCGCGGTGCGCGCCGGAGCGGGATCGGACGACCGGCCATTGCACCACACGCGCAGCGCGGCCGTGGCAGCGGCCGTACGCGGACGACTGCGGCATCGGGCCGGCGCTGGGCAGCGCTTAGAATTTTTCGGGTCGCTTCTGCAAGGCCCCGCTTGTTTCCGCCCCTGTCGATCCAGCAGCAATACCTGCTTCCCAAGAAACTGCTCACGGCGCTGATGGGCCGGCTGGCCAGCTGGCGCGGCGGCGCGCTGACCCACGCGGTCATCCGGCGCTTCGTCGCGCACTACGGCGTGGACATGGCCGAGGCGGCCGATTCGCGCATCGAGTCCTACGCCAGCTTCAACGACTTCTTCACCCGGCCCCTGCGCGAAGGCGCGCGGCCGATCGCCGACGCGCCGCTGGTCTGCCCGGTGGACGCGGCAATCAGCCAGTTCGGCCCGATCGAGCACGACCAGATCTTCCAGGCCAAGGGCCACAGCTATTCCACCACCGCGCTGCTGGCGGGCGACGCCGAACTGGCGCGCCGCTTCGACCACGGCCACTTCGCCACGCTCTACCTGGCGCCGAAGGACTACCACCGCATCCACATGCCCTGCGACGGGCGGCTGGTGAAGATGATCTACGTGCCGGGCGAGCTGTTCTCGGTCAACCCGCTCACCGCGCGCCATGTGCCGGGGCTGTTCGCGCGCAACGAGCGCGTGGTCTGCGTGTTCGAGACCGCCTTCGGGCCCTTCGTCAACGTGCTGGTGGGCGCCACCATCGTCGGCAGCATGGCCACCGTGTGGCACGGCGTGGTCAATCCGCCGCGCACGCGGGACGTGCGCCGGTGGGACTATGCGGGTCGCGACATCGTGCTGCGCCAGGGCCAGGAGATGGGCCGCTTCCTGCTCGGCTCCACCGTGGTGATGCTGTTCCCGAAGGACGTGGTCAGCTTCAACCCCGACTGGGCGCCCACCCGGCCGGTCCGCCTGGGCGAGCCCATGGGAACGATCGCGGGCGCCAGCAGCCCGCTCTGACTTGCGCTACTGGAAGGCCACTTCGTCGAAGGCCCGCAGCTTGCGGCTGTGCAGGCGCCGGCTGCCGCCTGCGCTGAGGATCTCCACCGCGCGCATGCCGATGCGCAGGTGCTGGTCGACCCGCTCGCGATAGAAGTGGTTGGCCATGCCGGGCAGCTTGATCTCGCCGTGCAGCGGCTTGTCGCTCACGCACAGCAGGGTGCCGTAGGGCACGCGGAAGCGGAAACCGTTGGCGGCGATGGTGGCGCTCTCCATGTCCAGCGCCACCGCGCGGCTCTGGCTGAAGCGGCGCTGCGGCTCGTTGCCGGGCAGCAGTTCCCAGTTGCGGTTGTCGGTGCTGGCCACGGTGCCGGTGCGCATGATGCGCTTGAGGGCGGCGCCTTCGCACTGGGTGACGTCGGCCACCGCCTTTTCCAGCGCCACCTGGATTTCGGCCAGTGCCGGGATCGGCACCCACACCGGCAGCTCCTCGTCCAGCACGTGGTCCTCGCGCACATAGGCGTGCGCCAGCACGTAGTCGCCCAGCTGCTGGCTGCTGCGCAGGCCGGCGCAGTGCCCCAGCATCATCCAGGCGTGCGGACGCAGGACGGCGATGTGGTCGGTGATGGTCTTGGCGTTGGCCGGGCCGACGCCGATGTTCACCATGGTGATGCCGCGGTGGTTGGGCCGCATCAGGTGGTAGGCCGGCATCTGCGGCAGCCGCGGCGGCGCCGTGCCCCAGCTGGCCTCGGGCGGGGTGCCCGGTGCCGCCGAGCCCAGCCCGGCGCGCCGGGTGACCACGTTGCCCGGTTCCACGAAGGCGCTGTAGTCGCTGTCCGCCCGCGCCATCTCCTCGTGGCCCAGGCGCACGAACTCGTCGATGTAGAACTGGTAATTGGTGAACAGCACGAAGTTCTGGAACCAGTCGGGTGCCGTGCCGGTGTAGTGGCGCAAGCGGTGCAGCGAATAGTCCACGCGCGCCGCGGTGAACAGCGACAGCGGGTGGGCCTCCCCCGGGCGCGCGCGCCAGGTGCCGTTGGCGATCCCGTCGTCCATGGCGGCGAGGTCGGGCAGGTCGAACTGGTCGCGCAGCAGGGCCTGCCTTTCGGGGCTGATGGAGCCTTCGATGTAGTCGTTTTCGGCGAACGAGAAGTGCACCGGAATCGGCTGCGTGCTGGTGCCCACCTCCAGTTCCACTCCGTGGCTTTGCCGCAGCAGGCGGAACTGCTCCAGGTAGTAGTTGCCGTAAAGGTCGGGCCGCGTCAGCGTGGTCTCGAAGCGGCCCGCCCCGCTGACGAAGCCGTAGCTCAGGCCCAGGTTCTCCAGCACCTCCTGCGGCACCGCCGTCTCGGTCTGGATGCGCACGAACGGATAGCAGGCGCGCACGTGCGCCGGCAGGGCCTCGCCGGCGACGAATCGCTGCATCGCGTCGCGCAGGTGGTTGATCTGCTGCGAGTAGATGGTGCGCACCTGGGCCAGCGCGCTTTCCGGATCGTTGTGGCGCGTCGGCGCAATGAACGGCGGCATGTACGGCATGCGGCCTATTGTGCACAGGCCCCTGCATCGCTTCGGCGGCGCCCTGCGGGGCGGTGCGACTGCGTCCTACAAGGTGTAACGAACCAACCTGACGTTACAAGTTTGGCCCAGCGGCGACAGTCACTCCCACTGCAAGCGAACCCATAACTTGAACAGGAGTGAGCCCATGACGACAGCAGCCTTGGCATCGAATCCCTTCGCCCTCATGACGGATCCGACCGCCGTGCGCGAAACGATCGACAAGTCCGAGCAGCTCTCCAGACTGAGCCAGCGCCAGTGCCATCCCCTCGACCGAGCGGTCATCCGCAGCGCGAGCGCCGAACTCGCCGCCTACGACTCCAAGATCGACCGCACCACCATCTACCTGCCGCCCGAGGAGGAGTCGAAATCCGGTTCGGTGTCCCGCGGCTACGCGCGCCCGTCGTACAACTGAGCCCCGGTCCTTCGCGCCGCGAGCGCCGTCCACCTTCCGGTGCGACGGCGCTTTTCTTTGGGGGTACGCTTTCAGCGCACCGGCTCGCGCATCGTCACGAATTCCTCGGCGAGGGTCGGGTGGATGCCGATGGTGGCATCGAACACCGCTTTGGTCGCTCCGGCCTTCATGGCCACGGCGAAGCCCTGCACCACCTCGCCGGCTTCCGGCCCCACCATGTGCAGGCCGACCACCCGGTCGCTGGCAGCGTCCACCACCAGCTTCATCAGGCAGCGCTCGCCGCTGCCGCTGAGGGTGTGGCGCAGCGGGCGGAACTCGCTGCGGAAGACCGTGACCCGGCCGAAGCGCTCGCACGCCTGCGCCTCCGTCAGGCCGACGGTGGCGATGTTCGGGTGCGTGAAGACGGCGGTCGGGATGCAGTCGTACCCCATGCGACGCCGGCCGTCGCCGAACAGGTGGTCGACCACCGCCATGGCCTCGCCCAGCGCCACCGGCGTGAGCTGCAGGCGGGCCGTGACATCGCCGACCGCATGGATGGAGGGAGCCGACGTGCGGTGGTGGGCGTCGACCTCGATGGCGCCGCGCGGGCCCTGGCGCACGCCGGCCCGCTCCAGCCCCAGCCCGTTGACGTTGGGCACGCGGCCGGTGGCAAACAGGACCGTGTCGGCCTCCAGCCGGCTGCCGTCGTCCAGTTCCAGTTCGAGCCCGGCACTGCGTTGCGAGATCGACTGTGCCTCGGTCCCCAGCCGCAGGTCGATGCCGTCGCGGATCATCGCGCCAGCGATGAATTCGCGCACCTCGTCGTCGAAGCCGCGCAGGATCTGCTCGCCCCGGTACAGCACCGTGACCTGCGCGCCCAGCCCCTGGAAGATGGAGGCGAACTCGCAGGCGATGTAGCCGCCGCCCACCACCGCCAGCCGGCGCGGGAACGGCTCCAGGTCGAACATGCTGTCGGAAGTGACGCCCAGTTCCGCGCCGGGAAGGTCCGGGACCGTGGGCGTGCCGCCGGTGGCCAGCAGGATGTGGCGGGCCGAATGGGTCTGGGGGCCGGCTTCCGTGCGCACGCGGACGGTGTGGCGGTCCAGCAGCTCGGCCCAGCCGCGCAGCACCTGCACGCCGGCGTCGGACAGCAGCCGCTCGTAGACGCCGTTCAGGCGCGCAATCTCCGCTGCCCGGTTGGCCTTGAGCCGGGCCCAGTCGAAGCGCGGCTCGCCCACGTCCCAGCCGAAGCCGGCGGCGTCGGAGAAATCGTGCGCGTAGTGCGACGCATAGGCATACAGCTTCTTCGGGATGCAGCCGACGTTGACGCAGGTGCCGCCCATGGCGGCGGCCTCGGCCAGGGCGACGCGCGCGCCGCGTTGCGCGGCCATGCGCGCGGCGCGCACGCCGCCGCTGCCGCCGCCGATGACGAAGAGGTCGAACTCGGATTCACTGGCCATGGATACACCCTCCGGCTTGGCGCCGCGGGCATTGTGGCCTGCCATGCGGGAACGGGACACCGCGGGGCTTTCGCCGCGCGCTGCACGGGCGAGCCCGCAGCTATCATCCGGCCATGACCGCGGCACCGCTCTGGTACCACCGGCTCGGCCATGCCGCCGCAGCCCCGCTGCGCTGGATCCTGAGCTGGTGGGGCGTGGTCTTCTTCGGTGCAATGCTGCTGGCGCTGGCCCTGTCGCCTTCCAGCTACCGCGACCCGCGCACCCGTGTGGCGCTGGCCCGCCACACCTGGCTGGACACGGCGCCCATCCTGCTCGGGTTTTCCATGCTGGGCGCGCTGCTCACGGTGGTGCTCACCCGGATCGTCGTGGTCACCG
Source organism: Ramlibacter sp. (assembly GCF_036676645.1). GTDB lineage: Bacteria > Pseudomonadota > Gammaproteobacteria > Burkholderiales > Burkholderiaceae_C > Ramlibacter. The sequence continues at coordinate 15,004 of NZ_JAKFCM010000112.1, forward strand.
CGCAAAGCTACGGCCTCTCGCAGTACGCGCTGGAGATGGTGATCCGGGTGCTGGTGCTGGAGCTGATCCCCTTGACCGCCGCGTTGTTCGTGGCCCTGCGCTGCACCATCCCCAACGGCGCCGCGCTGGCCGAGATGCGCCGCACGCGCCACTTCGACGCGCTGCGCCGCTGCGGCGTGGACCCGCTGACCCGCGAGGTGCTGCCGCGCCTGCTGGCCGGCATCTTCTCCACCACCACCCTGGCGGCGCTGAGCTGCGTGGTGGCCGCGCTGGTGGCCTACCTCGCCGTGTACGGCCTGACCACCGCGGGGCTGCCCGCCTACACGCGGATGTTCGGCCACGTGTTCAACCCTTCGGTGTCGCTGATCTTCGTCACCAAGACGCTGTTCTTCGGCCTGGCCGTGGCGGTCATCCCGATGGCCTCCGGTGCCAACGAGGACATCGCGACCCCCAGTTCGCGCGAGAGCGCCGCCCTGCAGGGGCTGGTGCGCATGTTCGCCGTGCTGCTGCTGCTCGAGTCGCTCTCGCTGGTGGGCAACTACTACTGAAAGCATGGCCGACACGCCCCTGCAGGACTCCGAGCCCTCGGCCGCGCCGCCGGTGCCGCAGCTGGCCCTCAAGGCGCGCCTGCTGCTGCTGTTCACGGTGCTGCTGATCGGCGCCGCCGTCACCTACCTGCTGTACGCCCGCGGCTTCTTCGAGCCCACCCAGACCCTGGTGCTGACCACCGACGACTCCGAAGGCGTCTCGGTGGGCATGGACATGACCTTCTCGGGATTCCCGATCGGGCGCGTGCGCAAGGTGGAACTCGGCGAAACCGGCAACGTGCGCATCGTCATCGACGTGGCGCGCAAGGACGCGCACTGGCTGCGCACCGGCAGCGTGTTCACGCTGGTGCGGGGGCTGGTGGGCGGCACCGCCATCCGTGCCTTCACCGGCGTGCTGACCGATCCGCCGCTGCCGGACGGCGCCGAGCGGCCGGTGCTGCGCGGCGATGCGACTGCGGAGCTGCCGCGGGTGATCGCCTCGGCGCGCGAAGTGCTGGAGAACCTGACCTCCATGACGCGCGAGGATGCGGCCCTGCGCGCCAGCCTGGCCAACGTCCAGGCGGTCACCGACAAGCTGAAGGGCCCGCAGGGAGCGCTCGGCGTGCTGTTCGGCAACGAAGCCGACGCGCGGCGCGTCATCACCACGCTGGAGCGCACCAATGCACTGCTGGCCCGCTTCGACACGCTGTCCGCCAAGGCCGACACCCAGGTGTTCGGCCCGGAGGGCGTGGTGCGCGAAACCCGCGCGGCGGTCGTGCAGCTCAACGGTTTGCTGGCGGACACGCGCGAGAGCCTGAAGAAGGTGGACGCGGTGCTGGTGGAGGCGCAGGCGGTCGGCGCGAACGTGCGCAGCGGCACGGAGGACCTGGGCGCGCTGCGCGCCGAGGTGGAAGCCAGCCTGCGCCAGGTCGAGTCGCTGATCGGCGAAATCAACCGCAAGTGGCCGTTCGCGCGCGACACGGAGATCCGGCTGCCATGAGGCGCGTCGCCCTGGCCGCGTCCATCGCCTGGCTGCTGGCCGGCTGCGGCAGCCGCCCGCCCGCCCCCGACTGGCAGGTCAATGCCCACGGCGCACTGGATCGCTACGAGCAGGCCTGGCTCACGGGGCAGACCCGCGCCGCGCAGGCCGAGTTCGACCGTGCCCGGCGCGAGCTGTCCGCTACCGGCAAGGCCGGGTTGGTGGCGCGGGCCGAGCTCACGCGCTGCGCGCTGCAGGTGGCCAGCCTCGACTTCGGCCCGTGTCCTGGATTCGAGGCCCTGCGCGCCGACGCGCCCGCCGCCGAACGTGCGTATGCCGACTACCTGCAGGGCGCACCCGTCCCGCCGGACCTGTTGCCCGAGCAGCACCGGGCCGCAGCCGGCGGAGCCGATGCCGCGCGGGTCGCGGCGATCCCGGACCCACTGGCGCGACTGGTGGCCGCCGGCGTCGGCATGCGGGCCGGCCGCGGCTCGCCGGAGCTGATGCAGGTCGCCGCGGACACCGCCGCCGCTCAGGGATGGCGCCGGCCCCTGCTGGCCTGGCTGGGGGCGCAACTGGAACTGGCCGAGCAGCGGGGCGATGGCGATCGAGCCACGCAGCTGCGGCGCCGCATCGCCCTGGTCGCCGGCGAGCGCTGAGTCAGCGCCGGACGCCCAATGGCTCGCCGGAGTCGACCGGCAGGCGAGCCGCCCACGAGAAAAGCCGGGACAAAGCCCGGCCTTGGGGACTGGGAGGAGGCACCGGAGAAACGCATGACGTTTCTCCGGTGCATTTTCCTCAGGGCTTGGAAGCCGTCGGGAAAGGCCAGGCGGCCTGCGGGTTCAACGTGGTCTGCGCCGCAGGAGCCGCAGCCGCGGCCGGCGCCGACGCGGGCTTGGCAGCAGGGCTTTTGGCAGCCTTCTTCGCAGCCGGCTTCTTGGCGGAACCCGCCTTTTTCGCCGCCTTCTTCGCAGGCGCCTTCTTCGCCGCAGCCTTCTTCGCAGGCGCCTTCTTGGCCGCCTTCTTGGCGCCGCCCTTCTTGGCAGCCGCCTTCTTCGCGGGCGCCCGCTTGGCCGCAGCCTTCTTCGCAGGCGCCTTCTTGGCGGCGGCCTTGCGGGCCGGGGCCTTCTTCGCCGCGGTCTTCTTGGCGGCGGCCTTGCGGGCCGGGGCCTTCTTCGCCGCCGTCTTCTTGGCGGCGACCTTGCGGGCCGGAGCCTTCTTCGCCGCCGCCTTCTTGGCCGGGGCCTTCTTCGCTGCGGCCTTCTTGGCCGGCGCCTTCTTGGCCGTGGCCTTCTTGGCGGTGGCCTTCTTGGCCGTCGACTTCTTCGCCGGAGCCTTCTTCGCGGCGGCTTTCTTCGCAGTTGCCATTTCCATTCTCCTGTTCAAGTTGACATCGATATCAACCAAAGAAGCACTCAGCGCCTGTTGGCGGCACCGAGCGATCCATGGGACTGGGCCTCATGCCCAGCCCCATGAACACCATAACCCGCAGGGCGCCGACTCTTGGAGGCCGGTCTGCCGTGCGGGTGAAACTTGCGAGCCCAACTACTTCGCAGTTGCCATCAATCCCAGGAAAGCGCGCCACCCGACTGGTACTCGATCACGCGGGTTTCAAAGAAATTGCGCTCTTTCTTCAGGTCAATCATTTCGCTCATCCAGGGGAAGGGGTTCTCCTCGTTGGGGAACAGCGCTTCCAGGCCGATCTGCGTGGCGCGCCGGTTGGCGATGTAGCGCAGGTAGCCCTTGAACATGGAGGCATTGAGGCCCAGCACGCCTCGCGGCATGGTGTCCTCGGCATAGCGGTATTCGAGCTCGACGGCCTTCTGGAACAGGCCCCGGATCTCGGCCTTGAATTCGGCCGTCCACAGGTGCGGGTTCTCCAGCTTGAGCTGGTTGATCAGGTCGATGCCGAAGTTGCAGTGCATCGACTCGTCCCGCAGGATGTACTGGTACTGCTCGGCAGCACCGGTCATCTTGTTCTGCCGGCCCAGCGCCAGGATCTGGGTGAAGCCGACGTAGAAGAACAGGCCTTCCATCAGGCAGGCGAAGACGATCAGGCTCTTGAGCAGCGTCTGGTCGGCCTCCGGCGTGCCGGTGCGGAAGTCGGGGTCCATGATCGCCTCGATGAAGGGGATCAGGAACTGGTCCTTGTCGCGGATCGACGCCACTTCGTTGTAGGCGTTGAAGATCTCGCTCTCGTCCAGGCCGAGCGACTCCACGATGTACTGGTAGGCGTGGGTGTGGATCGCCTCCTCGAACGCCTGGCGCAGCAGGAACTGGCGGCATTCGGGCGCCGTGATGTGCCGGTAGGTGCCCAGCACGATGTTGTTGGCGGCCAGCGAATCGGCGGTGACGAAGAAGCCCAGGTTGCGCTTGACGATGCGGCGCTCGTCCTCGGTCAGGCCGTTGGGGTCCTTCCACAACGCGATGTCCCGCGTCATGTTGATTTCCTGCGGCATCCAGTGGTTGGAGCAGGTCGCGAGGTACTTCTCCCAGGCCCACTTGTACTTGAACGGCACCAGCTGGTTGACGTCGGTCTGGCCGTTGATGATGCGCTTGTCCGCGGCCAGCACGCGCCGGTGGGCGGGGACCTCGGCGCTGCGCATGGCGATGGGCGCGGGCTGCTGCACGAGCGGGGCGCGCGCGCCGTCGTCGAGCGTGCGCAGCGCAGGTTGCGCAACGAATTCGGGGCCGGCGGATGGCTGGAAGGCCGCCGGCGAAAGGGGTGAAGGGGGCGCCTCGCGGTTCCAGGAACCGCTGCTCGGCGGGATTTGCGAAGCGGGCTTGACGTCGTCGTCCCAGGTCAGCATGTGTCTTCCAGTGCTCGGATTATCCGGGCAGTGATGTGCGTTTCAAAGTGTCCGTTCACATCACGCCGGGATTGTGTTGCTCGTTTGCATCGGCGTCCTGTCGGAGAACGCCGACACCTCTCCTGATTGGCTTGCGCAGAAATTCAACTGCGGTTGGTGTTCGCGCATTGCACGAACACGCGTGGCGAAAACCCAGTGCCACCGCGGATCCGGCTTCGCCGGTCCGCTGGTGGCGCCCCTTTGAGGGGGAAGCGCCGAAAGGCGCTTCGGGGGTGGGCCATTACTGACATGCCTCGCACGTCGGGTCGTCGATGGCGCAGAACTTGATGTCGGTGGCGGGCACTGCGTTCAACTGCTGCTGCGCAGCCGCAGCCGCAGCATCGAGCGCACTCGTCCCGCCCGCGCCCGCGGCCAGGCCGCCGCCGACGCCGTTGGCCACCGCATTCAGGCGGCCCGACTGCACGGTGGACTTCTCGGCGTGCGTGGCGCTGATGGTGCGCAGGTAGTAGGTGGTCTTGATGCCGCGCACCCAGGCCAGCTTGTAGGTGTCGTCCAGCTTCTTGCCGGACGCGCCGGCCATGTAGATGTTGAGCGACTGCGCCTGGTCGATCCACTTCTGCCGGCGCGCGGCGGCCTCCACCAGCCAGACCGGCTCGACCTCGAAGGCGGTGGCGTACAGCGCCTTGATGTCCTGCGGCACCCGGTCGATCGGGCGCAGCGAGCCGTCGAAGTGCTTGAGGTCCATCACCATCACGTCGTCCCACAGGCCCAGGCGCTTGAGGTCGCGCACCAGGGAGTGGTTGATGACCGTGAACTCGCCCGACAGGTTGGACTTGACCGACAGGTTGCCGAAGCAGGGCTCGATCGAGGCGTCCACGCCGATGATGTTGGAGATCGTCGCGGTGGGGGCGATGGCCACGCAGTTGGAGTTGCGCATGCCGTCCTGGGCGATCTTGCGGCGCAGCGCGTCCCAGTCCAGCGTGGCGGAACGGTCGACCTCCACGTAGCCGCCACGCGCCTGGGCCAGCAGGTCCAGCGTGTCCGGCGGCAGGATGCCCTGCTCCCACAGCGAGCCCCGGTAGCTGGAGTAGCGGCCGCGCTCGCGCGCCAGCTCGGTCGACGCCCAGTAGGCGTGGTAGCAGATCGCCTCCATCGAACGGTCGGCGAATTCCACCGCCTCCTGCGAGGCGTAGGGGATGCGCAGCTCGTACAGCGCGTCCTGGAAGCCCATCAGCCCCAGGCCGACCGGGCGGTGCCGCAGGTTGGAGTCCCGCGCCTTCTTGACTGCGTAGTAGTTGATGTCGATCACGTTGTCCAGCATGCGCATGGCCGTGGAGACGGTCTTCTTCAGCTTGTCGTGGTCGATCGCGCCGCCCTTCAGGTGCTGCAGCAGGTTGACCGAGCCGAGGTTGCAGACCGCCGTCTCGGTGTCGCTGGTGTTGAGCGTGATCTCGGTGCACAGGTTGGACGAGTGCACCACCCCGGCGTGCTGCTGGGGCGAGCGCACGTTGCAGGCGTCCTTGAAGGTGATCCAGGGATGACCGGTCTCGAACAGCATCGACAGCATCTTGCGCCACAGGTCGGTGGCGGCCACCACCTTGCTGGGCTTGATCTCGCCGCGCCGGGCCTTCTCCTCGTAGGCGACGTAGGCCTTCTCGAAGTCGGCGCCGAACAGGTCGTGCAGGTCGGGCACGGAGGAGGGCGAGAACAGGGTCCACTCGCCCTTTTCCATTACCCGGCGCATGAACAGGTCGGGAATCCAGTTGGCCGTGTTCATGTCGTGGGTGCGGCGCCGGTCGTCGCCGGTGTTCTTGCGCAGCTCCAGGAACTCCTCGATGTCCAGGTGCCAGCTCTCCAGGTAGGTGCAGACCGCGCCCTTGCGCTTGCCGCCCTGGTTGACCGCCACGGCGGTGTCGTTGACCACCTTCAGGAACGGCACCACGCCCTGGCTCTCGCCGTTGGTGCCCTTGATGTGCGAGCCGAGCGCGCGCACCCGGGTCCAGTCGTTGCCCAGCCCGCCGGCGAACTTGGACAGCAGCGCGTTCTCCTTGATCGACTCGTAGATGCCGTCCAGGTCGTCCGGCACCGTGGTCAGGTAGCAGGACGACAGCTGGCTGCGCAGGGTGCCGCTGTTGAACAGCGTGGGGGTGGACGACATGAAGTCGAAGCTGGACAGCACCTCGTAGAACTCGATGGCGCGCGCCTCGCGGTCGATCTCGTTGAGCGCCAGGCCCATGGCGACCCGCATGAAGAAGGCCTGCGGCAGCTCGATGCGGGTCTTGCGCACGTGCAGGAAGTAGCGGTCGTACAGGGTCTGCAGCCCGAGGTAGTCGAACTTCAGGTCGCGCTCGGCCTTGAGCGCCGCGCCCAGCCGCTTCAGGTCGTACTGCAGCAGCTCGGGGTTGAGCAGCTCGGCCTCGACGCCCTTCTTCACGAAGCCGGGGAAGTAGTCGGCGTAGGCGTCGGCCGCCGCGGCCGGCATGACGTCTCGGCCCAGTACCTCCTTGAAGATGGTGTGCAGCAGCAGCCGGGCGGTGGCGTAGGTGTAGTCGGGATCCTTCTCGATCAGGGTGCGCGCGGCCAGGATGGAGGCCTTGTAGACCTCGTCGATCGGCACGCCGTCGTAGAGGTTGCGCATGGTTTCGGCGACGACCGGGTCGGGCCGCACGTCGGCCGACAGGCCGCTGCAGGCGTTCTCGATCAGGGCCTGCAGTTGCCCCAGGTCCAGCGGCACCCGCTGGCCGCCGTCGGTGACGTGCAGCACCGGCGCCTCGGCCACCTCGGGCGCGGCCTGCCGGGCCCGCTCCTGCGCGCGCCGCTCGCGGTACAGCACGTAGGCGCGCGCGATCTCGTGGTGGCCGCCGCGCATCAGGCCCAGTTCCACCTGGTCCTGCACGTCCTCGATGTGGAAGGTGCCGCCGCCCGGGCGCGAACGCACCAGCGCGCGGATCACCTGCTGGGTGAGCGTGTCCACGGTTTCGCGCACGCTGGCCGAGGCCGCGCCCTGCGTGCCGTGCACGGCCAGGAAGGCCTTCATCATGGCCACGGCGATCTTGTTCGGCTCGAAGGGAACGACGGCGCCGTTGCGGCGGATGATCTGGTAGTGCGCCAGCGGGTTCGGGGGGGTCTCCGCCGCGGCCCGGGCGGTGAAGGCGGCTGCGGTTGGGTGGGAGATGCCGGCGGCGCTGGGTAGTTGCATGTGTCGTTTCCTCTGCTGCAGTTGTTCTCTGGAAGGGCGCGAGTGTAATCGCGACTTTCCTCAAGGACACTATAGATAGCGCCTCGAGCGAGATCAAGCACTATAGGTAGTGGTTGACCCGTGGGTAAGCCGTGGAGAGGCTGTGGACAGCGTGTGCGTTCCGCACGCCGCAGGCGCATGCAGCCTGGCCTCGCGGGCCGACGGGTTCGCACGCGCGGCAGCCCGCCCGCGCCGGTGCGCGAGCGCAACTCAGCCGTGCACCTTACGACAGGGCCGCAGGCGGAAATGCCGTCGCGTCCCAGGCCAGGCTGCGTTTCAGCCGGCCCCAGTCGAAGCCGGGCCCGGGGTCGCGCTTGCGGCCGGGCGCGATGTGCTCGTGCCCCGCGACATGGCGCACCGGGTAGCGCTGCGCCAGCGCGGCGCACAGGCTGGCCAGCGCCTCGTACTGCGCCGGCTCGAACGGACCGCCTTCGATGCCTTCCAGTTCGATGCCGACCGAGTCGTCGTTGCAGTTGTCGCGCCCGCGCCAGCACGAGGCGCCGGCATGCCAGGCGCGGTCGTCGCAACTGACGAATTGCCAGACTTCACCGCCGCGGCGCACGTAGAAGTGCGCCGACACCTGCGCGCCCTCGATCGACTTGAAGTAGGGGTGGGCGTCCCAGTCCAGCCGGTTGGTGAAAAGGGCCTGCACCTCGTCGCCGCCGTAGCGCCCCGGCGGCAGGCTGATGGAGTGCACCACCACCAGGTCGACCGCGGCGCCGGCCGGACGCGGGCCGAAGTTGGGCGAGTCCAGTCGCCGGGCGAAGCGGTACCAGCCGTCCGCCCAGAGGGCATCGGCTTCAGGCGGTGGTTTCATCCGGCTCGTCCCCGGGCGCGGCGATCGCCAGCCGGGCGATGCGGTAGCGGATCTGGCGCAGGCTCAGGCCGAGCCGCTGCGCCGCCGCGGTGCGGTTGAAGCCGGTCTCCTGCAGCGCGCGCACCAGGATCTCGCGCTCCTGCTGGTCCAGCCATCCCTGCAGGTCGCTGGGCATGGGGGCCTGCCCGGCCACCGCCGGCAACTCGGGCGCAGCGGGCGCGGTGGCGGAAGCCGCCAGCGCCGGCGCGCAGGCGATCGCATCCAACTGCAGGGCCTCGCCGTCGGACAGCGCCACGGCGCGGTGCAGCAGGTTCTCCAGCTCGCGCACGTTGCCGGCCAGCGGCTGTTCCGCGAGCTGCTCCAGAACCGCGCTCGACAGCTGCGGTACCGGCATGCCGGAGTCCTGCGCGATGCGTGCCAGCAGTGCCTCGCACAGCGCCGGCAGGTCGTCGCGCCGCTCGCGCAGCGGCGGCAGCACGATCTCGATCACGTTGAGGCGGTAGAACAGGTCCTGCCGGAAGCGCCCCGCCGCCACGTCGGCGGCGAGGTCGCGGTGCGTGGCACTGACGATGCGCACGTCGACCGCGTCTTCCTGGGTCGAGCCGAGCGCGCGCACGTGGCGCTCCTGGATCGCGCGCAGCAGCTTGGACTGCATGGCCAGCGGCAGGTCGCCGATCTCGTCGAGGAACAGCGTGCCGCCGCGCGCCGCCTGGAAGTAGCCTTCGCGGTCGGCGGCGGCGCCGGTGTACGAGCCCTTGCGGGCGCCGAAGAACTCGGCTTCCAGCAGCGACTCGGGGATCGCGCTGCAGTTGACGGCCACGAAGGGCCCGTCGCCGCGGTGGCTGCAGGCGTGCAGGGCCCGCGCGGCCAGCTCCTTGCCGGTGCCGGACTCGCCGCGCACCAGCACCGGCGCCATGCCGCGGGCGACCTTGGCAATGCGCTCCTTGACCTGCTGCATGGCGGCCGACGCGCCCACCAGCTTCTCCAGCGCCGACTGGCCGCCGGAGCCGGCGGTTGCGGCCGTGCGCTCGCTGCGCGGGGCCGCGCCGCGCACGGCGGCGCGGGCCGGCGTCCGGTCGTGGATGGCGGAGGCGACCACGCTGCGGAACTGCTTCAGGTCCACCGGCTTGGTCAGGTAGTCGAACGCCCCGGCCTTGAGCGCCTCCACCGCGTTCTCGGCCGATCCGTAGGCCGTCATCACGATGCAGCGCTCGCTGCGCTGCTGCGCGAGCATACCCTGCAGCAGTTCCAGGCCGAGCCCGTCGGGCAGCCGCATGTCGGTGATCACCGCATCGAAGCGGCGCTCCTGCAGCTGCTGCCAGGCTTCGGCCAGCGTGGCGGCGGAGTCGACGCGATAGCCCTCGCGCAGCAGCGTGAGCTCGTACAGCGTGCGCAGGTCGGGCTCGTCGTCGACGACCAGGACCTGCGCGACCGGGGCGGCGGACGACTGGTTCACACCGCTATTTTGGCAAAGGGCGCCGGCGCCCCCGTCGTCCCCGCCGTGCGGAATGCCACGAAGAAGGCATTGCCGTCGCGCCGGTCGCCGCCGGGCGCGGGCCCGCGGCGGTAGCCGATGCGGGCGCCGTGGCGCCCGCACAACTCGCGGCAGATGTACAGGCCCAGGCCGCTGGAGCGGCTCTCGGAGGAGAAGAAGGGCTCGAACAGGTGGCGCTCGACCGCCGGCTCCAGCGCCGCGCCGTCGCTCCAGACCGTGAGCGTGGGCTGCGCCCCCGCGCGCGTGGCGACCTGGATCGCATCGGGCGCCGCCGACGCATAGCGGAGGGCGTTGTCCAGCAGGTTCACCAGGATGCGCCGCAGGTGGTGCGGCGCGAAATCCACGCGCTGCCCGGGCGCCGCCAGCACCAGCGCCGGCCGTTGCTCGCTGCGGTTCTGGGCGGACCAGTCCCGGCACTGGGCCGCCACGGCCGCGTCGAGGTCCAGCCGGGCCTGCGCGGGATCGATCGCCTGGTGCTGCACGCGCGCCACGTCCAGGATCTCCTCGACGATCTGCGACAGCCGGCTCGCGTTCTGGCGCACCAGGGCGCTCAAGTGGCGCTGGGCCGGCTCCCGCAGTTCCTCCTCCAGCAGCTCGTTGGCCTGCGAAATGGCCGCCAGCGGGTTGCGGATCTCATGGGCGACCGCCGTCGACATGCGACCCATGGCGGCCAGCTTCTCGGTGCGCAGCCGCGCCTCCAGTTCGCGCAGGTCCTGCAGGAAGATCACGCACAGGCTGTCGCTGGCCGGCTCGCCCGCCGCTGCCAGCCGCGTGCGGGCGTACATGTGCCGCGCGGGCGAGTCGCCCTGCCGCAGCGCGAGGTCGGACCGCTGCGGCTCCTGGCTGTCGAAGGTGCGGCGCGCCATGCCCGCCAGCGGCGCCCAGGCCGCAAGGTCGGCCAGCCGCAGCGGCTCGTCGTCGCTGCGGGCGGGAACGCCCAGCAGTTCCCGCGCCGCGGGGTTGGCCGCCTGGACCTCGCCGGCGGCATCCACCACCAGCACGCCTTCGGCCAGGGCGTCGATCACCAGCTGGTTGACCTGCACCTGCATCAGGGCGGCCTTGCGGCTGCGGCGCGCCGCCTCTTCCTCGCGTTCCAGCCTCAGCGCCAGCTGGTGCGCGAGGAAGGCGAGGGCGAAGTAGCCGATGCCGGTCAGGCCGGCCTGCACGAAGCGCGCCGCGATGTCGCCGGACTCCAGCACCTGCACCCAGGCCTCGGCCAGCAGCAGCAGGGCGACGGCGGCTGCGGTGCCCAGCGCCAGCGAGGTCGAGCCCAGCACCGACGCCATCAGCACCGGCACTGCGAACAGCGGCGCGTAGTAGATGCCCCCGGCCTGGAAGAACTGCAGGCTGGCGAACACGAGCAGGTCGACGCCGATGCTGGAGACCCATTGCGGATCGAATGCGGCACCGGGCCGCCCGGGCCGCGCCAGCAGCCGCATCGCGAGCGTGGCGGCCAGGTAGGTCACGCACATGCCCAGCAGCCAGCCCGACACCGGCGCGGTGCCGGCGACCGCGGCGCCGGCCAGCAGGATCAGCAGGGCGAGCGCCACGCCGACACGGGCGGTGGCAAAACCCAGCCACAGCCGCACGAAGGCGGATTCGTGCGGCGGGACGGTGCCGGCCGGGCCGGGGACGGCGAGTTCGGCCGCCACGGTCAGTCGCCGCCGGCGCGGCGGTGCTCGGGGCTGCAATACAGGCGACCGCTGGCGCCCGGCACGGCGTCGGGTCGCGGCAGGTGGACCGAGCAGACCGGGCAGCGCACCATGTCCTGCGGCAGCGCCGGCGTGTTCCGGCGCTCGCGCTCGATGTCCCGCGCGCGGGCGCCGCGCCACAGCATCCACGCGATCGCGACCACGGCAAGGACCAGCAGGTACTTCATGCCGACCGACCCAGCACCACTTCCATCACGAAGCGCGACCCCACGTAGGCCAGCAGCAGCAGCAGCGAGCCGGTGTAGAGCACGCGCACCGCCTTGCGGCCGCGCCAGCCGAAGCGGGCCCGCCCGAGCAGCAGCAGCGCGAACGCGAACCAGGCCAGCACCGAGAACACGTTCTTGTGGTCCCAGCGCCAGGCCCGTCCGTACAACTCCTCGCCGAAGACGATGCCCGCCAGCAGCGTGGCCGACAGCAGCACGAAGCCGGCGGCGGCGAAGCGGAACGTCAGGCGCTCCAGCGTGAGCAGCGGCAGGCCGGCTTGCGGTTCGGCGGCCTGGCGCATCATCTGCTCGCTGCGGCGCATCAGCCACGCGTGCACCACCGCGGCCGCGAACAGCCCGTAGGAGGCGATGCCGAGTGCCCAGTGCAGCGGCAGCAGCGGCGAGATCTCCGGGTGCAGCGGCGCACCGGGGAACACCAGCGCCAGCAGCACCGCCACCGAGCCCAGCCCGGCCAGCGCCCAGCGCGCCTGCATCTGGGGGAACAGCTCGCGCTCGACCGCGTACACCGTCAGGACCAGCCAGGCGGTAACCGACAGCGCCGGCGCAAAGCCGAAGCGCGGCGCCTCGCCCAGCAGGGTCCAGCCCAGCACCAGCGCGTGCAGCAGCCAGGCCGCCAGCAGCAGCCAGCGCGCCGAGCGCTGGCTCAATCGCGCGGCCGCGGCGGCCGGCAGCGCGTAGGCCGCGGCCGCTGCCAGCGACAGCACGGTGGTGGCGGGGCCACTGGCTAGAATCATGCTTCGCAGTTTAGCCTTTGGCCCCTTTGCCGGCCGCAGCCCCCGCGGCACTCCCATGGCCTCCGCCCTCTCCGACAAACTCTCCCGCCTGGTCAAGGAAATGCGCGGCCAGGCGCGCATCACCGAAGCCAACGTGCAGGACATGCTGCGCGAGGTGCGCATGGCCCTGCTGGAAGCCGACGTCGCGCTGCCCGTGGTGCGCGACTTCGTCGCCCGCGTCAAGGACAAGGCGCTCGGCCAGGAGGTGGCGGGCTCGCTCAACCCCGGCCAGGCGCTGGTGGGCATCGTCAACCGCGAGCTGGTCGCCACCATGGGCGAGGGCGTGTCGGACATCAACCTGGCGGCCCAGCCGCCGGCGGTGATCCTGATGGCCGGCCTGCAGGGTGCCGGCAAGACCACCACCACGGCCAAGCTGGCCAAGCACCTGATCGACAAGCGCCGGAAGAAGGTGCTGACGGTGTCGGGCGACGTCTACCGGCCGGCCGCCATCGAGCAGCTGAAGACGGTGACGGGGCAGGCCGGGGCGGAATGGTTTCCCAGCACGCCCGACCAGAAGCCGCTGGACATCGCGCGCGCCGCGCTCGACCACGCCCGCAAGCAGTACTTCGACGTGCTGATCGTCGACACCGCCGGCCGGCTGGCGATCGACGAAGTGCTGATGCGCGAGATCCGCGAGCTGCACGCCGCCCTCAGGCCGGTCGAGACGCTGTTCGTGGTCGATGCCATGCAGGGCCAGGACGCGGTCAACACGGCCAAGGCCTTCAAGGAGGCGCTGCCGCTCACCGGCATCGTGCTGACCAAGATGGACGGCGACTCGCGCGGCGGCGCCGCCCTGTCGGTGCGGCAGATCACCGGCGCGCCGATCAAGTTCGCCGGCGTGTCCGAGAAGATCGACGGACTGGAGGTGTTCGACGCCGAGCGCCATGCCGGCCGCATCCTCGGCATGGGCGACATCGTCGCGCTGGTCGAGCAGGTCACGGCCGGCGTCGACCTGCAGGAAGCGCAGAAGCTGGCGGCCAAGGTCAAGAGCGGCGCCGGTTTCGACCTCGACGACTTCCTGGCCCAGATCCGGCAGATGAAGCAGATGGGCGGGCTGTCCACCCTGATGGAGAAGATGCCCTCGCAGATCCAGGCCAAGGCCGGCCAGGTGGACATGGACAAGGCCGAGCGCGACATCCGCCGCAAGGAAGGGATCATCTGCAGCATGACCGCCGCCGAGCGGCGCAAGCCCGAGATCATCAAGGCCACCCGCAAGCGCCGCATCGCCGCCGGCGCCGGCGTCCAGGTCCAGGAAGTCAACCGCCTGCTCAACGAGTTCGAGCAGATGCAGGGGATGATGAAGAAGATGAAGGGCGGCGGGCTGATGAAGATGATGAAGCGGATGGGCGCCGGCAAGGGCGGGCTGCCCAAGCTGCCGTTCTAGCCGGGGGCTGCGAGCCGGGCCTGGGAAGGCCGGGACTCAGGAGGTCGCCGGGACGCAGAGAGCGCAGAAGAAACCCGGAAAGTCCAGAGTAGCGGCGAGGCGCCATCCCGTGCTGCTCTGCGTCTTCCGCGAATCTTCTGCGTCCTCTGCGTACGTCTTTTCCATTCGGCGGGCCGGCCGGGCTGGCGTCAGGCCGCCCGCAGCAGCCGCGCCGCACGACCCGCGTGCAGCCGGGCGCGCCGCAGCACCGGCGGCGACCAGGCTTCCTCGGGGATCAGCATCAGGCCGCGCAGGCGCAGCCAGGCGCCCAGCCCGGCGTGGCTGGTGAACACCGCCAGCGGCACCGACAGCAGCACCGGCCCCGCCACCCACAGCAGCGGGAGCACCGCATCGGCGTCGACCAGGGCCACCGCCAGCGCCAGCACGCCGATCGCCGCGCTCAGCGGCAGCAATTGGCCGGCCGTGTAGCCCCAGTGCAGCGAGCGCGCTTCGCGCGGAGGCGACTGCCAGTGCAACTTGATGCCGGTGAGCGCCACGGCCACGAACAGCGAGTGGGCCAGCATGCGGATCGGCGCCTGCAGCAGCGACAGCAGGGTTTCGACCAGCGCACTGGCCAGCAGGCGGCCGGTGCCGCCGAAGGTCCGCTGCTCGCGGCCGAGCAGCACCGCCGCCACGCCCAGCACGCGCGGCATGAACAGCATGCACAGCGTCCAGACCCACAACCCCACCAGGGCGGCGCCCGCGGTGCCGGCGTCTTCGGCCAGCAGCCGGGCGCCGGACATCCACAGCGAGGCGCCGAACACGATGAAGGCCAGCCAGAGCGGCGCCGACAGGTACGACATGGCGCCGATCGCGAACATGGCGCGGTGCACGCGGTGCAGCCCCGGCTCGGCGATCAGGCGCGCGTTCTGCAGGTTGCCCTGGCACCAGCGGCGATCGCGCTGCAGTTCCGACAGCAGGTCCGGCGGCTGCTGCTCGTAGCTGCCGGCCAGGTCCGGCGCCAGCCACACGTGGTAGCCGGCGCGGCGCATCAGGGCGGCCTCGACGAAGTCGTGCGACAGGATGCCGCCGGCCAGCCCGCCCTTGCCGCGGATCGGCGCCAGGCCGCAGTGCGCCATGAAGGGCTCGACCCGCAGGATGGCGTTGTGGCCCCAGTAGTGGGACTCGCCCAGCTGCCAGAACTGCAGGCCCAGCGTGAACAGCCGGCCGGTGACGCGGGCGCCGAACTGCTGTGCGCGCGCATGCAGGGACATCAGCCCGATCGGCTGGGTGGCCGTCTGGATGATCCCGGCCCGCGGATGGGCCTCCATCAGCTTGGCCAGCGTGACCAGGCAGTCGCCGCTCATCACGCTGTCGGCGTCCAGCACCACCATGTAGCGGTAGTCGCGCCCCCAGCGGCGGCAGAAATCGGCCACGTTGCCGGCCTTGCGGTGCGTGCGCCGCGTGCGGCGGCGGTAATAGACCTCCGGTTGCGCGCCCGGCTGGGTGGCGAGCGCGGCGCGCAGCTCCTCCCAGGCGGCGCGCTCGGCGGCGGCGGTCTCCGGGCTGGCGCTGTCGGACAGCACGAACACGTCGAACTGGGCCGCGCGCCCGGTGGCTGCCAGCGACTCGCAGGTCGCGCGCAAGCCGGCGAACACGGTGGCCACGTGCTCCTCGCAGATCGGCATGATGATGGCGGTGCGCACCTGCGGGTCCAGTTCCCGGTCCTGCACGGAGCGGGCGGTCAATCCGTGCGCATCGCCGCGCAGCACCACCCAGAAGCCCATCAGCGCGGTGGCGAACCCGGTCACCACCCAGCTGGAGAGGGCCGCGAACAGCGCGATCTGGCCCCACTGCAGCCAGGGGTTGGGCGAATCGGGCTGTGCCTGGGCGAACAGGACGGTGGCGATGGCGGTGCTGAGCACGGCAATCGACGCAAAGGCGGCGCGCCGGCGGCCCGCCGCGCGCTCCCACGGTGCAGGCGCGGCGCGCACGGACGCGCGGACCACGGGCGAGTCGCCCGGCAGCAGCCGGTGGGCCAGCGCCAGCGACGCCGTGACCATGCTGTTCCAGAAGCCGCGCCAGGGTTGCGTCGGCATCGAGCCGCGGCGGATCGGCGGTGCCGTCACCGCATTCGGGTGGCGCTCCTCGCGCAGGCGGCTGCGCCGCTGCAAGGGAGCCGCCGCGGGCGCGACGCACGCAAGTGCGCCGCCGCCGCTGTCGCCCTCGGTCGCATGCCTCAGGGGGCGGATGGGGGTAGCACGATGTGGGTCCATGTTTCGCTCACGATGTCGTCGCGGTGACGCAGGAAGGCGCGCAGCTCGACCGGCTGCGACGCGTCGATGGGGCGCACCCGCAGGGCCATGCGCCAGCTGCGGGTAGCGGGGTTGAACCAGGCGAGGACCTGCTCGATGCGGGCGTTGGCATCGCCGCTGGCAATGGCCTGGACCGGCGCACCGGCCGGCAGGGCGTCCAGCGCGGGGCCGGTGAAATCGACCACGTACTGCACCTGCCCGGCCAGCGCCGCCGCCTGCTCGGCGCGCACGTAGCCGAAGCCCCGGCGCGACTGCGCGGCCCAGGCGGCCGGCGGGCGCTGCTGCTCGTCGCCCTGCCAGGACAGCTCGTAGGCGAAGTCCAGCGGCTCGCCGGGCGCGGGCAGCCGGGCCGGCACCCAGTAGGCGGCGATGTTGTCGTGGGTCTCGTCGGGCGTCGGCAGTTGCAGCAGTTCCACCCGGCCCGGGCCCCAGTCGCCGAGCGGGCGGACCCAGGCACTGGGGCGGCGCTCGTAGCGCGCCTCGGTGTCCTCGTAGCTGGCGAACGAGCGGTCGCGTTGCATCAGGCCGAAGCCGCGCAGCCCGTCCAGGCGAAAGCTCGTCACCAGCGGCTGCGGCGGGTTCTGCAGCGGGCGCCACAGCCATTCGCCGCTCGCGCTGGCCACCATCAGGCCGTCGGAGTCGTGCACTTCCGGCCGGAAGTCGCCATCGCGCGGCTGGTTCTCGCCGGACAGGAACATGCTGGTGAGCGGCGCGAGCCCCAGCGTGGCGATCGGCCGGCTGGTCTCGCGCAGGTACAGGCGCGCGCGCACCTCGACGACGGTCTGGGTTCCCGGGCGCACGGTGAAGCGGTAGGCGCCGCTCGCGCGCGGCGAATCCAGCAGCGCATGCACCACCAGCTGCCCGGCCTGCGGATCGGGTCGCTCCAGCCAGAAGTCGGTGAAGCGCGGGAACTCCTCGGGTCCGCCCGCGCCGGCGGTGTCGATGGCGAGCCCTCGCGCGGAAAGGCCGTACTGCTGCCCGGCGCCCAGTGCGCGGAAGTAGCTGGCGCCCAGGAACACGATCAGCTCGTCCTTGTAGGCCGGCGTGTTGAGCGGGAAGTGGATGCGAAGGCCGGCGTGGCCGAGGTCGCGCCAGGCCGCGACCGGCAGCGTGTTCTTGCCGTAGTCGAAGTCGGAAGCCTGCCAGGGCACCGGGTTCACCTGCCCGGCCGCGTCCACCTCATGGATGCGCACCGCTTCCGGGTGGTAGCGGCCGCGGTGGAAGAACATCGCCTCGAACGGCGAATGGCCACGCCACAGCGCGTGGTCGGGGCGGAAGCGGATGTCGCGCAGCCCGTCGTAGTCGAGCTGGGCCAGGGCCGGCGGCAAGCTGGCATCCGGCGCCCGGAAAGGGGCCGCGGCGCGCGAACGGGCGAGTTGCGCGACTTGTTCGAAACCCCAGGCGGCTTGGGCGGAGGCGGCTGAGAAAGCTGCCGCCAGCAAGACGATGGTCGCCAGCGCAGCGGTGCGCGGGCGGCGCAAACACAAAGGCATGTCCGCCTAGTGCAAACCCTATGCCAACGTCACTTTCTTCTTTGAAATCAAGCCTTTGCAATCAATTGCCGGCGGATGCGCCGGCGGCCGCGCCAGCGTTCGCATGCGCAAGTGGCTTTTCCGTCGCCGCGCGGCGACAGGCGCGCAGCCCGGCTGCCGGCTTTACTTGGCCGGCGGCGCCGGGCCGTTGTCGTCTTCCGGCGACAGGGTGCCGGTTTCAGCCTTGAAAAGACCCGGCGTGAGCTCGTTCCTCTGCAGCAGGCGGTAGAACTCGGTGCGGTTGCGCCCGGCCAGGCGCGCGGCGTCCGAGACGTTGCCGTCGGTCATCTTCAGCAGGCCGACGAGGTAGTCGCGCTCGAAGCGGCGCTTGGCCTCGGCGTAGGTCTGCACCGGGACGCCGGGTGCCCGCAGCGCGCGCTGCACCAGGGCCAGCGGGACCAGGGCCGTGGTGGACAGCGCGCAGACCTGCTCGACCACGTTGTACAGCTGGCGCACGTTGCCCGGCCAGGGTGCGGCGGCCAGTGCCTTGAGCGCTTCGGGGGCGAAGCCCGACAGGCGCCGGCCATACTTGGCCGCCAGCTTGTGCAGGAAGTGGTTGGCCAGCAGCGGGATGTCCTCGCGCCGCTCGGCCAGCGTGGGCAGGGTCAGCGTCACCACGTTCAGCCGGTAGTACAGGTCCTCGCGGAACTGGCCGGCCTGCAGGGCTGCGTCGAGGTCGCGGTGGGTGGCGGAGATGATGCGCACGTCGACCGGCACCGACTGGCTGGAGCCGAGCGGGCGCACCGCGCGCTCCTGCAGCACGCGCAGGAGCTTGACCTGCAGCGCCGGCGGCATGTCGCCGATCTCGTCGAGCAGCAGGGTGCCGCCGTCGGCGGCCTGGAACAGCCCCTTGTGGTTGGCCACGGCGTCGGTGAAGGCGCCCTTGACATGGCCGAACAATTCGGACTCCAGCAGCGCTTCGGGAATCGCGCCGCAGTTGACCGCCACGAACGGCCGCCGGGCGCGCGCGCTGGCCTTGTGGATGGCGCGCGCCATCAGCTCCTTGCCGCTGCCGCTGTCGCCGCGCAGCAGCACCGAGGCATCCGAGCGCGCCACCATGCGGGCCTCCGCCAGCAGTTCGGCCATGCGGCTGGACCGGCTGACGATCTCCTCGCGCCATCCGGCGTCGGCCGCCGCTTCCGGCGGACCGGCCGTGCCCAGGGCCACCGCCTGGCCGATCTTGTCGAGCAGCTCGCGGGCGTCGTAGGGCTTGGTCAGATAGCCGAACACGCCGCGCGCGGTCGCTTCCACGGCATCGGGGATCGTGCCGTGCGCGGTCAGCAGGATCACCGGCAAGGCAGGGTGGCGCCGGCGGATGTCGTCGAACAGCGCCAGGCCGTCGCGGCCGGGCAGGCGCACGTCGCTCAGCACCAGGTGCGGGCGCTCGACCTCCAGCTGCGCCAGCGCAGCCTCGGCCGAGGACACGGCGGCGACCTGGTAGCCGGCGGCGGTGAGGCGCATCGACAACAGCCGCAGCAGGTCGGCGTCATCGTCCACGACGAGGATGCGGGCACCGGCCATGTCAGCGGGAGGGCCGGCGGCGCTCGATCGCGCGCAGGGCCTCCATCCTTTCGTTCAGCTGGTCGAAGCGGCGCTGGGCGTCGCGCAGTTGCTGGGACTGCCGCTCGCCGGCTTCCTCCAGCCGGCGCTGCTCGGCCAGATGCGCGTTCAGCAGGCGGGCCAGCGCGTGCAGCTCGCGGGCCTCGTCCGTGTTTTGCGCCAGCAGCCGCTGCAGCACCTGGGTGGCGCGCGCGTTGTCGGCGGGCGTGCGCAACTGCAGGAGGGCCAGGGCCAGCTGCAGTTGCTGCAGGGGCGCCGCGCCGGGCTGCGACAGCCGGGCGACCTCGGGCGCCAGTGCGGCCGCCGAAGCACCCCGCACCCGGTCGGCATAGGCCAGGGCCGCGGCGACCGGTTGGTCGGGCAGGTGGTTCTGGGGGGGCAGGGCCGCCGCGGGCTCGGGCTGCGGCGCCGGCAGCTCGGGGGGCGGCTCGCTCGTTTCCAGCGGCGGCGGCGGGACCGGCTCGGGCACCGGGGGCGGCGTGCCGCACGCGACCAGTACGGCCGCCGCGCCCAGGGCGAGGAGGCTGCGCCGCAGCGCGCGTGTCAGGAGGTCAGGCATGGGGCAGTTCGATCCGGAAGTGGGCGCCGGGCGGATGCTCGTCCAGCAGTTCGATGCGCCCGCCATGGGCAGCAATGTATTCGTTGACGATGGACAGGCCGATGCCGGTCCCGGCGGCGGCATCCGCCGGCTGGCGTTCGCCGCGGTAGAAAGGCTCGAACACGCGGTCGCGGTCGACCCCTGCGATGCCCGGACCTTCGTCCTGGATGTCGATGCGCGCGCGCCCGGCGGCGCGCGACAGGCGCACCCGGACGGTCGAGCCGGTCGGCGCGAAGCGGATGGCGTTGGCCAGCAGGTTGGCCAGCGCGGTGCCGAGCTTGTCCGGGTCGACCGGCGCCACGATCGGCTCGCCCTCCACGTCCAGCGTCAGTTCGCGGGCCTGCCATTGCAGGCGCTGCGCCTCCACCTGCTCGTGCAGCAGGGCCAGCAGGTCGGTCGGCTGGCGCTGCAGCTGACGCGCCTCGAAGGCGGCGGCGTTGAATCGCAGCAGCGCCTCGATGCGCTCCTGCAGCACGGCGGCGTTGTGCTGCAGGATGCGGGCCACCTCGCGCTGGCGCGCGTTCAGCTCGCCGGTGACGCCTTCCTCGAGCAGCGACACGCCCTCGCGCAGCGCGGCCAGCGGTGTCTTCAGTTCGTGCGACACGTGGCGCAGGAAGCGCGCCTTGTCGGCATCCAGTTCGGTCAGCCGCAGCCGCAGCCACTCCAGCTGCTGGCTCAGCCGCCGCACGTCGGCCGGACCCTGGATGTCGATCGGCTCCTCCAGCCGGTTCTCGCCCAGGCCGACGATGGCGCGCTCCAGCCGCTGGAACGGGCGCGCCAGCCAGATGCCCAGCCCGGCGGCCAGCAGTGCCGCCAGCGCGATCGCCAGCACGACCTGCTGCATCAGGCGCGAGCGGCTGGCATCCAGGCGCTCGCGCAGGGACTTGTTGCGCGCATTGATCAGGTTGTGCACCTCGCGGGCGATGCCGGAATTGAGGCCGTCGAACTCGCGGAAGCGCTGGGCCGCTTCCCGCTCGCGGTCGAGGGCGGTCTCCGGCGGGCCGCGCATCAGCTCGGACACGGTGTCGAGCTGGGCCTGCCAGCGCCGGGCCTGGCGCTGCGGCAGGCCCTGGTCGGTCAGCCGGTCCAGCGCCGCGCGGGCCCGCCCGCCCTCCTCGTCGAAGCGTCGCCGCAACTGGGCGTCGTTGAGGATCAGCGACTGGCGGGCGGCGCGCTCCATGTCCAGCGTGCGTTCGGCCAGGGTCTGCGCGCTGGCGGTCAGTTCCAGCGCCGTGACGCTGGCCGCCGTGCTCTGCGCCATCAAGCGGTCGAGGATCAGCACGGCCCTGAGGGCCGTGCCCCCCAGCAGGCCGCCGACCAGCACGAAGGCGACCAGCAGCAGCGGCCGGAACGAGATGCGGCTGGGGCGCAGCGGCAGCATCGCGCGGCGATCAGCCGGCGCGCTGCACGACTTCGCCGCGCAGGGAGTGCGGCAGCGCCTGCGTGATGGTCACGTCCACCATCCGCCCGACCAGCCGCTGCCCGCCGGCGAAATTGACGATCCGGTTGCACTCGGTGCGGCCCATCAGCTCGCTGGGGTCCCTGCGCGAGGGGCCCTCGACCAAAATGCGCTGGACCGTGCCGACCCGGCTGTCGCTGATGCGGCGCACGTTGTCCTCCAGCGCGGCCTGCAGCTGCTGCAGCCGGCGCAGCTTGACCTCGTGCGGCGTGTCGTCGTGCAGGTTGGCAGCCGGGGTGCCGGGCCGGGGGCTGAAGATGAAGCTGAAGCTGGCGTCGTAGCCGACGTCCTCCACCAGCTTCATCAGCCTGGCGAAATCGTCCTCGGTCTCGCCCGGGAAGCCGACGATGAAGTCGCTGGACAGGGACATCTGCGGCCGTACCGCCCGCAGCTTGCGGATGGTGCTCTTGTATTCCATGGCGGTGTAGCCGCGCTTCATCGCCATCAGGATGCGGTCGCTGCCGTGCTGCACCGGCAGGTGCAGGTGGCTGACCAGCTTGGGGATGCGGCCGTAGGCCTCCACCAGCCGCTGGGTGAATTCGTTCGGGTGGCTGGTGGTGTAGCGGATGCGCTCGATGCCGGGGATCTCGGCCACGTACTCGAGCAGCAGCGCGAAGTCGGCGATCTCGGCGGTGTCGCCCATGCGGCCGCGCCAGGCGTTGACGTTCTGGCCCAGCAGCGTCACTTCCCGGACGCCCTGGTCGGCCAGTTCCGCCACCTCGGCCAGCACGTCGTCGAGCGGCCGCGAGACCTCCTCGCCGCGGGTGTAGGGCACCACGCAGTAGCTGCAGTACTTGCTGCAGCCTTCCATGATGGAGACGAAGGCGGTGGCGCCGTCCACCCGCGCCGGCGGCAGGTGGTCGAACTTCTCGATCTCGGGAAAGCGGATGTCGACCTGCGGGCGGTCCTGCGCGCGGCGCTGCGCCAGCAGGTCGGGCAGCCGGTGCAGGGTCTGGGGGCCGAACACCACGTCCACGTAGGGCGCCCGCTCGATGATGGCGGCACCCTCCTGGCTGGCCACGCAGCCGCCCACGCCGATCAGCGTGCCCTTCTTCTTCAGGTGCTTGACCCGGCCCAGGTCGGAGAACACCTTTTCCTGCGCCTTCTCGCGCACCGAGCAGGTGTTGAACAGGATCAGGTCGGCTTCTTCGGGATCCTGCGTCGTTTCGTAGCCCTCGGCCGCATGCAGCACGTCCGCCATCTTGTCCGAGTCGTACTCGTTCATCTGGCAGCCGAAGGTCTTGATGAAAACCTTCTTCATGGCGGTCACTTCCGGGTGCCGAAAACGATGTCCAGCAGTTCGGCGAAGCGCTTGTGTCCGTCGGCACTGCCGTCCTCGGCGCCGCGGACCTTCGAGTACTCGTCTTCGGTGAGCACCCACACCTCGTGCACCAGGCCGGCGGCGTCGCGCCGGTACACCACCGGCAGGGCCTGGCCGACCACGCTGCCCGAGAGCACCACGAGGTTGTTGGTGCCGCGGATGCGGGCGCCAGGCGACAGCCGGTCGGGCTGGCCGTCCAGCGTGACCTGCGGCGGCGCGGTGACCACCAGCCGGGCCGGCTTGACGTCGGCCGGGGCGGTGCGGATCACCTGGGCCTGCAGCGCGGGGGCGGCCAGCGCCGCGACGAGGGGGAGACTCCAGCGGTTCATGGTGTGGATCCAGAGGCTGAGGCTGAAAGGACGAGGGCTCTGCCCGGGCGCAGGCCGTGCAAAGAACAAAGGCACTGCGCGGTGACAGTGCCTTTGGAAGTGTGGTGGCGCTTCACGGACTCGAACCGCGGACCTGTGGATTATGATTCCATCGCTCTAACCGACTGAGCTAAAGCGCCGAGAGCCGGAGATTATAGCGAAAGCGCCGCTCAGCGGTGGGTGAAGGCCGGCGCCCGCTTGGCCAGGAAGGCGTCCATGCCTTCCTTCTGGTCGGCGGTGGCGAACAGCGAATGGAACAGCCGCCGCTCGAACATCACGCCGTCGCTGAGCGAGCCCTCGAAGGCCCGGTTGACCGACTCCTTGGCGGCCAGCACCGCCAGCCGCGGCATCTCGCAGATCACCAGGGCTGCGCCCAGCGCCTCGTCCATCAGCTTGTCCAGCGGCACCACCCGGCTGACCAGGCCGCCGCGCTCGGCTTCGGTGGCGTCCATCATGCGCGCGGTGAGCACCAGGTCCATCGCCTTGGACTTGCCGACCGACCGCGGCAGCCGCTGGGTGCCGCCCGCGCCGGGGATGATGCCCAGCTTGATCTCCGGCTGGCCGAACTTCGCGTTGTCGGCGGCGATGATGAAGTCGCACATCATGGCCAGTTCGCAGCCGCCGCCCAGGGCGAAGCCGCTGACGGCCGCGATCACCGGCTTGCGGATGCTGCGGATGGTTTCCCAGTTGCGGGTGATGAAGTCGCGGCCGTAGGCCTCGGCGAAGCTGTACTTGGCCATCAGCGAGATGTCGGCGCCGGCGGCAAACGCCTTCTCGCTGCCGGTCAGCACGATGCAGCCGATCGCGTCGTCGGCGTCGAAAGCCTTGAGCGCGGCGCCCAGCTCGTCCATGAGCTGTTCGTTCAGGGCATTGAGTTGCTTGGGGCGGTTGAGCGTCACGATGCCGACCTTGCCGGCTTCGGTGCGCACCTCGATGTTGTCGTAGGCCATGCGATCTCCTGTAGCGGCGACGACTATACCCAAGGGAAACCATGACCGACCGCGCGGTCGGTCGATGCTAGATTCAATGCCAGGAGACCCCATGACCGAGAGCACCGTCCTGTACGAGGCGCGCGGCGCCGTTGCGCTGATCACGCTGAACCGCCCCCAGTCCCTGAACAGCTTCACCCGCGCCATGCACCAGGCCTTGTGGGCGGCGCTGGACCGGATCGAGGCCGACAAGGCCATCCGCGCGGCCGTCATCACCGGCGCCGGCCGGGGGTTTTGCGCCGGGGCCGACCTGGCCGAGTTCGACTTCGCCGAGGGCCCCGACCTGGTCAAGCGCGCCGACCCCGGCCCCCTCATCGACCAGGCCTTCAATCCCACCGTGCGCCGGCTGATGGACCTGCGGGTGCCCACGGTGGCCGCCGTCAATGGCGTGGCCGCCGGCGCGGGAGCTTCGCTGGCCATCACCTGCGACCTGGCCGTGGCCGCGGCGAGCGCCTCCTTCATCCAGGCCTTCAGCCGGATCGGTCTGATTCCGGATGCCGGCGGCACCTGGTTCCTGGTCAGGAAACTGGGGATGGCCCGCGCCATGGGCTGCGCGCTGCTGGGGGACAAGCTCTCCGCCGCCGACGCGAAGGAATGGGGAATGATCTGGGACGTGGCGCCCGAAGGGCAGGACTGCGTGGACGCCGCGCTGGCGCTGGCGCAGCGGCTGGCGGCGCTGCCGACCCAGGCGCTGGTGGCCACCCGCCGCGCGATGCGGGCGGCGGCGACCAACGAGCTGGACGAGCAGCTCGACCTGGAGCGCGACACCCAGTCGGCGCTGGGCCGCACGCACGACTACATCGAAGGGGTCACGGCGTTCCTGCAGAAGCGCCCGGCACGGTTCAAGGGCGAGTGATGACGGCCGACGAGCTCGCGGCGCGAGTGGGCGCGGCCATGTTCGAAGGCGACGTGGCCTCGCGGGACACCATGGGGATGGAACTGCTGAGCTGCACGGCGGGTCGCGCGGTGATGCGCATGCGGGTCGACGAGCGGCACCTCAACGGCCACCGCATCTGCCACGGCGGCTTCATCTTCACGCTGGCCGATTCCACCTTCGCGTTCGCCTGCAACAGCCACAACAAGGTCACGGTGGCGGCGGGCTGCAGCATCGAGTTCCTCAAGCCGGGGCAGCTCGGCGACGTGCTGACCTGCGAGGGCGTCGAGCAGGTCCTGCAGGGCCGGCACGGCGTCTACGACATGAAGGTGAGCAACCAGCGCGGCGAGGTCGTGGCCATGTTCCGCGGCAAGAGCGCGCAGATCCAGGGCACCGTGATACCGGAGGCATGATGAAGACCTTTCCCCTAGAGCCGATCGAGAAGGCCAGCCGCGACGAACTGCAGGCGCTGCAGCTGCGCCGCCTGCAGGCGACGCTGTCCCACGCGTACCGCAACGCACCCATGTACCGCGCCAAGTTCGACGAGGCCGGCGTGCATCCGCAAGACTGCCGCACGCTGGCCGACCTGTCGAAGTTCCCGTTCACCAGCAAGCTCGACCTGCGCGACCACTACCCGTTCGGCTCGTTCGCGGTGCCGCGCGAGCAGTGCGTGCGCATCCACGCCTCCAGCGGCACCACCGGCAAGCCCACCGTGGTGGGCTACACCCGCAACGACATCGATACCTGGTCCGCCGTGATGGCGCGCAGCATCCGCGCCAGCGGCGCGCGGCCGGGCGACCTGGTGCACGTCAGCTACGGCTACGGCCTGTTCACGGGCGGGCTGGGCGCGCACTACGGCGCCGAGAGGCTGGGCCTGACCGTGGTGCCGTTCGGCGGCGGCCAGACCGAGCGCCAGGTGCAGCTGATCCACGATTTCCGGCCCGACATCATCATGGTGACCCCCAGCTACATGCTGGCGATCGCGGACGAGTTCGAGCGCCAGGGGCTTCAGCCTCGCGAATCCAGCCTGCGGCTGGGCATCTTCGGCGCCGAACCCTGGACCAACGACATGCGCAAGGCGATCGAGCGGCGCATGGGCATGGATGCGGTGGACATCTACGGGCTGTCCGAGGTGATGGGCCCGGGCGTGGCCAACGAGTGCGTCGAGACCAAGGACGGCCCCACCATCTGGGAGGACCACTTCTATCCGGAGATCATCGACCCGGACACGGGCGCGGTGCTGCCCGACGGCGAGCTGGGCGAGCTGGTGTTCACCAGCCTGACCAAGGAGGCGCTGCCCATCATCCGCTACCGCACGCGCGACCTCACGCGCCTGCTACCCGGCACCGCGCGTACCATGCGCCGCATGGAGAAGATCACCGGGCGCAGCGACGACATGATGATCGTGCGCGGCGTCAACGTGTTCCCGACCCAGATCGAGGAGCTGATCTGCAAGCGCGGCGAGCTGGCGCCGCACTACCAGTGCATCCTCACGCGCGAGGGGCCGCTCGATTCGCTGACCATCGCCGTCGAGGCCCGCCAGGGCCTGTCGCACGACTGCTCCGAGGCCCGCGGCGCCGCCGACCGGCTGGCGTACGAGATCAAGACCTACATCGGGACCAGCGCAATCATCGAACTGCGCCCGGAAGGCGGCGTCGAGCGCAGCGTCGGCAAGGCAAAGCGGGTGGTGGACAAGCGTCCCCGCTGACGGAATTGGCGCGGCGACTGACTTGCGCCTTCCAGCGGCCACCGCGGAACCGGCTCCGCCGGGCCGCTGGTGGCGCCCCTTGAGGGGGAGCGGCCGCAGGCCGCTTCGGGGTGGTCCTATCTTTGGTCGATGGCCTCGACCAGGAGGTCCACATGGGCTTCCTCGCCCATGTTCACCCGCACCCGCACCGGCAGGTACTGCAGTGCCGGCGCGAACCACATCTCCACCGTGATGTTGCCGCGCGGGTGGGCGATCGGCCGCGGCTTGAGGTGGAAGGCCTCGACGTCGCCCAGGGCCGTGGACAGCACCTCCTTGCCCACGATGTCGTAGGTCCACAGGTCCACCGCGCCGGGGCGCGCCATCCAGAAGCTGACCGCGCGCCCGACCTCCAGCGGCTCCAGCCCGCTGGCGAAGCGGTGGCTCAGGTCCACGAATTGGCTGGCGGTGTCCTGCATCTGCGGCGGCCGCGGCAGCACCTTGCCGCTGGGCAGCCTCACCTCGCTTTCGTCCATGCGCAGCAGGCCGCGCGACTTGCGGTTGCGCACCTCCTCGTAGGCGCGCGGGTGCAAGGTCTGTGGCCCGACCTCGCCCTGGCTGGTCAGGACCACCTTGGCAAAGATCGTGACGTCCACTTCCACCCGCACCTGGTAGCGCGCGCCTTCGCGCTGCCACAGTACGCGCGCCTCGCCATACAGGTCGCCGCTGCGGAAGCGCCCGCCCAATGTGTAGCGCAGCCGCGTATCGACCGGCCAGCCGTCGAGGGCCGGCGGGGATGCAGGCGCCGGGGCGGCCGGCGCGGCGGCAGCCGCCTGCTCGGGCGCGCTCGCGGCGGGAGCAGCCGGTGCAGCCACAGGCGCGGATGCCGCCGGGGCGGGTGCCTGGTGCTGCGTCTCCGCCTGGTCCGGCGCGGCTTGCGGCTCCGGCGGCTCCGCAACGGGTGCCGGCGCCGGCTGCAATTCCGCTTCCGGCTCCGGCTCCGGCTCCGGCGTGAGCTCGAGCTCGGGCTCGGGCTCGGGCTCGGGCTCGGGCTCGGGCTCGGGCTCGGGCAAGGTGGGGGTCGTTTGTCGCGGCACGCTGGGCGTGGCTCGCATGCGCCGCGGCGGCGCTGGCGCAGCGACGGCGCCCGCCGCGGCCGCAGCAGGGGGAACTTCGGGCTGCTGCGGCGTCAGCACGCGCGTGTACAGGGGCTCCACCATCGGCCGCAACGACTCGCCACCGGCCAGCCAGAGCGACAAGGCGTGCAGGACCAGCACGTGCGCCAGCAGCACGACGGCCACGAGCGCCAGCAGGCGCCGGCGGCCGGCCGGGTTCAGGTCTGCACGCCCAACCATGGCTGGGCCTGCGCCGGGTCGCGCAGCACCAGGCGCCAGGTGGTGGCCGCGGCCGGCAGGTGCAGCTCCAGCCGCAGCAGCCGGCGGTCGCGCGCGACCAGCGCGATCAGCCGCCGGTGCGAGCCGGCATAGAGCGGCAGATCGTCCAGCTTGCCGAGGCGCCAGCCCTGGCCCGCAACCTCGATGCCGAGCCACTCGTCCTGGGCGGCCATGCCGGCCTGCTCGGCCGCCCCGCCCCGCAGCACGTTCTTCAGGCGGATGGCGCCGCCGCCCTCGTCCACGCGGATGCCCAGCCGCTGCTGCAACTGCGCCGGCTCGTCGAGCGCGAACACGCCCTGGCGGCGCAGCAGGTCGGCCAGCGGCAGCTCGCGGGTGCCGTGCACCCAGGCGGCGATCTCGCGGGCGAAGCTGCGCCCGCCCAGCTCGCGCAGCACGGCGGCGAAATCGGCCTCGGCCATCGGGCCGCCCTTGCAGCGCTGCCAGAGCGCGCGCATCACCTCGTCCAGCGTCGTGCGGCCTTCGGCGCGCAAGGTGAGGTCGAAGCACAGTGCCACCAGCGAGCCCTTGCTGTAGTAGCTCACCGTCGCATTCGGCGTGTTCTCGTCCTGCCGGTAGTACTTGACCCAGGCGTCGAAGCTGGCCTGGGCGACCGACTGCACCTCGCGGCCGGGCGTCTGCAGCACCTGGTTGATCGTCTTGTTCAGCAGGCGCACGTAGCCGGCCTCGTCGACCAGCCCGGCGCGCCGCAGCAGCAGGTCGTCGTAGTAGCTGGTGAAGCCCTCGAAGAACCACAGCAGCTGGGTGTGGTTCTCGCGGCCGTAGTCGTAGCGGGCGAACTCGGCCGGCCGCAGCTGCTTGACGTTCCAGGTGTGGAAGTACTCGTGGCTGACCAGCCCCAGCAGCGTGGTGTAGCCGTCGCCGGCCTTGGCCTCGCCCTGGCGCGGCAGGTCGCGGCGCGAGGCGATCAGCGCCGTCGAGTTGCGGTGCTCGAGCCCGCCGTAGCCGTCGTCCACCGCGTTGAGCAGGAACACGAAGCTGCGCAGCGCCGGCTTGCGGCGCTCGTGCCAGAAGCGCAGGGTGGTTTCGCAGATGCGCTGCACGTCGGCGGCCAGGCGCGCGCCGTCGAACGATTCGGTGGCGCCGGCCACCACCAGCCGGTGCGGCACGCCGGCGGCGCGGAACTCGGTGCTCCAGAAGCTGCCCATTTCCACCGGACAGTCGACCAGCTCGTCGTAGTCGGCGGCCAGGTAGGTGCCGAAGCCGCGCTTGCCCACGCGCAGCGGTGCCAGCCCGGTGGCCGCTTCCCACCCCGGGCGCGGCGAGACCAGCTCCAGCGCGTGCGGCAGCTTCTCCTGGCCGTGCACCTGCAGGCACAGGCTGGTGCCGTTGAAGAAGCCCCGGTCGGCATCGAGCCAGGCGGCTCGCACCGAGTTGTCGAAGGCATAGACCTCGTAGGCCAGCACCAGCGGGCTGCTGGACACGCAATCGACCTGCCAGCTGCACTTGTCGAGCTGCTGGACAGGCACGGTGCGGCCGTCCTGGCGCGCCACCAGCCGCTGCAGGTGCCGGGAGAACTCGCGCACCAGGTAGCTGCCGGGGATCCACACCGGCAGCGACACGCGCTGGCCCGCCGCCGGCTGTTCGATGGCCAGCGTGACGTGGAACAGGTGCGCGTGGAGGTCGGCCGCCTCGACGCGGTAGTGCAGCCGCCAGTCGGGGCCGGCATGCGCGCGCGGACTCACTGCGCTTGCGAGAGCATCTTCTCGACCTGGGCCGCGTTGATGGCGCCGGGCACGCGCGTGCCGTCGGCGAACACCAGCGTCGGCGTGCCGGTGATCTGGTGCTTGCGGCCCAGTTCGCGGTTGCGGTCCAGCGCGGTGGCGTCGCAGCCGGCGGCGGCCGGCGCGGCGGCCTGCTCGCGCAGCATCCAGTCCTGCCAGGCCTTGGCGCGGTCCTTGGCGCACCAGATGTTGCGCGACTTGTCGACCGAGTCGTTGCCCAGGATCGGGTAGAGGAACAGGTGGATGGTCACGTTTTCCAGCTTCTGCAGCTCGCGCTCGAAGCGCTTGCAGTAGCCGCAGTTCGGGTCCTCGAACACCGCCAGCTGGCGCTTGCCGTTGCCGCGCACGATGGCGAACGAGTCCTTGACCGGCAACTGGCCGAAATCGATCGCGGTCAGCTTGCTGGTGCGTTCCTCGGTGAGGTTGCGCCGGCCCTTCACGTCGATCAGCTGGCCGTGGATCAGGTAGCTGCCGTCGGCGTCGGTGTAGTACAGGTCGGTGCCCACCCGGACCTCGAACAGGCCGGCCATGGGCGTCTTGCTCACCTCGTCGATCTTGCCGATCTGCGGCAGCCGCTCGCCCAGGTTCTTGCGGATGGCGGCTTCCTGCCCCAGGGCCGGGCCGGCCAGCAGGGTGGTCGCGAGCAGCGCGGCCAGCAGGCCGGTCGTGGTGCGTGTCATGGAGTTTCCAGTACTTCCTTGGGAAAAGGGGTCACAGCCGGCCCGCGGCCTGCCGCACCACCCACTGCTTGATCGGGCCGCTGGCGTCGAAGCCGCGCATGCCCCAGTTGCGCAGCACCGACCAGCCGGCGTGGTCCTGCGCGAACAGCTGCTGCAGGGTGTCGGTGGTCGCGCCCATCGCCAGCGTGTCGCCCTTGCGGGCGCGCTCGTAGCGGCGCAGCAGGCGCACGTCGCCGACGCTGCGCCAGTATTCGCGCCCGTGCAGCACGGCGGCCAGTTCGCGCACGTCGGCCAGGCCCAGGTTGAGGCCCTGGCCGGCCAGCGGGTGCACGCTGTGGGCGGCATCACCGGCCAGCGCCCAGCCGGGGCCGCACCAGCGGTCGGCGCGGGCCAGCTGCAGCGGCCAGGCCGCGCGCTCGCTGGCCAGCGTCAGCTGGCCGAGCGCGCCTTCGCTGGCGGCCACCAGCTGCGACTCGAAGTCGGAAGCGTCGCAGTGCAGCAGCGACTCGCTGCGGCTTTGCCCGACCGACCAGACCAGCGCGACCGAATGGCTGCCTTCGGCCGGCGCTTCGCCGCCCAGCGGCAGCAGCGCCAGGATCTCGCCGCTCTGGAACCACTGGCGGGCGATGTGCCCGTGCGGCTTCTCGCCGTCCAGGCGGGCGGCCACCGCGTGCTGGCCATAGGGCTGCACGTCGTACTGCACGCCGAATTCGGCACGGGCGAGGCTGCCGCGGCCTTCGCAGACCACCGTCAGCGCCGCGCGCGCGGGCTCCTGGATCGGGGTGACGTAGGGCTGGTAGCGCAAGGCTTCGTCCAGGCGCTGCTCCAGTGCCGGCACGTCGACGATCCAGGCCAGCGCCGGCCGGCTGCCGGCTTCGAAGCGCACGCAGCCGCCTTCGTCGCCATGGATCTCCATGCCCGTGACCGGCGTCTGGTGCGCCGCATCGGGCCAGGCCCGCACCGATTCGAGCAGCTGCCGCGAGGCGGCGTTGAGCGCATAGGCGCGCACGTCGGCCAGCCCGCCGGTGGCGGCGGACTGCACCAGCCCGACCCGCAGCCGGTCGCGCGCGAGCAGCAGGGCCAGCGTGCGGCCGACGATTCCCGCGCCGCGGATACAGACGTCGAGGACAGGCGCCATCCGTTGATTGTAGGAGGCGGGCACAATCGAAGGCCGATGAGTTCCCAGCCCGCCATGACCGCGTCCGCCCCCGATTTCGCCGCCCGCATCGCCCGCCTGTTCGTCTACCCGGTCAAGTCCTGCGCCGGCATCGAACTGACCGAGGCCGTCCTCACCTCCACCGGGCTCGATTTGGACCGGGCCTGGATGGTGGTCGACGAGCAGGGCACGTTCGTGTCGCAACGCGAACTGCCGCGCATGGCGCTGGTGCGCCCCCAGCTCAAGCACCACGAGGTGGTGCTGCGCGCGCCCGGCATGCTGGCGCTCCATCTCGCGATCGACGAGGTCGCCGGTCCCGCGCGCGTGCGCGTGTGGGACGACGTGGTCGACGCCTGCGACATGGGCGATGTCGCGGCGCAGTGGTTCAGCGATTTGCTCGGCCGGCGGCTGCGGCTGGTGCGCTTCGACCCGCAGCAGCGCCGGCTGTCGAGCCTGAAGTGGACCGGCGGCGTGCAAGCGCCCAACCAGTTCGCCGATGCCTTCCCGCTGCTGGTGGCGAGCGAGGCCTCGCTGGCCGGCCTGAACGAGCGGCTGGCGGGGGCCGGCCGGGCGCCCGTCGGCATCGAGCGCTTCCGCCCCAACATCGTGCTGTCGGGCGTGGAGGCGCACGACGAGGACCGCGTCGACGTGCTGCGCATCGAGGCCGACCGGCCGGTGGCCATCAAGCCGGTCAAGCCCTGCGCGCGCTGCCCGATTCCCAACATCGATCCGCAGACCGGCCAGAGCTCGCCCGAGGTGCTGGACACCCTGCAGGGCTACCGGCAGGATGCGCGCGTCGGCGGCGCGGTGACCTTCGCGATGAACGCGATCGTGCTGGAGGGCGAGGACGCGGTGCTGCGCGTCGGGCAGCCGGTGAGCGGCGACTGGAAGTTCGACTGAGCGGGCGCGGCGGCACGCCGCCGCGCGGGGGGCGCAACAGCCCTTGGCATACACTTTCCCGCTTGTCTGTCTGGAACTGCCATGAGCTTGAAGTGCGGCATCGTGGGCCTGCCCAACGTCGGCAAGTCGACCCTGTTCAATGCCCTCACCAAGGCGGGGATCGCCGCCGAGAACTACCCCTTCTGCACGATCGAGCCCAACGTCGGCATCGTCGAACTGCCCGACCCGCGGCTGGCGCAACTGGCGGCCATCGTCAAGCCCGAACGCATCGTGCCGGCCATCGTCGAGTTCGTCGACATCGCCGGGCTGGTGGCCGGCGCCAGCAAGGGTGAAGGCCTGGGCAACCAGTTCCTGGCCCACATCCGCGAGACCGACGCCGTCGTCAACGTGGTGCGCTGCTTCGAGGACCCCAACGTGGTCCACGTGGCCGGCAAGGTCGACCCGGTCTCCGACATCGAGGTGATCCAGACCGAGCTGTGCCTGGCCGACCTGGGCACCGTGGAGAAGACGCTGGCCCGCTACAGCAAGGCCGCCAAATCGGGCAACGACAAGGAAGCCGCACGCATGGTGCAACTGCTGCCCAAGGTGCAGGCCGCGCTGAACGAAGGCCGGCCGGTGCGCACGCTGCAGCTGACCGACGAGGAGCAGGCGCTGCTGCGGCCCCTGTTCCTGATCACCGCCAAGCCGGCCATGTTCGTCGGCAACGTGGACGAAGGCGGCTTCGAGGGCAACCCGCACCTGGACCGGCTGCGCGCCTATGCGCAGACGCAGAACGCGCCGGTGGTGGCGATCTGCGCCAAGATCGAGTCCGAGATCGCCGAGATGGACGACGAGGACAGGCAGGTGTTCCTGGCCGAGATCGGGCAGGACGAGCCGGGGCTGAACCGCCTGATCCGCGCGGCCTTCACGCTGCTCGGGCTGCAGACCTACTTCACCGCGGGCGTGAAGGAGGTGCGCGCCTGGACCATCCACGTCGGCGACACGGCGCCGCAGGCCGCCGGCGTGATCCACACCGACTTCGAGCGCGGCTTCATCCGCGCCCAGACCATCGCCTTCGACGACTTCATCGCGCACGGCGGCGAGCAGGGCGCCAAGGACGCCGGCAAGATGCGCAGTGAAGGCAAGGAGTACGTCGTCAGGGATGGCGACGTGATGAACTTCCTGTTTACCCGCGTATAGCGCCCGAGTTCGGCACGACCGCTGGCACCGGAACCGGTTCGCAAGCGACGCACGGGCCGCAGCACTCAGGCGGATGGCGCTTCGCGCGCCAGGGCGCGGGCGCGGATGTCCTCCAGTCCGGCGGGCGCCGGATGCAGGTCCAGGCGCTGGCCCGCCTTGACGATCTGGCTCGGGATGTCGCGCCCGATCAGCCCCGGCAAGCGGGCGGCCGCAGCGATCAGCAGCGGCAGGTCGATGCCGGTGTCATAGCTCATCAGGGCCAGCGCATGGGCGACTTCCTCGGTGCACACGTTGCCCGACGCGCCCGGCGCATACGGGCAGCCGCCGAGGCCGCCGAGCGAGGTGTCGAAGCGGTCGGCGCCAGCGTCGATGGCCGCCAGCACGTTGGCCAGACCCATCCCGCGCGTGTTGTGGAAGTGCAGGGTCAGCCCGGCGCCGGGCCAGCGGCGGCGGAACGCCTCGGTGAGCCGCGCCACCTGGGTCGGGTAGGCCATGCCGGTGGTGTCGCACAACGTCACGCCGTGCGCACCCAGCGTCTCGAGGTAGCGGCCGCACCAGTCGAGCACGGCCTGCGTGGTCACGTCGCCTTCCATCGGGCAGCCGAAGCTGCACGACAGCGACACGTTGACGCGGGCCTGCGTGCCGCGCGCCACCCGCGCCACTTCGGCCAGCGCGGCGTACGATTGCTCGCGCGTCATCCGCAGGTTCGCCAGGTTGTGGCTCTCGCTGGCGGACATCACGAGGTTGAGCTCGTCGGCCGCGGATTCGATGGCACGCTCGGCGCCGCGTGCGTTCGGCACCAGCGCGCTGTAGACCACGCCCGGCTTGCGGCGGATCTCGCGCATCACCTGCTCGGCGTCGCGCAGCGCCGGGATCGACCTGGCCGAGACGAAGGCGGTCACCTCGATCCTGGACAGACCGGTTTCCGACAGCGCGTCCACCAGCGCGATCTTCGCCTCGGTCGGCACGAAGACGCTCTCGGCCTGCAGCCCGTCGCGGGTGCCCACTTCCTGCAGGTGGATGCGCCGGCCGGCGCCCTGCCAGACACCGGCGCTCACTGGCCTACCCTCACTTCCGTGATGAGGGTGCAACCGCGATGCAGGGTTGTCCACGGCGGCGGGCGTCGCTTGCGACGAACGCACGCCGCGGTGGACAACCCGTGTTCAGCGCC
>NZ_JAKFCM010000113.1:0-95526 GCF_036676645.1 Ramlibacter sp.
CGCGCCTTGGCGGTTTCGCTCTGAGGGCCTACTTCAGCAGCTTCCCGCCGGCCCCGATCACCGTCACTTCGACGAACTGCGAGCCGACCCGCGCCTGCGGGCCGTAGCTCACCACCAGGCCGCCCAGGTCGAAGTTGCTGATGCTCTCCAGCGCCTTGATCACCCTGGCGCGCGTCGGCTTGGGACCGGCGCGGCGCAGGCCTTCGACCAGCACCTTGGCGCCCAGGAACTGCTCGAACGAGGTGTAGTTGATGTGCTCGCCCGGGGCGTACTTCTTCAGCAGCTGCTGGTACTCGCGGATCGCCGCCAGCTTGGGCGTGTAGGGATAGGGCACGACCTGGCTGATGCCCAGGCCGTGCGCGTACTTCACGCCGGCCAGCTTGACGATCTCGGCCGGGTCCACCACCGAGATGTTGAACAGCTGGGCGCCGCCGCCGGCCTCGCGGTACTGCTTGACGAAGGCCGCCGTCGGCTTGTTGATCGAAACCATGATGACCGCCTGCGGGTCGGCGGCCTTGATGGTCTTGACGGCCTCGCTCACCTTGTCGGTGTTGCGCTCGTAGCCGGCCTTGGCGGCCAGCTGCAGGTTGCGCTTGGCCACGGCGGCTTCCACGCCGGCCAGTCCGGCCTTGCCGAAGCCGTCGTCCTGGTACATCACCGCGATGCGCTTCATGCCCAGCGTGGTGAGCTGCGCCACCATGTGTTCGGCCTCGTCGGCATAGCCGGCGCGCACGTGGAAGATCCAGGGATTGAAGGGGCTGCGCAGCGGCTCGCCGCCGGTGTACGGCGCCACCAGCGCGGCGCCGCCCTGCTCCAGCACCTTGTCGGCCAGCAGTTGCGAGATGTTGGAGGTACCGGCGAAGCCGTACAGCGCCACCACCTCGGGCTTGTCCAGCATCTCCCTGGTCAGGCGCACCGTCTCGGGGACCTTGTAGCCGTCGTCGGCAACCAGTACCTTGATGGCCTGGCCGTGCACGCCGCCGGTGGCGTTGACGTGCTTGAAGTAGATGTCGCCGCCGACCACCATCTGCTTGCCGGTGCTGCCCAGCACGCCGGAGAGCGGCGCCACCTGGCCGATGACGATCTCGGCATGGACGGCGAAGGCCGCCAGCGCCGTGATCGCCACGGCAAGCAGGCGGGCGGGTCGGAAGGTGTGGGTCATGGGATTCCCCCGGTGGCTCGGTGCAGCCCAACAGTCTGGGAGCCGCCTG
The DNA here is from genome assembly GCF_036676645.1 of Ramlibacter sp. Lineage (GTDB taxonomy): Bacteria > Pseudomonadota > Gammaproteobacteria > Burkholderiales > Burkholderiaceae_C > Ramlibacter. Next base: position 1,212 of record NZ_JAKFCM010000113.1, read on the forward strand.
CCCGGCTGTCATGGGTGAATGCTTTTAGGTAGTTCTACGTGCCGCCTCCCGGCAACGTGCGCGCCAACTCCGTCGCCGCGCCGGCCGTCACGCGCCCGCCAGCGCCCGGTAGAAATTCGGCAGCGCGAACAGCGCCCCATGCACCTGCGGGTTGTAGTACTGCAGGTCCCCGACGCCGCGCTGGTGCAGGCGCGCGGCGACCTCCGGAGCCGACACGTGCGTCGGGTCCAGGTCGTCGGAGGCGACGGCCAGGCCCCAGTAGGCGCCATACAGCGGAATGTGCAGGCCGTAGGGCGACACCTTGCGGAAGGTCTTCTCCAGCGAGGCGAGCAGGCCGCGCACCTGCTCGCGCTCGTAGAACGGCGCGCCCAGGTGCAGCACCACGGCGCCGCCGGGCGCGAGCACGCGCTTGACGCTCTCCATGAAGTCCTGCGTGTACATCGGGCCGGCCGGCGTCTCCGGGTCGGTCAGGTCCAGCAGCACCAGGTCGAACCGCTCGCCGGTGGTGCGCACGAAGGCATCGCCGTCCTCGCACAGCACCTGCACGCGCCCGTCGTCGAGCGAGCCGCGGTGGATGGCGGCGAGTTCGCGCCGGGCGATCTCGATCACGCCCGGATCCAGGTCCACCAGCGTGATGCGCTGCACCGAAGGATGCTTGAGCACTTCCTCGGCCGCGCCGCCGTCGCCCCCGCCCAGGATCAGCACGCGCCCGGGCGCGGGATGGGCGATCGCGGCGGGATGCACCAGCGCCTCGTGGTAGAAGAATTCGTCGGCCTCCGAGGTCATGAAGCGGCCGTCCAGCCGCAGCGTGCGACCCAGCTGGCGCGACTCCAGCAGTTCCAGCTGCTGGTAGCCCGTGCGGGTCGACAGCAGCCGGCGGTCGAAGCGGAAGCCGAAGACGCTCTGCTCGTTGAGCGGCTCCAGCACCAGCTCGGTCTCGCTGGTGCCGGTGACTTCGCCGCCGCGCTGCAGCTGCTGTCGCTGTGCGCGCCCGGGCCGGAAGGCCTGCTGCAGGCCGCCGATCAGGTCGCGTGCCTTGCCCGAGTTGTCGTCGGTGAAGTTGCAGACGTACACGTCCAGCGTCACCGCCTTGCGCTCGGGCCAGGTGTGGATCGCCAGGTGCGACTCGGCCAGCAGCAGCGTGCCGGTGACGCCGCCGGGCTGGCCTTCGTAGTCGGGGAAGGTGTGCCAGCGCTGGGCGACTTCCGTCAGTCCGGCGGCCACCGTCAGCGAGCTGCACAGCTGCGCGAGGCGGTCGGCGTCGATCATCAGCGCCGGCTCGCAGTTGCAGTCGAAAAGATCGGCAGTGAGGTGCAGGCCTTCCATCGTCAGCGTCCTCCAGATCGGGTTGCCGCCGGCGCGCGCTGCGCGGCTGCGAAGCAGGGGGAAAAACGTCGGGGGTCCCGGGCCGTGCGCAAGCCGCCCTGGCGCATTGCAATCATCGAAGCACTCCTGTCAACCGCGGCCGGGAGCTCCGGGCCGAATCGATACCGCACCTGGTGCAGGCCCGACGGTCAATGGTGTGCGTGTGACGTGGTCAATGCAACCGCCGGGCCGGGGAAAGTGCGGCCAGGCAGCGAAGTGGTTTATGGGTCGTGCGGATCGCGCGCGCGGGCAGCAGCGCTTCCATGCGGCTCATGGAAGCGCTGGCACCGGTGGGAAGGAGCGCTGCGCGGGCGGACATGAGCCCAAGTATAGGCGGTAGGCAATAAGCTCATGCAGCGGTCGACTCCCGGGGTCGCATCCCGCGCCGCGCGCCTGATAATCGCCCGGCGCACCGCTGAGCTGCGGGCGCCGTGCAGTACCCATGAGCTCCCCGCCGCCCATTCCCAGCCGCAGGCTCGCGTGGTGAGCCTCGCACGCACCAGCATCCGCGACCTGCAAGCGATCGAAGGCGCCCGATGAAATTCCTGCACACCGCCGACTGGCACCTGGGCCGCTGGTTCCACGGCGCCTCGCTGCTGGACGACCAGCACCACGTCCTGCAGCAGCTGGTGGCGCTGGCCGCCGACGAGCAGGTCGATGCGGTGGTCATCGCCGGCGACGTGTACGACCGCGCCGTGCCCCCGGCCGAGGCGGTGGCCCTGCTGGGCGACACGCTGGAGCAGCTCGTCGTGAAGCACGGCATCGCCGTGATCCTGATCGCCGGCAACCACGACAGCGCCGAGCGCATCGGCTTCTCCGGCCGCATCCTGGAGCGCCAGCGCCTGTTCGTGCGCGGCGGGCTGGATCACCTCGGGCCGGTCGTGCTCGGCCAGGGCGGCCAGCAGGTCGCCTTCCACCCGCTGCCCTACGTGGAGCCGGCGTTTGCCCGCGGGCTGGCCGGTGGCGAGGCGGTCAGCGACCACGCCAGCGCCATGGCGCACGTGATCGGCCGGCTGCGCGCCTCGTTCGAGCCGGGCCTGCGCAACGTGCTGGTGGGCCACGCCTTCGTGGCCGGCGGCAGCGAATCGGAGTCCGAGCGGCCGCTCAGCGTGGGCGGCTCCGGCGCGGTGCCGGCCGACACCTTCGAGGGATTCGACTACGTGGCGCTCGGCCACCTGCACCGCCCGCAGCGGGCCGACGCGGTCGGCCGCGTGCGCTACAGCGGCAGCCTGCTCAAATACTCGTTCCAGGAAGCCGGGCACGACAAGAGCGTGTCGGTGGTGCGCGTCGGTGCCGACGGCCGCTGCGAAGTCGCCGAGCACCGCCTCTCGGCGCGGCGCGACGTGCGGGTGCTGCGCGGCACGCTGCAGCAGCTGCTGGAAGGGCGCGATGCCAACGGCCCGCGCGAGGACTACCTCAGCGCGCAGCTCACCGACCCCGGCCCGGTCTTCGATCCCCTGGGCCGCCTGCGCGAGGCCTATCCCAACCTGATGGAGATCCGCTTCGCGCGGCACGAGGCCGCCGCCGCAGGCGGCACCGCGCCCGCCGTGCGCGACCACCGCCGGCTCGATCCGGCCGAGCTGTTCAAGGGCTTCTGGCGCGACCTGCAGGGCGAGGAGCTGGCCACCGCGCAGCTGCAGGCCTTCCAGGCCTGCGCGCAGCCGGTGATCCGCGCGCAGCAGGACGGCGAGGGCGCATGAAGCCGCTGGTCCTCGCCATGGAAGCGTTCGGCCCGTTCGCGGGCACGCAGCTGATCGACTTCGGCCGGCTGGGCGGCAAGACCTTCTTCCTGATCCACGGGCCCACGGGTTCGGGCAAGACCAGCATCCTGGACGCCATGTGCTTCGCGCTGTTCGGCGACAGCTCCGGCGGCGAGCGCGACGGCGGGCAGATGCGCAGCCACCACGCGGCGCCGGACCGGCTCACCCGGGTGCGCTTCGACTTCCAGCTCGGCGAGCAGCGCTACCGCGTGCTGCGCGTGCCCGAGCAGACGCGGCCGGCGCGCCGCGGCGGCGGCCAAGTGCGGCAGGCCGCGCAGGCGCAGCTGCACCGGCTGCAAGGCGAGGGCGATGCGTTGCAGGAGGAGGCGCTGGCCAGCGGCTGGAACCGGGTCACCGACAAGGTGGTGGAGCTGCTCGGCTTCGAGAGCCGGCAGTTCCGCCAGGTGATCGTGCTGCCGCAGGGCCGCTTCTACGAATTCCTCAAGAGCAGCTCGGCCGAGCGCGAGAAGATCCTGCAGGTGCTGTTCGGCACCGAGCTGTACAAGCGCATCGAGGACGCCCTCAAGCGCGCCGCGTCGGAACTGAATGCGCAACTCGAGGCCTGTCGCACCCGGCGGGCCACGCTGCTGGCGCAGGCCGGCGCTGCGGATCCCGAGGAGCTGCAGGTGCGCCGGGCGGGTCAGGACGCGGCGCTGGCGGCCTTGCAGCAGCAGGAGCAGGCCGCGCTGCAGGCGGCCGAAGCGGCGGAAGCGCTGTTCGCCGCGGGGCGGCAGGCCGCCGGGCGTTTTGCCGAACTCGATGCGTCCCAGGCCGAAGCGACGGTGCTGCAGGCGCAGGCGCCGCAATGGGCGCAGCGGCGCAAGCAACTGGCCGCGGCCCTGCAGGCGGCCGGCCTGCAGCCCTGGGAACAGGCGCTGCGCGAAGCGCAGCAGGCACTCACCCAGGCCCGGGCTGCTTCGACGCAGCGGCAGGCGCAACTCGCGGCGGCGCGCGCGAAGGACGAACAGGCCCGCAGCGAGCAGCAACGCCAGGCCGCGCGCGGCGCTGAACTCGATCGGCTGGCCGCATCCATCGCGCGGCTCGAAGCGGCGAAGGAGCGGGTGGCGGCGCTGGCCCAGGCCCGCGGCGAGCACGAGAAGGCGGCGGTGCAGCAGCAGCAGGCGGCCCAGGCCGCGCAAGTTGCCGCCGATGCGGCGGCACGGGCGGCCGGCTCGCTGGCGCAGCTGCAGGCCGCGATCGAGGCGCAGCGCCCGCTGGCCGCCCCGTTGCAAGCCGCGCAGATGGCGCTGGAGCAGGCCCGGCAAGGGCACCAGCGGGCCCTGCAATTGCAGCGGCTGCTGCAGTCATGCGATCGGGCGGCGGCTCAGGCGAAAGAGCAGGGCGCGCGCGTGCAGGCCGCCCAGGCGCGGGCCGTGCAAGCCAGGCAGGCGCGCGAGCAGGCCTGGAAGCTCTGGCTGGCCGGACAGTCGGCGCGGCTGGCGCGCGAGTTGGCGCAAGGCGAGGCCTGCCCGGTGTGCGGCTCGCACGAGCATCCGGCGCCCGCGCACGCCGAAGGTCCCGCAGCGAGCGACGAGGAACTCGCGCGCGCCGATGCGGCGCTGGAGCAGGCCCAATCCGCCTGGCAGGCGGCGCAAGGGCAACTCGCCGGCTTGCAGCAAGACCATGCGCAACTGCAGGGTCAGGCCCGCACGCTGCAGGGCGCGCTGGGCGCGCAGGCCTCGGCCGGAACGCTCCAGGCGCAGGTGCAGCAGGCCGAAGCCGCGCTGGCCACCGCCAAGGCCGCCAGCGAAGCGCTCGATGCCGGCCAGCAGCAGTTGCCGGCCGCGCGGTCGAAGGCCACCGCGACCGAAGCAACCGCCAAGGCTGCCCAGCAGGCGCTGCATGTCGCCGACAAGGCACTGGAGGCCGCGCAAGCCCGCCGGCGCGAGCGCGAGGACGGCGTGCCGGCCGACCTGGCCGACCCCGGCGCGCTCGACGCGGCCCTGCAGTCGGCGTCGGCCCGACGCAGCGAACTGAAGCAGGCCATCGACCAGGCCACGCAGGCGGCCCACGCGTCTGCGCTGGAGGTGGCGCGGCTGGTCGCGCAGGCCGGCGAGAGCGCGCAGGCCTGCGCCGAGGCGCAGCGTCGACAGGAAGCGAAGTCGACCGACTTTGCCGCCCGGCTGCGCGAGGCCGGCTTCGCCGACGGACCGGCCTGGGAACGGGCCCGCCTCGACGAAGCGGCGCTGCAGCAGTTGCAGGCGGCCATCGAAGGCCACGAGCAGCGCCTGCAATCCGCATGCGAGCGCCTGCAGCGCGCCACCCTGCAGGCCCAGGGCCTGTCGCGCCCCGACCTGCCGGCGCTCGAGCAGGCGCATCGCCACGCGCAGGACCAGCGCCTGGCCGCCGGCAAGGCCGTCACCCAGGCGCAGGCCGACCTGCAGGTCAGCACCGGTTTCCTCGACGCACTGGTCGCCATCGCCACCAGCTTCGCCGAGCTGGAGCAGCGCCACGGCGTGCTGCGCGCGCTGTCCGACATGGCCGGCGGCCAGAACGCACAGCGCATGTCCTTCCAGCGCTACGTGCTGGCCACCCTGCTGGAGGAGGTGCTGGATGCCACCACCCAGCGCCTGCGCGTGATGAGCCGCGGCCGCTACGAGATGCGGCGCCGGCAGGACAAGGCGGACGCGCGCTCGGCCGGCGGGCTGGACCTGGAGGTGTTCGACCACTACACCGGCAGCGCGCGCGGCGTCGGCACGCTCTCGGGCGGCGAGTCCTTCCTCGCCTCGCTGGCCCTGGCGCTGGGCCTGTCGGACGTGGTGCAGTCGCATGCCGGCGGCATCCGGCTGGACGCGATCTTCGTCGACGAAGGCTTCGGCACGCTGGACCCCGAAGCGCTGGACTTCGCCATCCGCACGCTCAAGGACCTGCAGCAGGCCGGCCGCATGGTCGGCATCATTTCGCACGTGGCCGAGCTGAAGGACTGGATCGACGCCCGGCTGGAGCTGCGGGCCTCGCGCAGCGGCAGCGAAGCCGCGTTCGTGGTCTAGGCGCGCACCGCCCATGCTGCACCTGCACTTCTCCAACCGCCACGAGTGCCTGCTGGACCAGCTGCTGGCCCGGCTCGGCGACGGCGGCGGCGATCCGCTGCGCAGCGACCCCATCGTCGTGCCCAGCATCGCGCACCGGCGCGCGCTGACGCTGGCCATCGCCGACCGCGAGGGCGTCTGCGCCAATGCCGAATCCGCCTTCCTGGCGCAGTGGCTGTGGCAGCAGGCGGCGCGCTTCCTGCCGGTACAGGCCGAGTCGCCGTTCGAACCGGCGCAGCTCGCCTGGCGCGTGTACCGGGCGCTGCGCGATCCCGGCTTCGTGAGCCGCTTCGGCCGCCTGCAGGCCTGGATCGCCGCGGCCGGCGCCGACGAGGCGATGCGCTACGAACTGGCCGGGCGGGTGGCCGCGCTGCTCGGCCAGTACCTCACCTACCGCGACGGCTGGCTGCTGCGCTGGCAGCAGGGCGGCCCCACCGGCGAGCTGGGCGAGGACGAGGACTGGCAGGCGGCGCTGTGGCAGCGCATCGCCGGCGACATGCAGGTGGCGGGCGAGCACCCGTTCGAGCTGCTGGTGCGCCAGCTCGCCGCCGGCGGCACCGGCGCCGGCTCGTCGCAGGGACTGCCGGAGTGCGTGCACGTGTTCGGCCTGTCGTCCATCCCGCCGCTGTACCTGCGGGCGCTGCAGCAGCTCAGCCGCTGGATGGACGTGCGGCTGTACGTGCTCAACCCCTGCCGCGAGTACTGGTTCGACCTGGTCGATGAGCGCCGGCAGGCGCTGCTGCGCGCGCGCGGCATCGACAGCTTCGAGGAGGGCCCGCGCCTGCTGGTGTCCTGGGGCCGGCAGGCGCAGTCGCAGCTCGACGCGCTGCTGCAGGCCGAGCCGGTGGACAGCGAGCCGCACGAGCACTACCAGCCGACCGCCACGCCCTCCCTGCTCGGCCAGCTGCAGGACGCGATGCTGGACCTGCACGAGATCGAGCCGGGCAGCCTCGCATGGCATGAGGGCGACCGCAGCCTGGAGGTCCACGCCTGCCACTCGCTAACCCGCCAGCTGGAGGTGCTGCACGACCACTTGCTCGGGCTGTTCCAGGCTGATCCGCAACTGCGCGCCAGCGACGTGCTGGTGGTCACGCCCGACCTGGAGGCGGCCGCCCCGCTGATCGACGCGGTGTTCGGCAGCGTGCCGGCCGCGCGCCGCATCCCCTTCGAGATCACCGGCCTGGGCCGGGCCCGCGCCAGCCAGCCGGTGCGCGCCTTCCTGGACGTGCTGGCCCTGGCCGCCTCCCGCTGCAGCGCCACGGAGCTGCACGGCCTGCTGCAGCAGCCGGTGGTGGCGCGCCGTTTCGGACTGGACGAAGCCGGCCTGCAGCAGGTGCACGAGTGGCTGCAGGCGGCCGGCGTGCACTGGGCGCTGGACGAGGAGCACCTGCGCAGCGAGGACCTGCCGGCGGCGCGGCACACCCTGGCCGACGGGATGGAACGCCTGTTCCTCGGCTATGCGCTGCCCGATGGCGCGGACGGCGTGCTGGGCGAGGTGCTGCCCGCGGGGCGGGCCGAGGGCTCGGCGGTGCTGCCGCTGGGCGCGCTGCAGGCCTTCGCCGACCATCTGCGCACCCTGCGCCGGCAGCTGGCGCAGGCCCGCCCGCCGGGGCCCTGGCGCACGCTGCTGCACGAGTTGGTCGAGCACTTCATCGATGCGCCGGGGCGCGAAGCGGAGGACGTGGTCGAACTGCATGGCGCCATCGACGAAGTGGTGCAGGCGATGGAGGGTGCCGGCGTCGCGGAGCCGGTGCCGTCGGTGGTGCTGCGCCAGGCGCTGCAGGCCGCGCTGGAGGACCCGGCGCGCGGCGGCGTGCCCACCGGCCGCGTCACCTTCACCGGCATGAGCACGCTGCGCGGGCTCGCCTTCCCGGTGGTCTGCGCCATCGGCATGGACGACGGCGCCTTCCCGCGCGCCGACCGGCCGGCGGAGTTCGACCTGATGGCGCGCCACCCGCGGCCCGGCGACCGCCAGCGCGGGGCCGACCAGCGCAACACCTTCCTCGACCTGCTGCTGGCGGCGCGCGCGTCCTTCTACGTCAGCTACACCGGCCGCAGCATCCGCGACAACGCCGTGCTGCCGCCCTCGGTGCTGGTGTCGGAGCTGCTGGACGTGGTGCTGCCCGGCATGGCCGACGGCCCCGGCGCGGACGCGCTGGCGGCGGCGCGACGACGCCTCGTGGTCGAGCACCCGCTGCAGCCCTTCGCGCCGGAAGCCTTCAGCGAGGACACGCCGGATGCGCGGCTGCGCAGCTTCGACGAGGACCTGGCGCGCGCACTGCGCGCCAGTGCTGCCGGGCACCCGCAGCCGCTCGATGTCACGACCGGCGACGCCGACGAGGAGGAGGTGGAGGAAACCGTGCCGCCGTTCTTCACGGGTCCGCTGTCGCCACCCGAAGCGCAGTGGCGCGACGTGCCGCTGCGCGAGCTGGTGGCCTTCTGGCGCGACCCCAGCCGCTTCGTGCTGGAGCGCCGCCTGCGGCTGGAACTGCCGCGTGACGAGCAGCAACTGGTGGACGACGAACCGCTGCTCGTGAGCTTCCAGGGGCGCGCCGCGCTGGCCCGGCGGTTGCTGCCCGGCCTGCTGGAGGGCCGGCTGGACCTGGAACAGGCGCGGCAACTGGCGCTGGCCGGCACCGAGCTGCCGCAAGGCGTGCTGGGTGCCGAGGAGCTGGCAACGGAGCTGCTGCGCCTGCAGGGCTTCTGTGCCGCCGTGCGCCGATGGACGCAGGACGCCACGCTGCCGGCGCAGGGCGGGCGCGTCGCGCTGCGGCTGGCCGACGAGGACTGGGCGGTGGAAGGCGGCTTCGCCGACCTGCGGCCCAGGGGGCGGGTGGCCTGGCGCTACGACGACGAGCGCGCCAGCGACCAGGTGCAGGCCTGGGTCGAGCACCTGTTCCTGTGCGCGCTGGCGCCCGCCGGCATCGAGCCGGCCACGCTCTGGGTGGCCCGCGATGGGGTGCGCGAGTTCCACGCCCTGCCGCACGAACAGGCGCGGGCCCAGCTGGCCGCGCTGCTCGAGGGCTACCGGGAAGGGCTGTCGCAGCCGCTGCGCTTCTTCCCCCGGCCGGCCGGCGCGCTGGTGGCCAGGTCGATGTCGGCGGCGCGGGGTGCCTGGCGCGGCCACGCGGGGCCCGGGGACAAGGACAAGCCCTCGTACCGGCTGGCGTTCCGCGGCGATCCCGATCCGCTGGACGAGGAGTTCGAGGATCTCGCCCGGGCGGTGTTCGAGCCGCTGCTGGGCGGCAGCGAGTGGCGCGAGTGGACGGCGGAGGCGGGGGCATGAACCGGCCTGTGACACGCACGCCCGGCACGCAAGATCCCGGCATCGGCACGCCCGAAGCCCTGGACGTCTTCGCCTGCCCGCTCGACGGCGTGCGCCTGATCGAGGCCTCGGCCGGCACCGGCAAGACCTGGAACATCTGCGGCCTGTACCTGCGCCTGCTGCTGCGGCGCGAGCGCCCGCTGGCGGTGCAGCAGGTCCTGGTCGTCACCTTCACCAAGGCCTCGACCGCCGAACTGCGCGACCGCATCCGCCAACGCCTCGCCGACGTGCTGGCCGCACTGGAAGGCCGCGCCGCCGATCCCGACGATCCTTTCCTGACGCGCCTGCGCGCCAGCCTGGCGATCGGCGAATCCGAGGCGGCGCAGCGGCTGGCCCAGGCCCTGCGCAGCTTCGACGAGGCGGCGATCCACACCATCCACGGCTTCTGCCAGCGCGCGCTGGAGGACACGCCCTTCAGCGCCGGCCTGCCGCTGCGCCAGGACATGCTGGAGGACGACCGCGAGCTGCGCGGGCAGGCGGCGCGCGACTTCTGGCGCCGCCACGTGGCGCAGCCCGGGCTGGCGCCGGGGCTGGCGGCCTGGCTGCTCGCCTGCAGGGATTCGCCCGAGCTGTTCGCCGGGCTGCTGAAACGCCATGCCGCCAAGCCGCTGTCGCGGGTGCAGTGGCCACGGCCGGCCGATGGTGCGGAGGTCGAGTTCGCCGACGTGCAGCGGGCCTACGACGAGCTGCGCGCGCTGTGGCAGGCCCAGCGCCGTGCCGTGCTCGATTGCGTGGAAGCCAGTCGCGAGAGCCTGCACAAGACGGCTTACCAGCCGGACGCCGTCGCCCAGGCCGCCGCGTGCTGGGACACGGTGTTCGCCGCCAACCGCGTGATGGCCTGCCTGCAGCTGGGCGAGAAGGCGCAGCTGCTGACCGCGTCGAAGTTCCAGCCCAAGAAGAACCACCCGCCCTGCCGGCCGCATGCCTTCTTCGACCAGGCCGAAGTCTTCCTGCGGCTGTGGGAACGCTTCCAGGCGGGATTGCAGGCCGCGCGCTTCGAGCTACTGCGGCGCCTGCTGCAGGACGGCGGGCAGGCGCTGCGCGAGCTCAAGCGCCAGCGCAGGGTGCTGGCGTTCGACGACATGCTGTCCAACCTGCACCGCAAGCTGGTGCCGGCGGACCCCGGCGAGCACGATGCGGCGACCGCCCTGGCCGGGCAACTGCGCCAGCGCTACCCGGCCGCGCTGATCGACGAATTCCAGGACACCGATCCGCTGCAGCTCGGCATCTTCCGCGCCGTGTACGGCGGCCAGCCGCAGGCCACGCTGTTCCTGGTGGGCGATCCCAAGCAGGCGATCTACAGCTTCCGCAACGCCGACCTGCACACCTACCTGCAGGCGCGCACGGTGGCGCAGGCCGAGTACACGCTGGCGCAGAACCAGCGCTCCAGCGAGGCACTGATCCGCGCGCTCAACGGGCTGTTCGGCCGCAACCCGCGCGCCTTCATGCTGGACGACCTGCACTACCACCCGGTGAGCGCCGGCGACAAGCCACGCAAGCCGTTCGAGGACACCTCGGGCGTTGCGCGCGCGCCGCTGCAGCTGTGGTCGCTGCCGCCGCAGGACGGCGAGCCGATGGGCAAGGGGCCGGCGCAGCTGGCGGTGGCGCAGGCCTGCGCCGCCGAGATCGCGCGCCTGCTGGCGGCGCGCGACGGCGTGCGACACGGCAACCGGCCGCTGGAGGCCGGCGACATCGCCGTGCTGGTGCGCAGCCATGCCGAGGGCAGCCGCATCCGCGCCGAACTGGCGCAATTGAACGTGGGCAGCGTGGAACTGGCGCAGGCCAGCGTGTTCGGCAGCGTCGACGCGCAGGAACTGGAGGACGTGCTGCGCGCGGTGCTGCAGCCCAACCGCCAGGGGCTGCTGCTCCATGCGCTGGCCACCGGCCTGCTGGGCGTGCCGGCGCCCGAGCTGCAGGCGCTGGCGGACGAGGGCTCGCGCCTGCCCGAATGGGCCGCGCGCTTCGCCGACTACCGGCTGGCCTGGCTGCGGCGCGGCATCGCGCCCATGCTGCGCGAGCTGATGGTGCAGGAGGGCGTGGAGCCGCGCATGCTGGCGCGCGCCGACGGCGAGCGGCGCCTGACCAACCTGCGCCACCTGGCCGAGTGCCTGCACGAGGCCGCGCGCGAGCACGCCTCGCCCGAGGCACTGCTGCGCTGGCTGCAGCAACAGCGGCGCGAGGGCGGCGAGGCCGAGGCGACGCAGGTGCGGCTGGAGTCGGACCGCAACCTGGTCCGGATCCTCACCATCCACAAGTCCAAGGGGCTGGAGTTCACCGTGGTGTTCTGCCCCTACCTGTGGGACGGCAGCCCGGGCGGCGGCAACGGCAGCCTGCCCGGCTGCGAGTACCACGACGAGGACGGCCACCACGTCATCGACTACCGCGAAGCCGATGCGGCGGTCAAGGCGCGCATCCAGGCGGAGAAGGACGCCGAGCGCCTGCGGCTGGTCTACGTGGCGCTGACCCGGGCGGTGCACCGCTGCTACCTGGTGGTGGGCGGCTACCTGCGCCCGTCCGGGCGCGGGACCTCGCCCAGGGAGTGCAGCGGCAACCCGCTCAACTGGCTGGCGGCCGGCACCGGCGTCGCGCCGCAGGATTGGCGCGAACGGAACACGGCACTGGCGGAGATCGTGCAGGCCTGGGAACGGCTCGCCGCCGACCACCCCGGCGACATCGCGATCGAGCCCCTGCCGGCCGGCACCGGCGTGCCGCTGTCGCCGCCGGTGCTGGAGCCGGCCCGCATCGCGGCGCTGCCGGCACCGGCGCTGCCCGGCGGCTGGCGGCTGGGCAGCTACAGCGGCCTGGTGCGCGGTGCCGAGCACGACCGCGCGGCCGTCGACCACGACTTGCTGGCCGCGCGCCGCGAAGCCGGCCGCGTGGCGCGCGAGCGCCTGCCGGACGACGACATCCTGCGGTTCCCCAGCGGTGCGCGCGAGGGCACCTGCCTGCACGCCGTGTTCGAGCACGCCGACTTCGGCGACCCGCAGGGCTGGCCGGGCGCGATCGAGGCCGCCCTGCGGCGCCACCCGCCGGGCCGCACCGGCGGTACCCGGGAGGCGCCGCCCTACGCCGCGATGGTGCTGCGCATGATGGGTGACGTGCTGCACACGCCGCTGGGGCAGGGCTTCGCGCTGGCGCAGGTGGCGCGGGCGCGCACGCGCGCCGAGTTCGCGTTCAACCTGGCCTCGCACGGCCTGGACAGCCGGCGGCTGGAGGCGCTGCTGCGCGAGCACGGCTACGGCGGCCCGGAACTGCCGTGGCAGGTGCTGGAGGGCTACCTGCACGGCGCCATCGACCTCGTCTACGCGCACGGCGGGTGCTGGTGGATCCTCGACTGGAAGTCCAACCACCTCGGCTGGGAGGCGCGCGACTACGAGCCGGCGGCCCTGCGCCAGGCCATGGACGACAACGGCTACCACCTGCAGCTGCTGCTGTACACGGTGGCGGTGCACCGCTGGCTGCAGCGGCGGTTGCCGGGCTACGACTACGAGCGGCACTTCGGCGGCGCGCACTACCTGTTCGTGCGCGGGGTCCGGCCCGATTGGCGCAGCGCCGGCGGCCAGCCGCTGGGCGTGCACTTCGACCGTCCGCCGCTGCGGCTGGTGCAGGCGCTCGAGACCATGCTGGGGCAGCCCCGGGGAGCAGCGACGTGATCCGCGACGACGACGACCGGCCCGGCTCCGCGCCCGCGCGCCGCCTGGCGACCGCCTTCGCCGCCCACGTGCAGCGCTGGTCGCTGCAGGCGGGCGCCTCGGCCGAAGCGGCGGCAGCCGCCGTGCGCGCGGCGGCTGCGGCCAGCCTGGCCACCAGCTCCGGCGACGCCTGCGTGCCGCTGGCGCAGGTGGCGGGCGAGGGCGCCGATGCCGCGGCCTTGCGCACGCTGCTGCTCGCGTCCGGCGTGGTCGCCCAGCCGCCGGTGCCGGGCATGCAGCCGCTGGTGCTGGATGGCGGCGACCGGCTCTACCTGCACCGCTACTACGACTACGAGCACCGGCTGGCCCGGCGCCTGCTGCAACTGGCCGGCCGTGCGCCGCAGCCGGTCACCGCGGACCTGCGCGAGCGGCTGGCGGCGCTGTTCCCGCGCGCGCCGGGTGCGGCAAGCGGTGAGGCCGACTGGCAGCAGGTCGCCGCGGCCCTGGCCCTGCGCAACGGCCTGGCCATCGTCAGCGGCGGTCCCGGCACCGGCAAGACCAGCACCGTGGCCCGGCTGCTCGCCTGCCTGCTGGAGCAGCAGCCCGACGCGCGCATCGTGCTGGCGGCCCCCACCGGCAAGGCCGCGGCCCGCATGGGCGAGGCGCTGCGCGAGCGCGCTGCCGGCTTCCCGGCGCGCGTGCGCGAGCGGCTGCCCGCGGAAGCCTTCACCGTGCACCGCCTGCTCGGCTACCACCCGGGCCGCGGCAGCTTCCGCCACGACGCCGCCAACCCGCTGCTGCTGGACGTGCTGGTGGTGGACGAGGCCTCGATGCTGGACCTGGCGCTGGCCACCCGGCTGCTGGAAGCGGTGCCGCCGGGCGCTCGCGTGATCCTGCTGGGCGACAAGGACCAGCTCGCCGCCGTGGAAAGCGGCGCCGTCTTCTCCGAGCTGTGCGCCGATCCTTCGCTGGGCGACGCCTGTCGCCGCGAACTGGAAGCCGCCTGCGGCTTGCCGGCGGGTGCGATCCGGCCGCCGGCACCGCGCGCGGCCACGGGCGCCGATGGCAGCCGCGAGGCGGACCCGGCAGACGCGGGCCACACCGGCCTGCGCGACAGCGTGGTCTGGCTGCAGCGCAGCTACCGCTTCGACGCCGGTTCGGGCATCGGGCAGCTGGCGGCCTTCATCAACGCCGGCCGCGCCGACCCGGCCGTGGCCTGGCTGCACGCCGGCGCCGATGCGGGCGTCGCCTGGCACGTACCCGGCAGCGGTGCCCAGGCAGTCGCGCTGGCGCGCGCCGGCCTGCAGCGCTACTTCGATGCGCTGCTCGCCTCGCCGCACGACGTCGACGCGGCCAGCCAGGCGTTCGCCTCGTTCCGCGTGCTGTGCGCGGTGCGCGAGGGGCCGCAGGGCGTCGAGGCCCTGAACCAGGCGCTCACGCAGCAGGCGCGCGCGGCGCTGGCCGGCCTGCCCGACGCGCTGCGGCGCGCCGGCGGCGCTTCGCCCTGGTTCGCCGGCCGGCCGGTGATGGTGCTGGCCAACGACTACGCGCTGCAGCTGTTCAACGGCGACATCGGCCTCGCGCTGCCCGATGCGCAGGGTGTGCTGCAGGTCTGGTTCCCGCAGGCCGGCGGCGGCTGGCGCGCGGTGGCGCCGGTGCGTCTGCCGGCGCACGAGACCGCGTTCGCCATGACCGTGCACAAGTCCCAGGGCTCGGAGTTCGAGTCCGTGCTGCTGGTGCTGCCGGCGGCGCAATCCCCGGTGCTCACGCGCGAGCTGCTCTACACCGGCGTGACGCGCGCCCGGGAGCGGGTGGACCTGTTCGCCGGCGAGGACGCGCTGCGCGCGGCGATCGCCCGGGGTACCGAGCGGCACACCGGTCTGCAGGCGCGGCTGCGGGAAGGCGCGGACTGAGCAACCCGCGCCGGACGCGGCCGCGGCGCATTCCCTATCATCGACGCCTCTTCCAGCAGCAGTACTCGACCACGATGGGACGACCCGCAGGCGTGAACGGCGCCGACACCCGGCGCGCCGTGCGCAAGGCCGCGATCGAGCGCATCTTCCGGCACGGTTTCGAGGCGATGAACCTGCGCGACCTGGCGGCCGACGTGAACCTGCGCCTGGGCTCGCTCTACAACCACGTGCCGCAGAAGCAGGAGTTCCTGGCCGAGCTGCTCGAGGACATCATGCTGGAGCTGCTGCAGGACTTCGCCCAGCGCATGCAGGGGCTGCGGGATCCCCTGGAGCGGCTGCTGGCCTTCGTGCGCTTCCACATCGAGTGGCACACGGCGCGCCGGCAGGAGACCTTCATCGGCAACATGGAGCTGCGCAGCCTCACGCGCGAGCAATACGACCGCGTCATCGGCCTGCGCAAGGACTACGAGGCGCAGGTGCGCGCCATCGTCGCCGACGGCCGCAAGGCGGGGGTCTGGGACGTCGACGACGTGCGCGTCACCACGCTGGCCCTGCTGTCGCTGCTGACCGGCGTCAGCGCCTGGTACCGCGAGGGCGGCCGGCTGCGGCAGGAGCGGCTGATCCGGATCTACCAGCGGCTGGCGGTGCGGATGCTGGGGGCGGGCTGAGCACCGTGCCGAGCCTGGCCCCCTGAGTCTTGCACCCGCCGCTCCAGCTCGTGCCGCTGGATCTTGCCGGTGCTGCTGCGCGGCAGGTCGGCCAATGCAATCGGGTGCAGCGCCTTGGGCAGCTTGTAGCCGGCCAGGCGCTCGCGGCAGAAGGCGAGCAGGGCGGCTTCGTCCAGCGTGCCGCTGCGGGTGGCGATGAAGGCCACCGGCACCTCGCCCCAGCGCGCATCGGCCTTGCGCACCACGGCGGCGTCGGCCACGTCGGGGTGGGCCAGCAGGACGCGCTCGATCTCGGCCGGGTAGATGTTCTCGCCGCCGGACTTGATCAGGTACTTCACGCGGTCGACGAAGTCCAGCGTGCCGTCGGCGTGGCGCACGAACACGTCGCCCATGTGGAACCAGCCTTCGCGGAACGACTGCGCGTTGGCCTGCTCGTTGCCCAGTAGCCGGAGAACAGGGTGGGCCCGCGCACCGCCATCTCGCCCGGCGTGCCGTCCGGCACCTCGCGGCCTTCGGGGTCCACCAGCCTGGTCATGCAGAAGGAGGACTGGCGCTTGGCCATGGAAGCCGGCCGTTCGCCCGCGGCCAGCAGGCTGCCCGAGGCCGGCGGCAGGCCGGTCTCGGTGGAGCCGAAGGTGTTGAAGAAGGGCGCCTGCACGAGGGCCGACAGCTGTGCGATCTGCTGGTGCGGCACCAGGTCGGCCATCGCCCCGACCATGCGCACCGGCTGGAACGGCCCGCCATCGCGCGCCAGCGCCTCGGCGAAGCCGTCGATCATGCCCGGCATGGCCAGCAGCCAGCCCACCGGCCGCTCGCGCAGCGTGGCGCAGATGCGCGGCAGGTCCAGGCCGTCGCAGACCACCACCGGCCCGCCCAGCATCAGCGTGGCCAGCGCGTGGTCGGTGGCGGCCATGTGGAACAGCGGCGACCAGGCGATGAAGGCGTCGCCGCGGCCGATGCCGTAGTCGGCCGCGAACACCATCGCCCGCGCCACCATCGCGCGCTGGCTGACCAGCGCGCCCTTGGGCAGGCCGGTGGTGCCGCTGGTGTAGAGGATCACCAGGCCGTCTTCGGCCTCGAGCGCGGGGTCGGGCGGCACCGGCGGCGCCGCCCGGCACAGGGCCTCGAACGCGGGCCCGAGCTCCAGCACCTGCGGCATGGGCAGGTCCAGGCCGGCCAGGGCCGGTGCGTAGCGCGGCGAGACGATGCAGGCGGCCGGCTGCACCAGCCGGATGCAGTGGCGCTGCTCGTCCATCGACAGCCGCCAGTTCAGGCAGGCGACGATCAGGCCCAATTGCGCCGCGGCCAGTTCCAGCTCGATGTACTCCGGCCAGTTTTTCCGACCACAGGGCGACGCGGTCGCCACGCTTCAGGCCGCGCGCCTGCAGGGCGCCTCGGCGAGCTGCGCATAGCTGAGCGTGCGGTCCTGCGATTGCAGCGCCGGCGCGCCGGGCTGGCTGCGCACGCGCTGGGCGAACAGGCCGGCAACGGTGAGGCGGGTGTCGATGTTCATGCGGGCTGCTCCGGGCGTGCTGCGGCCGAAGGAAGGCCGCTGTGCATCAGCTTGCCTTCCCGCCGCCGGCCGATGATGCGCTCGGCCAGCCGCGCCGCGGCCAGCAGTTTCGGCAAATCCAGCCCGGTGGCAATCCCCATTTGCTCGCACAGGAAGGCCAGGTCCTCGGTGCAGACGTTGCCGGCCGCGCCGCCGTGCGCATGGCCCGCGAGCGCGCGCCAGCGCGCGCAAGGGCGATCCAGTCGCGCCCTCTCATTCTTCCTCCTCCCGCCCGTCCGCCACATCGATCCTCTCCATGTTCTCCAGCATCTTCAGCAGGTAGTGCACGGCGTGCACCATGTCGTTGCTGGAGAAGCCATCGAGCGCCTGTTCGTAGTAGGCGCGAATCTTCGGCAGCGCCTTGCGCTGCCACACCTGCCGCCCGGCCGGCGTCATGCGGATCAGGCGCGAGCGGCGGTCACCGGGATCGGCGGCGCTCTCGACGCGGCCGTCGCGCTCCAGCCGGCCGACCACGCCGGCCAGGTTCTGGCGGCTGACCATCAGGTAGCGGGCCAGCTCGCCCAGCTTCATCCCGGCGCCGGCCTGCGGCCGCGAGAGCGCACCCAGCACGGCCCATTGCTGGGTGGTCAGGCCTTCCGCTTCGATCGCCCGGCTGCCGGTTTTATGCAGCATGTTGGCGCATTGGTAGAGCCGGAAGAAGAGCCGGTTGGCCAGCGCCGCCCGCGTCTCCGAATTCGAGTTCCCCATTGACTTTCCTCCCTGGTCCGGCGTGCCCCGCAGGTCTTGCGGGATCGGCCCTCGACCCCTCAGATGCGCCATATGTTGTCATAATTGGCGGCAGCCCCGCAAGGAAGGATTCCCATGACCCGGGCGCATCGCGATTCCGCTCGGGCGCATCGGCTTGCCCGAGGACCTGCCCGGCGCGAACCAGTTCTTCGCCAGCGACGACGCGGCCTTCGTCACCGGCCAGGTGCTGTCCGTCTCCGGCGGCCTGGCCATGGCCGGCTGAACCCACCCATCACCCGAAAGGCATCCGACATGGACTTCCAGGACATCCTCTACGAGGTGCGCAACCGCGTCGCGTGGATCACCATCAACCGCCCGGACAAGATGAACGCGTTCCGCGGCACCACCTGCGACGAGCTGATCCGCGCGCTGCACAAGGCCGGCTACGACCGCGAGATCGGCTGCATCGTGCTGGCCGGCGCCGGCGACCGCGCCTTCTGCACCGGCGGCGACCAGTCGGCGCACGACGGCAACTACGACGGCCGCGGCACCATCGGCCTGCCGATGGAGGAGCTGCACACCGCCATCCGCGACGTGCCCAAGCCGGTCATCGCCCGCGTGCAGGGCTATGCCATCGGCGGCGGCAACGTGCTGTGCACCATCTGCGACCTGACCATCTGCTCGGACAAGGCCATCTTCGGCCAGGTCGGCCCGAAGATGGGCTCGGTCGACCCCGGCTACGGCACCGCCTTCCTGGCGCGCGTGGTCGGCGAGAAGAAGGCGCGCGAGATCTGGTACCTGAACCGCCGCTACTCCGGCGAACAGGCCGTGGCCATGGGCCTGGCCAACGTCTGCGTGCCGCACGCGGAACTCGACGCCACGGTGCAGCAGTGGGCCGAGGAGATCTGCGAGCGCAGCCCCACCGCCATCGCCATCGCCAAGCGCAGCTTCAACATGGACACCGCCCACCAGGCCGGCATCGCGGGCATGGGCATGTACGCGCTCAAGCTGTTCTACGACACCGACGAGTCGCGCGAGGGCGTCAAGGCGCTGCAGGAAAAGCGCAAGCCCGAGTTCCGCAAGTTCGCGAAGTAGGCGACGCGCGACCCGACAAGCGACAGTTGTCATTGCGGGCTCGACCCGCAATCCATCTCGGGGCCGCGGAACACGCCCCGCGCCGGGGGGTGGGCGGGAGATGGGTCCCGGCGTTCGCCGGGATGACAGGCGAAGTTGTCATTGCGGGCCTGAGCCGCCATCCATCTCCCGACCGTGGAACACGTGCAGCGCGGGCTATTTCGCCGGCTGGCACGCCTTCCCAGGTTGCGTCGCCTGCTTCAGGTAGGCGACCAGGTCGGCCCGCTCCTTCGCATCCGTGACCCCGAGGTAGGTCATGGTGGTGCCCTGCACGGTGTTCATCGGGTCGGCCAGGAACTTCGACAAGCTTGCCTCGTTCCACACGATTCCCGAGTTCTTCATGGCGGCGGAGTAGTTCGTGTACCCCGGCGCCGTCCCGGCCTTGCGCCCGAACAGGCCGCAGTGCGCCGGGCCGGTGCGGTTCTGTTCGATCGCATGGCAGCCGATGCAGCGGCCATAGACCTCTTCGCCGTGCTTGACGGCCGCCGCATCGGGCGCCGCCGCCGCAGCGGCGCCGCACAACGCGGCCAGCAGGACGGCGCCGCCGCCCTGCACCAGTCGCGACGCCCTCACGACATGAAGGCGCCGGGCACCACCGGCGTTTCGCCCAGCACCTGGCGGAACACCGCCCAGTGCATGGCCTCGTCGCCGAGGATACTGGCCGCAGCCTGCGACAGGCCCCGGTCGTTGAACAGCGGCACCGCATTCAGGTAGGCCGACACGGCGCCGCGCTCCAGCCCGGCCGCGAAGCGCAGCACGTCGGCCTCGGCTTTGAGCTTGTCGGTCGGGAAGTCGTAGCGGCCCTTGGCATCGACCGGCTTGCCGCCCAGCTTGCGGATGGCACCGGCCAGCGTCTCGGCGTGCGACTTGTGGTGACCCTGGAACTGCAGCGCGACGGTCTTGGTGGCCGGCGTCAGCAGGCCGCTTTCCGCGCCCACCTGGTAGGCGGCGACGGCCTCGAGCTCGGCGCCCAGCGCCGTGTTCAGGATGCGCGTGTCGGCCTCCAGCTGGGCAGCGGTGGGCTTGGCGTCCTTGGCCAGCACGTCGCGCCCGGCCAGGATGGCCACGGCGGTGGCCGACATGACGGCAGCGGCGCCGAAGAGCGACTCGCGGCGGCCGCGGTCGAAGAAGGAGGGGGAGTCGTTCTGGATGAGCTTCATGACGTTCCTTGCGTTGAGGGAAGAAGAATCAGTGGTCGCGGATCACGCCGAGCGAGCGCAGGCGTGCGAGCACCACGGCGACGGCCTCGTCGCAGCGGTGGCCCTGGAAGTCGTACAGGCGTTGCGCCTCGGCCTCGCCGGACGGGCTCAGCGAGTCGCGCAGCATGGCGCGGGCCCGCAGCAGGCGCGTCTTGACGACGTCGCCGGAGACGCGCAGCGCCTGCGCCGTCTCCTCCACGCTCAGGCCTTCGACGGTGCGCAGGATGAACACGCTGCGGTAGATCGGCGGCAGCAGGTCCACGGCCTGCTGCAGGTGCTCGCGCAGCTCGCGACGCGCGAACTCGTCCTCGGCCGAGCGGGTCGGTTCGTCGTGCTGGTGGGGCATGTCACCCTCCTCGTCAGGGTGCTCCTCGCTCCACAGCACCAGCCGGCCGGACCGGCGCTGCTGCGTGAGGGCGTAATTGATGACGATCCGGGTCAGCCAGGTAGCCAGCGACGAATCCCCCCGGAAGCCGTGGATGGACTGGAACGCGTGCAGGTAGCCTTCCTGCACCGCGTCCTGGGCCTCGGCGTCGTCGCGCGTGATGCCGCGCGCGGCGCGGAACAGCCGCCGGTTGTAGCGGCGCATCAGCTGCTCGAAAGCCCGGGCCTGGCCCTGCCGCAACGCCGCCAGCAGGACGTTGTCGTCGGTCTTTTCCTCGGTCGGAGCGATGTCCATCGCGACTTCCTTTCGTGGGATGCCGGTGCGGCACCTGGGGCGCGGAGTCTGGCCGCACGGGCCCTTACCCGCCATAGACGCGCGAGCGCGCAAAAGGTGACAGGAATACCAGGGGCTAGGGGCCAGGGCTGGGGACCTCGACCACCAGCCCGGGGTCGAACGTGGGGTTCTCGGGCACGCCCTCCGCATTGGCGTAGCCGCGCGGATTGCAGACCACGCGGGTACGGTCCAGCACGTAGTCCACGCTGTGGTGCATGTGGCCGTGGATCCACAGCGCGGCCCGGCCGCCCCGCATCAGGTGGTCGGCGCGGGAGGCGAAGCAGGCGCTCAGCGGCGAATCGGCGAAGCGCGGCTCCACGCTGCAGGCGCTGGGCGCGTGGTGCGTGATCACGACCGTGGGGCCGTCGAAGGGCTGGTCCAGCGCATGGTCGAGCCAGGCCGAGTGCCGCTCGAACAGCCGCGCCGACTCCAGCGGGGTGAACAGCTGCTGCCGGTCCTCGTCCAGGTGGATGCGCTGGAAGTCGCGCATGAACCGGATCGCCTGCGCGGCGGCGTCGTCGCGTGCCGCCCCGTCGCCGAACAGGCGGAAATCGGTCCATAGCGTGGAGCCGAGGAAGCGCACGCCACCCAGCTCGAGCGCGCAATCGTCCAGCACGTGCACGTTGCTGCCTTGCGCGTGCGCCTTCAGCTGCGCCATCGTCCCGGCCAGGGTGCCGCCGTAGAACTCGTGGTTGCCCGCCAGGTAGAGCACCGGTGCCGGAAGGCGCCGCGCCCACGCGATGGCGGCCTCCGGCCGGGCGATGTCGCCGGCCAGCACCACCACGTCGGCGCCGGTGTCGGGCACGTCCAGCCCCCCGCGCGAGATGTGCAGGTCGGACAGCACGTGCAGCTTCATGGCATTACCTGTGGGTCGGCATATGTATCACGGCATGATATAGTGACCGCCCGGTTTCCGCTGCAACCGCACTGGCGGGGGGAAGGGAAGCCGGGGGTATTTCGCCGTCGCGGCGAGCAGGACGAAGGTGGTCAAGCAGGATTTCGAGACGCTGGCCGAGTTCCGGTACCGGCTGCGCAAGTTCCTCCGCTTCAGCGAGGAGGCGACGCAGCGGCATGGCGTCACGCCGCTGCAGTACCAGTTGCTGCTGCAGATCAAGGGCTTTCCCGGCCGCAGCCATGCCTCGATCGCCGAGCTGGCCGAACGCCTGCAGTCCAAGCACCATGGCGTGGGGGCACTGGTCACCCGCTGCGAGGAACTGGGCCTGGTGCGGCGCAGGCCGAGCGAGCAGGACCTGCGGCAGGTCGAGGTCCACCTGACCGCCGCCGGCGAGCGCTGCATCGGGCAGCTGGTCCGCCTGCACGGAGACGAACTGAGGCAACTGGGCGCGCTGCTGCGCGACCTGGACGACATTCAACCGGACGCGGAGGCAGCATGAGCGCTTGGCCTGGACAAACCCTTGCGGCGAGCGGACTGCACCAGATGATCCTGGAGCAGATGCAGGATGCGGTGGTCGTGGCGGACACCGAAGGCACGATCCGGCTGTGGAACCGCGGCGCCGAGGTGCTGTTCGGCTTCTCGGCGGCCGAGGCGCTGGGGTCCGGGCTGGACCTGCTGGTGCCTCCCCGGTTCCGGGCCGCGCACAACGAGGGCTTCCGGCAGGCGATCGCCGCCGGGCACCTGCGCACCGAAGGGCGGGTGATGACCACCCGCTCCAACCACAAGAACGAGTGCCGCCTGTACGTCGATTTTTCCTTCAGCCTGCTCAAGGACCCGCGCGGCCAGGTGCTGGGCGTGGTGGCCGTGGCGCGCGACGCCACGGCGCGGCACCTCGAGGAAGTCGCGCACCGGCTGCAGGCGACCGCGGCCTGAGGACCTGGCCGCAGCGCCGCGGCGCACCCCTCCGCCGCGGGTCAGGCGTCGCGCCAGGCGATCAGGTGGTGTAGTCCCCCGAGGCTTCGGGCTGGAACAGCACGGATTCGATCACCGCACTGCGCTCCTCGCCGCCCGGCAGGCGCCAGCGTGCCGTCTGGCCGACCTGCAGCCCGAGCAGGCTGGTGCCGATCGGCGACAGCACCGAGATGAACCCGCTGGCCGGCTCGGCGTCCTCGGGGTAGCACAGCGTGATCTTGTAGGGTTCGCCGCCGGTGGTGTCGCGCAGCTGGACCTGGGTGTACATGGTGACCAGCGTGGCGGGCGCGGCCGGCGCTTCCACCACGTCGCTGTTCTCCAGCAGGTCGTGCATGGCCTGGCTGGCCGGCGACGCGATGCGCTGGGTCTGCGCCAGCAGCTTGGTCAGTCGCGCGTGATCGAGTTCGGTGAGCGTTCGCTCGGTCTGGACTTCGGGCGTCATGGTCGGTCCTCGTGAAGTGGGAAAGCGGCCGCCGGCAGGGCGACCCCGGTGGGGCGCTGGGGGTGCCCGGTGATTCGAAGGGTGCGCGGGGGAGAGAGAGGGTGAATCGCCGGGCTCAGGAGAGTGCCTGCAGTCGCGGCTCGATGGCCGCACCCGCTGCACGTGCTTCCTGTGCCCGTCCGCACGCGCGCGCGCACGCGGCCGGGAGGGCCGGCGCGGCAGCGGTCTGGAGGCGGACGAATGCGTTCACGAGGCCAAGTCTAATCCCTCCGGCAGCCCAGCCGGAATGCCCCTGCGTCACATGCCGGATTGGGAACTTCCGCGCTCAGCCGATGCTCATCAGCGATGCGTTGCCGCCGGCCGCTGCGGTGTTGACGCTGACCGAACGCTCGACCAGCAGCCGCTCCAGCGCCACGTCTGCAGCGCCGGGCCGCAGCCGCTCGACGGCGATCACCGCGCCGGGGCGAACGGCCAGCCGCTGCTGCACGTCCGCCAGCTCGTCGGGCCCGCCGTGCAGCAGCACCAGCTCGTACGCCGTCCCCGGTGCTTCCCAGTGCTGGGCCAGGGCGATGCGGGCCTGCACGGTCGCCGGCAGCCGGTGCAGCAGAGGCTGTGCGGTGGCGGGCCAGACCGCACGGCTGCCCACCGACAGCACGGCCGCCAGCTGGACCAGCCGGTCGTCCTCGTCGCCGGCCAGGCACAGCACGGCGCGGCGCGGCACCAGCGAATAGACATTGCGCTCCCCGGTCGGTCCGCGCAACACGACCGCGGCGCCGCTGCGCGACCGGTGCGCGAAGTCCGCGCAGGCCCGTGCGAGCGCCAGCTTGCCCTGCCGGCCGGCCCAGTCCTGCAGTGCGGACAAGGGCGGTGGCACCGCGGGGGCCGCGGGGGCCTGTCCGGCCTGCGCCAGCACGCGCGCCGCCACGTCGTCCGGGCGCCGTGCCAGCAGCCGGTACAGGTACAGCGGCCCGCCGGCCTTGGGGCCCGTGCCCGACAGGCCCTCGCCGCCGAACGGCTGCACGCCGACCACCGCGCCAACCATGTTGCGGTTGACGTAGACATTGCCCGCGCGGGCCGACGCCAGCACCCGCGCGATGGTCTCGTCGATGCGCGTATGCAGACCCAGGGTCAGGCCATAACCGGTGGCGTTGACCTGCGCGAGCAGGCCCTCGAGATCCTCGCGGCGGTAGCGCACGACGTGCAGCACCGGCCCGAACACTTCGCGGCCCAGTTCGCCGAGGCTCTCCAGCTCGATCACCGCGGGCGGCACGAAGGTCCCGCGGTCCAGCGACTGCGGATCGCGGCCGGCGAACTGGTGCACGCGGCGGCCGCGCCCGCGCAGCGTGTCGACGTGCTGCCGGATCGCGGCGCGCGCGTCCTCGTCGATGACCGGGCCGACATCCACCGCGAGCCGGTCCGGGTTGCCCACCCGCAGCTGCTCCAGGGCGCCGCGCAGCATGGCCAGCACCCGCTCGGCCGCTTCTTCCTGCACGCACAGCACGCGCAGGGCCGAGCAGCGCTGGCCGGCGCTGTCGAAGGCCGAGCCCAGGATGTCGGCAACCACCTGCTCCGGCAGCGCGGACGAGTCCACGATCATCGCGTTCTGCCCACCGGTCTCGGCCACCAGCGGGATCGGCTGGCCGTTCGCATCGCTGCGGCCCACCAGCGAACCCTGCAGGATGCGCGCGACCTCGGTGGACCCGGTGAACAGCACGCCCTGGATGCGGCGGTCGCCGACCAGGCGCGCGCCGACCGTCTCGCCGCGGCCGGGCAGCAGCTGCAGCGCGCTGCGCGGCACGCCGGCGGCCCACAGCGCGCGCACGGCTTCGGCGGCGACCAGCGGCGTCTGCTCGGCCGGCTTGGCCAGCACCGGGTTGCCGGCGGCCAGCGCGGCGGCCACCTGCCCGGTGAAGATCGCCAGCGGGAAGTTCCAGGGGCTGATGCAGGCCACGGGCCCCAGCGGCCGGTGCGTGGCGTTGTCGAAGCCGTCGCGCACCTGGACGGCGTAGTAGCGCAGGAAGTCGACCGCCTCGCGCACTTCGGCGATCGCGTTGGGCGCCGACTTGCCGGCCTCGCGGATCAGCAGGCCGACCAGCCGCGGCAGGTCGGCCTGCAGCCGGTCGGCACCGGCGAGCAGGACGCGCGCGCGCTCGGCCGGCGGCGTGGCGGCCCAAGCGGCCGCGCCGTGCATCGCGTGCTCGAGCGCGAGATCCACGTCCCCCGGCGTGGCCTCGCGGACCTGCCCGACAACGTCTTCACGGTCGGCCGGGTTGCGCACCGGCCTCAGTTCGCCATCGGACGGTGTGTCCACCGCCAGCAGCGGCGCGGACGACCCTGCGACGGCGGCCGATTCGCGCAGCCCGAGCGAGAGGCGCGCCAGCTCGTGCTCGTTGGCCAGGTCGACCCCCTCGGAGTTGCGGCGGCCGTCCCCGTAGATGTCGCGCGGCAGCGGGATCGCAGGGTGCGGCGATCCCACCGTGCCGTCCTCGCGCGCCCGCTGCTCCACCTGCGCCACCGGATCCTCCACCAGCTCGGCGACCGGAACCGCGGGGTCCGCGATGCGGTGCACGAAGGAGGTGTTGGCGCCGTTTTCCAGCAGGCGCCGCACCAGGTACGCCAGCAGCGTCTCGTGCGTGCCCACCGGGGCGTAGATGCGGCACGGACGCGCGAGCCCGCCCGCGTCGACCGACCCCACGACCTGCTCGTAGAGCGGCTCGCCCATGCCATGCAGGCACTGGAATTCGTACTGCCTCGGCGTCCAGCGCGCCGGGTCGGCCAGCTGGTAGACGGCGGCCAGCGTGTGCGCGTTGTGGGTCGCGAACTGCGGATACACGGCGTCGGGCGCGGCCAGCAGCTGGCGCGCGCAGGCCAGGTAGGCGACATCGGTGTGCGCCTTGCGCGTGTACACCGGGTAGCCGGCCTGCCCCTCGACCTGCGCGCGCTTGATCTCCGAGTCCCAGTACGCGCCCTTGACCAGCCGCACCATCAGGCGCCGGCCGCTGCGCCGCGCCAGGTCGACCAGGTGGTCGACCACGAACGGGCAGCGCTTCTGGTAGGCCTGCACCACGAAGCCCAGCCCGGCCCAGCCCTGCAGCTGCGGATCGAACGCCAGCCGCTCCAGCAGGTCCAGCGAGGGTTCGAGCCGGTCGGCTTCCTCGGCGTCGATGTTCAGGCCGATGTCGTAGCGCCTGGCCCGCGCGCACAGGCCGGCCAGCACCGGGTACAGCTCGGCCATCACCCGGTCCTGCTGCGCGCGGCCGTAGCGCGGGTGCAGGGCCGACAGCTTGATCGAGATGCCGTTGCCGTCGTACACGCCGCGCCCGCGCGAGCCCTGGCCGATGGCGTGGATGGCCTGCTCGTAGTGCTGCCGGTAGCGCTGCGCGTCATCGGCGGTGAGGGCCGCTTCGCCCAGCATGTCGAAGGAGTGGCGGAAACCCTGCTCCTCGCGCCGGCGCGCGTTGCGCAGCGCCTGGTCGATGGTCTCGCCGGTGACGAACTGCTCGCCCATCATGCGCATCGCCAGGTCCACGCCCTTGCGGATCAGCGGCTCGCCGCCCAGCCCCAGCAGCCGGCCGATGGCGGCCGACAGCCCGGCTTCGCTGTGCGTGGCCACCAGCCGGCCGGTGATCAGCAGTCCCCAGGTGGCGGCATTGACGAAGAGCGACGGGCTCCTGCCCAGGTGGCCCTGCCATCGGCCTTGGGCGATCTTGTCGCGGATCAGGGCGTCGCGCGTGGCGGTGTCCGGGATGCGCAGCAGGGCCTCCGCCAGGCACATGAGGGCGATGCCCTCCTGCGAGGACAGCGCATATTCCTGCAGCAGCTTCTGCACCAGCCCGGCGCGCCCCGGGCCGGCGTCCCGCTCGCGCAGGCCGCGGGCCAGGCGCGCGGCCAGCTCGCCTGCCGCGGCGGCCAGTGGCTGCGGCAGGCGGGCGAGCGGCAGCAGGCCGGCCACCGCGTCCGGCTCCGGCTGGCGCCAGGCGGCGGTGATGCGCTCGCGCAGGGCAGTGGGGAAGGGCGGAGGGTCGGCGAAACGGTGGAAAGGGGCGGGCACGATCATGGCTCGTCGCTGACGGGAATCACATCGTTTCCTTTTTTCGCTAGGATGTTCCTTCGTTTTTGGCCGGCCCGGCCGAGCGAATCACTAGCGGAACATGGCCATTGCCGACCAGCTCGACCGCATCGACCGGCGCATCCTGCAGGCGCTGCAGGACGACGGCCGCATCACCAACCAGAAGCTGGCCGAGGTCGTGTCGCTGTCGCCGACGGCGGTGCTGGCGCGCGTGCAGCGGCTGACCCGCGCCGGCTACATCCTCGGCTACGAAGCCCGCCTGAATCCGCAGCTGCTGGGTGGCGGCCTGCTGGTGTTCGTGGAAGTGCTGCTGGACCGCACCACGCCCAATGTGTTCGACGAGTTCAAGGCCGCGGTGCAGGTGCACCCCGAAGTGCTCGAATGCCACATGGTGGCCGGCGGCTTCGACTACCTGCTCAAGACGCGCGTGGCCGACATGGAAGCCTACCGCCGCTTCGCCGGCGCGGTGCTCTGGGCTCTGCCCGGCGTGCGCGAGACGCGCACCTATGCGGTGATGGAAGAGGTCAAGAGTTCGGCCAAGCTGCACCTGCCCTGACCGCCCGGCTCGCGACGGGTTGTAATGACCGGTATCGGGCGCGGCCATCCCGTGCGGGGCATACTCGAGCGTTTGCATGGAGGGCCGTCATGAAGTACTGGGCTGAAGAGCTGGCGATGGTGGAGGCGGCCGCGCTGCGGGCCGAATCGCTGGAGCAGGCGGCCGAGCGCAGGTTCGACGAGGTCCATGCCGCCGCCGCGGCGAAGGGTGCCGTCGAAGCGGCGCTGGAGACGTCCGAGTTCGCATCCTGGATGGCCGCACGGGCGGACACCGACGCCGCCTGGGGCCGCTGGTCGCAGGTGATGGACGCGAAACCGCCCGTGTGAGCACAGGGGATTGCAATCTGCTGCGGCGCGGATCCCTTGCATCGCGCATAATCCGTCCTGCGTCCCTCTCGTGGGACGTTTTTCTTTGCGGTGACCAGTCAGCTTCGCCTTTCGAACCGATCATGAGTTTGTGATTGCAACCGGGCTC
Organism: Ramlibacter sp.; assembly: GCF_036676645.1. Taxonomy (GTDB): domain Bacteria; phylum Pseudomonadota; class Gammaproteobacteria; order Burkholderiales; family Burkholderiaceae_C; genus Ramlibacter. Next base: position 29,602 of record NZ_JAKFCM010000113.1, read on the forward strand.
CATCGCGCTTTCCCCCCTCAACATGGAGTCCTCATGGGCAACAAACTTTACGTGGGCAACCTGCCCTATTCCTTCCGCGACAGCGACCTCGAGCAGTCCTTCGGCCAGTTCGGCTCCGTCCAGAGCGCCAAGGTCATGATGGAGCGCGACAGCGGCCGCTCCAAGGGCTTCGGCTTCGTCGAGATGTCGAGCGATGCCGAGGCGCAGTCCGCCATCCAGGGCATGAACGGCCAGTCGTTCGGCGGCCGCGAGCTGGTGGTCAACGAAGCGCGCCCGATGGAAGCCCGCGCACCCCGCGCCGGCGGCTACGGCGGCAGCCGCGGCTACTGATCCCCGTTTCGTGCGCAACCCCCCGGGCGGGGGCTTGCGCAGCAGGGCGGGCCGACCCACCGGCCCGCGCTGCCCGGCTGCGCCCTTCGCGCGCGTGCAGCCACTCCCCCTTTCTCCAACTACGGCCGCAGTTGCGGCAAAGGATGTGCCATGGCCAAGGAAGACCTGATCGAAATGCGCGGACGCGTCGAAGAGATCCTGCCGGACTCGCGCTGCCGGGTGATCCTGAACAACGGCCACGAACTGGTGGCCTACACCGGCGGCAAGATGAAGAAGCACCGCATCCGCATCATCGCCGGCGACGACGTGACGCTGGAGATGTCGCCCTACGACCTCACCAAGGGGCGGATCATGTTCCGCCACCTGCCCGAGCGCAGCGGCGGCGGCGCGGTCCGGCGGCCCATCCGCCGCCGCTGAGGGCGGCTTCTTCCCCCTGCTCCGCGCAAGCGGGACCTGCGGCGGGGTGCGTGGATTCCCGCTCCCCGCGCCAATGACCTGGGCCGTACCATCCCGGCATCCGACACAGTCCGATGCCCGCGGCCGCCCGAAACCCCGACCTCCAGTTCGCCGAAGGGCTCGCGCGGGCCTTCGCCGGCGCCGTGATCTTCGGCCTGCCGCTGCTCATGACCATGGAGATGTGGTGGCTCGGGTTCCAGATGAGCGCCGGGCGGCTCGCGCTGCTCACCGCGCTGTTCTTCCCCTTCCTGGTCGCGCTGTCCTGGCATGCCGGCTTCGAGCCGACCTTCAGCTGGAAGGACGACCTGCTCGACGCGCTGGTGGCCTACGGGGTCGCGTTCATCGCCTCGGCCCTGCTGCTCGCGATGCTGGGTGCGCTCTCCGCGGGCGACGGGCTGCGGGCGGGGCTGGGCAAGGTCTGCCTGCAGGCGGTGCCGGCCAGCATCGGGGCGCTGCTGGCGCAAAGCCTGCTGGGCGAGAGTCCGGCCGAAGCCGCCGTTCGCGGCGGGCAGGAGGGCTACTTCAGCGAGCTGTTCATCATGGCGGTGGGCGCGCTGTTCCTCGCCTTCAACGTCGCGCCCACCGGCGAGGTGCAGATCATCTCGCTCCAGCTGGACGAGTGGCAGGCCCTGCTCCTCGTCGCCGCCACGCTGGCGGTCATGCATGCGTTCGTGTACGGCGCGAACTTCCGCGGGCGGCCGCGCAAGCATCCACGGGTGCCCTGGTGGAGCCTGTTCGGTCGCTTCACGGTGGTGGGCTACGCCATCGCGCTGCTGCTGTCGGCGTACCTGCTGTGGTCGTTCGGCCGGCTGGAGGGCCTCTGCGCCGCCGGCGCGCTCAAGCAGGCGGTGGTGCTGGGCCTGCCGGCCGCGGTCGGCGCGGCGGCGGCCCGGCTGATCCTGTGAGGCCGACCGTGCGTGAACGCCCGCCAGCGCCCGGCCACGGTCGCGCCCCGGGCGCGGCGAAGCCGGGCGACACCGAGCCGGTGTCGGAATGGATCGCCGCCGCCGTCGGGCTGCTCATCCTGCTGGCGAGCATGGGCGGCCTGGTGTGGACGGCGCTCTCGGACGGCCACGAGCGGGTCGATCCGGTGACCCGCGTCGCCTCGGTCGAGCGCCGGGGCGATCGCTTCCACGTGCAGCTGGAGGTGCACAACCAGGGCGGAGCCGCTGCGGCGGCGCTGCGCGTGGTGGCGCAGCTGCGCGACGGCGAACGGGTGGTCGAGGAGGCGCAAACCGAGTTCGATCACCTGGCCGGCCATTCGTCGCGCCAGGCCGGGCTGTTCTTCCGCAACGATCCTGCCCGGCTGGAACTGTCACTCTCGGTCGAGTCGTACCAGCGTCCCTAGCGGCGCCGAATCGCCCGGCTGCCTCGCGAGAACCGCCATGAACCTGCCCAAGCCCCGCTCCGGCGCCGTCGTCACCGGCCTCACGCGCGCGCCGCATCGCGCCTTCCTGCGCGCCACCGGGCTGGACGAACGGGCCATGGCCCGGCCCTTCGTGGGCATCGTCAGCACGCACGGCGAGAACACGCCCTGTTCGATGAGCCTGGCGCCGCAGGCCGACCGCGCGCGCCTCGGGGTGGCGGCCGGCGGCGGCGTCCCGGTGGCCTTCACCACGGTGTCGGTGTCGGACGGCACGTCGATGAACCACGCCGGCATGCGCATGAGCCTGGTCTCGCGCGAGTGGATCGCCGACAGCGTCGAACTGGTGGTGCGCGGCCATGCCTACGACGCACTGCTGGCCTTCGGCGGCTGCGACAAGACGCTGCCGGCCCTGATGATGGCGCTGGTGCGCCTGAACGTGCCCGGCGCCTTCATCTACGGCGGCGCGGCATTGCCGGGGCGCCTGGGCGGCCGCGACCTCACCATCCTGGATGCGATCGAGGGCGTGGGCCGGGTGCAGACCGGCGCCATGGACGAAGCGCAGCTCGGCCGGGTCGAGCGCAGCTGCCTGCCGACGGTGGGCTCCTGCGCCGGCCAGTTCACCGCCAACACCATGGCCATGGTGGGCGAGGCGCTCGGCCTGTCGCCGCTCGGCTCGGCCATGCTGCCGGCGGTGTACAGCGAGCGGCTCGCGCTGGCGCAGCGCACCGGCGAGCGCGTGGTCCGCATGCTGGCCGAGGGCGGGCCGCTGCCGCGCCAGCTGGTCACGCGCCGCAGCCTGGAAAACGCCTGCGCCGCGGTGGCGGCCACCGGTGGGTCGACCAACGCGGCCCTGCACCTGCCCGCGATCGCCCACGAGGCGGGGCTGCAGTTCACGCTGGACGACGTGGGCGAGGTGTTCCGGCGCACGCCGCTGATCGCCGCCATGAGCCCGGGCGGCCCGTACCTGGCCAGGGACCTGCACGAGGCCGGTGGCGTGCCGGCGGTCCTGAAGTCGCTGCTCGATGGCGGCTTCGTGCATGGCGACGTGCCGACGCTCGACGGCCGCCCGCTGCGCGAGGCGCTGGCGGAGGTGCGCATCGACGGCGACGTCGTGCACGGCTGCGACCAGGCCCTGCATCCGAGCGGCGGGGTCGTGGTCCTCAAGGGCAACCTGGCGCCGGATGGCGCGCTGCTGAAGATCGCCGGGCTGCGGTCGCTGCGGTTCGAAGGGCCGGCGCGGGTGTTCGAGAGCGAGGAAGAAGCGATGCGCGCGGTCAGTGCGCGCGCCTACCGCGCCGGCGAGGTGCTGGTGATCCGCAACGAAGGCCCGCGCGGCGGCCCCGGCATGCGCGAGATGCTGTCGGTGACGGCGGCGGTGTACGGGCAGGGCATGGGCGAGCAGGTGGCGCTGCTGACCGACGGCCGCTTTTCCGGCGCGACGCGGGGCCTGTGCATCGGCTACGCGGGTCCGGAGGCGGCGCTGGGCGGGCCGATGGCGCTGCTGCGCGACGGCGACCCCATCCGGATCGATGCCGAAGCGGGAACGCTGCAGGTGGACCTGCCGGAAGCGGAATTGCAGGCCCGCCGTGCGGCGTGGAAGCCGCGCGAGGCGGGCCGGCTGGCCGGCGTGCTGCAGAAGTACGCGCGGCTGGTCGGGCCGGCGCACCTGGGCGCCGTGACGCATGCCGGCGCCTGCGAGTGGCCGCTGGAGCCTGGTCAACGGGCGGTGTAGGCGCCGTCGACGACGTGTTGCGACCCGGTGATGAAGCTCGCCTGGTCGGACAGCAGGAACAGCACCAGCCCGGTGACCTCCTCCGGCCGTCCCAGGCGCCCGATCGGGTGCAGGGCCACCAGCCCGTCGTAGGCTTCCCGGGGCAGCGCCTCCAGCAGGGGCGTGTCGATGTAGCCGGGGTGGATGGAGTTGATGCGGATGCCCTTGTCGGCGTAGCCGAGCGCGGCCGCCCGGGTCATGCCGGTCACGCCGTGCTTGGCCGCGACGTAGGGCACCGCGCTGGCATCCCCCACCACGCCCAGGATGGACGACATGTTGACGATGGCGCCGCCGCCGGCCTTCAGCATCGCCGGGATCTCGTAGTACATGCCGTAGAAGACCGAGTGCAGGTTCACGTCGATCAGCTCCCGGTAGGCCTGGATGTCGATGTCCGCGAGCAGCCCCAGCGGGCCGCTGATGCCGGCGTTGTTGAAGGCCAGGTGCAGCGCGCCGAAGCGCTGCACCGCCGCGTCGACGCTGGCCTTGACGTCCTCGGGCTTGCCGACATTGCCCGCTACGGCGATCGCGCTGCCGCCGTCGCGGGCGATCTCGTCCACGACCTTCTGCGCCACCCCGGGCTTCAGGTCGTTGACCACCACCTGCGCGCCCTGCGCGGCCAGCGCCAGCGCCGCGGCCCGGCCGATGCCGGAGCCGGCGCCCGTGACCAGCGCGACCTTTCCGTGGAAATCCTGACTCATCCTGCATCCCCGCCCAAGTGAAGCCAGCGGCCACTCTAGGGGCGAATGCCGGTCGCGGGTGCAACCGCTCGTTGCTGCCGAGGAGCTTGCGGCCTACTCTTCGCGTCCGAACTGACGCAGCAGCGCGCGCCGGTCCAGCAGGTGCAGGTGCCGGCCCTCGATCTTCAGCACGCCCCGCCGTTGCAGCGAAGTGAGGGTGCGGCAGACGGTCTCCAGCGACAGGCCCAGGTAGCTGGCGATGTCGGTGCGCGTCATGCGCAGCGGCAGGTCGCCGGGGCAGCCGCCGCGGTCCTGCAGGCGGCGCGCCATGTTCAGCAGGAAGGAGGCCAGCTTCTGCTCGGCCGTCATGCTGGCCAGCAGCACCTTGAGCTTGTAGTCGCGCAGCAGTTCGCGGCTGAGGATGCGCGCCATGGCGTGGTGCAACGCCGGCCCGCTGCCGGCGCTGTTCGCGGTGCCGTAGTCCAGCACCAGCACCTCGGAGTCCTCCAGCGCGATCGCGGTGCTGGCGTAGCGCGAGTGGCCGAAGCCATCGAGCCCCAGCACCTCGCCCGCCATCACGAACGCCAGCACCTGCTCGCGTCCGTCGGGCGCCACCGCGACCGACTTGAACGAGCCGCGGCGCACCGCCATGAAGGAGCGGAACGCGTCGTTCTGGCGGAACAGGATGCCGCCGCGCCGCACCGTCAGGCGCGTGCGGGCGGCGGCTTCGCAGCCGCCGTAGTCCTCGAGCGCGCAGGGCGCGCAGTCGGGCCCGGAGTCGATGGCGAGGTCCGTCATGGTGCGCTCGCGGCCGGCGCGCCGGCCAGTGCCGGTGAAAGGGCGGGGAGGTCCAGCAGGCGCTCGGCCAGCGGGAACAGGTGGCGTTCTTCCCATTGCACGTGCTCGCGCATGGCGTCGCCCCAGGCCGGCAGCGCGGCCGTTCCCAGGGACTCCAGCTCGTCGACCAGGCGCCGGATCGACCGGTGCTGGCGTGCGCCCTCGTCGGCTTCGGCGGGTGCGCCGGCCTGCCTCAGGGCGGGCAGCAGCGCCTGCTCTTCCAGCCGGAAGTGCGCCTCGATGTGCTCGGACCAGCGGCGCAGCACCTGTTCGCGAACGCCGGCCGGGTCGGCGCCCGGACGGTCGGGTTCGCAGGCGCGGCGCGCCAGCACCAGCGCTTCGTGGTGCTCGCGCGAAAGGGGAATGAGGGCGGGGGATCGCTTCATCGTGCCGGTCGGCCGTTCTTAAGATGCATTTTCCGTGCATATTAAAGAAGGCGTCAAGAATGGCCGCGCGGCTGGGGTGGGCATGGGCCGACCGGACCGAATCTTGAACTGGTCCAAGGTTTTCCTCGTGGCGGCCCCCTACCGTGCGAGCGACCACAAGCTGACTTCCCAGCAACAGGAGACTCACATGAGGAAGACCATCCTGGGCGCCGCGCTGGCGCTCGCGGCAGCGTTCGCAAGCCCCGCCGCCGGCGCCGCCGGCCACACCATCAAGGTCGGCATCCTGGCCGAGATGTCGGGCACCTTCGCCGACTTCGGCCAGCAGATCACCAACGGCGCCAAGGCCTACATGAAGCAGCATGGCGACACGGTGGCGGGCAGGAAGATCGAGCTGGTGATCAGGGACACCACCGGCCCCGCGCCCGACGTCGCCAAGCGGCTCGCACAGGAACTGGTGGTCAAGGACGAGGTCGACTTCATCGCCGGCTTCGGGCTCACGCCCAATGCGCTGGCGGTCGCCTCCATCGCGACCGAGGCGAAGAAGCCCACCATCGTCATGAACGCAGCGACCTCGGTGATCACCGCCAGGTCGCCCTACATCGTGCGCACCTCGTTCACGCTGGCGCAGGTGACCGAGCCGATGGCGCAGTGGGCGCACAGGAACGGCGTGCGCAAGGTGTACACGGTGGTGGCCGACTACGGCCCCGGCCACGACGCGGAAGCCACCTTCAAGAAGACCTTCGCGAAGTTGGGCGGCGAGGTGGTGGGCGAGGCCCGCGTGCCGTTGAAGAACCCCGAGTTCAGCCCCTTCGTGCAGAAGGTCAAGGACGCCAGGCCGGAGGCGGTGTTCGTGTTCGTGCCGGCCGGCGAGCTGGCGGTCGGCTTCATGAAGGCGTACCGCGAGCGCGAACTGGCCAAGGCCGGCATCAGGCTGCTGTCCACCGGCGACGTCACCGAGGACGGCGTGATCGACGCGCTCGGCGACAACGCGCTCGGCGTGATCTCCACCCACCAGTACTCGATGGCGCACGACTCGCCGGAGAACAAGGCGTTCCTGGCCGCGTACGCGCAGGTCGCGCCGCAGCAGCGCCCCAACTTCATGGCCGTGGGCGGCTACGACGGCATGGCCGCGGTGTACGAGGTGGTGCGCCGGCTCGACGGCAACGTCGACGGTGACAAGGCCATGGGCGTGCTCAAGGGCCTGAAGATCGCCAGCCCGCGCGGGCCGATCCAGATCGACGCCGACACACGCGACATCGTGCAGAACGTCTACGTGCGCGAGGTCCGGAAGGTCGGCGGCAAGCTCTACAACGTGGAGTTCGACCACTTCCCGGCGGTCAGGGACCCGGGCAAGTAAGCCGGCGTCCGGGAAGGCGCAAGGGCGATGGCGGGCCTGCCGGGCATCCTCTTCGACGGCATCGCCTACGGGATGCTGCTGTTCCTGGTCTCGGTGGGCCTGTCGGTGACGCTGGGCATGATGAACTTCATCAACCTGGCGCACGGCGTGTTCGCCATGGCGGGCGGCTACCTGCTGGTCACGCTGATGGGCAGCGCCGGCATCGGCTTCCTGGCGGCGCTGCCGCTGGTGTTCGTGTGCACGGCCGCGGCCAGCCTGCTGCTGGAGCGCACGCTGTACCGGCCGCTGTACCGGGCCACGCACCTCAAGCAGGTGCTGCTGACGGTGGGCATCATCTTCGTCGCCGTCGCGGCCGCCACCTGGGGCTGGGGGCCGCAGCAGCAGCCGGTCGCGCTCCCGCCGTACCTGGGCGGGCAGGTGTCCGTGCTGGGGCTGGAGCTCTCGCGCTACCGCCTGTTCCTGGTCGCGGTCGGCATCGCCGTCACGCTGGTGCTGGTGTTCGGGCTGGAGCGCACGCGCTTCGGCGCGCGCATCCGCGCCTCGGTCGACCGGCAGGCCACCGCCGAGGCCATGGGCATCCACGTGGGCCGGGTGTTCCAGCTCACGCTGGCGGTGGGCAGCGGGCTCGCGGGGCTCGGCGGTGCGCTGGGCGTCAACGTGCTGGGGCTGGATCCGTACTTCCCGCTCAAGACGCTGGTGTACTTCCTGCTGGTGGTCGTGGTCGGCGGCGCCGGATCGGTGCGGGGCACGCTGCTGGCGGCGCTGCTGCTGGGGGTGGCGGACACCGCCGGCAAGTACTACGTGCCGGAAGTCGGCGCCTTCATCATCTACGCGGCGATGGTGCTGCTGCTGCTGGCGTTCCCGCGCGGGCTGGTGGTGCGAAGGGGCTTCGCGTGAGGATGCCGCCGCGGCTGTCCGGGCAGGTCCTGGCGATGCCCCCGCACCTGCTGCAGCTGCGCCGGCGCGAGCGCTGGGGACGCGCCGAAATCGCGTTCTGGCTCGCGCTGGTGGCGGTGTATTTCGTCTTTCCCAGGAACCTGCTGTTCGCCTCGCAGATCCTGATCACCGGGCTGTTCGCGCTGTCGCTCGACCTGGTACTCGGCTACGCGGGCATCGTCACGCTGGGGCATGCCGCCTTCTTCGGCCTGGGTGCCTACACCGCGGGCCTGCTGTCGGTGCACGGACTGCGCGATCCCGTCGCGGGCCTGGCGGCCGCCGCAGCGGTGGGCGCCTTCGCCGGCTGGACCACCAGCTTCCTCGTGCTGCGCGGCAACGACCTGGCGCGGCTGATGCTCACGCTGGGCATCGGCCTGCTGCTGTACGAAGCGGCCAACCGCGCCACGCCCATCACCGGCGGGGTGGACGGCCTGCAGGGCGTGGAGATCGGCCCGGTGCTGGGCCTGTTCCGCTTCGACCTGCTGGGGCGCACCGCCTACGTCTACGTGCTGGTCGTCGTGTTCCTGCTGTTCGTGCTGGTGCGGGCGCTGATGGTGTCCCCCTACGGGCTGTCGCTGGCGTGCATCCGCGAGAACCGGCGTCGCGCGCAGGCGATCGGCGTGCCGATCCGCGCGCGCCTGACCCACATCTACGCCTTCTCGGCGCTGCTGGCCGCCGTGGCAGGCGCGCTGCTCACCCAGACCACCCAGTTCGTCGGCATCGACACGCTCGGCTTCCAGCGCTCGGCCGACCTGCTGATCATGCTGATCGTCGGTGGCACGGCCACGCTGTACGGCGGCTTCGTCGGCGCGGCCCTGTTCCTGCTGGCGCAGGACCGGCTGGCGGACCTGAACCCGGTCTACTGGCTGTTCTGGCTCGGCATCCTGCTGATCCTGTGCACGCTGTACCTCGAGGATGGGGTGGTCGGCGCGCTCAGGCGGCTGGCGGCGCGCTGGCGGAGCCGGCCGTGAGCGCGGTACTGGAAACGCGCGGGCTGTCCAAGGCCTTCGGCGGCCTGAAGGTCACGCAGGACATCCACCTGAAGCTCGAAGCCGGCGCGCGCCACGCGCTGATCGGACCGAATGGCGCCGGCAAGACCACGCTGGTGAACCAGCTCACCGGCGTGCTCAAGCCTTCCGCCGGCTCCATCTGGCTGCAGGGCGAAGACATCACGCGGCTGCGCCCCGACCAGCGCGTGCGCCGCGGGCTGGCGCGCACCTTCCAGATCAACACGCTGTTCCCGCGGCTCACGCCGCTGGAGGCGGTGACCAACACCATCTGCGAGCGCGACCGCGACAAGCTGGGCGTGCTGCAGCGGCGCGTGTTCGGCCTGACGCGCCGGCGCGCCGAGATCGACGAGGCCTTCGCGCTGCTCGAGCGCATGAACCTGGCCGCCGAGTGCCTTCGGCCCACCCGCGAGCTGGCCTATGGCAAGCAGCGGCTGCTGGAGATGGCGCTGGCGCTGGCCGTGCGCCCGAAGGTGCTGCTGCTGGACGAACCGGCCGCCGGCGTGCCGGAAGGCGACGGCGAGGAACTGCTGGGCGTGCTCGCGGAACTGCCGCGCGACATCGCCGTGCTGCTGATCGAACACGACATGTCGCTGGTGTTCCGCTTCGCCGAGCGCATCACGGTGCTGGTGGGAGGTGCCGAACTGGTGACCGGCACGCCGGCCGAGATCGGCGCCGACGAGCGGGTGCGCGAGGTCTACCTGGGGCATGGCCATGGCTGAACTGCTGGTGCTCGATCGCTTGTCGGCCGGCTACGGCGACGGCATCGTGCTGGACGGCTGCAGCCTGTCGATCGCGGCCGGCGAAACCCTGGCCCTGCTGGGTCGCAACGGCGCCGGCAAGAGCACGCTGCTGGCCACGCTGATGGGGCAGACCCGGGTGCGGGGCGGCGCCATGCGCTGGTGCGGCGAAGACCTGGCGCGGGTGCCGCGCCATCGCCGCGCAGCGCTCGGCCTCGGGTGGGTGCCCCAGGAGCGCGAGATCTTCGCGTCGCTCACGGTGGAAGAGAACCTCACGGTCACGGCGCGGCCGGGGCGGTGGGACCTGGCGCGCGTCTACGCGCTGTTCCCCCGGCTGCAGGAGCGCCACCGGCACTGGGGCAACGAACTGTCGGGTGGCGAGCAGCAGATGCTGGCGATCGCCCGCGCCCTGATGCTCAACCCGCGCCTGCTGTTGCTGGACGAGCCGCTGGAGGGCCTGGCGCCGGTGATCGTGGAGGAGGTCTGTGCCGGCATCGAACGCATGGTGGCGGCCGAAGGCCAGTCGCTGGTGCTGGTGGAGCAGCACGTGCGGCAGGCGCTGGCGCTGACGCAGCGCTGCGTGGTGCTCGAGCGCGGCCGCATCGTGCACGAGGCCGACAGCCGCCGGCAGGCGCAGGACCTCGCCCGGCTGGATCGCTGGCTGGGCGTGCGGCAACAACCCGAAGGAGAACCGGCATGAATGCGGCCGAACGACTGCTGGCCACCGGCGCCGATGGCGCGACCGCCCTGGAGTGCGGCGACGAGCGCATGAGCTATGCGCAGTTGCGCGAGCAGGTGCGGCGCGCGGCCGGGTCGTGGCGGGCCCGCGGCGTGGAGGCCGGCGACCGCGTGTTCGTCATCGCGCCCGACAGCATCGACTGGGTCGTGGCCTACCTCGGCGTGATCTGGGCCGGCGGCGTGGCGGTGGGCGTGAACCCCGGGCTGCCGCCGGCGGAACTGGCGCCCATCCTGGCCGACAGCGCGCCGCGATTCGTCTGGTGCGAGGAGCCGGTCGAGTGGGCGCACGTCGTCCGCAACGATGCGCAGTGGCACGCCGAGCTCGCCGGCGCCCGACCCGTCGCGGTGGTGCCGCGCGACGACGAGGACCCCGCGCTGTGGATTGGCACCTCCGGCACCACCGGCACGCCCAAGGGCGCCATCCATGTGCAGCGCACGGTGACCCACGCCCACTCGTTCGGCCGCGGCGTGCTCGGCCTGACCGCGCGCGACCGCCTGTATGCCAGCTCCAAGCTGTTCTTCGCCTACGCGCTGGGCAACAGCCTGTTCGCGGGCTTGCGCTGTGGCGCGACCGTGATCCTCGACCGCGACTGGCCGACCCCGGAGCGGGTCGAGGCGATGGTGGCGCGCCATCGCCCGACGCTGGTCTTCAGCGTGCCCACGCTGTACCTGAAGATGCTGCGCACCGGCGTGGCCGACCGGCTGGCCGGCCGCGGCATCCGCCACTTCGTCTCGGCCGGCGAGGCCTTGCCGCCGACCACGCGCCGGGCCTGGCGCGACGCGACCGGCCTGGCCCCGACCAGCGGCTACGGCACGACCGAGACGCTGTGCCTGATGCTGTACGGCGACGACGATTCGGGCCTGCTCACGCCCACGCCGCTGACGCAACTGGAATTGCGCGGCGCCGACGACGAGGTGCCCCAGCGCGTGTGGCTGCGCCACCCCACGGTGGGCATCGGCTACTGGAACCGTCCCGAAGCGCAGGCCGACGGCTTCCGCGAGGGCGGCTGGTTCTCGCCGGGCGACCTGTTCCTGCGCCGCAGCGACGGCCGGCTGGAGTACGCCGGCCGCAACGACGACATGCTGAAGATCGCCGGCCAGTGGGTCAGCACCCTCTGGGTGGAGCAAAGCCTGGCCGGCGCGTGCGGCGACACCTTGCAGCAGGTCGCTGCCGTCGGCGTGACGACCGCCGAAGGCCTGTCGGCGCTGTCCGTGCTTGCCGTAGCCGCGCCCGGTTGCCAGGCCGAAGCCGTCCGGCGCATTGCCGCCGCGATCGAGGCCATGCCCCGCCATCGCCGCCCGCGCTGGGTGCACTGGCTGGACGCGCTACCGCTCACCGCGACCGGCAAGCTGCAGCGCAGCCGGCTGGGCGCGCTGCATGCGCAGGCGGCGGGGTGAGCGGCTGCTCCATCGCGATGGCGGTGCTCCCGCCATTGGGTGAAACGCGCGAACCGAGGCTCAGCCGACCGTGTCCGCCCAGATGTTCTGCGCCCAGTTCCAGGCGTAGACGCCCTCCAGCGTGTTCGGCGCCGGGCTCAGGCCGCCGGAGCCCGGCACCGGCAGGAAGGTCTTCTGCGCCGTCGAAAAGGCATGCACGCTGGCCACGTGGATCACCTGCCGGTCGTTCACGTAGCTGTAGCAGGTGTTGGTGAGCATCGGAGCCGGGTTCGGCTCCTGGCCGGACAGCCGCGCGACGATCGCGGCGGCCGCCACCTTGGCATGGCTGTTGGCCATGTGGCCGCTCTTGGGCATGCCCGGTGCGATCTGGATGGAGTCGCCCAGCACATGCACGTCGGGCGCGACGCTGGATTCGAAGGTCAGCCAGTCCACCCCGCACCAGCGGTTGTTGGCCAGGTTGTTCAGGCCCGCCTGGACCGCGATGGCGCCGGCCCGCATCGGCGGCAGCACGTTGAGCACCTGCGCGCGCACGTCGTCCTGCACCTCGAACTTGATCAGCCCCTGGCGCGGATCCACCGCCACCACCTTGTGCTGCGGCCGGAACTCGACCATGCCCGGGTACTGCTCGGCCCAGACCTTCTTGAACAGGGCGCCCTTGGAGGTCACGTCCGGGTTCGCATCCAGGATCAGCACCTTGCTGCGCGGCTTGGCCTGCTTGAAGTACCAGGCCACCTGGCAGGCACGCTCGTAGGGCCCGGGCGGGCAGCGGTAGGGCTGCGCCGGCACCGTGATCGCATAGACGCCGCCGTCGGGCATGGCCTCGAGCTGGCGCCGCAGCGCGGCCGTCTCCGGGCCCGCCTTCCACGCGTGCAGCAGCTGGCCGCTGGCATTGGCGGCCTGCAGGCCTTCGATGGCGCCGAGCTGCAGGTCGACGCCCGGGGACACCACCAGCTTGTCGTAGCCGATCACCGGCCCGCCCGCCAGCGTGACGGTCTTGCGCCGCGTGTCGATCGCGCTGGCGTGGTCGCGCACCACTCGCACGCCGTGGCGGCTGGACAGGGCGGAGTAGGGCGTGGTGATGTCGGCCATGCGCCGGCTGCCGCCGATCACCAGGTTGGACAGCGGGCAGGAGATGAAGCTGGCGTTCGGTTCGACCAGCACCACGTCGATGCGGTAGTCGGACAGCAGGCGCACGTACTTGGCGGCGGTGGCGCCGCCGTAGCCGCCGCCGACCACCACGACGCGGGCGCGCGAAGGAACGGTAGGGGTTGCACAGGCGGCCAGCCCGAGCAGGGACGTGGCGGCGGCGGACTGGAGCAGGAGTCGTCGTTGCATGGCGGGCCTCACTGCTTCGCGGCGGCAAAGTAGGTGGCGATCTGCTCGAGCTGCTGCTCGGAGAAGCCCTTGGCGATCTGGTGCATGACGGTGGCGGGCCGGCTGCCGTCGCGGAAGGCCTGCAGCTGCCGCAGCATGTATTCGCGCGGCATGCCGGCGATGGCCGGCACTTCCGATCCCGGCACCGTGCGCCCTTCGGTGCCGTGGCAGTTGGCGCAGGTCGCGGCCAGGCTGCGGGTGTACAGCAGGTCCTGCGCCTGGGCCGGCAGGGCGCCGGCGGCTGCCAGCGGCAGCACGAACCAGCTCAGTTTCATGGTCGGTCTCCTCGAGGGGTGTCGGAGCCCGACAGCTTGCGCTCTGCGCTGGCCCTGCCGTTCGTGGAAATCCCTGAGATGCGAAACCCCCGGCCCGTGCCAGGGGCCGGCCACTAGGCGGAACCGCCCTGCGGCGCGGTGTTGGCCAGCGCCAGCGCCAGCCGGGCCGCGATTTCCGCGTTGTTCTTCACCAGCGCGATGTTGGTCGCCAGGCTGCGTCCGCCCGTCAGCGCCTGGATCCGGGACAGCAGGAACGGCGTCACCGCCTTGCCGGCGATGCCCTGTTCGCGGGCCTCGGCCAGCGCCTGCCGGGTGATGGCATCGATCTCCTCCTTGGGCATCGCCGCCGGCTGCGGCACCGGCACGCTGAGGACCACCCCGCCGGCCAGCCCCAGGTCCCACTTGGTCCGGATGAAGCGCGCCTGCGCCGCCTCGTCGTCGAGGCGGAAGTCGGCGCGATGGCCGCTGTCGCGCGTGTAGAACGCCGCGAAGTTGTCCTGCCCGCAGCTGAGCACCGGCACGCCGTGCGTCTCCAGGTACTCGAGCGTGAGCCCGATGTCGAGGACGGATTTCGCGCCGGCGCAGACCACCGCCACGGACGTCCGGGCCAGCTCCTGCAGGTCCGCCGAGATGTCGAAGGTCTCCGGCGCGCCGCGGTGGACGCCGCCGATCCCGCCGGTGGCGAAGACCTCGATGCCGGCCAGCGCCGCACAGATCATCGTGGCCGCCACGGTGGTCGCGCCCAGTCCGCCGCTGGCGAGCACGAAGGGCAAGTCGCGGCGGCTGGCCTTGTGCACCTGGCCCGGGCGGGCGAGCCGTTCCAGTTCGGCGTCCGACAGGCCGATCCGGATCCGGCCGTCCATCAGGGCGATCGTGGCGGGCTCCGCGCCCTTCTCGCGGATGAGCGCCTGCACCTCGAGCGCGGTCCGCACGTTCTCCGGATACGGCATGCCGTGCGCGATCAGGGTCGACTCGAGCGCGACGAGGGGGCGGCCGTCCGCCTGTGCAGCGGCGACCGGCTCGCTGCGGACCAGCCAGGAGGAAGCAGGGGCAGGCGTCATGGGATCGGGTCGGGATGAACGCAGACACCGGATTGTCGCTACCCTGGCCGGACCCGCCTGCACCCCTGCCGCCGATGCCCGCCGACCCGACATCCCTTCGCATCACCCTGCCCGACGGCACGGTCGTGTCGGCCGTGCTGCAGCAACCCGCCGATGCGATCGCCGGCCTGGTCCTCGCACACGGTGCCGGCGCCGGCATGCATCACCCCTTCATGGCGGCCCTGGCCGAAGCGCTGCAGGCGCGTGCGGTTGCGACGCTGCGCTTCCAGTTTCCGTACATGGAACAGGGCAGCAAGCGGCCGGACCGGCCCGCCGTCGCGCAGGGCGCCGTGCGGGCCGCGGTGGGTGAAGCGGCGAAGCGCTTGCCCGGCGTTCCGCTGTTCGCCGGCGGCAAATCCTTCGGCGGGCGCATGAGCTCGCAGGCGCAGGCCGAGGCGCCCCTGCCGCAGGTGCGGGGGCTGGTCTTCGTCGGCTTCCCCCTCCATCCGGCGGGCCGGCCGGACACCGGGCGCGCTGCGCACCTCGAGCAGGTGGCGCTGCCCATGCTCTTCCTGCAGGGCACGCGCGACGCGCTGGCCGAGCTGCCGCTGATGCGGCAGACCGTCCAGCGGCTCGGGTCGCGCGCGGCGCTGCACGAGGTGCAGGGCGGCGACCACTCGTTCCACGTCCTCGCGCGATCCGGTCGAGGCGACGCCGAGGTGCGCGACGAACTGGCCGACGTGGCGGCCGGCTGGATGCGCCGCCTCGCGCAGCCAGCGCCGTGAGGACGGCCGCACCGGTTCAGGGCCGCAGCGTGGCGATCACGCGGACCGGCCCCTCGGCCGTGGGCCGCACGACCACGCCTTCCCCGGAGGCGGTTGCGTGGCCGGTGAGCGCGGTGATGTTGACCTGGTGGGTGACGACCACCAGCGCGCCGGGCCCCTGCCACTCGCGCAGGAGCCGGCGGGCCTGCGCGGTCTGGGCGTCGCGCTGCTGCGGCCCCTGGCCGAAGAAGGAATTGAACGCCGGCTCCTCCCGCACCCGGTCGCCGAACGCGAGCTGCGCGGTCTCCCGTGCCCGGCACCACTGCGACGACAGGACGGCACCCACCGCAATGCCGCGCCGCCGGAACTGCTCGCCGAGCGCGCGCGCCTCGGCGCGGCCCTGCGCGTCCAGGTTGCGCTGGGTGCTGCAGTCGCCCAGCCGCAAGCCCGGCGGATCGCCCACGCCCGGCGCCGTGGCGTGGCGGAACAGGACGATGGCGCCAGGCCGCGCGAGCGTGTCCCAGCCGTCCGCGGCAGCGGCCATGCCGGCGACGAGCCCGAGCCCGAGCCCGGCGGCCGCCGATCGGGACAGGGCGGCGATCGCCTTCATGGAACGGCCTCCGGCAGCTTCTTCATGGCGCCGCGCGGACGCCTATCGCGCCAGTTCCTGGCAGCGGGCCTCGTCCAGCGGCTGGCCCGAGCTGCGGAACCCTTGCGCCGCGGCCATGAACTCCGCGCGGGCGGCCGGCCGTTCGCCCGAGGCCAGCGCCAGGTGCGCCCGCGCCTCGTGCAGCGAGGCGTACCACGCGGGCAGCTTCATCACGGTGTTGGCCAGGTAGTCCGACGCCTTCTCGTGGCCGGCCGCCCGGTCCATCTGGTGCGCCCGGGCGGCCGCGATGGTGGCCGGAATGGCAAAGGTGATGCGACAGCCCGGGCAGGTCTCCAGCGGGCCGCGGACCGCGGCTTCCGCCTCCTCCAGCGCGCCGAGCGCAGCCTCGGTGCCGGACGCGATGGCGATGCGGGTGCCGTAGATGCGGTCCAGCAGGTGGAAGCCCACCCCGGACTGGCGTGCCACGTCCAGCGCCTCGTCCAGCAGGGCGCGGGCCACGTCCCGGCGGCCCCGGTGCAGGGCCAGTTCGGAGCGGCGCTGCAGCGACAGCGCCTCGCCGGTCGCCCCACCGATGGCCCGGTGCAACCGGCCGCCTTCGACCAGGTCCCGCTCGGCCGCGTCCAGCTGGCCGCTGAGCAGCCGGGCTTCCCCGCGCAGGGTGACGGCGAAGGCGTGCCCGCGCGCGGCACCGAGCCGCTGCGCCTCGGCGGCCAGCGCGTCGGCGAAGGCGATCACGTCGGCATAGGGGCGCGAGCCGTACAGGAACCGCTGCGTGATGCAGAGGTGGCCGTCGAACACCCGGGTGGCCAGCTGCGGCAGGTGGCTGGTCTCCCTCAGGTCGGCCCACACGCTGCCGTGCAGGTCGCCGCGCGCATGGGCCGCGGCCGCCTGCGCCCACGAGGCGATCACCAGCGTGCCTTCGTCACCGGTTTCCAGGGCGAGGCGCCGCACTTCGGCTGCCCGGCGCGTGCCCTCGGACGGATCGCCGAAGCCGAGCGCCGCCGCGCCGCTGTAGGCCAGGGCCTCGGCCAGCCGGCCCGCCACGGTGGTCGGCCGCACGTCCTTCAGGTAGGCCAGCGCGCCCGATGGATCGCTCATCTTCACCTGCGCCAGCGCGCGCTTGGCCCGCAGCTCGTGGGCCTGTGCTTCCTCCGCCACGGCGGCTGCCGCGTCGTAGGCGGCCAGCGTGCCGGGACGCCCGAGTGCGTCCAGGGCGTCGGCCCTCAGCGCCAGCGCTTCCGGCTGCGCGGGCCGCTCGGCCAGCAGCGGCTCCACGTGGCGCAGCACGTCCTCGAACGCGCCCAGGCAGGCGGCGCGGCGCGCGGCGGCCAGGGAGCAGGGCAGCGCCTCGTCGACCTCCCCCGCGGCCAGCCAGTGCGTGCCGACGAGTCCGGGGGCGGCGCCCGCCCGCTGCAGCCGCGCGGCCACTTCACGGTGCACGCCGGCGCGCCGATGGGGCGGGATGCCATCCACCAGCGCCTGCCGCACCAGCGCGTGGCGAAAACGGTAGCGTGCCTGCGAGACGACGAGCACACCCGCAGCGAGCGCGCGATCCAGCCGCGCGTGGGCGTCGTGGCCGTCGTCGGCCACCAGGGCGACGGCCGTGGGCACGTCGAAGTCTTCGGCCGACAGCGCCAGGCGCCGCAAGCCCTCCAGTGCGTCGTCGCCGACGTCGCACAGGCGCTCGGCCAGGGCGGATGAAACGGCCGGCGGCAAGCCCTCGACGGCAGCCAGCCCGGCGTCCGCCGCAACGCGCGCGAGTTCGACCACCGCGAACGGCACGCCGCCGGAGCGGCGCACGACGGCCTCGGCCGCATCCGGCGCCAGGGGCGCGGCCGCCGTCCGCCGTGCCAGCAGCGCGGCTTCGTCCTCCGTCAGCGGGCCCAGCTCCAGGGCCTCGAGTTGCCCGGCCCGCAGCAGGCGCGACACATTGCGCTCCAGCGGCTCGGGCAGGGCCGGGCGGCAGGCGAGCAGGACGAACACGGGCGGCCCACCGCAGGCCAGCTGGGCCAGCAGTTCCGCGCTCGCGTCGTCGGCCGAGTGGGCCTCGTCGACGATCACCAGCACGGGTTGCCGGCCGGCGGCGGCGACCAGCAGGCGCCGCACGGCCCCCACCACCTGGTGCCGGGCGATCGGCAGCCGCGGCGGCTCCACGCGGCCGGCGAGGGCGGTCATTGCGGCCAGGATCGCCTGCGCAGGGGCGCCGACCGCCTGCAGCAGCTGCGGCTTTTCGGCCAGCAGGGGCTCCACCAGGTCGGTGGTGATGCCGTACGGCCGGGTCCAGTCGCCGGCCTGCACCAGTCGCACCTGCCAGCCCAGGCCGCGCGCTTCCCGGGCCACGCGGCGGCAGAACGCCGTCTTGCCCATTCCCGCAGGCGCGCGCACCACGGCGCCGCCCGGCTGGCCGCCCAGGCTGGCCCGCAAGGCCGAGAGCACGCGCACCAGTTCCAGCGCGCGGCCGACGAAGGCCGGCGAGGCGCCTTCCAGGCCGGCCACGCATTCCTGGTAGAGCGCTTCCACCTGCGGCCCCGGCCGCACGCCCAGGGACTGCTGCAGGTGGTCGCGCAGGTGCCCGTACCAGCGCAGGGCCGACGAGCGCCGGCCGGCGGCCAGTTCCTCGCGCATCAGCTGGGCGTGCGCCGCCTCGTCGGTGGGTTCTTCGCGCAGCAGGCGCTCCAGGTCACCCGAGTGGCGCAGCAGCTCGACGTACTTGCCGCGCAGCCGCCGGCGTGGGGCCTCGGTCCAGGGCTCGTAGCGGGAGTCGGGAAGCAGGTCGCCGCCGTAGAGCTGGCAGGCCGCCTTGCACGCCTGGGCATCGCGGCTGGCGAGCGCACGGTCGGCGGCGGCCTCGAAGCGGATCGCGTCGCAATCGACCTCCTCGCCGGGCAGGAGCAGCACGCGCCCGCCCTGCAGCACGATCGCGCCGGGCTCGCCGATGACCTGGCGCGCGTGGTGGGCCGCCTTGCGCAGGTTGGCGCTGCCGGCATCCGGGCCCAGGTGGGGCCAGAGCGCCTCCACCACCTGGTCGTGCGCCAGGCTGCGATGCGGATCCAGCCCGAGCAGCTGGACGAGCTCGGCGGCACGGCGGGTGAGCCGGGGCTGCAGGGTCGCGGCGCCGGACCGTGGGGTGCCTCCGATGCTGAACTGCCCGAGCAGGCGGACTTGCAAGGTCATCGCGGCTTCCTTCCTGCAGAGGCCGGGAACGTTTCGGGAACGCCCGGCGCCGACCCTGCGAAGTATGCGATCTATCGCCCCCGGGTGCGACGGTGGATCGACACCTTTGCGCACCCGCCCGCCAACAGGAGAGACAGACATGGCCATCGCCACCGACGACAGGAACCTCGGGCTGGAGATCCCGGGCGCCGCGATCCGCGCAGGGGGTGACGTTCAACCCGCAGCGCGAGCACAAGCACTGCATCCGGGAGGGCCCGTCACGAATGCGAACAAGGCACTTTGGGAAAAAGGGGACTTCGGCCGCATCGCCGTGAGCATGCGCGAGAGCGGCGAGGACCTGGTGCGCCAGGCCGGCATCGTCCCGGGCATGGACGTGCTGGACCTCGGCTGCGGCGACGGCACCACGGCGATCCCGGCCGCCAAGCTCGGCGCCAGGGTGCTGGGCGTGGACATCGCCCCGCGCATCGTCGAGGCCGGCAACCGGCGTGCGGCGCAGGCCGGTTTCTCGTCGACCTGCCGGTTCATCGAAGGCGATGCCTGCGACCTCGGCAGCCTGGAGAACAAGAGCTTCGACCGCGTGATCAGCATCTTCGGCGCCATGTTCGCCCCGAAGCCGTACGACGTGGCGCGCGAGATGGTGCGCGTGACCCGCCCGGGCGGCCGCATCCTCATGGGCAACTGGATCCCGAACGACCCGACGCTGGTGGCGCAGATCCTGAAGGTCTGTTCCACCTACCTGCCGCCGCCGCCGGAAGGGTTCGTCAGCCCGATGGGCTGGGGCGTCCCGGCCAACGTCATCGAGCGCTTCGGCGGCGCGGGCATCGCCTGGGAGGGCATCACCTGCGAGCGCGACACCTACGTGTTCGATTTCGACGGAACG
This sequence comes from Ramlibacter sp., assembly GCF_036676645.1. Lineage (GTDB taxonomy): Bacteria > Pseudomonadota > Gammaproteobacteria > Burkholderiales > Burkholderiaceae_C > Ramlibacter. The sequence continues at coordinate 49,718 of NZ_JAKFCM010000113.1, forward strand.
CCGGCGGACTTCGCCTGCACCTTCCTGCAGTTCTACGGCCCGACCATGAGCGCCCTGGAGGCGGCCGGGAAGGACGGGCGCGGGGATGCGCTGAGGAGCGAATTGGTCGCCCTGTTCGAGCGCCACAACCAGTGCCAGTACCCGGGCAGGACGCTGGCTTCGGCCGTGTTCCTCAAGGTGACGGTGGAGGTGAACTAGCCGGCGCCGGACCGTCGGCGCGGAACTCCAGCAGCAGGTTGTTCGCCGGCATCGCATGGCGGCGCCGGAGCCCCAGGCCGGCGCGGTTCGCCTCCGCCACCACGTCTTCCAGCCGGCGAATGCCCCAGGACCGGTCGTGCGCCCGGAGGTTCTGGTCGAACCCCAGGTTGCCCGGTGCGGTCGGCACGCCGTCCTCGAGGTACGGTCCGTAGGTGACCAGGGTTGCGCCTGGCGCCAGGTGCCGGGCTGCGCCGCGCATGAGGGCGGCACAGGTCGCCCAGGGCGATATGTGCAGCAGGTTGGCGCAGTAGATCGCATCGAAGCGCTGCACGAACGGCGCGCCCGGCGATGGCCACTGCACCGCCATCACGTCCAGCCGCAGCGGCGGCCGGACGTTGGCCAGCCCGGCCTCGGCGATACGGGCCGCGATCACCGGCAGCGCGCCGGCGTCCGCGTCCGTGGGCTGCCAGGTCCAGCCGGGCAGCGCGGCCGCGAACCAGACGGCATGCTGGCCGGTGCCGGAGGCGATCTCCAGGGCCGTGCCGCGCTCGCCCAGGATGCGGCGCAGGACAGCCAGGATGGGCTCCTTGTTGCGCTCGGCGGCGGGACTGCAGGGCAGGCTCTCTGGCATCGATGGCGCCCAGGGTCTGTAGGAGGAGAGGACGAGTGGAGTGTCGCGCGGAAACGGTCGGCGGCCGCAGGCAACAGTTCTTTTCCAGCCTTGGGCTTTCGCCGCCCCTCTCCTACAGTGGCCGGCCCGCACACCGATGGAGGACACGATGGCGAACACTTCGAAGCGCACCCAGCAGGCCATGGCCGGAAACGGCGCCGACCGTGCTGCGCAGCAAGGCACGGCCGCATGGGCGCACATGGCTCGCCAGCAGATGGCCTGGGCCGCAGACACGATGGCGATGCTGTTCCGCGCCGGGGAATCGATCCAGCAGGCGCAACTCCACATGGCCCAGCGCGCCGCCCTGCTGAGCCAGCAGGCCGCGGAGACCCTGCGCAGCGCCGAGACGCCGCTGGAGCTGGCGTCGATCCAGGCCAACCTGCTGGCCTACGAGTACCAGGAAGGGATGCGCTACTTCCAGGAACTGATGCAGGCTGGCGCCAAGGCGACCGCGACGAGTGCCAAACCCCCGCGAGAGGAGAGCGTCACCGCGACCGCGGCCGATGCGACGGCCCAGGTCGTCGAAGCGGCCATGAACGCGGCGGCGCCGATGGCGCAGGCCTGGCAGCAGATGTTCACGACGGCTGCGACCCGCGGGGCGGCGGCGCACCACTGACGGATCCCGGGCCGCGCTTCGGGCGGCGCCTGTGCGGGCGTGCCAATGGGCCCCCGAAAGACAAAGGACCTGGCCTCGCGGCCAGGTCCTTGATGAAGTGGTGGGTCCTGTAGGATTCGAACCTACGACCTACGGATTAAGAGTCCGCTGCTCTACCAACTGAGCTAAGAACCCACTGTTGCAAACGCCGCACGAGGGCGGCGCTGCGAAAACGGCTGTGGTGGAGAGGAGGAGGATCGAACTCCCGACCTTCGCATTGCGAACGCGACGCTCTCCCAGCTGAGCTACCCCCCCACAACAGGCCGATATTCTAGCGCATGCCGTTGCGGCTCGCGAGCTCGACGAACAGGCCGGAATGGTCCAGGTCGGCCAGGCCGTGCTCCACGCCCTCGGCATAGAGCCGGGCGAACAGCTGGGTGATCGGCGCGTCGAAGCCGATCTCCTCGGCGGTGGCCAGCGCGTTGCGCATGTCCTTCAACTGCACCGTCATGCGACCGCGCGGCGCGAAGTCGCGCTCGACCATGCGCTGGCCGTGCAGCTGCAGGATGCGGCTGTCGGCGAAGCCGCCGCCGATGGCCTCGCGCACCTTGCCCATGTCGGCGCCGCCCTTGGCGCACAGCAGCAGCGCCTCGGCCACCGCGCCGATGGTGATGCCCACGATCATCTGGTTGGCCAGCTTGGCCAGTTGCCCGGCCCCATGCGGGCCGACGTGGGTGGCGCGGCCGAACACCTGGAACACCGGCGCCGCGCGCTCGAAGTCCGCCGGCGTACCGCCCACCATGATGGCCAGCGTGCCGTTCTCGGCGCCCACGGTGCCGCCGGAGACCGGCGCGTCCAGGCAGGCGACGCCCAGTTCGCCCAGCCGCGCCGCATGGTCGCGCGCCTCGCGCGGCTGGATGGAGGCCATGTCGATGAACAGGGTGCCGCGGCGCATCGCCCGGGCGGCGCCCTGGTTGAACAGCACCTCGTGCACGACCGCGCCGTTCTCCAGCATGCTGATCACGATGTCGGCACTGGCGGCAGCCTCGGCGGCGCTGTCGCATGGCCGGGCGCCGTCGGCGGCCAGCGGCTCGCACTTGGCGCGCGTGCGGTTCCAGGCCGCCACTTCATGGCCGGCGCGGCACAGGCGGCGCGCCATCGGCAGGCCCATCAGGCCGGTGCCGAGCAGGGCGATCTTCATGGTGGGCATCCCTCCTTGTGCGGCCATCATGGCGCTGCCGCCGGCGCGCTGGCTGTCAGGCGGCTTTCAGCCGCCCCGGCGCGAACAGCTCCTCCATGTCGCGGCGCAACTGCCAGGCCCGCGTGCCGGTGTCCATGGCGACGTCGGCCCAGGTCAGGCTCTGCCCCCTGGCGACCGGCCGCACGATCTTGATGCCGTGCGCCAGTCCGAGCGGCAGGCCGCCCATCCGCAGCGACCGGTCCGCCGGCAGCAGCTTGCCCCAGACGGTGTAGCCGCCTTCGCCGTCCAGCAGCTCGCCCGGCTGCAGGTCGCGCTTGGCGGTGGCGACCACGTCGGCCTGCCAGCCGGCGGCCACGCCGGTGGCCTCGCCGCGCAGGGCGACCGAGGCCACCGACAGGCCCACTTCCAGCCCGATCAGGTGCCAGCGCTTGTACAGGGTGAAGTAGCGCCCGCTGGGGTCGGTGTGCGCGTTGTATTCCTCGAAGCAGTTGCGGATGTACTCGGTCTCGCCTTCCACCGTGACCCACACGCCCATGCGGATGTCGTAGGGGATGCGGCGGCCGTCGGCCTCCAGCGAGGAGATCACCTCCACCATGCCCTTGCGTTCCAGCACGCCGCCTTCGCTGCGCGGGCGGGTGACGAAAGGGATGTCCTCGATGCTCGCCGGCGGGTAGAGCAGGCCATCACTCGGCACGCCCAGGCCGGTGGCGTTGGCCACCGCGGTGCTCTCGATCGAGGGCTTGGAGCCGTCCAGGAAGCTGTTGAACATCTTGGGGTTCAGGCCGCCGCGCTGCGCCTGCTCGGGCGTGAGGCCGTAGTAGCCCCACACCGTCTCGGGCGTGGATTCGCAGAAGTGCGGCAGCCACTTGTGCCCGCGGCCGGCGGCCACCACCGGGAAACCGCAGGTGCGCGCCCAGTCGACCAGGTCGCAGATCAGCGCCGGCTGGTCGCCGAACGCGAGCGAATAGACCACGCCGGCCTCGGCCGCGCGGCGCGCCAGCAGCGGGCCGCAGAAGGCGTCGGCCTCCACCGTGACGTTGACCACGTGCTTGCCGTTGGCGAAGGCTTCCAGGCAGTGGTCGACCGCGGCGATCGGGTGACCGGTGCATTCCACGATCACGTCGATCGCCGGGTGCCGCACCAGCGCCTGCCAGTCCTCGCCGACGTGGGTGCTGCCGGCCTGGAGGGCGGCATCGAGGGACGCGGCTTCGGTGCGGGCCGGCTCCCAGCCGACGCGCGCGAGGTTGGCGCGCGCGTTGGCGGGCGAGAGGTCGGCGATGCCGGCCAGGTGCACGCCCGGCGTGGGGGGCACCTGGGCCAGGTACATGGAGCCGAACTTGCCGGCACCGATCAGGCCGACGCGGATGGGCTTGCCGGCGGCGGCGCGCCGTTGGAGTTGGGTGTGGAGGCTCATGGCGTTGCTGTCGGATTTTCGTGTCATTGCGGGCTCGCGCCGCGGGCGGGCCACGTGCACCGTCCGGTGTCCGGGTGATGGCGGGGCCGGCTCTGCGGTATCGTCGCCGGCTGGTTCAGGAATGGCACCATACCCGAGGAAAGGTCAACGCATGGAACGGCAGGACGGCGACTGGCTCGACCGCATGTACAACAACCGCGCCCTGGTGCCCGAAAACGGCGCCCACATGGCGCGCTGGACCGACGCGTCGCGGCGCGCGCGCGAGGCGTTCGAGTGCGAGCTGGACATCCCCTATGGCGACAGCCCCGGCGAGAGGCTGGACGTGTTCCCGGCGCCGCAGGCACGCGGCCCGGTCATGGTGTTCCTGCACGGGGGCTACTGGCGTGCGCTGGACAAGAGCGACCACTCCTTCGTCGCGCCCATGTTCCAGGACGTGGGCGCCTGCGTGGTGGTGCCGAACTACGACCTGTGCCCGGCAGTCACGATTCCCCAGATCACGCTGCAGATGGTGCGCGCGCTCGCTTGGACCTGGAAGAACGCGCCCACCTACGGCGGCGACCCGCGGCAGATCACGGTGGTGGGCCACTCGGCCGGCGGCCACCTGGCGGCCATGATGCTGGCCTGCGACTGGCGGCGCTGGGACCCGGAGCTGCCGGTCGATGTGGTGCGCAAGGGGCTGGCCATCTCGGGGCTGTTCGACCTGGAGCCGATCCGGCGCACGCCCTTCCTGGCGAATGACCTGCGGCTCACCCCCGCCGACGCGCGCAAGGCGAGCCCGGCCCTCCTGCCTTCGCCGCTGGGCGCGACCCTGTACGCCGTCGCTGGCGCCGAGGAGAGCCCCGAGTTCCTGCGCCAGAACCAGCTGATCCGCAAGGCCTGGGGCGAGCCCTGCGTGGAGGTCTGCGAGGCGCTGCCCGGGCTGAACCATTTCAGCGTGCTGGAGGCGCTGGTGGAGCCGGAGCACCGGCTGCATGAGCTGGCGCTGGACCTGCTGTGGCGGTGAACAGGTGCCCTTGCGGCGTCGAGCCGCACGGCAGGTGTCATTGCGCCTTGGGCCGCACCGAAGGGTGTCATTGCGGCCCGAGCCGCACCGAAGGGTGTCATTGCGGCCTTGAGCCGCAATCCATCACCGGGTGTCAAGCAGCCGCTGCGCGAGTTCAGGCGGCGGGTGATGGATCCCGGCGTTCGCCGGGATGACATGAGTTGACCCAGTCGGCGCTCACATCAGCAGGTGTTCGCCCGCGTTGTCCCCGCCCAGGATGACGTAGTTGACCTTGCGGATGTCGAGCAGGCGCTTGCCGCCCGCGTAGCTGATCGAGCTCTGGATGTCTTCCTGCATCTCGCGCAGCGTGTCGGCCAGCCGGCCCTTGATCGGCTCGAGGATGCGCTTGCCTTCCACGTGCCGGTACTCGCCCTTGTTGAAGTCGGACGCGCTGCCGTAGTACTCCTTGTACAGCTGGCCGTCCACTTCCACGGTCTGGCCGGGCGACTCCTCGTGTCCGGCCAGCATGGAGCCGATCATCACCATGGTGGCGCCGAAGCGGATGCTCTTGGCGATGTCGCCGTGCTCGCGGATGCCGCCGTCGGCAATGATGGGCTTGGTGGCCACGCGCGCGCACCACTTGAGCGCCGACAACTGCCAGCCGCCGGTGCCGAAGCCGGTCTTCATGCGGGTGATGCACACCTTGCCCGGGCCGATGCCGACCTTGGTGGCGTCGGCGCCCCAGTTCTCCAGGTCGATCACCGCCTCCGGCGTGCCGACGTTGCCGGCGATCACGAACGTCGAGGGCAGCTTCGCCTTCAGGTGCGCGATCATGTTCTTCACGCTGTCGGCATGGCCGTGCGCGATGTCGATGGTCACGTAGTCGGGCACCAGGCCCTCGGCGGCCAGCCGGTCGACGGTTTCGTAATCGGGTTGCTTGACCCCCAGCGAGATCGAGGCGAAGGCCCCGTGCCCCTTGATCCACCGGACGAACGCCAGGTTGTCCAGGTCGAAGCGGTGCATCACGTAGAAGTAGCCGTTCTGCGCCAGCCACAGGCAGGTCTTCTCGTCCACCACCGTCTTCATGTTGGCGGGGACCACCGGGATGCGGAAGGTGCGGCCGCCCAGCTCGACGCTGGCATCGCACTCGGAGCGGCTTTCCACGCGGCACTTGCGCGGCAGCAGCAGGACTTTGTCGTAGTCGAAGATTTCCATTGACCAAGCTCCCTGGAGAGGAATCGTTGAAGAACGAGTGGACGCTTGGACTGGGCCCGGTTTCGGCAAAAAAAAACCGGGTCCCAAATGCTTGGGCCCGGTGCACAATTCTAGCGCCTTTGCTGCGGCGGGTCGCAGCGCGACTCGGAGATGGCCCTGATCCTTCCCCGTGAATCCTGCAGCCAGCCCACCACCCGCAGCCGCTCGGGGCTGGCGCCTTCGGGAATGCCCATGGGCCGTGCCTCGAAGCGGCGCCCCGGCGGCGCCGGCCAGGGCACCTGCAGCAGGTTGCGCACCAGGTTGCGCTCGACCGGAGAGCCCTCCGTGCCGGCCGGCAGCGTCTCCACCAGGGCCAGCCAGCCGGTGAACGGGCCTTCGCCGCCGCCCAGCGACTGGATGGACGCGCCGACATAGCCATTGAAGACGGGCCCCTGGGCCACGCGCAGCTGCCCCGCGGCCTGCTGCCGGGGGGTGCGCACCGAATCGAGTCCGGCCGGCGTGTTGCGGCCGAGCGAGCGCAGGCGCACCTCGGCGTCGCGGGTCGCGGCAGCCGACAGGGGCGCGTCGTCGCCGCGCGCGCCCGGCACGATCCAGTCGAGGGCCAGCTCGCCCGCGCGCGGGCGCGGCGCGCGGTCGTCCTGCCAGCAGGTTTCGCAATCCGCAGTGATGAAGCGCTCGAGCAGCGCCACCGGCGCGGGCTGCTCGTCGCTGCTGCACGAGGTCTGCTGCGCATGGGCCGTGGCGGCCGCGGCCAGCAGCACGGCGAGGAGGGGGACTCGTGACATTTGCTTGCCAGGGGCCGTTTCTACAATGCCGTATGTTCCCAGAAGTCGACGCCGCGTCCCCGCTCCTTTCGCACCTCAACCCCGAGCAGCGCGCCGCCGTCACCCTGCCCAACGAGCACGCGCTGATCCTGGCCGGCGCCGGCTCCGGCAAGACCCGCGTGCTGACCACCCGCATCGCCTGGCTGCTGTCCACCGGACAGGTCTCGCCCGGCGGCGTGATGGCCGTCACCTTCACCAACAAGGCGGCCCGGGAGATGATGACCCGCCTGTCGGCGATGCTGCCGGTCAACGTGCGTGGCATGTGGATAGGCACCTTCCACGGGCTGTGCAACCGCTTCCTGCGCGCGCACTACAAGCTGGCCGGGCTGCCGCAGAGCTTCCAGATCCTCGACCAGCAGGACCAGTTGTCCGCGATCAAGCGGATGATGAAGCAGTTCAACGTCGACGAGGAGCGCTTCCCGGCCAGGGAAACCCAGTGGTTCATCGCCGGGTGCAAGGAGGACGGGCTGCGCCCCGCCGCCGTCGACGCCCGCACGCCGGAGGACCGCCGGAAGGTCGAGCTGTACCAGCTGTACGAGGAGCAGTGCGCGCGCGAGGGCGTGGTGGACTTCGGCGAGCTGATGCTGCGCAGCTATGAATTGCTGCGCGACAACGACGCGACCCGCGCCCACTACCAGCGGCGCTTCCGCCACATCCTGATCGACGAGTTCCAGGACACCAACCGGCTGCAGTACGCCTGGATCCGCATCTTCGCGTTCAACCCCGATGGCAGCCCGGGCGAGGGCAACTCGATCTTCGCGGTGGGCGACGACGACCAGAGCATCTACGCCTTCCGCGGCGCGCGGGTGGGGAACATGGCCGATTTCGTGCGCGAGTTCGGCGTGCGCCACCAGATCAAGCTGGAGCAGAACTACCGCAGCTACAGCAACATCCTCGATTCGGCCAACGCGCTGATCAGCCACAACAAGGGGCGGCTGGGCAAGAACCTGCGCACCGACCAGGGTCCGGGCGAGCCGGTGCGCGTGTACGAGGCGCCCACCGACCTGGCCGAAGCACAGTGGCTGGTCGAGGAGATGCGGCAGCTGGCGCGGGATTCCGGCACCACGGCGGGCATGCCGCGGCACGAGATGGCGGTGCTTTATCGCAGCAACGCCCAGAGCCGGGTGATCGAGACGGCGCTGTTCAACGCCGGCGTGCCGTACCGCGTCTACGGCGGCCTGCGCTTCTTCGAGCGCGCCGAGATCAAGCACGCGCTGGCCTACCTGCGGCTGCTGGAGAACCCGAACGACGACACCAGCTTCCTGCGGGTGGTGAACTTCCCGCCGCGCGGCATCGGCGCGCGCAGCATCGAGCAGTTGCAGGACGCGGCGCGGGCGGCCGGCTGTTCGCTGCACGACGCCGTCAGCGCCACCACCGGCAAGGCCGGCGCCAACCTGGGCGCCTTCGTCGCGAAGGTCGACGTGCTGCGCGAGCAGACCCAGGGGCTGAGCCTGCGCGAGATCATCGAGCTGGTGCTGCAGCACTCGGGGCTGCTGGAGCACTACAAGGCCGAACGCGATGGCGCCGAGCGCATCGAGAACCTGGAAGAACTGGCCAGCGCCGCCGAGAGCTTCGTGATGCAGGAAGGTTTCGGCCGCGATGCCGTCGCCCTGCCCGTCGACGAGCTCAGCCAGAGCCCGGTGAGCCAGGGGCTGGACCCCGACCGGCCGCTGGAGCCGCTCGCGCCCGACGCCGAGACCGGCGAAACCCTCTCCCCGCTGGCTGCCTTCCTCACCCACGCCGCCCTCGAGTCCGGCGACCACCAGGCCCAGCCCGGCCAGGATGCGGTGCAACTGATGACGGTCCACTCCGCCAAGGGCCTGGAATTCGACGTCGTCTTCGTCACCGGCCTGGAGGAAGGCCTGTTCCCCAGCGAGCGCTCCATGGCCGACCACGACGGCCTGGAGGAGGAGCGCCGGCTGATGTACGTGGCCATCACCCGCGCCCGCAAGCGCCTGTACCTGAGCTACTCGCAGACGCGCATGCTGCACGGCCAGACCCGCTACAACATGCGCAGCCGGTTCTTCGACGAGCTGCCGGAGCACGCGCTCAAGTGGCTGACGCCGAAGGATCAGGGTTTCCGCGGCTCGGCTTTCGGCTACGGCGCCGGCTATCCCAGCACGCGGGCCGGCCAGGGCGGCACCGCCTGGGGCGCCGAGCGCTACGCCAGCGCGCCGCCGGTGGTCCAGAAGGCGGCGCCCTCGCATGGGCTGCGGGCCGGCCTGCAGGTGTTCCACAACAAGTTCGGCGAGGGCACCGTGCTGGCCGTCGAAGGGCAGGGCGACGACGCCCGTGCGCAGGTCAAGTTCAACCGGCACGGCGTGAAGTGGCTGGCGCTGTCGGTGGCCAGGCTGACGCCGGTCGGCTGAAGCCGCTGGCCCGGCTGCGGGTTGCTATGCATGCTTATCATCCAGCCTGGCGTCGTCGCGCCGCTGCGCGGCAATGACGGAACTCGAGGAGATCGACCTGCATGAACGCCCCCGAATCCCTCTCGCGCTGGACCCAGCCGGGTTCCAGCCGCGTGCCCTTCTGGGCCTACACCGATCCCCAGCTGTACCGGCGCGAGCTGGAAAGGATCTTCTACGGCCCGCACTGGTGCTATGTCGGGCTCGAGGTCGAGGTCCCCAGCGTCGGCGACTACAAGCTCAGCTGGGTCGGCGAGCGCCAGGTGATCATGGTCCGCGACCGCGTGGCGCCGCGGGACCGCGGCACCGACCCCGGCATCCGCGTGGTGGAAAACCGCTGCGCCCACCGCGGCGTGCGCTTCTGCCAGCAGCCGCACGGCAACGCGCGCAGCTTCGTCTGTCCGTACCACCAGTGGACCTACAAGCTCAACGGCGAGCTGGCCGGGCTACCGTTCAAGGACGGTGTCAAGGCGATCGAGGCCGATGGCTCCACCTGCATCCAGGGCGGCATGCCGGCGGACTTCGACCTGAAGGCCCATGGCCTGACCCGGCTGCGCGTGGAGGTGCTGCACGGCCTGGTGTTCGCCACCTTCAGCGAGCAGGCCGAGCCGCTGCGCGACTACCTGGGGCCCCAGGTGATGCCCTGGCTGGACCGCATCTTCCAGGGCCGGCAACTGGCGCTGCTCGGCTACAACCGCCAGCGCATCCCGGGCAACTGGAAGCTGATGATGGAGAACATCAAGGACCCGTACCATCCGGGCCTTCTGCACACCTGGTTCGTCACCTTCGGCCTGTGGCGCGCCGACCAGAAGAGCCGCATGGTGATGGATGGGCACGGCCGCCACGCGGTGATGATCTCGCGGCGCAACGACGGCGGCGCCAACAAGGTCGTCACCGAGGGCGTGACCTCGTTCAAGGCGGACATGGTGCTGCATGACGACCGCCTGCTGGACGTGGTGCCCGAGCCGTGGTGGAAGGTGCCCGACCCGGCCCAACCGGGGGTCGAGATCATGCCGACCGTCACCATGATCACGCTGTTTCCCAGCGTCATCGTCCAGCAGCAGGTCAACTCGCTGTCCACCCGGCACATCGTGCCGCGCGGCGAGGGCGGATTCGACTTCGTCTGGACCCACTTCGGCTTCGCCGACGACGGCGCCGAGATGACCCGGCGGCGCCTGCGCCAGGCCAACCTGTTCGGGCCGGCCGGGTTCGTGAGCGCCGACGACGGCGAGGTGATCGAGTTCAGCCAGGACGGCTTCCGGCAGTGGGGCGACGACGGGCAGACGATCTGCGAACTGGGCGGCACGGGCACCGGCGGTACCGAACACATGGTGACCGAGACCCTGATCCGCAGCATGTACGCCTACTGGCGCAAGGTGATGGGTGTATGAAAGAGTCGCTGCTGCTCCAACTGGAGGTCGACCGGCTCAATGCCGACTATGCGGCCGCGCTGGACGAGCGCCGCTTCGACGACTGGCCCGGCTTCTTCCTGGAGGGTGGCCAGTACGTGGTGCAGGGACGCGAGAACTTCGACCGCGGCCTCCCGCTGGCGCTGATCGCGCTGGAAAGCCGCGGCATGATGAAGGACCGCGTCTACGGCATCACCCAGACCATCTTCCACCGACCCTACTACACGCGCCATGTCGTGGGCACTGCGCGGGTGCTGCCCGCGCAGGCCGGCGACGACCCGGGGCTGGTGCGGGCCGAGGCGAACTACGCGGTGTTCCGCACCCGGCCGGGCGATGCCAGCGAGGTCTACAACGCGGGCCGCTACATCGACGAGATCGTCCGCACGGACGAAGGCCTGAAGTTCCGGAGCCGGCGCTGCGTGTACGACAGCGAGATGGTGCTGAACTCGTTGATCTATCCGATCTGATTGATCACGTCGAAATCGCTGCGCGATTCCGACGGGGCCCCAGCCAGTGCATGCAGGCCCGGCAAAGCCGGCTCCTGCATGCAGGGGAGACCGCGCTGCATGTTATTCCGCGCGGTCCGGCCCGGAGCAGGCTTTCAGCTGCTCCTTTGGGCCATTACCGGTTCGGCTCGGTCGCCTTGTTGCCGATGTAGCCGCCGGCAGCCGCGCCGCCCAGCGTGCCCAGCGGGCCGCCGAACACCGAATTGCCCACCACGCCGCCGACCGCGGCGCCGCCGATCGTGCCGGCGGTCTGCCGGTCCATGTTGGCACAGCCGCCCAAGGCCAGCATCGTCGCGGCGGCCACGACGGCAAGAATCCTGGTTCTCATACCGTTCACCTTCAATCGTTCACGACCGCCAAAGGCGCGGCCTGCCTGTGCTTGCATTGTGGAAAGCAGCCCGTCAGCGGGTTGTAGGAGGCGCCAGACAGGGGGTGTCGGCACCCCCCGCCGGCGGTTGACGGCGCGCGCGGGGCGCGGCGGGTCAGACGGCGCGACTGCGTGCCAGCGGCGGGTTGGCCGCGAAGTAGCGGCCGATGCCGCGCATCAGCGCGTCGGCCAGTTCCTCCTGGTAGGCGTCGCTGCGCAGCTTGGCTTCCTCTTCGGGGTTGCTGATGAAGGCGGTCTCCACCAGCACGCTGGGGATGTCGGGCGCCTTCAATACCGCGAAGCCGGCCTGTTCCACCTGCCGCTTGTGCAGGCGCCCGACGTGGCCGATCTCGCCCAGCAGCGCACCGCCCAGCTTGATGCTGTCCTTGATCTGGGCCGTGGTGCTCATGTCCAGCATCGCATGGGCCACGTGGCGGTCCTGCGTGCGAACGTTGACACCGCCGATCAGGTCGGCACGGTTTTCCTTCTCGGCCAGCCAGCGCGCCGCCGAACTGGAGGCCCCGTTCTGGCTGAGCGCGAACACGCTGGCGCCGCGCGCCGACGGCGTGACGAAGGCGTCGGCATGGATGCTGACGAACAGGTCGGCCTGCACCCGCCGCGCCTTCTGCACGCGCACGTGCAGCGGCACGAAGAAGTCGGCATCCCGCGTAAGGAACGCCCGCATCGGGTTGCCGTTGATCGACGTGGCATTGATGCGGTCGCGCAGGCGGTGCGCCACCTGCAGCACCACGTCCTTCTCGCGCGTGCCGCCGGGTCCGATGGCGCCGGGGTCCTCGCCGCCGTGGCCGGGATCCAGCGCGATGATGATCAGGCGATCGGTCTTGCCGGCCGCAGCCGCAGCCGCGGCCGCAGCCGACGCCGGCGGCACCGCGCCCGCTTCGCCCGCCCGCGGCCGGGCCGCGGGGCCGCTGTGGCGCGCAATCAGTTCCTCGAGCGGATCGGCCGCGGGCGCCGGGGCCGCGCCGGGCCGGGCCGGGCCCTCGCGCAGGCGCTGTGCGATCAGCTGCTCCAGCGGATCGACCGGCTGCGAGGGGTGGAAGTCCAGCACCAGCCGGTGCTGGTAGGCAGCGATCGGCGGCAGCGTGAAGACCTGCGGCAGGGCCGGCTGCTTGAGGTCGACCACCAGCCGCACCACGCCGGGCGCGAACTGGCCCACCCGGATGCCGGCGATGAAGGGGTCGTCGGCCTGCACCTTGGCCACCAGCTCGCGCAGCGCGGCGTTGAGCTCGATGCCCTCGATGTCCACCGCCAGCCGCGGCGGGCTGCCGACCGACACGTGGCGCGAGGCCAGCCGGCCATCCGACTCGATCGTCACGCGCGTGTAGTCCGGCGCCGGCCACAGGCGCACGGCGACGATGGTGGCGCCGCGCGCGATCTGCGCCTGGCCCAGCAGCAGCACCAGCGCGCCGCGCTTCAGCAGCTTGCGCCGCGGCAACAGGACCCCCACGTTTGCGGCCGGGGCCGCCGCACTGTCCCCCGAGGGGGCCTTCGCGCCCAGGAGCGGCCCGCCCGCGCTCACGCGAGCAGCTCCTGGCCGGTGGCGCTGTGCGCCTGCACGCGCACCCGGCGCGTGCCATCCGGCTGCAGTTCGAGGTGCAGGGAGAGGTCGGGCGGCGGCAGCAGGCCGGCGGCCCTGGCGGGCCACTCGGCGACCTTGAGGCCGCGCTGCTGGAAGATGTCGCGAAAGCCCGCGTCCTCCCATTCGCGCGGGTCGTCGAAGCGGTAGAAGTCGAAATGCCAGATCGGGAAGCCCGGTCCCTCGTGCGGCTCCACCAGGGTGTAGGTCGGGCTCTTGATGCGGCCGGGCACCCCCAGCGCCCGCAGCAGGTGGCGCACGAAGGTGGTCTTGCCCGCACCCAGGTCGCCGTGCAGCTCGATGAAGGCGTCGGTCACGGCGGGCCGCGACGCCAGTCGCTGGGCGAAGCGGGCGGTGTCCGCCTCGGCGGACCACTGCAACACGGCGCCCGGGCCCGACAGGGGGCCGGTTCCTACAATCGGCGGGTGACCTTGCAGCGTGCTCAGATCGACGGTCCTTCGCTGGTGGCCGCCATCGGTGAGTGGGGCCGCGAGCTCGGATTCTCCCAAATCGGAGTGGCCGGCGTCGACCTTTCCAGCGCCGAACCGGGCCTGGTGCAGTGGCTGGCCAACGGATTCCACGGCGAAATGGCCTACATGCAGGCCCATGGCCTCAAGCGCGCGCGGCCGGCGGAACTGGTTCCCGGCACCCTGTCGGTGGTCACGGCCCGGATGGACTACCTGCCTTCGGCGACGCCGCCGGACTGGCAGGCGATCGAATGGAGCCGCCTGCAGTCGCCGCGCGAAGGCGTGGTCTCGGTCTATGCGCGCGGCCGCGACTACCACAAGGTGATGCGCGCGCGCCTGCAGAAACTCAGTGAGCGGATCGCCTCGGCGATCGGGCCGTTCGGCCATCGCGTGTTCACCGATTCGGCGCCGGTGCTGGAGGCGGAACTCGCGGCGCGCAGCGGCCAGGGCTGGCGCGGCAGGCACACCCTGGTGCTCAGCCGCGAGGCGGGCTCCATGTTCTTCCTGGGCGAGATCTACCTGGACGTGGCGCTGCCGCCCAGCGAGCCGGTGACGGCGCACTGCGGCAGCTGCACCGCCTGCATCGACGCCTGCCCCACGGGCGCCATCGTCGCGCCGGGCCGGCTGGATGCGCGGCGCTGCATCTCGTACCTGACCATCGAGCACCACGGCCCCATCCCGGCGGACCTGCGGCCGCTGATGGGCAACCGCATCTACGGCTGCGACGACTGCCAGCTGGCCTGCCCCTGGAACAAGTACGCCGGGCGCAGCCCGCTGCCCGACTTCGACGAGCGTGCGGGCCTGAGCGGGTCGACGCTGGCGAGCCTGCTGGCATGGACCGAGGACGAATTCCTGCGCCGCACCGAAGGCAGCCCGATCCGCCGCGTCGGCCACGAGCGCTGGCTGCGCAACGTCGCGGTGGCGGCCGGCAACGCGCTGCGGCAGGTCGACGATGCCGAGCTGCGCAGCGCGCTGCAGGCCTTGCTCGCGCACCCCAGCGAACTGGTGCGCGAGCATGTGCAGTGGGCGCTGGGGCAGGGCGGCTGAGGGCGCGCGCCGCTAGCGCGCCAGTCCGAGCACCGCCGTCAGGCTCAGCACGCCCAGCATCGTCGAGACCGTCACCAGCCCGGCCACGTACGAGCCGTTGTAGCCCATGCGGGAGGCCAGCACGTAGCCGCTGGAGGAAGTCGGCAGGGCCGAGAACACCAGCAGCACGGCGGCCTGCATGGCCTCGAGCCGGAACAGCAGCGCCAGCCCGAACGCCACCAGCGGCATCAGCGCGTGCCGGATGCCGAGCACGGCCGCGGTGAGCGCCCGCGAGCGCGCCAGGCTGCCCACTTGCAGGCCGGCGCCGGCCGCCAGCAGCCCCAGCGCCAGCGAGCTGCCGCCGATGCGCGCCACGGTGGGTTCCAGCAGGCCGGGGATGCGCAGTCCCGCCAGGTTGGCGGCCAGGCCGCCGGCGGTGGCGATGATCAGCGGGTTGCGCACCAGCGCGCCGAGCACGCCGGTCTGCGCATGGCGGGCCATCGGCCACACCGCGCCCACGTTCATCAGCGGCACGCACACCCCGATCAGCACCGCCACCAGCTGCAGGCCCTGTTCGCCGCCCAGCCGCCCGGCCATCGCCAGCGCGATGAAGGAGTTGAAGCGGAAGGCCACCTGGGCGGCGGCGGCGTGCTCGCGCCGGTCGACGTGGCTGCGCAGCCACGGCAGGTGCGGGATGGCGTAGGCCATGGCGATGCCGGCCAGGCCCAGCAGCAGGCCGGCGCCGATCAGGCTGGAGGCGGGGCCGAGCTGCATCGGCGTGCGCACGATCGAGTGGAACAGCAGCACCGGGAACAGGAAGTAGTAGACCAGCCGCTCGACCGGTTCCCAGACGGCTCGGTCCAGCGGCGTGAACCGGCACACGAGGTAGCCCAGGGCAATGAGGGAGAAGTCCGGAAACAGCAGGCGTGCGATGTCCACGCCCGAGCATAGCCGCGCCGTTCGGGGTAACTCCGTATGTGGAATCCACAGGCCGGCGGTTCGGCCGCCTGTAGGATTGCGCCGGTTCCAACCTGCAAGGAGATTGAATGAAACGTCGTGACTGGATGGCCCTGGCCGCCGCTTCGATGGCGGTGGCGGCAGCCCCGGCGCTGGCCCAGGGCTATCCGACCAGGCCCGTCAAGCTGGTCGTCCCGTTCGCCCCCGGCGGCACCACCGACATCATCGCGCGCGTGATCTCCGAGCCGCTGGGCAAGGCCCTGGGGCAGAACGTGATCGTCGAGAACAAGGCCGGCGGCGGCGGCATCATCGGCGCCACCCAGACCACCCGCGCCACGCCCGACGGCTATGAGCTGGGCGTGGCCACCGTGTCCACCACGGCGGCCAACCCGGCGATCAATCCGAAGGTCCCGTACAACCCGACCACCGACTTCACGCCGATCATCAACATCGCCGCCACCCCCAACCTCATCGCGGTGCATCCCGGCTTCCCGGCCAGGGACTACAAGGCCTTCGTCGCCGAGCTGAAGAAGAACCCGGGCAAGTACTCGTATGCCTCGTCGGGCACCGGCGGCATCGGCCACCTGCAGATGGAGCTGTACAAGAACCTGTCCGGCACCTTCATCACCCACATCCCCTACCGCGGCGCGGGCCCCGCCCTCAACGACGTGGTGGCCGGCCAGGTGCCGGTGATCTTCGACAACATCCCCTCGGCGCTGCCCTTCATCAAGGAGGGCCGGCTGGTCCCCATCGTGGTGGCCGCACCGCAGCGCCTGAAGGAGCTGCCCAACGTGCCGACCTTCAAGGAAATCGGCCTGGAGCCGGTCAACCGCATGGCCTACTACGGCATCCTCGGCCCCAAGGGCCTGCCCAGGGAAGTGGTGGACAAGGTGCACGCCGCCACGGCCAAGGCGCTGCAGGAACCGGCGGTGCGCAAGCGCATCGAGGACACCGGCTCGATCATCATCGCCAACACGCCCGAGCAGTTCGCCGAGCAGATCAAGGCGGAGTTCGCGGTGTACCGCAAGGTGGTCGACAGCGCCAAGCTGCGCCTGGACTGACGCAGGTTCCGTGGCTGCACGGGCCGCGCCCCGCAACAGGCCGCCTCCGGGCGGCTTGTTCGCTTCCATCGACGAGTTCGTCGATGCCCTGTGGCTGGAGGACGGGCTGGCGCGCAACACGCTGGCGGCCTACCGGCGCGACCTGACGCTGTACGCGCAGTGGCTGCGCGCGCGCGGTGGCGTGCTGGAGGCCAGCACCGAAGCCGACCTGCTGGCCTACTTCGCCGCGCGGCACCCGCAGACCCGGGCCAGCTCGGCCAACCGCCGGCTCGCCGTCTTCAGGCGCTACTTCCGCTGGGCGCTGCGCCAGCGGCTGGTCGGCGCCGATCCCACCCTGAAGCTGCAGTCGGCCAGGCGTCCGCTGCGGGTGCCGCGCACGCTCACCGAGGCGCAGGTGGAAGCGCTGCTGGCGGCGCCGGAAGTGGACACGCCGCTGGGCCTGCGCGACCGCGCCATGCTGGAGCTGATGTATGCCAGCGGCTTGCGCGTGAGCGAGCTGGTGGGTCTCAAGGTGATCCACCTCGGCATGGCCGAGCACGTGGTGCGCGTGATGGGCAAGGGCAGCAAGGAGCGGCTGGTGCCGTTCGGGCAGGTGGCGCGCGACTGGATCGTGCGCTACCTGGCCGAGTCCCGCGGCGCCATCCTGGCCGGCCGGCAGGGCGAGGACCTGTTCGTCACCGCGCGCGGCCACGGCATGACGCGCGCCATGTTCTGGGTGCTGGTGCGCAAGTACGCGCGGGCCGCCGGCATCTCCGCGCCGCTGTCGCCGCACACGCTGCGCCATGCCTTCGCCACCCATCTGCTGAACCACGGCGCCGACCTGCGAGCCGTGCAGATGCTGCTGGGGCACGCCGACATCTCCACCACCACCATCTACACCCACGTGGCGCGCGAGCGGCTCAAGGTGTTGCACGCGCAGCACCATCCGCGCGGGTGAACGCCTCCTAGGCGGCCTGCTGCCCCAGCCGGCGCAGCTTCCGCATCCACTTCGCGGCATCCTCGGCCTCCAGGTTGCCGACGCCGCCGATCAGCGTCTCGTGCACCGGCGCGATGCCCACGAAGCCGAGGATGTTGCGCTCCAGCGAGCGGATGCTGTGCGCGCGGAAGTACCAGCGGTAGACCAGCGCCGGCATGCCCATGGTGCAGACCACGCGGGCCGAGCGGCCCTTGAGGCCCTTGCGCGTGAAGGCCGTGCCGCTTTCGACGTAGTCGAAGGCGAAACCCGGCCGCATCGCCTGTTCGAGGAAGCCCTTGACCAGCGCCGGCATGTCGCCCAGCCAGAGCGGGAAGAACAGCACCAGGTGATCGGCCCAGCGGATGTCCTGCTGCACCGGTGCGAGCGTGGCCGGCAGTTCGCCCTTTTCCCATTCGTGCTGGCTGCGCAGCAGCGGGAAATCGAAGCGGGCGATGGCCAGCGTGCGCACGTCGTGGCCTGCGTCGCGCGCCCCGGCCGCGTAGCTGTCGGCCAGGGCGTGGCACAGGTGCGCGGCGGTGGCGTCGGGATGGCCTTGCAGGACGAGGATCTTGCGATTCATGCGGTCATGCTAGCCAGCCGCCCCCGGCGACGCCTGCCGAGCCTCAAGTACAGTCGCTTTCCTTGGACTCCCACGCCACCTCCCCGGCTGCCCAGGGCCGCACCGCCTGGGCCATGCTGATGGCGCTGACCTTCGGTTTCGCGCTCAGCCAGGCCTTCCGCACCGTCGCCGCCATCATCGCGCCGCCGCTGCAGCAGGAGTTCGGGCTCACGCCCGA
This sequence comes from Ramlibacter sp., assembly GCF_036676645.1. GTDB lineage: Bacteria > Pseudomonadota > Gammaproteobacteria > Burkholderiales > Burkholderiaceae_C > Ramlibacter. The sequence continues at coordinate 68,364 of NZ_JAKFCM010000113.1, forward strand.
GCAGCTCGGCCTGTTCGCCGGCGCCTTCCACTTCTCGTTCGGTGCGCTGCAGCTGTTCATGGGCATCGGCATCGACGTGTGGGGGCCGCGGCGCACCGTGCTGGTGGTTTCGCCGCTGGCGATCGTCGGTGCGCTGATCGCGGCGAGCGCCGGCGGATTCGGCCAGCTGCTGGTCGGGCAGGTGGTGATCGGCGTCGGCTGCGCCCCGGCCTTCCTGGTCTGCACGGTGTTCATCGCCCGGCGCTTCGCGGGCGAGCGCTTCGCCGCGGTCTCGGGCGCGGTGCTGGGCATAGGCTCGGTCGGCCTGCTGCTCACCGGCACCCCGCTGGCGTGGCTGGTGGACCTGACGTCGTGGCGCGCCGGCTACCTGGCCCTGGCCACCGGTTCGCTCGCCGCCTGGCTGGCGATCGGGTGGCTGGTCGAAGAGGCCCCGGCGCCCGCCGGCACGCCGACGCCGCCCGGCGTGCTGGCGGCCCTGCGCGGCTACCGCGAGCTGTTCTCGCTGCGGCACACCTGGGGCATCCTGGTGCTGGCGACCTTCACCTATGCGTCCTTCATGGCGCTGCGCGGCCTGTGGCTGGGCCCGCTGATGGTGGAGCGGCACGGCTTCACGCTGGTGGAGGCCGGGCACGTGGCGCTCGCGGTCTCCGTGATGGGGATGCTGGGGCCGCCGCTGTTCGGGCGCCTGGACCCCGGCGACGCGCACCGCCGCCGCTGGCTGGTCGGCTACACGCTGGCGGTGGCCGCGATGTACGCGGCGATGGCGTTCAACCGGCTGGCCGCGGTGGACGTGGCGGTGAGCATCGTCATGAGCCTGGTCTCGGGCTACATCGTGCTGCAGTACGCCGACGTGCGATCGACCTACCCGGCACGGATGATCGGCCGCGCCATGGCGGTCTTCACCATGGCCTTGTTCCTGGGCGTCGCCCTGGTGCAGTGGCTCACCGGGCTGGTCGCGGCCGCGGCGCCGGGCTGGGGCGTGGAGGCCTACGAGGCGGTGCTCGGCGCGATCGCGCTGATGCTGGCGCTGGCCGCCATCGGGTTCAGGGTGTTGCCGGGGCCGCGGCCAGCCTAGGCAGCCACTGGCCGACCACGCGCGCCACGCGGCGCGGCCCGCCCTCCACGTGCTCGACGAGGTCGAGCCGTGCAAAACGATAGGCGTCCAGCACGGCCATCATGTCGTCGCCGGTGGCGGTGTCCAGCCCGCGCAGCGTGGCCATGGCCAGCGGCTGGCTGCTCCAGACGGCGGAGACGAAGGCCGCCACGTCGCGGCCGTGCGGGAAGCCGGGTTCCTCGGCGGCGCGCAGCAGGCGCCCGAAGGCCGCCAGGCCGGCTTCGGTGGCCTCGTGCGACCGGTACTCCTCGGCCATCAGCCGGGCCCGCTCCAGCAGGGTGCCTTCGTGGTCGACGCGCAGGCAGTCGCCACGGCCCACGACTTGCTGGACTCGATTGATCCGCTCCAGGTTGGCGCGGTGCCTGCGCTCGCGATCCGACTTGCCCATCGCCGGCCCCTTTCTTGCAGGAAGTCAAGGATGAGCCCTTGTACTGCGGAACCGCGCAGCCGTGAATCGGGACTGCCCGACTCCGGCGCGCAGCCGGCGCGGCTGTGCTTCGTGGGTCCCCGCCGCGGCCACAATGGCAGCGGACACGGCGGCGTGGAAAGCAGACACGCACCGAAGCCGGCGTCGGCGCAGCCTCCCCGAACAAGCGCAGGGCTGAAGGGCCTGCGTGCGCCCCGCGGGATAAGGGCGGCCTAACGACCGTTCGCCGGAGTAGCGCCCGGCCCGTGTCCCTGCAATGGGACGTGCTGATCCAGCCGATGCTCCATCGCCTGCGCGCGGCGAAGCGGCTGGAGGACATGCTGGCACTGCCGGGAACTGGCGGCGCTGGCGGGCTGCCACCGGCCCACCGAGCTGCGCCTCAGGGCCGGGGCCCTGTCCGATCGCCTGCGCGCCGCCGCATGATTGCCGCGCCCCGCGCGGCCGCCGTCAGGCGGGAGGGTTCCACACGGCCAGCGCGAGCACCAGGAAGCCCACCACCGCCACGGCGGCGTGCACCAGCACCAGCCAGACCGGCAGCGCCTGGTTCTTCCAGTGGTACCCGAGGTTCAGCACCAGGCCGCCGGCGGCGGCGACCACGAGGATGGCCACCCCCAGCCATCCGCCCCCGGACAGGTGGCCGGTGAATCCGGCATAGAGCAACAGCGTCAGGCCGGCGCCGGCCAGCAGGCCGTGCACCATGGTGATCAGCGGCGGCGGGTGTGCGCGGCCGGAAAACCGCATCCCGGCCATCAGCAGGCCGCCCAGGGCGGCAATGGCCAGCAGCACGATGGCGGTGCGAAGCATCAACAGGGGTTCCATGGCAGAGGTTCCTTCTCGTTCTTTCGAGCAGGGCGGCGCCGGACCGGCGGGCCCTCCCCAAGGGACGCACGAAACCGGAAAAGGTGACAGGACCGGCGGTCGGCGGAGGGCCGGCCGCCATCGCAGGCGGGATTCAAGCGGCGGGAGATGGATTGCGGGGCGAGCCAGGGCGAGCCCGCAATGACACGAAATGGGTCATCCCGGCAAACGCCGGGAACCCTCTCCTGTGGACGGCATGCCGTCGTCGGCGGCCAGGACAGCGAGTTCGGCTTCCTCGAAACCGGCCCGGCGCCGGGCCTCGAGGTTGAAGGGTCCGCGCAGGCGTGGCGCCCCGTGGCGGGCGGCAAGCGCCGCATAAGCCTGCACGGGATCGAGGCCGCGCTCGGCGCACAGCAGGCGGTACCAGTGGTTGCCGACACGCACGTGGCCGATCTCGTCGCGCAGGATGATGTCCAGGATCCCGGCGGCGTGCGCATCGCCGGCCTCGAGCAGCCTGGCCCTGATGGGCGGCGAGGCATCCAGGCCGCGCGCTTCCAGCGTGCGGGGCACCAGCGCCAGCCGCGCCAGCAGGTCGCCCTTCGTCTTTTCCGCCATCTCCCACAGGCCGTTGTGGGCCGGGAAGTCGCCATAGTCGTGGCCCAGCGAGCGCAGGTGGGCGCGCAGCAGCTGGAAGTGCAGCGCTTCCTCGCGCGCGATCGCGATCCACTGCCGGTAGAACAGCGGCGGCAGGCCGTGGAAGCGCCACACGATGTCCGCCGCCAGGTCGATGGCATTGAGCTCGATGTGGGCCAGGGCGTGGATGAGCGCCGCGCGGCCTTCCGGCGTGCGCACCGAACGCCGCTTCAGCCCCGCGGGCGCCACCAGCCGCGGCTGCGCCGGCCGGCCCGGAATGCCCGCGGGCTCGGCCATCGCTTCGGCTTCGCCCAGCCAGCCGTCCGCGCGCAGGGCGCGCGCCATCTCCGCCTTCAGCTCGGGCCGGGGCTGCAACAGCACAGCCAGTGCCTCCTGCCGCGCGGTACGCATCCCTACAATTCCTGGTTTCAGCATTGCGAGCGCATTCTTCCATGGCCCTCTACGAACTCGATGGCGCCGCGCCCCGGCTGGGCGAAGGCGCCTGGGTCGCCGACAGCGCGCAGGTGATCGGCACCGTCGAACTCGGCAACGACGCCAGCGTGTGGTTCAACACCGTGATCCGCGGCGACACCGAAACCATCCGCATCGGCAACGGCAGCAACATCCAGGACGCCTGCGTCCTGCATGCCGACGAGGGCAAGCCGCTGACCATCGGCGACCACGTCACGGTGGGGCACCAGGTGATGCTGCACGGCTGCACCGTGGGCGACAACTCGCTCATCGGCATCCAGGCGGTGGTGCTCAACGGCGCCAGGATCGGCCGCAACTGCATCGTGGGTGCCGGCAGCGTGGTGACCGAGGGCAAGGAGTTTCCCGACAACTCGCTCATCATCGGCTCGCCCGCCAAGGTCGTGCGCACGCTCGACGAGGCGGCGGCGGCGAAGCTGGCCCTGAGCGCGAAGAACTACGTGGCCAACAGCCGGCGCTTCGCCCGGGGCTTGAAGAAGATCGGCTGACCGCCATCTGCCCGGGTTTGGGCATTTCCCTGCATGTCGGAGCTCCACAAGTTCATCTTCGAAGGCCTGCCGGTTCGCGGCGCGCTGGTGCGCCTGACCGGCGCCTGGACCGAGATCCTGGCGCGGCGCCAGGCCAACAGTGCCACCGGGGCCTGGCCGCCGCCGGTGGCCGAGTTGCTGGGCGAGATGGCGGCGGCCGGCGTGCTGATGCAGTCCAACATCAAGTTCAACGGCGCGCTGGTGCTGCAGGTCTTCGGCGACGGGCCGGTCAAGGTGGCGGTGGCCGAGGTGCAGCATGACCTGGCCCTGCGCGTGACGGCCAAGGTGCTGGGCCACGTGCAGCCGGCCGACCGGCTGCCCGACCTGGTGAACGTGCACAACAAGGGTCGCTGCGCCATCACGCTGGATCCGCGCGACAAGCTGCCGGGGCAGCAGCCCTACCAGGGCGTGGTGCCGCTGCACGGCGACCATGGCGAGAAGCTGGCCCGCCTGAGCGACGTGCTGCAGCACTACATGCTGCAGTCGGAACAGCTCGACACCACGCTGGTGCTGGCCGCCGACGCCAAGGTGGCGGCCGGGCTGCTGATCCAGCGCCTGCCGGCGGAAGGCGAGGGCAACCTGGCCGGCAAGGCCAACGAGGACGAGATCGGGCTGAACGAGCACTACAACCGGATCGCGACGCTGGCGTCCAGCCTGCAGCGCGACGAGTTGCTGGAGCTCGATGCCGACACCGTCCTGCGGCGGCTGTTCTGGGAAGAGCGGCTGATGCGCTTCCCGGCGCAGGCGCCGCGCTTCGCCTGCACCTGCAGCCGCGAGCGCGTCGCCAACATGATCCGCAGCCTGGGCCGCGAGGAAGCCGAGGGCATCGTCGAGGAGCAGGGCGGCATCGAGGTCGGCTGCGACTTCTGCGGCCAGCAGTACCGGTTCGATGCGGTCGACGCCGCCCAGCTGTTCGCCTCGCCGGGCGACCAGCCGCCGGTGACGTCGGCGGTGCAGTGATCAGCGCAGCCTGAACAGGCGGTGCTCGCAATCGGGGTCGCTGCACTTGTCGCAGGCCCATTTCCATCGGCTGGCCGCCGGAGCCGGCGGCTTGTCGCCCAACCGCGCCAGCACCGGCGCCAGCGCATGGCGCGTGCGCTCCTCGCCACTGCCGTAGACCACCCGGTAGGGCGCGCCGGCTTTCGCCAGCCCTTCGCGCACCAGCGCATCGACCGGCTCGCGCACGTGCGGGCCGTCGCGCTGCAGGCCGTCCGCCACCCAGGCCAGGTCGAGGCCCGTGACCAGCGTGAGGTCGTAGCCGCGCTGGCGCTCCAGCGCGAACCGGTACAGCGTGCCGTCGTCGAAGAGCATGGCGCTGTAGATGGCCACCATCAGCGCCGTCGTGTCGGCGATCACGATCGCGGCGCCGGCGGCGGCGTCGTCGACGCGCCGCTCCTGCTCCTGCGCGATCGGCCATTGTTCTTCCGGCCGCGGCGTGCGGCCCTCGCGCACGCACCACTCGCGCAGCACCTCCGGCACCACGGCGACGGCATGCCCGCGTGCGCGCAGCGCGTCGGCCATGCGCAGCGACAGCTCCGTCTTGCCGGTGCTCTCGGCGCCGAGCAGCGCGATCTTCATGGGGCCGCCGCCCGCGCGCGCCAGGCCCGCCAGCCGACCCCGCTGAGCGCGATGAACACGAGGTACAGGCCCGCCGTCAGCCACAGGCCCTTGTAGGCGAAGAGCGCCACGCTGACGGTGTTCACGGCGATCCAGGCCAGCCAGTTCTCCAGCAGCTTGCGCCCCAGCAGCACCTGCCCGACCAGGCTGAGGGCCGTCGGAAAGGCGTCCCACCAGGGCACGTCGGTGTCGGTGAAGGCCTTCAGCACCCAGCCGAGCGCCGGCCAGGACAGCCCGAAGGCCAGCAGGGACGCGCCCCAGCCCCGCGCCGTCAGCCGGTGCACCCGCAGGGGCGCGCCGTCGCGGCCCTTGCCGCGCAGCCACTGCGCCCAGCCCCAGAGCGCCACCACGGCGAACACCACCTGCAGCCCGGCCTCGCCATACAGGCGGCTGCGCCAGAACAGCAGGAAGTACAGCAGCGAGGCCACGATGGCCAGCGGCCAGCCCCAGTGGATCTCGCGGATGTTCAAGCCCACCATGGCCAGCGACAACGCGACGGCCACCAGTTCCAGCCAGGTGACCGGCGAGCCCCACAGGGCGAACGCCGAAGCGAACCAGGACTCGGGCATCAGCTTGCGCGCCGCGCGCTGCTGCGGCGCCCTGCGAAACCGCGGCGCCTCACTTGGGCGTCACGACGTTGACGAAGATCTCGTCGGGCTTGACCATGCCCAGTTCGGCGCGCGCCTTCTCCTCGACCATCCCCAGGCCCTCCTTGAGGTCGCGCACCTCGGCCGCCAGCCGCTCGTTGGCCTGCTGCGCCTGGATGTTGGCGGCCTGCTGCTGCTGCAGCTTGCGCTGCATCTCGCCCACGCTGCCCACGCTGCCGCGCCCGAACCACAGCTGCGCGTGCACGATGGCGAGCAGCGCGATCAGCAGGGCCGGGACGATGCGGGACGACATGGCCGGTCCGGAGGAGTGCCGCGGCGGCTAGCGCAGGTTGTAGAAGGCCGCGCGGCCCGGGTACTGGGCGATGTCACCCAGGTCTTCCTCGATGCGCAGCAGCTGGTTGTACTTGGCCATCCGGTCCGAGCGCGACAGCGAGCCGGTCTTGATCTGGCCGGCGTTGGTGCCCACCGCGATGTCGGCGATGGTGCTGTCCTCGGTCTCGCCCGAGCGGTGGCTGATCACGGCCGTGTAGTTGGCGCGCTTGGCCATCTCGATGGCCGCGAAGGTCTCGGTCAGGGTGCCGATCTGGTTGATCTTGATGAGGATGGAGTTGGCGATCTTCTTGTCGATGCCTTCCTTCAGGATCTTCGTGTTGGTGACGAACAGGTCGTCGCCCACCAGCTGCACGCGCGAACCGAGCTTGTCGGTCAGCTGGCGCCAGCCGTCCCAGTCGCCCTCGGCCATGCCGTCCTCGATGCTGATGATCGGGTACTTGTCGCACCAGGAAGCCAGGATGTCGCCCCAGGCGCCGGCTTCCAGCACCTTCCCTTCCGCTTCGACGTGGTACTTGCCGTCCTTGAAGAACTCGCTGGAGGCGCAGTCCAGGCCGAGGGCGATCTGCTCGCCCGGGCGGTAGCCGGCGGCTTCGATCGCCTGCAGGATCATGCCGATCGCCGCCTCGTGGTTCTCGACGTTGGGCGCGAAGCCGCCTTCGTCGCCGACCGCCACGCTCATGCCCTTGTCGTGGATGATCTTCTTCAGGGCGTGGAACACCTCGGCGCCGTAGCGCAGCGCCTCGCGGAAGCTGGGCGCGCCCACCGGGATGATCATCAGCTCCTGCAGGTCCAGGTTGTTGTTGGCGTGGGCGCCGCCGTTGACCACGTTCATCATGGGCACCGGCAGCTGGCAGCCGTTCATGCCGCCGAAGTAGCGGTACAGCGGCAGGCCCGATTCCTCGGCGGCGGCGCGCGCCACCGCCATCGACACGGCCAGCATCGCGTTGGCGCCCAGCTTGCTCTTGTTCTCGGTGCCGTCCAGGTCGATCAGGGTCTTGTCCAGGAAGCCCTGCTCGGAGGCGTCCAGGCCCAGCACCGCTTCGGAGATCTCGGTGTTGACGTGCTCCACCGCGCGCAGCACGCCCTTGCCCAGGTAGCGGGCCTTGTCGCCGTCGCGCAGCTCGATGGCCTCGCGCGAGCCGGTGGACGCGCCGGACGGCACGGCGGCGCGGCCCATGGTGCCGGACTCCAGCAGCACGTCGCATTCCACGGTGGGGTTGCCGCGCGAGTCCAGGATCTCGCGGCCGACGATGTCAACGATTGCACTCATTGAAGGCTTCTCTCGGTTTCTTGGGAATTCGGATTCAGACCGGCGCGGCGACGCCTTCGACCAGCACCATGTTGAAGAACGAGGTCGCGCCCGCGCGCAGCTGGCGCGCCTGGGTGTACTGCGCGTCGTCGTAGAAGGCCTTGGCCTGCTCGAAGCTGGGGAAGCGCAGCATGGCCATGCGGGCCGGCTTCCAGTCGCCCTCCAGCGTCTCGTGGCGGCCGCCGCGCACCAGGTATTCGCCGCCGAAGGCCTTCACGGCCTCGGGCGCGCGCGCCATGTATTCCTTGTAGCGCTCCGGGTCGGAGATGTTCATGTCGACGATGACGTAGGCAGCAGGCAATGCGTTCTCCTTGGCGCTCAGGCGCTGAAATCGTTCTCGAGGAATCCGTTCTTCTTGGTGACCCGGTCGAGTGCCAGCAGCGTCTCGAGCAGGGCCTGCATGTGCTTGAGCGGCACCGCGTTGGGGCCGTCGGACAGGGCCTTGTCCGGGTCCGGGTGGGTTTCCATGAACAGGCCGGCCACGCCGACTGCGACGGCCGCGCGCGCCAGCACCGGCACCATCTCGCGCTGGCCGCCCGAGCTGGTGCCCTGGCCGCCCGGCAGCTGCACCGAATGGGTGGCGTCGAACACCACCGGGGCGCCGGTCTCGCGCATGATCGCGAGCGAGCGCATGTCCGACACCAGGTTGTTGTAGCCGAAGCTGGCGCCGCGCTCGCAGGCCATGAAGCTGTCCTCGGGCAGGCCCTTCTCGCGCGCGGCGGCGCGGGCCTTGTCGATGACGTTCTTCATGTCGTGCGGGGCCAGGAACTGGCCCTTCTTGATGTTCACCGGCCGGCCCGACTGCGCCACGGCGCGGATGAAGTCGGTCTGGCGGCACAGGAAGGCCGGCGTCTGCAGCACGTCGACCACCTTCGCCACAGCGGGGATCTCGGCTTCGGTGTGCACGTCGGTGAGGACGGGCAGGCCCAGATCCCTCTTGACCTTGGCCAGGATCTCCAGCCCGCGCGCCATGCCGGGGCCGCGGAAGCTGGCGCCGGAGGAGCGGTTGGCCTTGTCGTAGCTGCTCTTGAAGATGAAGGGAATGCCCAGCGCGGCGGTGATCTCCCCGAGGCGACCGGCCGTGTCCATCTGCAACTGCTCGCTCTCGACCACGCAGGGGCCGGCGATCAGAAAAAACGGCCTGGTGAGGCCGATGTCGAAACCGCAGAGCTTCATGGGTTCATGTCATTGCGGGATTGATCCGGGGCCGCATGTCATTGCGGGCTTGAGGAGTCGGCGGGAGCTGGATCCCGGCTTTCGCCGGGATGACATGTGCGAGGGATGACAGGTGCGAGGGATGACATGGAAGGGGTCGCACGCCGGAGGCGGCCCACGTCCTCATGCCACCACCTTGAGCTTGCCGCTGCCCGGCTTGCGCTGCGCCTGGTGGTCCAGCGCGGCCTTGATGAAGGCGTTGAACAGCGGGTGGCCGTCCCAGGGGGTGGACTTGAACTCGGGGTGGAACTGCACGCCCATGAACCAGGGATGCACCTCGCGCGGCAACTCGACGATCTCGGTCAGGTGCTCGCGCTGGGTGAGGGCGGAGATCACCAGCCCGGCGTTGCGCAGGCGGTCCAGGTAATGCACGTTGGCCTCGTAGCGGTGGCGGTGCCGCTCGTTGACGACGTCGCCGTAGATCTTGTGGGCCAGCGTGCCCCTGGCCACGTCGGAGCTCTGCGCGCCCAGCCGCATGGTGCCGCCCAGGTCGGACTGCTCGTCGCGGCGCTTGACGGTGCCGTCGGCGTCCTGCCACTCGGTGATCAGCGCGATCACGGGGTGCGGCGTGCCCGGCTCGAACTCGGTGCTGTTGGCGTCCTGCAGGCCGGCCACGTGGCGGGCGTACTCGATGGTGGCGACCTGCATGCCCAGGCAGATGCCCAGGTAGGGGACCTGGTTCTCGCGGGCGAAGCGGGCCGCGGCGATCTTGCCTTCGATCCCGCGCTTGCCGAAGCCGCCGGGCACCAGCACTGCGTCGTACTGGCCGAGCTGCTTGACGCTGTCGGGCGCGAGGGCCTCGGAATCGAGGTAGTCGATCCTCACGCGCACGTGGTTCTTCAGCCCCGCGTGCTTGAGCGCCTCGTTGAGCGACTTGTAGCTGTCGGACAGGTCGACGTACTTGCCGACCATGGCGATCGTGACCTCGCCCTGCGGATGCTCGACCTCGTGCACCAGGTCGTCCCAGCGGCGCAGGTTGGCGGGCGGCGTGTTCAGGCGCAGCTTGTCGCAGATCAGGCCGTCCAGGCCCTGCTCGTGCAGCATGCGCGGCACCTTGTAGATGGTGTCCACGTCCCACATCGAGATCACGCCCCATTCGGGCACGTTGGTGAACAGCGAGATCTTGGCGCGCTCTTCCTCGGGGATCTTGCGGTCGGCCCGGCACAGCAGCGCGTCGGCCGAGATGCCGATCTCGCGCAGCTTCTGCACCGTGTGCTGGGTGGGCTTGGTCTTGAGCTCGCCGGCGGCGGCGATGAACGGCACGTAGGTCAGGTGCACGAACGCCGTGCGGTTGGCGCCCAGCCGCAGGCTCATCTGCCGCGCCGCCTCCAGGAAGGGCAACGATTCGATATCGCCGACGGTGCCGCCGATCTCCACGATGGCGACGTCGGCCGCATCGGATTCGCCGACGTGGGCGCCGCGCTGGATGAACTCCTGGATCTCGTTGGTGACGTGCGGAATGACCTGCACCGTCTTGCCCAGGTAGTCGCCGCGCCGTTCCTTCTCGAGCACCGACTGGTAGATCCGGCCGGTGGTGAAGTTGTTGACCTTGCCCATGCGGGTGGTCACGAAGCGCTCGTAGTGGCCCAGGTCGAGGTCGGTTTCGGCGCCGTCGTCGGTGACGAACACCTCGCCGTGCTGGAACGGCGACATCGTGCCCGGATCGACGTTGATGTACGGATCGAGCTTGATCAGGGTGACTTTGAGGCCCCGCGATTCCAGGATCGCAGCGAGGGAGGCTGAGGCGATTCCCTTGCCCAGGGAGGACACCACACCGCCGGTGACGAAGACGAATTTGGTCATGTCGATCGGAAGGGCGCGCTTCCGAATGGTGGTGGTAAAGCCAGATTATAGGGAAGGGGCCGCCGCTTACACTCGCGCCATGAACGACCTGCAGGGCAAGCGCCTCGTCCTCGGCCTGACCGGCGGTATCGCCTGCTACAAGGCCGCGGAATTGTGCCGGGCGCTGGTGAAGGAAGGCGCCGCCGTGCAGGTGGTGATGACCGAGGCGGCCGAGCGCTTCATCACCCCGGTCACCCTGCAGGCGCTGTCGGGGCGCGCCGTGTTCACCTCGCAATGGGACGCGCGCGAGCCGAACAACATGCCCCACATCAACCTGTCGCGCGAAGCCGACGCCATCGTCGTCGCGCCGTGCAGCGCCGACTTCATGGCCAGGCTGGCCGTCGGCCGGGCCGACGAGCTGCTCAGCCTGCTGTGCGTGGCCCGCCCGATCGGCCGGGTGCCGCTGCTGCTGGCGCCGGCGATGAACCGCGAGATGTGGGCGCACCCGGCCACGCAGCGCAACATGGCGCAGCTCGCGCAGGACGGCGCAGTGCTGCTCGGCGTCGGCCGCGGCGACCAGGCCTGCGGCGAGACCGGCGACGGCCGCATGCTGGAGCCGGCCGAACTGCTGGAGGACATCACCGCCTTCCTGCAGCCCAAGCCGCTGCGCGGCCAGCGCGTGGTGGTCACGGCGGGGCCGACCTTCGAGGCCATGGACCCGATCCGCGGCATCACCAACCACTCGTCCGGCAAGATGGGGTTCGCCATCGCGAGGGCCGCCCGGGAAGCCGGTGCCGAGGTCACGCTGGTGGCCGGCCCGGTGCACCTGCCGACGCCGCGCGGCGTCCGGCGGGTCGACGTGACGTCGGCGCGCCAGATGCTGCAGGCCACGCTGGCCGCCGTGCCCGAAGCCGACGTCTTCGTGGCCACCGCGGCCGTGGCCGACTGGCGGCCCGCCAGCGAGGCCGGCGAGAAGATCAAGAAGGACGGTTCCGGCCAGCCCCCGGTGCTTGCCTTCACCGAGAACCCGGACATCCTGCAGACCGTGGCGCAGGGCGAGCGGGCGCGCAGCGGCCGCCTGTTCTGCGTCGGCTTCGCCGCCGAGAGCCACGACCTGCTGGCCCACGCCCGTGCCAAGCGCGCGCGCAAGGGCATCCCGCTGCTGGCCGGCAACATCGGCCCGCTCACCTTCGGCCTCGACGACAACCAGCTGCTGCTGGTGGACGAGCACGGCGAGCAGGAGCTGCCGCGCGCGCCCAAGCTGCAGCTGGCCCGGATGCTGGTCGCCGAAATCGCGCGCCGGCTGCCCGGCAACCTTCCCGCATGAGAGTCGACGTCAAGATCCTGGATCCGCGCATGACGGACCAGTTGCCCACCTATGCCACGCCCGGCAGCGCCGGGCTGGACCTGCGCGCCTGCATCGAGCGGCCGCTGGAGCTGCCGCCCAACGACTGGAAGCTGGTGCCCACGGGCATCGCGATCTGGCTGAAGGACCCCGGCTACGCCGCGCTGATCCTGCCGCGCTCGGGGCTGGGCCACAAGCACGGCATCGTGCTGGGCAACCTGGTCGGCCTGATCGACAGCGACTACCAGGGCCAGCTGATGGTCAGCTGCTGGAACCGCAGCGACACGCCGTTCACGCTGCAGCCGATGGAGCGGCTGGCGCAGCTGGTGATCGTGCCGGTGGTGCAGGCGCGGTTCAACGTGGTCGCCGAGTTTCCCGCCACCCAGCGCGGCGAGGGCGGGTACGGTTCCACCGGCAAGGCCTGAGGCGCGGTCCGGCGCGCGCCTACAGCCTCTCCCGCGGTCTCCTACAACCATGCGCGGCAATGGCGGTGGCACGGCCGGCGCCGGAATGCCTGTAATGAAAAGCACGGGGCGCGCCCTGGCTGCGCCGTTGTCTGCATTTCCCAGGAGAGTTCCATGCGCAATCGCATCTTCACCCTCGCCGGCGCCACCGTCGTCGCGGCCGGCCTCGCCGCTTGCGGCAGCAACCCCACCCAGCCCGTCGCCACCTATCCCAGCACGCCGGTCTACCCGAGCGTGAGCACGGCGCCCGGCACCACCTATCCCAGCGCCACCACCGCGCAGACGGTACCGCAAGGCGTGGAAACCGGCCGCGTGACCGACATCCAGACCGTGCAGATGGGGGCCACCAGCGCCACCAACCCCGGCGTGCGCAATGCGGTGGTGGGCGGCATCATCGGGGCGGTGGTCGGCAACATCGCCGGCAAGCACATCAACGAAGGCGACAACCGCAGCGCGGCCACCGTGCTGGGTGGCGCGGCCGGGGCGGCCATCGGCAACCGCATGGGCCAGCGGCAGGAGAGCACCGCGGCCGCCGGCGCGGCGGGCCCGGCCTATCGCGTCACCGTGCAGACCGACCAGGGCCAGTGGCGCACCTACGAGGTCGGCGCGCTGGGCGACCTGCGCGTGGGCGACCGCGTGCGGGTCGAGAACGGGGTGATCTACCGCTCCTGATCGCTGCGCTCCACGCGGAAGAACCCCGTACCGGCCGAACCGCGCCCGATCTCCTCCTCGGTGGCCTCGCGCACGCCTTCCACCTTCAGGTGCAGGCGCAGCGCGATGCCGGCCAGGGGGTGGTTGCCATCCACCACCACGTGGTCGGGATAGATCTCGGTGACGGTGTACAGGCGATCGGCCGGCGCTTGCGGGCTGGCGCCCCGGGGCAGTCCCTCGAAGGTCATCCCTTCTTCCAGTTCCGCGGGGAACAGGGCGCGCGGCTCCAGGAACACCAGCTGGTCGTCGTAGTCGCCGAACGCATCTTCCGGCTCCAGGTGCAGGTCGAGCCGGGCGCCGGGTTCGTGGCCTTGCAGCGCCTCTTCGATGCGGGCGAGCAGGTCGTCGCCGCCCACCAGGAACTCCACCGGATCGGACAGCACGTCCAGCTCCTCGCCCAGGGTGTCCTTGAGCGTCCAGGTCAGGGCGACGACGCATTGCGGGGTGACTTGCATAGGCGAGAATTCTCGCAGTTCCCCCGCCCTCGATGGACGTCCACCTGCCCTCGCCGCTGCTCGGCGGCCTGTCGCCGCGCCAGTTCATGAAGCGCCACTGGCAGCGCAAGCCGCTGCTGGTGCGCGGTGCCATCCCCGGGTTCCGGCCCCTGCTGGGACGCGCCGGTCTGTTCGCGCTGGCCGCGCGCGAGGAGGTGGAGTCGCGCGTGGTCGAGCAGCAGGCGGGCGGGCAGTGGACGCTGCGCCGCGGTCCGTTCGCGCGGCGCGTCCTGCCGCCGCTGTCGCGCGCCGGCTGGACCCTGCTCGTCCAGGGCGTGGACCTGCACCTGGACACCGCGCACGAGCTGCTGCAGCGCTTCCGCTTCGTGCCGCAGGCACGGCTCGATGACCTGATGATCAGCTATGCGACGCACGGCGGCGGCGTCGGCCCGCACTTCGACAGCTACGACGTGTTCCTGCTGCAGGCGCAGGGTCGGCGCCGCTGGCGCATCGGCCGGCAGGAGGACCTCTCGCTGCAGGAGGGCGTGCCGCTGAAGATCCTGGCCGGCTTCGAGCCGCAGGAGGAGCACGTGCTGGAGCCGGGCGACATGCTGTACCTGCCACCCCGCCATGCGCACGACGGCATTGCCGAGGGGGAGTGCCAGACGTACTCGATCGGCTTTCGCGCGCCGCAGCGGTCCGAGCTGGCGCGCGAGCTGCTGCTGCGCCTGGCCGACGAGGACGCCGGCGATGCGGGCGAGGCGCTGTACCGCGACCCCGGCCAGAGCGCCGTGCGCGCGCCCGGCGAGATTCCGCCCGAGCTGCGGCGCTTCGCGCAGGAAGCCCTGCGCGCCGCGCTGAAGGACCCGCAGGCGTTGCCGCGCGCACTCGGCGAGTACCTGAGCGAGCCCAAGCCCGACGTCTGGTTCGAGCCGGGGGCGGCACCGGGGGCCCGCCGTTCGGTGCGGCTGGACCGCCGCACCCGCATGCTCTACGACGGCCGCCACCTGTTCATCAACGGCGAGAGCTGGCATGCCTCGGGACCGGACGCGCGGCTGATGCGCCGGCTGGCCGACGAGCGCCGGCTGGACGGCGCCGAGCTGTCGCGCGCCAGCGAGGAGGCCCTGCAGCTGCTGGCGGCCTGGTGCGAAGCCGGCTGGGCGCACGAGGAGCCGGCATGAGCGCGGCGGCGCTGCCGCAGGGCCGCTTCGAAGGGCGGCAGGCGTTCGCGCAACTCGTGCGCGATGCGCTGGCCTGCGCCGCGCGCGAGGGCTGGCGCGAGGTGGTCCTGGCCGATCCGTCCTTCGCCGACTGGCCGCTGGGCGAACGCGCGGTGGCCGAGTCGCTGCACGCCTGGTCGGCGGGCGGGCGCCGCTGCGTGCTGCTGGCGCGCCGCTACGACGAGCTGCCCCGGCGGCACGCCCGCTTCGTGAGCTGGCGGCAGGCCTGGTCGCACATCGTCGAGGCACGGGCCTGTCCCTCGGCCGACGAGCTGGAAGTCCCCAGCCTGGTCTGGAGTCCCGGCTGGGTGATGCAGCGCATGGACCCGCAGCGCTGCATCGGCGTCAGCGGCAGCGAGCCGGCGCGGCGGCTCGCGCTGCGCGAACTGCTGGGCGAGTGGCTGCAGAAAAGTTCGCCGGCATTTCCGGCGACGACGCTGGGCCTGTGACGCCTGTTGCCATCAGGGTCACACGCGTGAAACAGGGTTTGAACCTATAATTTTTTGTTGAGCAGACGCAGCTCGAGTTGCCGCTGCTCATGCAGCGCGCCATCGGGGTAGCGCCGCAGTTTCCGGAAATTCGAAAACCCAAAGGATCCTCCCAATGAAGAACTCGCTCGTCCTGGCGTCGCTGGTGGCCGCCGTCGCCCTGACCGCCTGCGGCAAGACCGAAGAGCCCGCTCCTGCGCCGGCTCCCGCGCCTGCCGCTGCTCCCGCTCCTGCACCCGCGCCGGCGCCGGCCGCCGCTCCGGCTGCCGCACCGGCCGCCTCCGAGGCTGGCGCCGCCCCGGCCGCTGCTCCGGCTGCTTCCGATACCGCTGCGGCTCCCGCCGCTGCGCCGGCTGCGTCCGCCGCCAGCAAGTAAGCGCTGCGCGCCCCCTGCAAAAGCCGCCTTCGGGCGGCTTTTGTGCTTCTTGTCGTCCCGGCGAAGGCCGGAACCGTCTGCCGCCGCCTGCGGCGTGCGTGTCCGGTCGACCGACGATTCGATCGCGGCTCGAGGCCGCAACGACACGATCCTCAGGCCGCCAGCCAGCCGCTGCCGCTGGGGCCGTCGGCGACGTGTACCTCGACCGCCGTCCCCAGTGTCGCAGCGAGGGCGGCGCGCGCCAGGTCGGGGCGGTTGTTCTGCTCGCTCAGGTGCGCGGCCACCACCTGCCTGAGGCCATGCCCGAGCAGCGCCTGCGCGATGGCGGCGGCGTCGCCGTTGGCCAGGTGGCCCCAGTCGCCGCCCACGCGCTTCTTCAGGAAGAAGGGGTAGGGCCCGCTTTGCAGCAGCTGCGGGTCGTGGTTGCACTCCAGCAGCAGGGTGTCGCAGCCGGCCAGCTGGCCGATGATGTGCGGCGTGGCATGCCCGAGGTCGGTCAGGATGCCCAGCCGCGCAGCGCCGTCGGTGCAGGTCAGCTGCAGCGGCTCGCGCGCGTCGTGCGGCACCGTGAACGGGCGCAACCGCAATTCGCCCAGCTCGATGTCCACGCCGTCGCCGGCCACGCGCAGCAGTCCGTCGAAGTCCGGCTGGCCCAGCCCCAGCCACGTGCCCTCGGACATCCACACCGGGATGCGTTCGCGCAGCGCCAGCGTTCGCGCGCAGCCGATGTGGTCGGCGTGCTCGTGGGTGATGAAGATGGCATCGACCTGTTCGGCCAGCAGGCCGGCCTGCCCCAGGCGCTTGTCCAGCGTCCTTATCCCCAGGCCGCAGTCGACCAGCAGGTGGGTGGTGGCGCTGCCGCTGCGCGCCTGGACGATCGTGGCGTTGCCCGAGCTGCCGCTGCCCAGGCTCTTGAAGCGGATCATGCCCGGCCCGCGGCTACCGCGATGGCGAACGACGCGTTCCCCGCACGCCCTCGCCGCCGCGCGGCCCGAGCGACCCCGTGGCCGAAGTCACTCGTCATCCCCCGTCACTTCAGGTCGTCCGCGATGACCTGGACGATCCGCTGCGCATTGGCCGAAGCCGCGGGCGCGCCCTTGTCGTCGAGCACCGAGACGGTGGTGGAGTCGCCCTGGCTGCGCACGGCGATGCGGTACTTCAGCGGCGCCTCGGCCTGCTCGCTGCGCCCGAAATTCAGCAGCTTGCCGAAGAAGCCCGGCTCCTTGCGGTCGGCGTTGGGCGCCACGTAGCGCACGAAGTAGGTGCCCTGGCTGCGATCGCGGTCCTCGACCGTGAAGCCGGTGCGGTCCAGCGCAAGGCCCACGCGGCGCCACGCGCGGTCGAAGCCTTCGTCGATCTGCACGACCGGCGTGTCGTCGACGGTGGCCACGCGCGCGATGGGCTTGTCCGAGCCGGCCGCGACCAGCGCCTTGGACTGCTCCTGCGACACGCCCAGCTCCACCATCAGCCGGCGCAGGAATTCGGTCTCGAGTTCCGGGTCGGACGGGCGCGGCTGCCACACCGTCTGGTCCTTCTGGGTGTTGCTGTAGACCTCGATCATGCCGCGGTGGCTGACGTAGATCTCGGTGCCGCCGTTGGGGGCGCGCTCGAAGCGGGTGCGGAAGCGGTCGCGCTCGGCGGTCGAGTAGACCGAGTCGATCAGCTTGCCCAGGGTGCTGCGGATGATGTCCTGCGGGATCTTGGCGCGGTTCTCGGCCCAGTCGGTCTCCATGATGCCCAGGTTGGGCTGGTCCATGGAGAGCAGGAAGCCGTTCTCCTGCCAGAAATCGCGCACGGGCCCCCACAGCTGGTCGGCCGGACGGTTGACGACCAGCCAGCGCTTGTCGCCGGCCCGCTCGATGCGCACGTCGCCCACGGTGTTGGCGGCCGTGGGAACGCCGGAGGCCGCCTGTCCGACCTGGTAGGAACTGGCCGTGACGGGGCCGCCCGGTACCTGGTAGCGCGAGTCGCGGGCCAGCTGGGTCAGGTCCGGCGGGACTTCCAGCGTCGGCCCCTTGCTGGCCGACTTGTAGTCGATCCGGTCGTTCTCCAGGACCGAGCAAGCCGCCAGCGCGGCGCAGGCGGCCAGCACGCCCAGCTTTGCAAATCGCTTCACGTCTTTCCTTCTCTCGGGTTCAGGCCAGCACGCCGGCGGAGCGCAGCGCAGCCTCCACCTGCGCGTGGTAGGCAGGCGCCAGCGGCGTCATCGGCAGGCGCAGCGCCGGGCCGCACAGGCCCATGCGCGCCATGGCCCACTTCAGCGGGATCGGATTGGCTTCCACGAACAGCTGCCTGTGCAGCGGCAGCAGGCGGTTCTGGATCTCCATGGCCTGGCGCGCCTGGCCCTTCACGGCCGCCATGCACAGCTCGTGCATGAGGCGCGGCGCCACGTTGGCGGTGACGCTGATGTTGCCGTCGCCGCCGCAGAGCATCAGTGCGACCGCGGTCGGGTCGTCGCCGGAATACACGGAGAACCCGGCCGGACGGTCGCGCAGCAGCCACTGGGCGCGCTCGATGTTGCCGGTGGCTTCCTTGATGCCGACGATGCCGGGCACCTGCGCGAGCCGCAGCACGGTGTCGTGCTGCATGTCCGCGACCGTGCGTCCGGGCACGTTGTACAGCACCATCGGCAGGTCGCCCACCGCCTCGGCGATGGCCTTGAAGTGCCGGTACTGGCCTTCCTGGGTGGGCTTGTTGTAGTAGGGCACCACCTGCAGCTGGCAGTCGGCGCCGACCTTCTTCGCGAACTTCGCCAGCTCGATCGCCTCGGCGGTGGAGTTGGCGCCGCAGCCGGCCATGACGGGCACCCGCCCTTTCGCCTGCTCGACCGAGACGCGGATGATCTCCTGGTGCTCCTGCACGTTGACCGTGGGCGACTCGCCGGTGGTGCCGACCACGCCGATGCAGTCGGTGCCCTCGGCGATGTGCCAGTCGATCAGCTTGCGCAGGGTGGGATAGTCCACGCTGCCGTCGTCCTGCATCGGGGTCGCCAGGGCCACGATGCTGCCAGTGATGGAGGTCATTGTCGGGTTCGCTCGGGAATGGCGGATTCTATCTGGAGGCGGTAGCGAGCCCTTCCGTCGGCAGGACCCATCCGCACCGCTGCGGCGCGCTGGACGAAGCGCGGCGGATCGTCCAGGTAACCGTCCTCGTAGGCCACGATCCGCAGGCCGCGGCACAGTTCCAGCAGCTCGCCATGGCGCAGCAGGAAGTCCGGCCGCGAGGGCTTGCCCACGGTCTCGTTGCCTTCGGCAAAGGTCTCGTAGAGCAGCACGCCGCCCGGCGCCAGGCTGCCCAGCAGGGCCGGCCACAACGGCCGCCACAGGTAGTTGGTGACGACCAGCGCGTCGAAGGTTTCACCCGCGAACGGCCAGGGGCCGTTCTCGATGTCGGCCTGGACCGTGCGGCCGGCGGCCGAGGCGAAGGCCAGCGCGCCTGGGTCGCGGTCGACGCCGGTCACGACATGGCCGAGGCGCGCGAACCAGCGCATGTGGCGGCCGGCGCCGCAGGCCACGTCGAGCACGGTGCCGCCGGCCGGGACCAGGTGGCTCCAGCGGCAGACCCAGTCGGAAGGCGGCTGCAGGCCGTGCATGGCGCCCATCCTCAGGCGCCGAAGCAGGCCCAGATCTGTTCGGTCAGCATCACCGTCACCTGCGGCTGGGCGTACAGCGCGAACACCGCCGCCAGCAGGGCCACGGCGGCGCCCCAGGCCAGCAGCTTGCGGGTGCGGCCGACCCTGCTCATGCGGGCTGCGCCAGCGGGGCGCGGCGGATCGGCGCCTCGCGCACGGGCAGGTTGACGAGTGCCGCGAACACGCCCAGCGCGATCGCCAGCCACCAGACGATGTCGTAGCTGCCGGTGCGGTCGTACAGCAGGCCGCCCAGCCAGACCCCCATGAAGGAGCCGATCTGGTGGCTGAAGAACACGAAGCCGCTCAGCATCGACAGGTGGGCCACGCCGAAGATCTGCGCCAGCGTGGCATTGGTGGGCGGCACGGTGGACAGCCACAGCAGGCCGATGACCGCCGAGAACAGGTACACCGACGCCGGCGTCAGCGGCGCCCACAGGAAGGCCACGATGGCCACCGAGCGGCCGAAGTAGATCGCCGCCAGGATCTTGCGGCGCGCGAACTTCTGCCCCAGCACGCCGACGGCGTAGGTGCCGAACACGTTGAACAGCCCGATCAGCGCCAGCGCGTAGCTGGCCACCTGCGGCGACAGGCCCTCGTCCTTCAGGTAGCTGGGCATGTGCACGCCGATGAACACCACCTGGAAGCCGCAGACGAAGTAGCCGGCCATCAGCAACTGGAAGCTGGGGTACCGGAAGGCCTCGCGCAGCGCCTGCACGATGGTCTGCTCGCGCGGCGCCGGCTGGCCCGACTGGAAGCCGGGCTCGCGCAGGCCCCAGGCGAACGGGCCGATCAGCAGCACCAGCGCCGCCAGCACCAGCAGCGCCTGCTGCCAGCCCAGCCCGCTGATCAGGAAGCCCTCCACCGGCACCATCAGGAACTGGCCGAAGGAGCCGGCGGCCGCCGCCACGCCCATGGCCCAGGACCGCTTGGACGGGTCGATCTGCCGGCCGATGATCCCGTACACCACGGCATAGGTGGTGGCCGCCTGCGCCGCGCCGATCAGCACGCCGGCCGTGAGGGCGAACAGGAACGCGTTCGGGGACAGCGCCATCCCCACCAGCCCCAGCGCATACAGCACGGCGCCGCCGGCCAGCACCCGGAAGGCGCCGAAGCGGTCGGCCAGCATGCCGGCGAACACGCCGAACACGCCCCAGGCCAGGTTCTGCACCGCCAGCGCGAAGGCGAAGGTCTCGCGTGTCCAGCCCTGGGCCTGGGTGATCGGCTGCAGCCACAGGCCGAAGCCGTGGCGGATGCCCATGGACAGCGTGACGACCATGGCGCCGCACAGCACGACCTGGCGCATGGAGAGGCGGGCGGGCGAAAAAACCATCGCTCGAATGTAGCGAATCGGCCCGGCGGGCGACCGTCGCCGCCCTGACAACCCCCATGAAATCGCGGCCCGGGATTGATGCGTGGCGGGCATCGATGCTGCCCGCAGCTGTGGATCCATACAGCCCCGAAGGGGTGCCCGACTACAATCCGCCTCCCATGGCCACGCGTTCCTCCCTCGCCACCGACTATTCCGAAGGCTCCATCCGCGTCCTCAAGGGCCTGGAGCCGGTCAAGCAGCGGCCGGGCATGTACACCCGCACCGACAACCCGCTGCACGTCGTCCAGGAAGTGCTGGACAACGCCGCCGACGAGGCCCTGGCCGGCCATGGCAGGCGCATCAAGGTCACGCTGCACGCCGACGCCTCGGTCAGCATCGAGGACGACGGCCGCGGGATCCCCTTCGGGCTGCACCCGGAGGAACAGGCGCCGGTGATCGAACTGGTGTTCACCCGGCTGCACGCGGGCGGCAAGTTCGACAAGGGCAAGGGCGGCGCCTACAGCTTCTCCGGCGGCCTGCACGGCGTCGGCGTGTCGGTGACCAACGCGCTGGCCAGGCGCATGGAAGTCACCAGCCACCGCGAAGGCCAGGTCGCCACCATCGTGTTCTCCGGCGGCGACGTGGTCGAGGACCTACAGGTGCGCAAGCTGGCCGAGGGCGAGCGGCGGCAGGGCACCACGGTGCGCGTCTGGCCGGAAGGCAAGTACTTCGAGTCGAGCCAGCTGCCCATGGCCGAGTTGCAGCACCTGCTGCGCAGCAAGGCGGTGCTGATGCCCGGCGTGGCCGTCTACCTGGTCAACGAGAAGACGCGCGAGAGCCAGAGCTGGCAGTACAAGGGCGGCCTGCGCGACTACCTGCTGCAGACCCTGCCGGCCGACCCGGTGATCCCGCTGTTCGAGGGCGAGGGCTTCGCCGACAACAGCGAGACCTTCGCCGAGGGCGAGGGCGCGGCCTGGTGCGTGGCCTTCACCGACGAAGGCCACCCGGTGCGCGAGAGCTACGTCAACCTGATCCCCACCAGCGCCGGCGGCACCCACGAGAGCGGCCTGCGCGACGGCCTGTTCAACGCCGTCAAGGGCTTCATCGAACTGCACTCGCTGCTGCCCAAGGGCGTCAAGCTGCTGCCCGAGGACGTGTTCGCCCGCGCCAGCTACGTGCTGTCGGCCAAGGTGCTGGACCCGCAGTTCCAGGGCCAGATCAAGGAACGGCTCAATTCGCGCGACGCGGTGCGGCTGGTCTCCAGCTTCGTGCGGCCGGCCCTGGAGCTGTGGCTCAACCAGCACGTGGAGTACGGCCGCAAGCTGGCCGAGCTGGCGATCAGGGCGGCGCAGACCCGGCAGAAGGCCGGCCAGAAGGTGGAAAAGCGCAAGGGCTCCGGCGTGGCCGTGCTGCCCGGCAAGCTGACCGACTGCGAGAGCCGCGACATCTCGCACAACGAGGTGTTCCTGGTGGAGGGCGATTCGGCCGGCGGCAGCGCCAAGATGGGCCGCGACAAGGAGTCGCAGGCCATCCTGCCGCTGCGCGGCAAGGTGCTCAACACCTGGGAGGTCGAGCGCGACCGCCTGTTCGCCAACACCGAGATCCACGACATCGCGGTGGCGATCGGGGTCGACCCGCACGGCCCCAGCGATGAACCCGACCTGTCCGGCCTGCGCTACGGCAAGGTCTGCATCCTGTCCGACGCCGACGTCGACGGCTCGCACATCCAGGTGCTGCTGCTGACGCTGTTCTTCCGGCACTTCCCCAAGCTGATCGAAGCCGGCCACGTGTACGTGGCACGGCCGCCCCTGTTCCGGGTGGACGTGCCGGCGCGCGGCAGGAAGCCGGCCGGCAAGGAATACGCGCTCGACGAGGGCGAGCTGACCCGCATCCTCGACAAGCTGCGCAAGGAGGGGGTCAGGGAAGGCGGCTGGACCATCAGCCGCTTCAAGGGACTGGGGGAGATGAGTGCCGAGCAGCTGTGGGAGACCACGCTCAACCCCGACACGCGCCGGCTGCTGCCGGTGCAGCTGGGCAAGCTGGATTTCGCCGGTACCGAGGGCCTGATCACCAAGCTGATGGGCAAGGGCGAGGCGGCGGCCCGGCGCGAGCTGATGGAACTGCACGGCGACGCCGTGGAAGTCGACGTCTGACCCGGACGGATGACGACGATGCTGCCGGCCGCCGAATCGCCTTCGCCGCGCTCGCCGGCGCGCGTGCGGCTGCGCCCGACCATGCAGAGCGACCTGGCGTACGTGCTCTCGGTCGAGCGCGACCCCGCCAACCTGCCGTACATCACGCCCTGGGAACGCACCCAGCACGAGGCGGCGATCCGCTTTCCGGATTTCCGGCACTTCATCATCGAAGGCGGGGACGGGCTGGTCTCGGTCGGGTTCCTGATCCTGATCGGCTGCAAGAGCCCGAACCAGTCGCTGGAACTCAAGCGCATGGTGGTGCAGGACAAGGGCGCGGGCTACGGCCGGGCGGCGCTGCGGGTGGCCAAGAGGGTGGCCTTCGACGACCTGGGTGCGCACCGCTTCTGGCTGGACGTGCGAACGCACAATGCGCGGGCGCGCGGCGTGTACGAAAGCGAGGGTTTCGTGGCCGAAGGCACGCTGCGCGAGTGCGTGCGCGGAGCCGACGGCTTCGATTCGCTGGTGGTGATGTCCATGCTGCAGGCCGAGTTCGCAGCGCGGCGCGCCCAGGGGCTGGAGTCGACGGCATGAGGCTCAGGTCGTCGTTGCGCAGGGGGCTGGGATTTCCGTGCGACGTGCCCGGGGGTGCTGGCACCTGGAGATGGATCCCGGCTTTCCCCGGGATGACACCTGGGGCCGGGCTGGCGGCAGCGGTCTTTCTTGCGCTGGCCTTCACGCTCGCGCCGGCCCGGGCCGACGTCTGGGGCTACGTCGACACCCGGGGCGTCGCGCACTTCGCCCCCGAGCGGCTGGACGATCGCTACGAACTGTTCTTCCGCGGCGGCGAGAGCTTCGATACGGCCGAGGGCGTGGCCGCCCGCCGGCCGACGCCGCGCCCGGTGGCGGTGCCCTCCGGCAGCGCCTCGCGGCTGTTCGCCTTCTTCGAAGTCTCGCCCGGCTACAAGCAGGTCCAGCACCACCTGCGCGAAGCCTCCCGGGTCCACGGCATCGATGTCGAACTGCTCAAGGCCCTGGTCGCCACCGAGTCGGGCTTCGACTCCGCCGCGGTCTCGCCCAGGGGCGCAGTGGGCCTGATGCAGGTGCTGCCATCCACCGCGCAGCGCTACGGCGTCAGCGCCGACCGCCAGCAGAGTGTGGAGAAGAAGTTGGCCGACCCGCGCACCAACATCCGCGCCGGCGCCCGCTACCTGCGCCACCTGCTCGACCTGTTCCCCGGCCGGCTGGAGCTGGCGCTGGCCGCGTACAACGCGGGCGAGGGGGCCGTGCAGCGCGCGGGCAACCGGATCCCCGACTACCGCGAGACCCGCCAGTACGTGCAGACGGTGATGCAGCTGTACGCCATGCTGAAGCCGCCGGCAGCGGTGGCGGCCGGCCGGAGCGTCCCGCGCCGTGTGCGCGTCGAACTGGCCGGCCCGCCGGGCGGCGCTGCCGGCCGCGGCAACCTGCCGCCTTCGCTGGCGGCGCGCCCGCCGGGGCTGGCGTCCGCCGGCACCGATTGAAGCCAACCCCGCGCGCCCGGCGCCCTGGCGGCCGGGCACGCCCTGGACCTGACCGATGAGCGACCAAGAACAACTGATTTCCCTGGATGACGGCGGCAGCGACGACCAGATCGACCTGGCCAGCTACGCCCAGCGTGCCTACCTGGAATACGCCCTCAGCGTGGTCAAGGGCCGCGCGCTGCCGGACGTGAGCGACGGCCAGAAGCCGGTGCAGCGCCGCATCCTGTATTCGATGTGGCGCATGGGCCTGGGCTTCGGCGGCGGCGCCGGCGCCAAGCCGGTCAAGAGCGCCCGGGTTGTCGGCGACGTGCTGGGCCGCTTCCACCCGCACGGCGACCAGGCGGCCTACGACGCGCTGGTGCGCATGGCGCAGGACTTCAGCCAGCGCTACCCGCTGATCGACGGCCAGGGCAACTTCGGCAGCCGCGACGGCGACGGGGCGGCGGCCATGCGCTACACCGAGGCGCGGCTGGCCAGGATCACCAACCTGCTGCTGGAGGAGATCGACGAAGGCACGGTCGACTTCGCGCCCAACTACGACGGCAGCACGCAGGAGCCGCTGCAGCTGCCCGCCCGCCTGCCGTTCGCGCTGCTCAATGGCGCCAGCGGCATCGCGGTCGGCCTGGCCACCGAGATCCCCAGCCACAACCTGCGCGAGGTGGCCGACGCCTGCGTGGCGCTGGTGAAGAACGCGAAGCTGTCCGACGAGGAGCTGTTCGCCCTGCTGCCCGGCCCCGACTACCCCGGCGGCGGCCAGATCATCAGCAGCGCCGGCGACATCGCCGAGGCCTACCGCAGCGGCCGCGGCTCGCTGAAGGTGCGGGCGCGCTGGAAGATCGAGGAGCTGGCGCGCGGCCAGTGGCAGCTGGTGGTGCACGAACTGCCGCCCGGCGTCAGCACGCAGCGCGTGCTGGAGGAGATCGAGGAGCTCACCAACCCCAAGGTGAAGTCGGGCAAGAAGGCGCTGCTGCACGAGCAGCTGCAACTGAAGCAGGCCGTGCTGGCCGTGCTGGACGCGGTGCGCGACGAGTCCAGCAAGGACGCCGCGGTGCGCCTGGTGTTCGAGCCCAAGACCAGCCGCATCGACCAGGGCGAGCTGGTCACCACGCTGCTGGCGCACACCAGCCTGGAGACTTCGGCGCCGATCAACCTGACCTCGGTCGGGCTGGACGGCCGGCCGGTGCAGAAACCGCTGCGCCAGATGCTCACCGAGTGGATCCAGTTCCGCCAGCGCACCATCGAGCGCCGCTCGCGGCACCGGCTGGACAAGGTGCTGGACCGCATCCACATCCTCGAAGGGCGGCAGCTGGTGCTGCTGAACATCGACGAGGTGATCGCCATCATCCGCGGCAGCGACGAGCCCAAGGCGGCGCTGATCGAGCGCTTCCGCCTCTCGGACCGGCAGGCCGAGGACATCCTGGAGATCCGCCTGCGGCAACTGGCCCGGCTGGAGGCGATCCGCATCGAGCAGGAACTGAAGAGCCTGCGCGAGGAGCAGAAGAAACTGGAAGAGATCCTGGGCAGCCCGGCCGCGCTGCGCCGGCTGATGGTCAGGGAGATCGAGCAGGACGCCAAGCAGTTCGCCGATGCGCGCCGCACCCTGATCCAGGCCGAGAAGCGCGCCGTCGCCGAAGTGCGCGTGGTCGACGAGCCGGTGACGGTGGTCGTCTCGCAGAAGGGCTGGGTGCGCGCCCGCCACGGCCACGGCCACGAGGCGGGCAGCTTTGCCTTCAAGGCGGGGGATGGCCTGTACGGCACCTTCGAGTGCCGCACCGTGGACACGCTGCTGGCCTTCGGCGGCAACGGGCGCATCTATTCGATCCCGGTGTCCACGCTGCCGGGGGGCCGCGGCGACGGCCAGCCGGTGACCACCTTCATCGACCTGGAAGCCGGCACGCAGCTCGTGCATTACTTCGCCGGCGCCGCCGGTGCCTGGCTGCTGCTGTCCAACAGCGCAGGCTACGGCTTCCTGGCCACGGTGGAGAACATGACGTCGCGCCAGCGCGGCGGCAAGTCCTTCATCAGCTGCGGCGAGGGCGAGGCGGTGTGCAGGCCCTCGCCGGCCAACGTGCCGGCGCCCGCGGGCGCCGCTGCAACGGGGTTGCACGCGCCCGCGACGCACGTCGCCTGCGCGTCCACCGGCGGTCGCATCCTCACCTTCGAGATCGGCGAGCTGCGCCCGCAGGCCAACGGCGGCCGCGGCCTGATGCTGATCGACCTGGAGGCCAGGGACGCGCTGGCCGGCGCCGCGGCCTACACGCGCAGCGTGCGGCTGTCGGGTGTCGGCCGCGGCGGCAAGGAGCGGGAAGAGACGCTGGAGATCCGGTCGTTGAACAATGCCCGGGGCGCGCGTGGCCGCAAGGGCAAGGCGGCGGACCTGGGCTTCAAGCCGGTGACGATCGAACGGGTGGAATGAGGGGCAACGCAGTGAACAAGCCAGGCAGGCAGGAGATCGCGGATTTCATCGCGACGGAGTTCCCGCAGACGCGGGTGCAGATCGTGGAAGTGGGCGGGCGGTCGGCCACCGTGGTCCACGAGGTCGGCCCCGCCGAGCTGCGGCCGGGCGGCACCGTCTCGGGGCCGGTCATGATGGCCACCGCCGACGTGGCGCTGTACGTCGCCATCCTGGGCGAGATCGGCATCGTGCCGCTCACGGTCACCACCAGCCTGAACTTCAA
>NZ_JAKFCM010000114.1:0-1888 GCF_036676645.1 Ramlibacter sp.
GATGCGCGATATCGGCTGCAAGCACGCGCAGTTCGTCGACCGCCTCGGCGACACCTTCCGCTGGAAAGGCGAGAACGTCTCCACCACCGAGGTGGAGAACGTCCTCGGTGCCTTCCCCGGCGTGGAGGACGCGGTGGTCTACGGTGTGGAGATTCCCGGCACCAATGGCCGCTGCGGCATGGCGGCGCTGCGCCTGAGCGAAGGCGCGCAGCTGGACGGCGCGGCCCTGGCCGTTTACCTGGATCGGCAACTGCCGGTGTATGCGGCGCCGCTGTTTATCCGCCTGCTCGGCGAGGTGGAAACCACCGGCACCTTCAAGTACAAGAAGACCGAGCTCAAGCAGGCCGCCTACGCTCCAGCCTCGGTGAACGAGCCCTTGTGGGTGCGACTGCCCGGCGCGGACCGCTTCCAGCCTCTGGATGCTGCGCTGTACCAGGCGATCCAGGCGCAGCAGTACCGCTTCTAGGAAGAAGGGCCGCATACGCCGGCAACCACCGGCGTGGCGGCAAGCGCCTAGCGCTTGAACTCGAACTGCACTTCGGCGCCCTCCACCGAGTTCCAGTAGTCCTCATCGTGCTCATTGGTGATCAGCCGGCCACTGAGCTGGAACGGATTGACCACCGGCCGCTTCTGCTCGAACAGCGGCGGCAGCAAGGGCGCAAGTGCTGCCTCCGCGCCGCCATCCTCAGCTTTCAGCTGCTCGGCCAGTTCGGGCGGCAAGCTGAGATCCAGCTTGGTTTTCGGCAAATCTTGGCCCCCTTCGACCACCTCGGGTTTTACCGCCTTGGGGCGCGCGGCAGCGGCCGCGGCCGGTGTCGCGACCTTGGCTTGAGGGGCCTTGGGAACAGCTGCGGGCGCTTGGACGGCGGGCGCTGGGCTGGCGGCAAGCGGCTTCGCCACCTCCTCCACTGCGGCTGGGACGACTTTTTCCGGCTTGACCTTGACCGGTTCCACCTTGGGCTCGCACGCACTCAACAGCGGGAGCAACAGAACCAAGGGCAAATAACGCGTGAGAGTCATGATCGCTCTAAACAAGGCCGACAGATACGGCAATGCTGGCCCGCCAACCGGCGCCTGGCAAGGCAGATTTTCCTTCAATGCGCCCCCCCATCCTGCGCCTGCACACGCCGCAGCTGCGCCTCGATATCCAACTGCGGATAGCGCTGCTGCAACTTGCCGAGCCGCTCGGCCGCGTCCGCCTGCCGACCGCTGTCGCGCAGCTGCAGGATCTGCTGCAAGGCGTCGCGCAACTCGTCCGGCAACGGCGCCTCTGCCTCAACCTTGCCGCGCACGCTGACGTTCGGCGCCTGGGCGGCGGCCTCGGACAACGGTGCCGCGCTATCGGCCATCACGCTGACGGCCGGTTCGCTCAGCCGGGCTGACTCGGCCCCAGCCTTCTTCTGCGGGGCGGGCGCGGCATGGCGTTGCAGCGCCGGTGCGGCAGGCGCCGGACTGTCGTAGTGGGTGGGTGCCGGCGGGAAGCTTCTCAAGCTCAAGCCCAGGCCCAAACCCAGCAGCGCGACGCTGCCCAGCGCCACGCTCCAGCGCACCCGTGCGGCGCCGCCGAACAGCCAGGCATGCAGCCGCGCCAACCCTGGCGGGCGCTTGCTCTGCTGGCGCACCTGCGTGGCGGCCGCCGCGAGAATCCGCGCATCCAGCGCGGCCGAGGGCTCGTCGCCCTGGTGCGCGCGGAAATGCTGCAGCAGTTGTTGCTCCTCGGCGGACATCGGTTGCCGGTCTTTCATGCGGATACCTCTGCGGCTGTGGCGGGGTCAGCCAGCAGCCGACGTAACTTCTGCAGCGCATAGCGCAAGCGGCTCTTCACCGTTTCCGCCGGCGTGCGGGTCAATTCGGCGATCTCGTGCAGCTGCAGATCGCCATGGGCGCG
>NZ_JAKFCM010000115.1:0-1752 GCF_036676645.1 Ramlibacter sp.
GCGCGAACGCCCCAATGGGGTCAAGGTATTCACCAAAGAGGTGATCGCCGGTGCACCAAGGTACGGCGAAGCCATCACCGCGCGCGTGGGGCCGCTGCTGCGCAAGGAGGTGCGCACCTTCGAGCGCTGGGCGCGCGAAGGCCGCATCGCGCGCGTGAACTTCACGCACCTGATGTTCATCATCTGGTCGGTCACGCAGGCCTACGCCGAGCAGCAGGCCCAGTTCGCGCTGCTGCTGGGCAAGCCGGCGCTGACCACGCGCGACTACGACAACGCGGAAGAACTGATCGTGCGCTTGGTGGCCAGTGGGCTGGCGCCGGGGCAGCCGGAGCGCTGTGCCCAAGCCGAGAACCCGGCGGAACCGGCTTTGCCGGGCCGCATCGGGTTGCCCCCTGGGGGGTAGCGCGAAGCGCTGCGGGGGGTTAAAGCGTCTTGTTCAGCGTATCGCCCAGCGCACTGACCATGCGGTCGATCTCCGCCGGCGTGCTGATGAAGGGCGGCGCGAGCTGGATCGTGTCGCCGCCGTAGCGCACGTAAAAGCCCTTCTGGTACATGGCCATGGCGATCTCGTAGGGCCGCCGGGCCGGCTCGCCCGGCAGGGGCGCGATGGTGATGCCCGCGGCCAGACCGAAATTGCGCACGTCGGCCACGTGTTTCGCGCCCTGCAAGCCGTGCACGGCGTTTTCGAAGTACGGCGCGAGTTCGCGCACGCGCTGCAGCGCGTTGTCGCTCTCCAGCAGGTCGAGCGAGGCGATGCCGGCAGCGCAGGCCACCGGGTGGGCCGAGTAGGTGTAGCCGTGCGGAAACTCCAGCATGTACTCGGGGCCACCCGCGGCCATGAAGGTGTCGCAGATGTCCTGCCGCACGATCACCGCGCCCAGCGGCTGCGCGCCGTTGGTGACCTGCTTGGCGATGTTGAGGATGTCGGGCGTGACGCCGAAGGCTTCCGAGCCGGTCCAGCTGCCGGTGCGGCCAAAGCCGGTGATGACCTCGTCGAAGATCAGCAGGATGTTGTTGGCCGTGCAGATCTCGCGCAGGCGCTGCAGGTAACCCACGGGCGGGATCACCACGCCGGCCGAGCCCGAGAAGGGTTCGACGATGACGGCCGCGATGTTGGAGGCGTCGTGCAGCGCGATCAGCGCCAGCAGTTCGTCGGCCAGCGCGGCACCGTGGGGCCCGGCCTCGGGCGGCATGCCGCGGTAGAAGCTGCCGTTGGGCGGCTGGGTGTGGGGCAGGTGGTCGGCTTCCACGCCCTGACCGAAGAGCTTGCGGTTGGCCGCGATGCCGCCGACCGAGATGCCGCCGAAGTTCACGCCGTGGTAGCCCTTGACGCGGCCGATCAGCCGCGTCTTGCTGGCCTGGCCCTTGGTGCGCCAGTAGGCGCGCGCCATCTTGAGCGCCGTGTCGGCCGACTCCGAACCCGAGCCGGTGAAGAACACGCGGTTGAGGCCGGCGGGCATGCGCTCGACGATTTTGTTGGCCAGCTCGAACGCCAGCGGGTGGCCGAACTGGAAGGCGGGTGAATAGTCGAGCGTGGCCACCTGGCGGCTCACGGCGTCCACGATTTCCTTGCGCGCATGGCCCAGGCCGGTGCACCACAGGCCGGAGAGGCCGTCGAAGATTTGGCGCCCGTCGTGGCTGGTGTAGTAGGCCCCCTGGCCGCTGGTGATGAGGCGGGGGTTGGCCTGGAATTCGCGGTTGCCGGTGTAAGGCATCCAGTGCGCCGCCAGCCAGGCGGCGTCGGTGCGGGGG
>NZ_JAKFCM010000116.1:0-38681 GCF_036676645.1 Ramlibacter sp.
GGCCAGCTTTCCAGCGGCTCCAGAGCTCCGCCTGCTGCCACCGAGTCAGCCCTCGCGACTTCGCCATCTCCATCCCGATCTCCAACAGTTTCGATACTGTTGCATTGACCGGTTGAACTCACCGCCGGCCTGCGCCGGCATGACGTGAATAGCAACGCTCGCGTCACGCCAGCGCCCGCACGGCTTCCATCGCCTCCTCGATCCGGTCGACGGCATGGATGGCGAGCCCCTCGATGTCGCGGCTGCCCTTCTTCGGGGCGTTGGCCCGGGGCACCACCGCCACCGAAAAGCCCAGCTTGGCGGCCTCGCGCAGGCGCTCCTGGCCGCGCGGCGCCGGCCGCACCTCGCCGGCCAGGCCGACTTCGCCGAACGCGATGAAGCCCTTGGGCAGCGGCTTGCCGCGCAGCGAGGAGGTGATCGCCAGCATCGCCGCCAGGTCGGCGGCCGGCTCGGTGATGCGCACGCCGCCGACCGCGTTGACGAACACGTCCTGGTCCATGCAGGCGATGCCGGCATGGCGGTGCAGCACCGCCAGCAGCATGGCCAGGCGGTCGCGCTCCAGGCCGACCGAGAGCCGGCGCGGGCTGGGCCCGCCGCTGTCCACCAGTGCCTGCACCTCGACCAGCAGCGGCCGGGTGCCCTCCAGCGTCACCAGCACGCAGCTGCCCGGCACCGGCTCGGCGTGCTGCGACAGGAAGATGGCGCTCGGGTTGGCCACGCCCTTGAGGCCCTTCTCGGTCATGGCGAACACGCCGATCTCGTTGACCGCGCCGAAGCGGTTCTTGATCGCCCGCACCAGCCGGAAGCTGGAGTGCGTGTCACCTTCGAAATAGAGCACGGTGTCGACCATGTGCTCCAGCACGCGCGGGCCGGCCAGCGCGCCCTCCTTGGTCACGTGGCCGACCAGCACGATGGCGGTGCCGCCGGCCTTGGCCGCGCGCGTCAGGTGCGCCGCGCATTCGCGCACCTGCGCCACCGAGCCGGGCGCCGAGGTGAGCTGGTCCGAATAGACGGTCTGGATCGAGTCGATCACCGCGATGGCCGGCTGCGTGGCCGCGAGCGCGGCCAGGATCTTCTCCAGCTGGATCTCGGCCAGCACCTGCACCTGCGACTGGTCCAGGCCGAGCCGGCGCGAGCGCAGGGCCACCTGGGCACCCGACTCCTCGCCGGTGACGTAAAGCGTGGCCGTGCCGGCGCGCTGCAGCCCGTCGAGCGCCTGCAGCAGCAGCGTCGACTTGCCGATGCCGGGGTCGCCGCCGATCAGCACCACCCCGCCCTCGACCATGCCGCCGCCCAGCACCCGGTCCAGCTCGCCGATGCCGGTGGGCGTGCGCGCCACTTCGGCCGCCTCGATGTCGGCCAGCACGGCGATCGCCGAGGTGGGCGCCAGCGAGGCGAAGCGGTGGCGCTGGGCCGCAGGCGTTTCCGCCACGGTCTCGACCAGGGTGTTCCAGGCGCCGCAATGCGGGCACTTGCCCTGCCACTTGGGCGTGCTGCCGCCGCACTCGGTGCAGCTGTAGTTCGTCTTGTCCTTCGCCACCGCGGCAGTGTAGGGGGTCGGGTGCAGGCAAGCCGGGAGGTTTCTCCTGTTTCCACCCCGGTCGGCGGAGGATGCAATGGGGGCAGGGCGCCGGTTTCCAGCGGCGCCGGGAAACCTGTCATGACCGGATCCAAGCCTCTTGCCGGCGGGCTGCTGTGGCTGGCTGCCGCCGGAACCGCCGGGGCCGCCGCGCCGCCCGGCATTGCCCAGATGGACAGCCCGACCCTGCGCAGGCACTACCTGGAATGCAGCCGGACGTCCGAACAAGCGCGCCTTGCCATGCCCGACGCGCAGTTCTGCTCCAGGGTGGCGCAAGTCCTGCTCCACCGCGATTTCGGCGGCGACCTGGAGCGCCAGTGGGCCTGGTGGCGCCGCGCCCAGCAGGAGCAGGGCGGCACTGCCGTGGCGCGCCGCAGGCAGTGACGGACGAGCGGCGCGCGACTCCCCATCGGCTTGGCCCGCTGCACCCTCGCGTCAGGGGTGCGCAGGGCCGGCCAGCAGCAGGTCGACGAAGGCCTGCGCCGGCGGCATCAGGGCGCGCTCCTGCTTGCTCACCACCGCGGTATTGCGCTCGACCGCCGGCCGGGTGAGCCGGCGGGCCACCAGCCGCGCATCGGCGACGTAGGCCAGGAGCGAGGCCGGCACCACCGCCACGCCCAGTCCGCTGGCCGCCATCGCCAGGGCCGTGGTCAGCAGCGAGACCTCGTGCGCCACCTGCAGCCGCACCCCGGCCGCATCGGCGGCTGCCTCGATGCGCCGGCGCACGCCATAGCCCGGCTTGACGGTCACCAGCGGCAGCGCCGCCAGCTGCCGCCAGGTGATCGGCTTGCCGGACGGAAACCGGGGGCCGGCCAGGCTCACCGCGGCCAGGTTGTCGCGCAGGAACACCTGCTCGCGCAGCCCCGGCACCGGCTGCTCCAGGGTGCCGATGCCGAAGTCGACCCGCTCGGCCAGCAGGGTTTCGACGAAGCCGGTCGGCGCCACGTCCTCGACCTCCACCTTCACCCCGGGGTGCTCGTCGAGGAAGCGGCGCAGCACCGGCGGCAGCAGCGTCTGGGCCACGGTGGCGGTGGCGGCGATGCGCACGCGGCCGCGCCGCACGCCGGCCAGTTCGGCCATGCTGGTCCCGAGCGCCTCCAGTTCGGCCAGCGCCCGCTCGGCATAGGCGATCGCCTCGGCCGCCGCCTCGGTGCGGCGCAGCGTGCGGGTGCTGCGGTCGAACAGCCTGACCCCCAGCTTGGCTTCCAGTTCGCGCAGCAGCACCGTGACGGCGGGCTGGGTGAGCGCCAGCTGCGCGGCGGCCGCCGACACCTGCCCGGTGCGGTAGACGGCGACGAACGCGCGCAGCTGCCGCACCGAGGGCAGCGTCCGCATCGATAAGGGTTTTTTATGAATCGGCATCAAAGATTCATTGTCGGCCGGCTGGAAGTTTGCCTTTAATCAACCCCTTCCCCTGTTTTCTGGAGTTGTTCCCATGCCGCTCGACCTGCAGACGCAGGTGCTCATCGTCGGCGCCGGACCGGTGGGGCTGACGCTGGCCATGGACCTGGCCCGGCGCGGCATCGCGGTCACCCTGGCCGAGATCCGGCACCGAGGCGAGCCGCCCAGCGTCAAGTGCAACCACGTCTCGGCCCGTTCGATGGAGATCTTCCGGCGCCTCGGCGTGGCCCCGGCGCTGCGCGAGGCCGGCTTGCCGGCCGACCATCCCAACGATGTCGCCTACCGCACCACCTTCACCGGCCAGGAGCTGTCGCGCATCCCGATCCCCGCACGGCGCGACCGCTACACCGCCACCCGCGGCCCCGACACCGGGTGGCCGACGCCCGAGCCGCCGCACCGCATCAACCAGATCTACCTGGAGCCGGTGCTGTTCGCCCATGCCGAGGCGACGCCGGGCGTGCGCATCCTCAACCGCACCCGCGTCGACGGCTTCACGCAGGACGTGGACGGCGTGCGCGCCGCCGGTGTCCACCTGGACACCGGCGAGGAGGTGCGCATCCGCTGCGACTACCTGGTCGGCTGCGACGGCGGCCGCTCCGGGGTGCGCAAGCAGATCGGCGCCAGGCTCTCGGGCACCGACGTGGTCGGCCGGGTGCAGTCGACCTACTTCCGCGCCCCCGACCTGCTGGCGCGGGCGCAGCACCCGCCGGCCTGGGGCACCTTCTCGCTCAACCCGCGCCGCTGCGGCAACGTCTACGCGATCGACGGCCGCGAGACCTTCCTGCTGCACAACTACCTGAAGGCCGACGAGACCGACTTCGATGCGGTCGACCGCGACTGGGCGATCCGCACCATCCTGGGCGTCGGCGCGGACTTCCGCTACGAGATCCTCTCGAAGGAAGACTGGGTGGGCCGGCGCCTGGTGGCCGACAAGTTCCGCGACCGCCGGGTCTTCATCTGCGGCGACGCCTCGCACCTGTGGATCCCGATGGCCGGCTACGGCATGAACGCCGGCATCGCCGACGCGATGGACCTGTCCTGGCTGCTGGCGGCGCGCCTGAACGGCTGGGCCGCCGAAGCGGCGCTGGCCGCCTACGAAGCCGAGCGGCTGCCGATCACCGAGCAGGTCTCGCGCTTCGCCATGAACCATGCACTGGCGCTGCAGAAGGAGCGCGAGGGGGTGCCCGAGGGCATCGAGGCGCCCGGTCCGGCCGGCGCGGCGGCGCGCGCCGCCGCCGGCCGCGCCCTCTACGACCTGAACGTGAAGCAGTACTGCTGTGCCGGCCTGAACTTCGGCTATTTCTACGATGCCTCGCCGCTGATCGCCTACGACGGCGAGCCGCCGCCGGGCTACACCATGGACCGGTTCACGCCCTCGACCGTGCCCGGCTGCCGCACGCCGCACGTCTGGCTGGACGACGGCCGCTCGCTCTACGACGCGCTGGGGCCGGAGTACACGCTGCTGCGCTTCGATCCCGGCGCCGACGCCCGGCCGCTGGTGCAGGCGGCCGCCCGGCGCGGCGTCCCGCTGGCGGTGCTGGACGTGCAGTCGCGCGAGGCGGCCGGCCTGTACCGGCACGCCTTCGTCCTGTCCCGCCCGGACCAGCACGTCGCCTGGCGCGGCAACGAGTTGCCCGCGGATCCGCTGGCGCTGGTCGACCGCATCCGCGGGGCCGGCTCGCCCACCCCCATCCCTGCCATCACCCCGAAGGAGACATTCGCATGAACCGTCGTCACGCGCTCACCCGACTGGCCGGCGCCGCCGCCGTGGCCGCCGTCCCGGGCGCCCTGCTGGCCCAGGCCGACAAGGCCATCACCATCGTCGTGCCCTATGCGCCGGGCGGCACCACGGACATGCTGGGCCGGATGCTGGCGCGCGAGATGGAGCCACTGCTCGGCCGCACCCTCGTGGTGGAGAACAAGCCGGGCGCCGGCAGCGGCATCGGCGCGATGCAGGTGGCGCGGGCGCCGGCCGACGGCCTCACGCTGCTGGTGGCCACCAGCACCACGCTGGCGATCAATCCCTCGCTGTACAGGAAGCTGCCCTACGACCCGGCCCGGGATTTCGCGCCGATCGGGATGATCGGGGCGGTGCCGCTGGTGGCGGTGGTGCACCCCTCGGTGCCGGTCCAGGACATCGCCGGCCTGGTGGCGCTGGCCAAGGCCAGGCCGGACAGCCTGAGCTACGGCTCGGCCGGCAACGGCAGCCCGCACCACCTGGGCATGGAGATGTTCAAGGCCGCCACCGGCATCGCGCTCACGCACGTGTCGTACAAGGGCAGCAGCCCGGCGGTGACCGACCTGCTGGGCGGGCAGATCCAGGTGATGTTCAGCGACATCCCGCCGGCCCTGCAGCACGTGCGCGCCGGCAAGCTGCGCGCGCTCGCCGTCACCTCGACCAAGCGCCAGCCGGCGCTGCCGGAGATCCCCGCCATCGCCGAGTCGGGCGTGCCGGGCACGCGCGACTTCCGGGCGGTCGCCTGGCAGAGCCTGGTGGCGCCGGCCGGAACGCCGCGCGAGCTGATCGACAAGTACGCCGCCGCGCTCCAGCAGGTGATGTCGCGGCGCGAGCTGAGGGCCCGCCTGGCGTCCGACGGTTTCGAAGCCGAGACCATGGGACCCGACCAGCTGGCGGCCTACATCCGCAGCGAGGCTGAGCGCTGGGGCCAGGTGATCCGCACCGCCGGCGCCACCGTCGACTGAAGCCCTGCCCGGCCGTGGGCGAATCCGCGGCCGGGGGCTTCCCCGCGGCCGGCCAATCATTTAATATCTTAAATAAATGGCGGCCACATCCTTCTCCCACCGCAACCTGCCCCGCCTGCTGCTGCAGGCGCGCGAAGCCGTGATGGCGCACAACCGCCCGCGCCTGCGCCAGCACGGCCTGTCCGACCAGCAGTGGCGGGTGCTGCGCGTGCTCGGCGAGCACGGCACGGTCGAGACCGGCCGCGTGGCGCGCGAGGCCTTCATCCTGGGCCCCAGCCTCACCGGGGTGCTGGCCCGCATGGAGCGCGACGGCCTGGTGCGGCGCGAGCGCGACCCGGCCGACCAGCGCCGCACGGTGGTCGAGGCCACCGCGCGCGGCCGCAGGCTGGTCGGCCAGCTGTCGCAAGCGGTCCAGGCCCACTACCAGTGGATGGAGCAGCAGCTGGGCAAGGACAAGCTGGCCCAGCTGTACCGCCTGCTCGACGAACTGATCGAACTGGAGCAACCCGAAGTGACCCACCGCGATGCGCTGCGACCGGACGGCGTGGCCCGCAAGCAGGAGATCTGCGCATGACCTGGCTGCCCAGCGGCACCGTGTACGGCACGCTGCTGAACCAGCGCAGCGAGTACGAGGCACTCGCACCGCACATGCACGACGCCCCCTACAAGGCCCCGCCGAAGGCGCCGGTGCTGTACGTCAAGACCGCCAACACCTTCAGCCCGGCCGGCGCCGCCATCCCGCTGCCGGCCCGGGTCGCCGAAGTCGAGGTCGGCGCCACCGTCGGCCTGGTGATCGGCGGCCGTGGGCAGGTGCAGGGCTGCGTGCTGCTGAACGACCTGTCGATTCCGCACGCCAGCCTGTTCCGCCCGCCGGTGAAGTTCAAGTGCCTGGACGGCTTCCTCGGCATCGGCTCCGACGTGCGGGCGGTCGACCCGGAGTCGGTGCAGATCGAGGTGCATGTCAACGGCGAGCTGCGCGAGACGGTGCGTTTCGATGCGCTGGTGCGCAGCCCGCGGCAGCTGCTGGCCGACGTCGCCGGGTTCATGACGCTGGGCGAAGGCGACGTGCTGATGCTCGGCTGCGACGCCTCGCGCCCGCGCGCCAGGGCCGGCGACCGCGTCGAACTGCGCTCGGCCGCACTCGGCAGCCTGTCCAACACCCTGGCCGCGGAGGCCGCATGAAGCACGCCCGCGTGGTCCACGAAGGCACGGCGCAGCGGGCGATCGAGCGCGACGGGCAACTGCTGCTGGCCGACGGCCGGCTGGTGTCCTTCGACGCCGTCACCTGGCTGCCGCCACTGGAGCCGGTGGCGCGCCCGCGCACCATCCTCGCGCTGGGCCTGAATTACGCCGACCACGCCAGGGAACTGGCGTTCAAGGCGCCGGAGGAACCGCTGGTGTTCCTCAAGGGCGAGCGCGCCCTCAACGGCCACCGCCAAGCCACCCGCCGCCCCGCCGGTGTCGAGTTCATGCACTACGAATGCGAACTCACCGTGGTGATCGGCCGGACGGCCCGGAAGGTCCGGCGCGACGATGCGTACGACTTCATCGCCGGCTACACGGTGGCCAACGACTACGCGATCCGCGACTACCTGGAAAACTGGTACCGGCCCAACCTGCGGGTGAAGAACCGCGATGGCGCCACGCCGCTGGGCCCGTTCCTGGTCGACCGCGACGACGTGCCCGACCCGATGGCGCTGGACCTGCGCACCACCGTGAACGGCCAGGTCACGCAATCGGGCAACACGAAGGACATGATCTTCGACCTGCCCTTCCTGCTCGAGTACTTCTCCAGCTTCATGACCCTGCAGCCCGGCGACCTGATCCTGACCGGCACCCCCGACGGCGTGGTGGACTGCCGGCCGGGCGACGTCGTCGTCACCGAAATCGAGGGCGTGGGGGCCCTCATGAACACCATCATCGACTGACATGCGCATCGACCACCTGATCGCCGGCAAATCCGTCGCTGGCCGCGACTATTTCGAGACCGTCAACCCGGCCACCCAGGAGGTGCTGGCCGAAGTGGCGGCCGGCGGCGAGGACGAGGTCAACGCCGCCGTCGCCGCCGCCAAGGCCGCCTTCCCCGCCTGGGCCGGTCTGCCGGCGCCGCAACGCGCGAAGCTCATCCGCAAGCTGGGCGAGCTGATCGCGCAGCACGTGCCCGAGATCGCCCGCACCGAGACCGACGACACCGGCCAGGTGATCGCCCAGACCGGCCGGCAGCTGGTGCCGCGCGCAGCCGACAACTTCAGCTATTTCGCCGAGATGTGCGTGCGGGTGGACGGCCACACCTACCCCACCGACACCCACCTGAACTACACCCTGTTCCATCCGGTCGGCGTCTGCGCGCTGATCTCGCCCTGGAACGTGCCCTTCATGACCGCCACCTGGAAGGTCGCGCCCTGCCTGGCCTTCGGCAACACCGCGGTGCTGAAGATGAGCGAGCTGTCGCCGCTGACCGCGGCGCGGCTGGGCGAGCTGGCGCTGGAAGCCGGCATCCCGGCCGGCGTGCTGAACATCGTGCACGGCTACGGCAAGGCGGCCGGCGAGCCGCTGGTGCGCCACCCCGACGTGCGCGCGATCTCCTTCACCGGCTCCACCGCCACCGGCAACCGCATCGTGAAGGAAGCCGGGCTGAAGAAGTTCAGCATGGAGCTGGGCGGCAAGTCGCCGTTCGTGGTCTTCGAGGACGCCGACCGGGCGCGCGCGCTGGACGCGGCGGTGTTCATGATCTTCTCCAACAACGGCGAGCGCTGCACCGCCGGCAGCCGCATCCTGGTGCAGAAGTCGATCTACGCCGACTTCGCACAGCAGTTCGCCGAACGGGCCCGGCGCATCACCGTCGGCGATCCGCTGGACGAGAAGACCATCATCGGCCCCATGATCTCGCAGGGCCACCTGGCCAAGGTGCGCAGCTACATCGAGCTGGGGCCGAAGGAAGGCGCCACCCTGCTGTGCGGCGGGCTGGACGCGCCGCTGCTGCCCGACCGGGTGAAGCGGGGCAACTACGTGGCGCCTACGGTGTTCGCCGACGTCGACAACCGCATGAAGATCGCCCAGGACGAGATCTTCGGGCCGGTGGCCTGCCTGATCCCGTTCGAGGACGAGGCCGACGCCATCCGCATCGCCAACGACATCGCCTACGGCCTGTCCAGCTACGTCTGGACCGAGAACATCGGCCGCGCCCACCGGGTCGCCGCCGCCGTCGAAGCCGGCATGTGCTTCGTCAACAGCCAGAACGTGCGCGACCTGCGCCAGCCCTTCGGCGGCACCAAGGCCTCGGGCACCGGCCGCGAGGGCGGCACCTGGAGCTACGAGGTGTTCCTGGAGCCCAAGAACATCGCGGTTTCGATGGGATCGCACCACATTCCACACTGGGGGACCTGACCATGGACCACACCCGCCTCACCGCCGCGGTCGCGCAGACCGCTTCCGTGCTGCTCGACACGCCGGCGACGCTGGATCGGGCGCTGTCGCTGATGGCCGAAGCCGCGGCCCGCGGCGTGCAGCTGCTGGTGTTTCCCGAGGCCTACATCGGCGGCTACCCCAAGGGGGCGGATTTCCACATCTACATCGGGGCGCGCACGCCCGAAGGCCGCGCCGAGTTCAAGCGCTACCACGATGCGGCGGTGGCGGCCGACGGGCCGGAGATCGCGCAACTGGCGAAGGCCTGCGCGCAACACCGGATGTACTGCGTGGTCGGCATCATCGAACGCGACGGCGGCACGCTGTACTGCACCGCCGTCTACCTGGGCCCCGACGGGGTGCTGGGCAAGCACCGCAAGCTGATGCCCACGGCGCTGGAGCGCCTGGTCTGGGGCTTCGGCGACGGCTCCACGCTGAAGGCGGTGGACACGCCCTGGGGCAAGCTGGGCGCGGTGATCTGCTGGGAGAACTACATGCCGATGCTGCGCATGGCGATGTACCAGCAGCGCGTCGCGATCTACTGCGCGCCGACCGCCGACGACCGCGAGAGCTGGGTCGCGACCATGCGCCACGTCGCGATGGAAGGCCGCTGCTTCGTGCTGTCGGCCTGCCAGCACCTGCGGCGCTCGCAGTTCCCGGCCGAGCGGATGAACAACCGGCTGCCGGAAGCGCCGGACACCGTGCTGATGCGCGGCGGCAGCCTGATCGCCGATCCGCTCGGCCGGCTGCTGGCCGGGCCGGTGTACGAGAAGGACGACCTGCTGGTCGCCGAGCTGGACCTGTCGCTGGTCCCGCAGGCGCAGATGGACTTCGACCCGGTGGGCCATTACGCGCGGCCCGACGTGTTCTCGCTGCGCGTCAACACGGCGCCGCAGGATGCGGTTCGCCTGGGAGACCGGAACGATGGGTAAGCTCGCGCTCGCCGCCAAGATCACGCACGTTCCCTCGATGTACCTGAGCGAGCTGCCCGGCCCGCGCCAGGGCACGCGGCAGGACGCCATCGACGGCCACATCGAGATCGGCCGGCGCTGCCGCGAGCTGGGGGTGGACACCATCGTGGTGTTCGACACCCACTGGCTGGTCAACGCCAACTACCACATCAACTGCGGGGCGCACTTCAAGGGCCTGTACACCAGCAACGAGCTGCCGCACTTCATCAGCAACATGGCCTTCGAGTTCCCCGGCAACCCGGCGCTCGGCCAGCTGCTGGCGAAGGTGTGCAACCAGTGGGGTGTGGAGACACTGGCCCACCACGACACCACGCTGGATCCGGAGTACGGCACCCTGGTGCCGATGCGCTACATGAACGCCGACCGGCACTTCAAGGTGGTGTCGGTGTCGGCGATGTGCATGGCGCACTACCTGAACGACAGCGCGCGCCTGGGCTGGGCGATCCGGCGGGCGATCGAGGACGAATACGACGGCACGGTGGCGATCTTCGCCAGCGGCTCGCTGTCGCACCGCTTCGCCCAGAACGGCCTGGCGCCGGAGTTCGGCTTCCGGATCTGGAGCCCGTTCCTGGAGCAGCTGGACCGCGAAGTGATCCGCATGTGGCAGGCCGGCGAGTGGAAGGCCTTCTGCGGCATGCTGCCCGAGTACGCGGCCAAGGGGCACGGCGAAGGCTTCATGCACGACACCGCCATGCTGCTGGGCGCGCTGGGCTGGTCGGCGTACGACGGCCGGGTGGAGGTCGTGACGCCCTACTTCGGCGCCTCGGGCACCGGCCAGATCAACGCCATCTTCCCGGTGACGCCGCAAGGCGGTGCGGCCATCCCCAAAGCCCAGGCCTCTTCGGCCGAAGGCTACTCGGCGATCAGCAGCCGGCTGTGAGCCCGGAAATCCGTATCTGACCCCGATTTCCCCATGCCGCACCTGGTGATCCTGTACACGCCCAACCTGGAAGCCGAGACCGACATGACGGCGCTGTGCCGCGCGCTGGCCGACGGCATGCTGCAGGTGAAGGACGAGGCGGGCAAGCAGGTGTTCCCGACCGGCGGCACGCGCGTGCTGGCGTACCCGGCGGCGCACTGCGCGGTGGCCGATGGCCGCGGCGACTACGCCTTCGTCTACCTGAACCTGCGCATGGGCGCCGGGCGCAGCGCCGCCGTGCAGCGGCAGGCCGGCGACGCCCTGCTCGAGACGGCCAAGGCCCATCTGGCGTCCGTGTTCGAGAAGCGCCCGATCGGCCTGACGGTGCAGGTGGATGAAAGCCCGGGCCAGGTGTACGACGGCAAGCACAGCACGCTGCATCCCCTGTTCAACAAATGACGGAACCTTCCCGTGCCAACCCGTCCGCTCCTTGTCATCCCGGCGAACGCCGGGATCCATCCCCGCAGGACTGCTCCGGTTCGGGCGACGTGCACGACATGACCTAGCCATGCTCGACCGGAAAACCATCGACCAACTCGCCGCCGACCTGCACGCCAGCGAGAAATCGCGCGTGCAGCTCGAGCACTTCTCCAGGCGCTTCCCCGGCATGACCATCGAGGACGGCTACGCCGTCTCGCGCGCCTGGATGGCGCTCAAGTCCGCCGAGGGCCGCCAGGTGATCGGCCACAAGATCGGGCTGACCTCGCGCGCCATGCAGCAGTCCAGCCAGATCGACGAGCCCGACTACGGCACCCTGCTGGACGACATGCTGTTCCAGCCCGGCGACATCCCCACGAACCGCTTCATCGCTCCGCGCGTGGAGGTGGAACTGGCCTTCGTCCTCAAGCACCGGCTGGAAGGCGACAAGGTCACCGTCGATGAGGTGCTCGAAGCCACCGAATACGTGACCCCGGCGATCGAGATCATCGACGCCCGCATCGAGCAGTTCGACCGCCACAGCAAGGCGCCGCGCAAGGTGCAGGACACCATCAGCGACAACGCCGCCAACGCCGGCATCGTGCTGGGCGGCTTGCGGGTGCATCCACGCGAGGTCGACCTGCCCTGGTGCGGTGCCATCCTGCGCCAGAACGGCACCGTGGAGGAGACCGGCCTGGCCGCCGGCGTGCAGGGCGACCCGGCCATCGGCGTGGCCTGGCTGGCCCGCAAGCTGGCGCCCTGGGGAGAATGCCTGCAGGCCGGCGAGATCGTGCTGGCCGGCTCCTTCACGCGGCCGGTGCCGGCGAGGCAGGGCGACGCGTTCGACGCCGACTACGGCAAGCTCGGCCGTTTCCAGTTCCGCTTCACCTGACCCTGCAGCCCATGCAAACGCCCCTCAACCCCTTCAAGAAGGCCCTGGCCGACAAGCGCCCGCAGATCGGCCTGTGGCTGGGCCTGGCCGACGCCTACTCGGCCGAGATCTGCGCCGGCGCCGGCTTCGACTGGCTGCTGATCGACGGCGAGCACTCGCCCAACGACCTGCGAAGCATCCTGCAACAGGCGCAGGTGATCGCCGCCTACCCCGAGTCGCACGCCATCGCGCGGGTGCCGGTCGGCCACGGCGACGTCGGCACCGCGCTGATCAAGCAGTACCTCGACCTGGGCCTGCAGACGCTGCTGGTGCCCATGGTGGACACCGCCGAGCAGGCCGCCGCCATCGTGCGGGCGGTGCGCTACCCGCCCTTCGGCATCCGCGGCATGGCGGGCGCGCGCGCCTCGCGCTGGGGCCGCTGCACCCAGTACGCGCGCGAGGCGAACGAGCAGGTCTGCCTGCTGCTGCAGGCCGAGAGCCGCGCGGCGCTGGACAACCTGGATGCCATCGCCGCCACCGAAGGCGTGGACGGCGTGTTCATCGGCCCGGCCGACCTGTCGGCGGCCATGGGCCACGTCGGCCAGCCCGGCCATGCCGAAGTACAGGCCGCGATCGACGACGCCATCACCCGCATCGTGCGCGCCGGCAAGGCCGCCGGCATCCTGACCGCCGACGAGGCGCTGTCCCGCCACTACCTGGAACTGGGCGCCACCTTCGTCGCGGTGGGGCTGGACACCAGCCTGCTGGCGCGCAGCACCTCGGCGCTGGCCGCGAAATTCAAGGCGGGCGCCGCGGCACCGGCCGAGACCCCGCGCGGAACCCCCTACTGAAGCAAGGAGACACGATCGTGAACGCCGTCCTCAAGCCTTCCGCCGCCATGCACCCCGACGAATGGGCCGCCCGCCTGCAGCTGGCCGCCTGCTACCGGGTGTTCGACCTGCTCGGCTGGACCGAGATGATCTACAACCACATCACGGTGCGCCTGCCCGACAGCGTGACCGGCGGCGCGAAGCAGTTCCTGATCAACCCCTTCGGCCTGCACTACAGCGAGGTGACGGCCAGCAACCTGCTCAAGATCGACGTGCAGGGCAACAAGCTGGACGACAACCCCTGGCCGGTCAACCCGGCCGGGTTCACGGTGCACTCGGCCATCCACGAGGGCATCGAGCAGGCCCACTGCGTGATGCACACCCACACCACCGCCGGCCTGGCGGTGGCCTGCACCGCCAGCGGGCTGGCGCAGAACAACTTCTATTCGTCGCAGCTGCACAACCTGGTCGCCTACCACGACTTCGAGGGCATCACCATCCGGGCCGAGGAAACGCCGCGCCTGCTGAAGAACATCGGCGACAAGCCGGCGGTGATCCTGCGCAACCACGGACTGCTGTCCTGGGGCCGCACCCTGCCGCTGGCGTTCGTGCGCCTGTGGACGCTGCAGCGCGCCTGCGAGGTGCAGGCGGCCCAGGCGGCACTGGGCCCAGCCCTCACGGTGCCCGAGCCCGTCGCAGCGCAGACGGCGGCCGATTCGTTCCAGTGGGACCAGAAGTTCGGCGCCGGCCAGGACGTGTTCGACGCACTGGTGCGCCGCGTGGACCGGATCGACGACTCCTACAAGCAGTGAAGGTGCGCGCACGATGAAGGCCTGCATCTACGGCGCC
Organism: Ramlibacter sp.; assembly: GCF_036676645.1. Classification (GTDB taxonomy): domain Bacteria; phylum Pseudomonadota; class Gammaproteobacteria; order Burkholderiales; family Burkholderiaceae_C; genus Ramlibacter. Next base: position 13,946 of record NZ_JAKFCM010000116.1, read on the forward strand.
GGCGCCATCGGCGGCTGGATCGCCACCCGGCTGGCCCGCGCCGGCTGCGAAGTGAGCGTCGTCGCGCGCGGCGCCACCCTGGACGCCTTGCAGCGGCACGGCTTGCGGCTGCAGGAAAAGGGCGAGACGGTGTCGGCGCCGGTGCGCGCCAGCGCCAGCCCGGCCGAACTCGGCGTGCAGGACCTGGTGGTGGTCGCCGTCAAGGCGCCGGCCATGGGCGCCGTGGCGCAAGCCATCGGCCCGCTGATCGGCGCGCACACCCTCGTGCTGACCGCGATGAACGGCGTGCCCTGGTGGTTCTTCGAAGGCTTCGGCGGGCGCTACGCCGGCCTGCGGCTGAAGGCCATCGACCCGGACGGCCGCATTGCCGAGGCCATTCCTGCGCGCCACGTCGTCGGCTGCGTGGTGCACGCCAGTTGCTCGCTGCCGGACCCCGGCGTGGTGCAGCACCACTCGGGCAACAAGCTGATCGTCGGCGAGCCCGCGGGCGGAACGACGCCGCGGCTGGACGGGCTGGCTGCGCTGCTGGCGCGCGCCGGCTTCGAGGTCGAAGTCTCGCCGCAGATCCAGAAGGACGCCTGGTACAAGCTGTGGGGCAACATGACCATCAACCCGGTCTGCGCGTTCACCGGCGCCACCACCGACCTCGTGCTCGACGACGAGCTCACGCGCGGCTTCATCTCGCAGGTGATGCTGGAGACGCGCGAGATCGGCGCGCGCATCGGCATCCCGATCGCCCAGCTGCCGGAAGACCGCCACCAGGTCACCCGCAGGCTGGGCCGCTTCAAGCCCTCCATGCTGCAGGACGTGGAGGCCGGCAAGCCGGTGGAACTCGACGCGCTGGTCACCGTCGTCAAGGAACTGGGCGAACTGACCGGCGTGCCCACGCCCTACACCGACGTGCTGCTGGGGCTGGCGCGGCTGCACGGGCGCGTGCACGGGCTCTATTAAGCTCGGCGGGATGTCCGCCCTTGCCGCCCCCCGCGCCCTCTCCGGCGCCGCCTTCGCGACGCTGCTGCTGATCGCCCTGATGATGGGCGGCAACCACGTCGCGGCACGCGTCGCCTTCAACCATGGCGCCGACGTCGCCACGGCGGTGGTGTTCCGCAGCGGCACCACGGCGGTGGTGATCGTCGCCCTGCTCGCCTGGCAGCAGGTGCCGGTGCACTTCACCGCGCGCCACAGGCGCTTCCTGCCGGTCATCGGCCTGCTGATCGGGGTGCAGAGCCTGTTCCTGTATTCCTCGGTGGCGCGGCTGCCGGTGGCGCTGGCGCTGCTGGCCTTCAACACCTATCCGATCTGGACCGCGGTGTGGGCGGCGGCCGTCTATCGCCAGAAGCCGGAGCGCGCGATGCTGATCGCCATGCCGGTGATCCTGTTCGGGCTGGCGCTGGCGCTGGACGTGTTCGGCGCCGCCTCCGGCCTGGGCGCCGCGGGCCAGTGGAGCCGCATCGGCGCCGGCGTGGCGTTCGCGCTGGCGGCGGCGGCAACTTTCGGGCTGGCGCTGGTGCTGACGCAGCACGAAGCCGGCGATGTCGACGGCCGCGTGCGCACCGCCACCACCATGGCGATGGCCGCGCTGGTGGCGCTGGCCGGCGTGGGGCTGCAAGGGGGCTTCCAGTTGCCGCAGGCGCCGGCGGGCTGGGCCGGGCTGGCGGTGCTCACCTTCCTGTACGGCACCGCCTTCACCATCATGTTCACGGTGCTGCCGCGGCTGGGGGTGGTGGGCAATTCCGCGATCATGAACGTGGAGCCGGTGTTCGCGCTGGTGCTCGGCTGGCTGATCCTCGGCCAGGCGATCGCGCCGGTGCAGGTGGCCGGTGCGCTGGTCGTCGTCGGCGCCGTGATGGCGCTGGGGATGCGCAAGCGCTGAGCGTCAGTCCACCGCCACCGGCACCCGCGGCGCGACGGCGCACATCAGCTCGTAGCCGAGCGTGCCGGCCGCCTGCGCGACCTCGTCGATCGGCAGCACGGCACCGCTGCCGGCCCGGCCCCACAACGTGACCTCGCTGCCGAAGCCGGCCTGCGGCACGGGCGACAGGTCCACCGCCAGCATGTCCATGCTGACCCGCCCGACCAGCCGCGTGCGCACGCCTTCGACCAGCACCGGCGTGCCGGTGCCGCAGTGGCGCGGGTAGCCGTCGGCATAGCCGCAGGCCACCACGCCGATCCGCATCGGCGCATCGGCGACGAAGCGCGAGCCGTAGCCGACGGTATCGCCCGGCTGCAGGGCCTGCACGCCGATCAGGCGGCTGGCCAGCGTCAGGGTCGGCTGCAGGTCCCAGTGCACGATGTCGTGCTCCGGATGGTCCGGCGCGCTGCCGTACACCGCGATGCCGGGGCGGATCCAGTCGGCGCGCACCGCGGGGTCCTGCGCGTGGCGCAATGTCGCGGCGCTGTTGGCCAGCGAGCGCTCGCCCGGCAGGTCGCGCGTCGCCTCTTCGAAGATCCGGGCCTGGTGCGCGATGCCGCGCTCGGCGTCGGCATCGGAGAAATGGGTGACGAAGGAGATCTCGTCGACCTGCGGCAGCGCATTCAGGCGCGTCCACGCGGCGCGGAACAGCGCCGGGGCAAAGCCCAGGCGGTTCATGCCCGAATTGAGCTTGAGGAATACGCGCTGCGGCTGCTGGGTCTTGTGCGCGGCCAGCCAGTCGATCTGCTGCTCGCAATGCACCACGTGCCACAGGTCCAGGCGCGAGCACAGCTCCAGGTCGCGCGGCTCGAACACGCCTTCCAGCAGCAGGATGGGCCCGCGCCAGCCCAGGGCGCGCACGCGCTCGGCCTCCTGCAGGTCCAGCAGCGCGAAGCCGTCGGCGCCGCGCAGCGCCTCGAACACGCGTTCGATGCCGTGCCCGTAGGCGTTGGCCTTGACCACCGCCCAGACGCGCGCGTCGGGCGCGGCGAGGCGCATCCGCGCGAGGTTGTGCCGCAGGGCTTCGGTGTGGATGGTGGCGAGGATGGGGCGAGGCATTCGCGACGGCGCAGCAACGGAAGCGAGGATTTTGTCATTACCCCCCGTGATATAACCCTCCGTCCCCCAAAGACCGCAGTCCCCGTCCACGCAAGAGGCCCGCGAAAGGCCCACCAGCCCAGTCGAATGAAGCGCGGCTTCTACACCATCATGGCGGCGCAGTTCTTCTCGTCGCTGGCGGACAACGCGTTGTTCGTGGCCGCGGTGGAACTCCTCATCACCTCCGGCGCCGCCGAATGGCAGCGCGCCGCGCTGGTGCCGATGTTCGCGCTGTTCTACGTGGTGCTGGCGCCGTTCGTCGGCGCCTTCGCCGATGCGCTGCCCAAGGGCTGGGTCATGTTCATCAGCAACGCGATCAAGGTCGTGGGCTGCCTGATGATGCTGTTCGGCACCCACCCGCTGCTGTCGTACGCGATCGTGGGGCTGGGCGCCGCGGCCTATTCGCCGGCCAAGTACGGCATCCTCACCGAACTGCTGCCGCCCTCGCAGCTGGTCAAGGCCAACGGCTGGATCGAGGGCCTGACCATCGCCTCGATCATCCTGGGCATCCTGCTGGGCGGCCAGCTGGTGGGGCAGGCGATCGCCAGCCGCCTGCTGTCGTACGACTTCCCGCTGCTGGAGACCGGCATAGACACCGGGCCGGAGGCGGCCATCTTCGTGCTGATCTTCGTGTACGTGATCGCCGCCTGGTTCAACCTGCGCATCCCGCACACCGGCGTGGAGATGCGGGCGATGCCCCGGAACCCGCTGGAGCTGGTGCCCGACTTCTGGAACTGCAATTCGCGCCTGTGGCGCGACAAGCTGGGGCAGATCTCGCTGGCCACCACCACGCTGTTCTGGGGCGTCTCGGGCAACCTGCGCTACATCATCCTGGCCTGGAGCGCCGCCGCCCTGGGCTACAGCACCACCCAGGCCTCCACCCTCAGCGGGGTGGTGGCGCTGGGCACCGCCGTCGGCGCGGTGGTCGCTTCCATGCGCATGCGGCTGGACATGGCCACCAGCGTGATGCCGCTGGGCATCGCCATGGGGGTGCTGGTGATCCTGATGAACTACATCGGCAACGTCTGGGTGGCCGCGCCCTTCCTGATCCTGCTGGGCGGACTGGGCGGCTTCATGGTGGTGCCGATGAACGCGCTGCTGCAGCACCGCGGCCACAACCTGATGGGCGCCGGCCGCTCGATCGCGGTGCAGAACTTCAACGAGCAGGCCTGCATCCTGGGCCTGGGTGCGTTCTACAGCCTGTCGGCCGGCCTGGGCCTGTCGGCGTTCGGCGCCATCACGGTGTTCGGCGTGGTGGTGGCCGGCATCATGTGGCTGATCCAGCGCTGGCATGCCTGGAACCAGAAGCACCACAAGGAAGAACTCGACCAGTTGCTGGCGATCGCCCGGCACGACAACCCCGATGGTCCCCCCTGAGCCCGGCCGCGCGGCGCCGGTGCTGGCGCTGGCGGTCAACGCCTTCGTCTGGGGCGTGTCCTGGTGGCCGCTGCGCGAACTGCAATCGCACGGCCTGCATCCGCTGTGGGCCACCGCCGGGGTCTACCTCGCGGTGCTCGCCGCGCTCGCGATCCTGCACCCGAAGGCCTGGCCCGGCCTGGCCGGGCACCCGGAGATCCTGTGGCTGATGGCGGCGGCCGGCCTGACCAACGTCGGCTTCAACTGGGCGGTGACCGTCGGCGACGTGGTCCGCGTGGTCCTGCTGTTCTACCTGATGCCGGCCTGGAGCGTGCTGCTGGCGTGGCCGCTGCTGGGCGAGCGCCCGAGCCCCGCGGCGCTGCTGCGGCTGACCCTGGCGCTGGCCGGCGTGCTGGTGATCCTGAAGGCGCCCGGCACGCCCTGGCCGCTGCCGGAGTCACTGGCCGACGGCCTGGCCTTGCTGGGGGGATTCAGCTTCGCGCTGACCAACATCCTGCTGCGCCGCCTGCATCGCACGCCGCCCGCCACCCGCGTCATTGCCATGTTCCTGGGCGGCACCCTCGCAGCCAGCGCCGTCGGCACCCTGGCCATGGGGCAGGGCCTGGTGCCGGCGCCGGTGGCGCTGCCCGCGGGCGCGCTGGCCATCGCCGGCCTGCTGGGGCTGGCCTTCCTGCTGGGCAACTCGGCGCTGCAGTTCGGTGCCGCCCGGCTGGCCGCCCAGACCACGGCGCTGGTGATGCTGTCCGAGGTGCTGTTCGCCAGCGTGTCGGCGGTGCTGGCCGGCGCCGCCCAGTTGAGCGAGCGCACCTGGCTGGGCGGGGCGCTGGTGGTCGCGGCGGCGGCATGGTCGGCCTGGGCCGCGCCCGGCGAGGATCGCGCGGCCGCCGCACAATCGGCAGCCTGAGCGCCGCCCGGGCGCCCGAAAGCGCTCCGACCGGAGTGCGCACACGGAGGTATCCAGTGACCACCGCCTACGATTTCCAGGCCACCGCGATCGACGGCAGGACCGTGTCCCTGCGGCAGTTCGAGGGCCGGCCGCTGCTGATCGTCAACACCGCCAGCGCCTGCGGCTTCACGCCGCAGTTCGGCGGGCTGCAGGAACTGCACCAGCAATACGGACCGAAGGGCCTCGCCGTGCTGGGTTTCCCCTGCAACCAGTTCGGCAACCAGGACCCGGGCAGCAACGACGAGATCGCGCAGTTCTGCCAGCGCAACTACGGCGTCGACTTCCCGATGATGGCCAGGATCGAGGTCAACGGCGCCGGCGCCGACCCGCTGTTCAAGTGGCTGACGGCGCAGGCGCCCGGCCTGCTCGGCAGCCAGGCCATCAAGTGGAACTTCACCAAGTTCCTGGTCGGCAAGGACGGGCAGGTCATCAGGCGCTACGCGCCGCAGGATCCGCCCGAGTCGCTGGCCAAGGACGTGGAGGCGGCGCTCGCCGCTTGAGCCGGGACAGTGTCCTGACTAGACGTAGACCAGCGGCAGCGCGGTGGTGTACTTGATCTGCTCCATCGCGAAGCTCGAGGACACCCCGGAATAGTCCAGCCCGCGTACCAGGCGCTTGTAGATGGCGTCGTAGCCGCGGACATCGGGGACCACCACGCGCAGCAGGTAGTCGGTGTCGCCGCTCATGCGGTAGAACTCGACGATTTCGGGGATGTCGGCGACCAGGCTGCAGAACTTCTTCATCCACTGGTCGTTGTGGTTGCTGGTGCGGATCGAAACGAACACGGTGACGCCCACGTTCAGCTTGTCGGGGTCGAGCAGCGCGACCCGGCGCTGGATGTAGCCCTCCTGCTCCAGCCGCTGCACCCTGCGCCAGCACGGCGTTGGGGAGAGGTGGGTGAGCTGGCCGAGTTGCTGCATCGAGAGCGTGGCATCGACCTGGAGGTTGCCCAGGATCAGCTTGTCGATCTTGTCCATGCAAGATTATGGCGGCAATCGGCTGATCGGTAGCACAGATTTGCGCACCTTCCGGATGCCTCTGAATTTTTGGACTGTTCTTGCACGTGCGGCTCCCTACACTGGGACGCATGAGAACGCATCCCGGTGCCGCGACGACAGGCACGCTCCACCCGTCCACCATGCTGACCCACGGCGGGCGCAATCCCGCCGATCACTGCGGCATGGTCAACACCCCCATCTACCGCGGCTCGACGATCCTCTCCTCCACCCTGCAGGAATGGGAGGAGCGCAAGCAACCGGACAACCCGTATGCCTCCTATGGGCGATTCGGAACACCCACCACCCACGCCTTGCAGGACCTGGTCGCCCAGGCCGAAGGCGGCCACGGGGCACTGGTGTTTCCCTCCGGCCTGGCCGCCTGCACCCACACCCTGCTTTCCCTGCTGCGCGCGGGCGACCACGTGCTGCTGCCGGACAGCGTCTACGGACCGACCCGGTCCTTTGCCACCCATGTGCTCGCCCGTTTCGGCATCGAGGCCGAGTTCTACGACCCGCTGATCGGGGCCGGCATCCGGCAGCACCTGCGGGCCACCACAAGGGTGGTCTACGTGGAGTCGCCGGGCTCGTGCACGTTCGAGGTCCAGGACATCCCGGCGATCGCGGCGCAGGCGCGCGCGGCCGGCGCCTACGTGGTGATGGACAACACCTGGGCCACGCCGCTTTTCTTCAAGCCGTTCGAGCATGGCGTCGATGTCTCGATCCAGGCCGCCACCAAATACCTGGTCGGGCATTCCGATGCGATCCTGGGGGTCGCGACCGCCAACCGGCGGGCCTGGCCCCTGCTGCAGAAAGGCGCCCACGACTTCGGCCAGACCAGCGGAGCGGACGACGTGTTCCTGGTGCTGCGCGGCTTCCGCACCCTGGCCCTGCGGATGCAGCAGCACTGGGACACGGGATTGCGGCTCGCACAGCTGCTGGCGGAGCACCCGATGGTCGAACGCGTGATGCATCCCGGCCTGCCCGGCGACCCCGGGCATGCGTTGTGGAAGCGGGACTTCCAGGGTGCCAGCGGGCTGTTCGCGATCGCGCTGCAGCCGCTGCCGAGGCGGGCGCTGGCCGCCTTCTTCGACTCCCTCGAGCTGTTCGGCATCGGTCTGTCGTGGGGCGGCTACGAGAGCCTCGTGCTGCCCATGGACCCCCCCACGCGCACGGCGCGGCCGTGGTCGGCCCCCGGCCCGCTGGTCCGGATCCACGCCGGCCTCGAGGCCTGCCAGGACCTCGCCGCGGATCTCGTGCACGCCCTGGCCAAGGCACGGGAGCATGGCCTTTCGCAAACGCCGGCCCGCCAAGTGGCCATGAGCTCATAACCCGGCCATTCGCTTATTCTCGACCCCCGTTTTTCTAAGGAAGCCCCATGCAGAACGCCACGCGACGACTCATCCTCTCGGCAGTCGCAGCAAGCGCCCTGTCCATCGTTTCGGTGGGCCAGGCGCAGACCTTTCCCGAGGCATCGCGCCCGATCCACCTCGTCGTGCCCTACGCCCCGGGCGGCTCGTCCGACTTCCTGGCGCGCGTGGTGGCCAAGAAGCTCGGCGAGAACCTGAACCACAACGTCATCGTCGAGAACAAGCCCGGCGCCAGCACCATCATCGGCGCGGATCACGTGGCCAAGTCCAAGCCTGACGGCTACACCATCTACCTCATTGGCGAACTGACGCATTCCTCGCTCGCGCCGCTGAACGCCAAGCTCCCGTTCGACCCCCAGAAGGATTTCGCGCCGGTCACCAACCTGGTCGAATCGCCCCTGGTGATCTCGGTCCCGCAGGCCTTTCCCGTCTCCAACCTGAAGGAGTTCGTGGCCCACGCCAAGGCCAATCCCGGCGCCATCAACTACGGCTCCGCCGGTCTCGGCAACACGCTGCACCTGGCCGGGGAACAGTTCTCCAAGTTCGCCGGCGTGGAGATGAACCACGTCCAGTACAAGGGGGCTTCGGCCGCGCTGGTCGACCTGCTGGCCGGGCGCATCCAGGTGACCTTCGACCTCCCGCAGACACCGCTGCCCCATATCGAGAGCGGCAAGCTCAAGGCGCTGGCCGTCACTTCGCAGAAGCGCCTGCCGATGCTGCCGCAAACGCCGACCACCGCCGAGGCCGGCTATGCGGGCTATCTGTTCAGCACGAAGATCGGCATTTCGGCGCCTGCCGGCACGCCCGAGCCGATCCTGAAAAAGCTGCACGCCGAACTCGTGAAGGTGATGCAGGACCCCCAAGTGAAGCGCTCGCTCGAAGAGAAGGCCATGCTGGTCTCGACCAACGCATCGCCGCAGGAATACCAGAAGCAGTTTGCCGAGACCGCGACGCTGGTGAAGGAACTGCTCGCCGGCGTGAAGCGCCAGTAGGCCCGCAGCGGGAATCGAATCCATGAACAAGCGCGAGCGTTTGCTGGCGGCCGTCGCCGGCGCACCCCTGGACCACCCGCCGACGACGGCCTGGGTCCATTTCCAGTCCGATCACCTCGGCGGCCGCCAGGTCGCCGACCTCCACCTCGAGTTCCTGCGGGCCTACGACTGGGACGTACTGAAGGTGATGAACGACTACCGCTACCCGGTGCCCTCCGGCATCACCACCCTGGCCGACGCCGCCAGCCTGCGGGCCTACCGCAGGCTGGGCCTCGGCATCCCCGCGGTCACGGCGCAGCTCGAGTGCGTGGCGCGCATCCAGGACCAGGTGGGCGCCAGCACGCCCCTGCTGGAAACGGTGTTCGAGCCCTTCCAGCAGATCGCCCGCAACATCGGGTTCTCGCAGGCGAAGAACCTCTATCGGCACCGGCAGGAGGCGCTCGATGCGCTGGAAGCGGTCACCGACGACATGTGCGCGTACGTGGAAGCGGTCAGGAAGCAGGGCGTCGACGGCATCTTCATGTCGATCAACGGCGCCATTCCCGAGCACCTGCCGCGGGGCGCCAGCGAGGAACAGCACGAGGTGTTCCAGAAGCCCTTCGCCACCCGGGTGCTGCGCGCCGCCGAAGGAATGGTGCGGGTCCTGCACATCCACGGCGGACACCTGCAGATGGATCGGGTCGGCGACTACCCGTGCGAGGTCTGGAGCGTCTCGGATCGCCTGCCCGGCAACCCCGGCCTGGCCCAGCTGCGCACGATGACCGACAAGTGCATCATGGGCGGCCTCGACGAAACCCGGATCCAGGAGCGCACCCTGCCCGAGATCGCCGCGGAGGTCGACGACGCCCTGGCGGCGGCCGGCCGCCAGAAGCTGATCCTGGCGCCGGGCTGCACGGTGCCGTCCTTCACCCCGAAGCGCAACCTGGAGTTCCTGCGCGAATACACCTTGCGCTGATCCGCCGGTCGCTTCCCCGGCGGGGCCGGCCGCCAGCCCCCATGCCGCACCCGGCAGCGGATCGCCGGCTGCGACTAGGAAGGGATCTGCGGGTCCAGGGCCTGGTCGAGCACCTCGACCCAGTGGCGCACCGGCAGGCCGGTGCCGCTTTGCAGGTGGGTGATGCAGCCGATGTTGGCGGAGATCACCTGGGTGGGCGCCAGGGCGCCGAGGTGGCCGAGCTTGCGGTCGCGCAGCTGCTTCGCCATGTCGGGGTGCAGCACCGACCAGGTGCCGGCCGAGCCGCAGCACAGGTGCGATTCGTTCGGCGGCAGCCGCACGTCGAAGCCCAGCTGGCGCAGGCCGGCCTCGACACCGCCGCGCAGCTGCTGGCCATGCTGCAGCGTGCAGGGCGGGTGGTACGCCAGCACGCCCTGCGGCGCGCGCACGCGGGGCTGCAGCATCGGAACCATGTCGGCCAGCAGCTCGCTCAGGTCGCGCGTGAGCTCGCTGATGCGCCGGGCCTTGTCGGCGTAGGCCGGGTCGAGCCGCAGGTGGTGGCCGTACTCGCGCACGGTCACGCCACAGCCCGAGGCGTTCATCACGATCGCCTCGACTTCGCCGCGCGCCACGTACGGCCACCAGGCGTCGACGTTGCGGCGCATCTGGTCCAGCCCGCCGGACTGGTCGTTCAGGTGGAACTTCACGGCGCCGCAACAGCCCGCCTCCGGCGCGATCACGCCCTGGATGCCGGCGGCATCCAGCACGCGGGCGGTGGCGCTGTTGATGTTGGGCGCCATCGAGGGCTGCACGCAGCCGGCCAGCAGCAGCACCTTGCGCGCGTGCTCGCGCGTGGGCCAGGCACCGGCCGGCCGCGGCGCCGGCACCTTGTCCTTGAGCGCGCCGGGCAGCAGGCCGCGCACCGCCTGCCCCAGCTTCATCGCCGGACCGAACGCCGGCGACGTCAGGCCCTCCTTCAGGGTCCAGCGCAGCGCCCTGGACCCAACGCCGCGCGGCACTTTTTCCTCGACGATGCGGCGCCCGATGTCCACCAGCCGGCCGTACTGCACGCCGCTCGGGCAGGTGCTCTCGCAGTTGCGGCAGGTCAGGCAGCGGTCCAGGTGCAGCTGGGTCTTCTCGGTCGGGCGCTCGCCTTCCAGCACCTGCTTGATCAGGTAGATGCGGCCGCGCGGGCCGTCGAGCTCGTCGCCCAGCAGCTGGTAGGTCGGGCAGGTGGCCGTGCAGAAGCCGCAGTGCACGCACTTGCGCAGGATGGCCTCGGCCTCGGCGCCCTCGGGCGTGCCGGCGAATTCGGGTGACAGGTGGGTCTGCACGGATCAGGCCTCCGACGGGCCGCCCCTGGGCGGCCTGGGCCCCCTCGGGGGGCAGTGCAGCGGCGACGCCGCAAACGTGGGGGTCGACATTTCAACCCGGGTACAGGCGGCCGCGGTTGAGGATGCCGGCCGGATCGAAGGATGCCTTCAACTCGCGGTGGACGCGACCGAGCGGCGGCTGCAGCGGATGGAAGCGCGGCACGCCGGCGCTGCCGGCGCCCGCGCGGAACAGGGTGGCGTGGCCGCCGGCGTCCTGGGCGATCCGGCGCAGGCGCTCGCCCTCGCCCGGCTGCGCCGCCACCCAGCGCTGGCCGCCGTGCCATTCCACCAGCGGCGCTTCCGGCAGGTCCAGCACCGGCGCCGTCTGCGGCACCGACAGGCGCCACAGGTCGCGGCCGGCGCGGTCGCCGAACCAGGGCAGCAGCTGGTCGCGGCACAGCCGCCAGTCGTCCGGCACCCGCGCGTCGTCCTGGCGCTCGCCGCCCAGCGAGCGGCAGGCGGCCTCGACCGCCGCGTGGGCGCCGCGCAGGCGCAGGTACAGCGTGGACACGCCGGCCTCCTGGAGCCAGCAGCTGGCATCGAGCGGCAGCGGCTGTCCGCCCCAGGCGTTCAGCCGGCGCAGCGCTTCGGCCTGCGGCAACTCGAACTTCAACGTGGCTTCGGCCGGGGCGCGCGGCAGCACCTTCAGGCTCACCTCCACGATCAGGCCCAGCGTGCCCAGCGCGCCGGCCATCAGGCGCGACACGTCGTAGCCGGCCACGTTCTTCATCACCTGGCTGCCGAAGCTGAGCAGTTCGCCCCGGCCATTGACGATGGACAGGCCGAGGATGAAGTCGCGCACGGCGCCGACGCTGGCGCGCGAAGGCCCCGACAGCCCGGCCGCCACCATGCCGCCCACCGTGGCGCCGCCGCCGAAGTGGGGCGGCTCGAAGGCCAGGCGCTGGCCCTGCCCGGCCAGCACCGCCTCCAGATCCGCCAGCGGCGTGCCGGCGCCGACCGTGACCACCAGTTCGCTGGGTTCGTAGCTGCGGATGCCGGCCAGCCCGCGCGTGTCGAGCAGCTCGCCCTGCGCCGGCTCGCCCAGGAAGTCCTTGCTGCCGCCGCCGCGGATGCGCAGCGGCGTACCCGCGGCCGCGGCGTCGCGGATGCGCGCCATGCAAAGGGACAGAGCCTCCTCCATGGCCTGCGATGGTAAGCCGCTCGGGCCGGCCGCCCCGGTCGGAAGCGCCTGAACTTTTCGGCGTCAGTCGATGAAGGAATTGACGGGGAGGCCGGGCGTGTCCGTGCGGGTCGAGACCACGTGGCCGGCCAGCGGGTGCGCCGCCCGCTCCTGCTCGCTGCGGCCGGCGGCACTGGTGACGAACAGCGTGCGCAGGTCGGGGCCGCCGAAGCACGGCATGGTGGGGCACGGCATCGGCGTGGCGAGGCTGTCGACGACCGCGCCGTCCGGCGCGAGCCGCACGATCCGTCCGCCCTCGTACATCGCGCACCAGTAATGACCCTGCGCGTCCACGGCCGCGCCGTCGGGCCGGCCGCCGTAGCCGGGCTGGCCGACCTGCCAGCCGGGCGGCTTGGGCTCGAAGCGGTGGAAGACCCGCTCACGGCGCATCGCGTTGCTGTCCGCGTCCCAGTCCCAGGCCCGGATGCAATGGCCTTGCGTGTCGGCCCAGTAGACCGTGTCGCCCGCCGGCGACCAGGCCAGCCCGTTGGCGGTGACCAGGCCCCCGGCCTTGCGCTCGACCCGGGGCGCTCCGCCGGAGCCGTTGTCCGGCCGGCAGTCCAGGCTGAACAGTTGGCCGGCGGCCCGGGTCTTGGGCTCGAACAGCGTGCCGGCCCAGAAGCGGCCCAGCGGGTCGGCCTTGCCGTCGTTGAAGCGGGTGGTCGCCGGGTCGTGGTCGAAGCGCCTCAGCAGCACCAGGTCGCCGCCCCAGTCGCGGGCCCGGTAGATGCCGTCGCGCAGCGCCACGACCCAGCCGCCGCTGCGCGCCGGCGCGATGCAGCCCGGCTCCTGCGGCATCGGCCAGCTCTGCACGGACCCGTCGTCGGCGGCCGTGCGCCGCAACTGGCGCCCGGGGATGTCGACCCAGTAGAGCCTGCGCTCGCCGGGGTGCCAGAACGGCGACTCGCCGAGCCGGTCGGCCTGTTGCGTCACGCTGTGCCAGGAAGTCATGCGATGCCCTTTGCGCGAAGGCCGATTGTGCGGCGCGCCGCCCCACGCGTGCGGCCGAAGCCGGTACCATGGCCCGCTGCCCCGAACGACATGACCTCTACCGCTGCAAGTACCGCGCAGGACAACCTGATGCGGGTGGAAGCCTCCCGTTACGCGCTGCTGCGCCGCCTGGCCTTTTCGATCCGGCACCAGATGGTGGCCCACCTGCAGCCGATCGGCATGGTCACCGAGCTGCTGGAGCGCCGCCTGCGCGCGCCGGAGCCCGACCTGCACCAGGCGCACGACAGCGTGGCCAAGATCAACGGCCTGGCCAAGGCCGCGGCCCAGGACTGCCTGGACGTGATCACCTGGATGGCGCCGGAACCGGGCGCCACGGTGGCCATCGGCCAGTCGCTGCAGGACTGCATCGCGCTGCTGCGCGGCAACTTCAGCTTCCGCGGGCTGGCGCTCAAGTCCGACCTGCCGGAGCTGTCGCAGCCGGTGGGCCGCAGCGCCGCCCGCATGCTGCTGCCGGCCTGCCTGCTGGCCCTGACCGACGGGCTGGAAGGGCCGGCCGAGATCACGATCGGCGCGCAGGCCACCGACGACGACGCCACGGTCGACATCCGCGTGCAGCGCACCGAAGGCGAAGGCTTCGACCGCCAGCTCAACTACCGCGCCCTGCAGTGGTCCGACGTGGAGGTCATGGCTCGCGCCGAGGACGTGCAACTGGTGCATGCCGACGGCCGGGCCACGCTCGTCTTTCCCGTGCTGGGGTAGCGCGCCTTGCTTCGGTGGCGCCCTTCCCGCGCGCGGGAAGGGCGAAGCCCGGGTTCGTGCGGCATGGGTTTTCTTCAGCGGGTGTAGGCGCTCTCTCCGTGCGCGGTGATGTCCAGCCCTTCGCGCTCTTCCTCCTCGCTCACCCGCAGGCCGACCAGCAGGTCCACCAGCCGGTAGGCGATGAAGGCCACCACGCCGGACCAGGCGATGGTGAACAGCACGCTCTTGAACTGCACCCACAGCTGGGCGGCGATGGTGAAGGTGTCCGGTGCCGGCCCGCCGGTGCCGCCGAGCCAGGGCGAGGCGAACACGCCGGTGAGCAGTGCGCCGACGATCCCCCCCACGCCATGGACGCCGAACACGTCGAACGCATCGTCGGCTCCCAGGGCGCGCTTCAGGCCGCCCACCCCCCACAGGCAGACCAGGCCGGCCAGCAGGCCGATGGCCATCGCGCCCATGGGCCCGACGAAGCCGGCGGCGGGCGTCACGGCGACCAGGCCCGCCACCGCGCCGGACGCGGCGCCCAGCATCGAGGCCCGGCCCTTGGCCAGCGCCTCGCCGGTGATCCAGGACAGCGTCGCGGCGGCCGTCGCCAGCAAGGTGTTGACGAAGGCCAGCCCGGCACTGGCGTTGGCCGCGCCGGCCGAGCCGGCGTTGAAGCCGAACCAGCCGACCCAGAGCAGCGAGGCACCCACCATGGTCAGCGTCAGCGAGTGCGGCATGAAGGCCTCCTTGCCGAAGCCGATGCGCTTGCCCAGCACCCACGCGCCCACCAGCCCGGCCACGCCGGCGTTGATGTGGACCACGGTGCCGCCGGCGAAGTCGAGCGCGCCGTCCTGCGCCAGCAGGCCGCCGCCCCAGACGATGTGGGCCATCGGCACGTAGGAGAAGGTGAACCAGAGCGCGGAGAACAGCAGCACCGCGGCAAAGCGGATGCGCTCGGCGAACGAGCCGACGATCAGGGCCACCGTGATGGCGGCGAAGGTGCCCTGGAAGGCGACGAACACGTACTCCGGGATGGTCGCCAGCGCGCCGAAGGTCGCGGGCGTGACGCCGCGCAGGAACAGCTTGTCGGCGCCGCCGAAGAAGCGGCCCTCGCCGGAGAACGCGTAGCTGTAGCCGTACAGCGCCCACAGCAGGCTGACGAGGGAGAACACGACGAACACCTGCATCAGCACCGACAGCATGTTCTTGGAGCGGGTCAGGCCGCCGTAGAACAGCGCCAGCCCCGGGATCGTCATCAGGATCACCAGCAGGGTGGAGGTGAGCATCCAGGCGGTGTCGCCGGAATCCACCTTGGGGGCCGGCGCGGCGGCGGCTTCCGCGGGCTCCGGTGTCGCCGCCGGTGCGGCGGCGGGAGCGGCCTCGGCCGCGGCCGGGGTGGCGGGCACCTGTGCCAGCACGGCGGCGGAACCGCCCAGCAGGCCCAGGGCGAACGCGAAGCAGGCAAACAGCTTTCTCATGGCAGCCTCTGTCGAAGGGGGAGTCTCAAAGCGCCGCGGGGCCGGTCTCGCCGGTGCGGATGCGGATGACCTGCTCGAGGTCGTAGACGAACAGCTTGCCGTCGCCGATCTTGCCGGTGCGGGCCGCACCCTCGATGGCCTCGAGGGCGCGTTCGACCATCTCGTCGTCGATCGCGGCCTCGATCTTCACCTTGGGCAGGAAGTCGACCACGTACTCGGCGCCGCGGTACAGCTCGGTGTGGCCCTTCTGGCGCCCGAAGCCCTTGACCTCGGTGACGGTGATGCCCTGCACCCCGACGGCCGAGAGTGCTTCGCGCACCTCGTCGAGCTTGAAGGGCTTGATGATGGCGGTGACCAGTTTCATGCGGGGCTCCTTCCGGGTCAGAACGAGTACTTGACGCCGAGCATCAGCCCGCCGCGCGCCAGGTGCTTGCCGCTGGGCGCGAGGTACTGGCCGTTGCTGTCGGTATCCACCCAGGCGGCACTGGCGGCCAGGCCGTTGCCGAACTCCTTGTTCACCGCCAGCGACCAGTCGGTGTAGGAGAACGGGTCGTTGTTCTTCACCTTCTGGTAGCCGACGTGCGGCACCAGCGACCAGCCCTGGCCCAGGTCGAAGTTGGCCGACAGGTCGACGTAGTAGCTGTTCCTGCTGTCGGCGAAGCCGAACAGGTTGCTGAAGGCGTGCGAGTACTTCAGCGTCGCCGGGCCCCAGCTGGCGCCGGCGTAGGCTTCCTGCGTGTTCGGGCTGACAGCCAGCCCGTGGTCCGGGTAGGTGTAGGTCAGCACGCCCAGGTCCAGGCCGACCGGGCCGGCGGTGAAGCGATAGCCGCCGTACAGGTCCAGTTCCAGCTCGGCGCCGCCGCCGGCATCCTCGATCCAGCGGATGGTGGAGGCCCAGGCGCCCAGGTAGGCGCCGCTCCGGTGGGTGTAGTCGGCCCCGCCCTGCAGCGCCGGCCGCAGCCGGCTTTGCGAGATGCCGCGGTAGCGGTAGTCGCTGACCGCAGCGGCGTTGTAGGCGAAGCGGTGGTCCGGCTGCGGCGCGGGGGCCTGCGCCAGCGCGGCGACGGCAGGCAGGAGGGTGGACAGGAGCACGGCGGCTTTGCTTGGCATGGTTCTCCGTTGAGTCGGGGGTAGTCCCCCGACAGCAAAGCAGAACCCGTGCCAGCACGCCGGACACCAGGCCATGAGCGAGCGCAGGCGGTGAGCTGAGCGCAGGCGCTGAGCCGGGCTCGAGTTCGCGCCCGACCTCCCATGCACCGGCGGCGTGCGTGCGTGTCCGCGCAGCGCGGCGCGCGCACCCGGATGGTGAGGTCAGGCCCGCCGGAGCCTGCTTTCGGTGCGGTGAAGCCTCAGCCGGCCTGGGTGCCGGCCGGGCGCAGCCGCTCGCGCAGGCCCGGCGACACCCAGAGCCCGCCGTCGGCCGAAGCCATCAGGCCGTGCACGCCGTCGGTGCCGCGGATCAGTTCGCGGCCCTGGACCGTCCCGAGCACCATGGCGGCGGCCCCGAGGCCGTTGACGGCCTGCAGCTCGCGGCCGACCAGGGTCACGCCGCGCGGCCCGTCGGTGGGATAGCCGGTGCGCGGATCCAGCACGTGGTGGTAGCGCCGCCCATCGCGCAGGAAGAAGCGCTCGTAGTCGCCCGAGGATGCAACGAAGCCCTCGCGCAGTTCCAGGCTGGCGAGCAGTTGCGCGGGCGCGCGCGGGTCGCGGATGCCGACGCGCCAGGCGCTGGCGCCGGGTGCCGTCATGGCGACCACGTCGCCGCCGCCGTTGACCAGCGCCGTGCGCACGCCCTGCGCGCGCAGCGTGTCCAGGCCCTGCTGCAGGATGTAGAGCTTGGCGATGCCGCCCAGGTCCACCCGCATGCCGCGCCGGCGCAGCCAGGCGGTGCCGGCGCGGTCGTCGAGCACCAGTTGGCGCCAGTCGACGCCGGCCAGGTGCTCGCGGATGTAGGCATCGGTCGGCCGGCGCGGCGCCTGCGGGTCGAAGTGCCAGCGTCCGACCGAGCCGATGGTGGCGTCGAACGCGCCGCTGCTGCGCCGCGAGACCTCGGCGGCCATGTGCAGCACCTCGCGCAGTTCGCGCGGCACCGGCACCGGCTGGATGCCGGCGGCAAGGTTGATCGCCGCCACCCGGCTGGTCGGCGCGTAGTGGCTCATGACGGCTTCCAGCGCCCCCATGCGCGCGAAGGCGGCATCGACCGCGGCGCGCAGCAGGCCGGCATCGGCGCCCTGCGCGGCGATGTCCACCTGGGTGCCCATGAGCGCGCGGCGGTCCCGCAGCCGTTCGCCGGGGGTGCCCGCGCGGGCCACGACGGCCCAGCCGGCCAGGGCGGCGCCCGCGCACAGCACCGCGCGCCGGCCGCGATCGGCCAGGGGTGTGCGCGCTGCGGCGCCGGCGGTGGCCGGCCTCATCTCCCGCATGGCTGGCTCAGCGGGACTGGCTGACCATGTAGTCGACGCCGGCCTTGACCTCGTCGTCGGACAGCCCGGAGTTGCCACCCTTGGCGGGCATCTGGCCCTTGCTGCCGGTGTAGCCCTCGATCGCGTGCTTGTAGAGGGTGTCGTTGCCCTGCGCGATGCGCGGGCCCCAGTCGGCCTTGTCGCCCGGCTTGGGCGCGCCGGCGACGTTGGCCGCATGGCACAGCGCGCAGGTCTTGCTGTAGACCGACTTGCCGAGTTCGGCGTTGCCGGCCGTGGCGGTCGGCGCGGGGGCGGCGGCCGGAGCGGCCGCGGGGGCGGACGTGGTCGCGGGCGCCGCGGCGGGCGCAGCGGGCGTGCTTTCCGGTTTGCCGCAGGCCGCGAGCGTGGCGGCGGCCGAGAGAACGAGGGCGAGGGCCAGGTGATTCATTGCTGCAAGTCCTTCATCGGGAATCGGCGGATTCTAGGAAGCGCCAACCGGCGCCGCGAGCCCAGAAGGCCCGCTCGTTGATGAACCGCAATGTAGCGTCCCTATTCATTGATGTACCTCAACAACATCGGGAGAACCCTTGAACGCTTCTTGATGATCCGCAATAGCGATGACATGCAGGCCCGGGATCATCCCCTTGCAGCCGTGGCGCCAGCCGGCTCCACCGGGCCTGGAACGGGCACCCGGCTGCAGTTCGACCCCTGTTCGGAAACGTCCGATGCCCTACAAGACCACACCCCTCTCGCCTTCCGCATCCGCCACCGAAGCCGCCCCCTCGCGGCGCCGGTTCCTCAACACCGCGGCGCTGGCCGGACTGGCCGGCGTGAGCCTGGCCGCGTGCAGCGACAAGCCCGAGAGCGCGCCGGCCGCCAAGGCCTCCGCACCCGGCGCCTCGTCGCAGGCCGACGAGGGCGGCGCGGGCACCGTGCACCTGAAGCCCGGTGAGCTCGACACGTATTACGGCCTCTGGAGTGGCGGCCACACCGGCGACATGCGGGTGCTGGGCCTGCCCTCGGGCCGCGAGCTGACCCGGATTCCCTGCTTCGTGCCCGACGCCCTGGTGGGCTGGGGCATCACCAACGAGTCCAAGGCGGTGATGGGCACCAGGCCCGACGGCAGCCTGAAGTACACGGTGGCCGACACCCACCACACCCACGCTTCCTACAAGGACGGCGACTACGACGGCCGCTACGCCTGGATCAACGACAAGATCAACTCGCGCATCGCGCGCATCCGCCTCGACTACTTCGTCTGCGACAAGATCACCGAGCTGCCCAACGTGCAGGGCTTCCACGGCATCTTCCCGGACAAGCGCGACCCGGTCGACCCGGCCATCAACTACACCACCCGCGTGTTCTGCGGCGCCGAGTTCGGCATTCCGCTGCCGGGCACCGGCCTGGAAGACGACAAGGCCTACCGCTCGATGTTCAGCTGCGTCGACGCCGAGACCATGGAAGTGCGCTGGCAGGTGCTGATCGACGGCAACTGCGACCTGGCCGCCACCTCCTACGACGGCAAGCTGGCCGCCACCAACCAGTACAACGTGGAGAACGGCGCCCGCTACGAGGACATGATGTCCGCCGAACGCGACGCCTGCCTGTTCTTCAACATCGCCCGCATCGAGGCCGCCGTCAAGGCCGGCAAGTTCAAGACCATCGGCAGCTCCAAGGTGCCGGTCGTCGACGGCACCCGCGAAGCCAACAAGGACCCCAGGACCGCACTGACCGCCTACGTCAGCGTGCCCAAGAACCCGCACGGCGTGAACGCCAGCCCGGACCAGAAGTACTTCATCTGCGCCGGCAAGCTGTCGCCCACCTGCACGGTGATCGAGCTGGCCAAGGTGCTCGACTGGTTCGACGGCAAGCTGGAGAAGCTGGACGCCGCCATCGTCGCCGAAGTGGAAGTGGGCCTGGGCCCGCTGCACACCGCCTTCGACGGCCGCGGCAACGCCTACACCACGCTGTTCCTGGACAGCCAGCTGGTCAAGTGGAACGTGGAGGCCGCCATCAAGTTCCACGCCGGCGACAAGAACGCCAAGTACGTGGTCGACCGCCTCGACCTGCAGTACCAGCCCGGCCACGTCAACGCCTCGCAGTCGGAGACCGTCAAGGCCGACGGCAAGTGGCTGGCGGTGGGCTGCAAGTTCTCCAAGGACCGCTTCCTGCCGGTCGGCCCGCTGCACGCCGAGAACGAGCAGCTGATCGACATCTCGGGCGAGAAGATGGTGCTCAAGGCCGACCACCCGGTGCGCGGCGAGCCGCACGACTTCATCATCTTCAAGCGCGAGCTGGTGCGCCCGAAGCAGGTGTATGCCCTGGACGACTTCCCCAACGCGGTGAAGGACGCCAAGGAGTCGGGCGTCACCCGCAACGGCCGCAAGGTCACCGTCAAGATCACCTCGCAGGCGCCGGCCTTCAGCCTGCGCGAGTTCAAGGTGAAGAAGGGCGACGAGGTCACGCTGATCCTGACCAACCTGGACAAGATCGAGGACCTGACGCACGGCTTCGCGATCCCGAAGTACAACATCAACTTCATCGTGAACCCGCTGGAGACCAAGTCGGTCACCTTCATCGCCGACCAGCCGGGCGTGTTCTGGGCCTACTGCACCCACTTCTGCCATGCGCTGCACCTCGAGATGCGCAGCCGCATGATCGTCGAAGCCTGACCTTCGCCGTCCCCGCGCGCCTGCGGGCGCGCGGGCAGCGACGCCCGCCATGAATTGCTTCTCCCTCCTGTTCCGGCTCTGGCTGGGGGCTGCTGCATTGCTGTTCACCCCCCTGCTCTGGGCGGGTGCCTACGAAGCGAAGCTGCCGGACGAAGTCCATACGGCGCCCCGCCTGTGCGACTACGCGCCCTGCGCCGAGGTGTTCCCCGGCGCGAGCGCGTTCTCCGAGCGCAAGGGGCAGCCCCCTTATGTGGAGGCCCACGACGCCGCCGGCAAGCTGCTCGGCTACGTGATGCTGTCCACCGACATCACCGACACGCCGGCGTATTCGGGCAAGCCGGTGGTCACGCTGATCGGGATGGACACCCGGGGCCGCTTCGTCGGCGTCAAGGTGCTCAAGCACTCCGAGCCGATCCTGCTGCTGGGCATTCCCGAGAGCGCACTGGAGAAGTTCAACCACCAGTACCTCGGCAAGTCGGTGGCCGACCAGCTCGAGATCGGGCGCTCGCGCCCCGACGAGGGCGTGATCGGGCTGGATGCGATTTCCGGTGCGACCGTCACGGTGATCGCCCAGAACCAGGTGATGACCACCGCCGGCGCCGCGGTGGCGCGGCAGACCGGCATCCTGGCGCCCACGGTCCGGCCGCAGGCGACATTCATCGACCGCGGCGGTCGGGCCGACTGGAAGGCGCTGGCGGCCGAAGGCAGCGTGCAGCGGCTGCGGGTGCAACCGCAGGACGTGGGGCTGCCGCGTGGCGACGCGCCCTTCATCGAACTGTGGTTCGGCTACCTGAACCAGCCCGACGTCGGCCGCTCGCTGCTGGGCGAGGCCGGCTGGTCCAGCCTGATGGCGCAGCTCAAGCCGGGCGAGCACGCCCTGTTCGTGATCCGCACCCAAGGCGAGGAATCCTTCAAGGGCTCGGGCTTCGTGCGCGGCGGCATCTACGACCGCATCCAGGTGCGCCAGGGGCGCGACACATTCACCTTCCGCGACCTCGACTACCTGAACCTGTACGGCCTGCAGGCGGCCGGCGCACCGCGCTACAACGAATCGGCCATCTTCATCATCCGCTCGCCTGCGTTCTCGGCGGCGCTGCCCTGGAAGCTCAGCCTGCTGGGCAACCGCATCGACCGCGCCACCGGTGCGCGCACCTTCACCAGCTTCGATTCGGAGTACTGGCTGCCCGCCGCCACCCTGGAGGGCGGCCGGCCGGCACGCGAGGAGGCCGAAGCCGCCTGGGTCAGGATCTGGAAGTCGCGCGCGGTCGAGATCGCGCTGTTCTCGGCGCTGCTGGTCGCGGTGGCCGTCGTCTACGCGCTGCGCGACCGGCTCACGCGCCGCTCCAGCCGCAAGAACAAGTGGCCGGTCAACGCGTTCAAGTACAGCGCCTGGGTTGTCAGCATCGGCTTCGTCGGCTTCGGCCTGATGGCGCAGCCCTCCATCACCCAGGTGCTGACCTGGTTCCACTCGCTGCTGTTCCACTGGACCTGGGAGCTGTTCCTGAGCGACCCGTTCATCTTCCTGTTCTGGGTGTTCATCGTGGTCACGGTGTTCGTCTGGGGCCGCGGCCTGTTCTGCGGCTGGCTGTGCCCGTTCGGCTCGCTGCAGGAGCTGCTGTACAAGGTCGCCGGCGCGATCGGCCTCAAGCGCTTCCAGCGCGCGCTGCCGCGGCCGCTGCACGACAAGCTCAAGTGGCTGAAGTACGTGGTCTTCGGCGGGCTGCTGGCCGTGTCGATGTTCTCGATGATCCAGGCCGAGATGCTGGCCGAGGTCGAGCCGTTCAAGACGACCTTCCTGGTCGGTCCGTTCAACCGCGCCTGGCCGTACACGGCGTTCGTCGCCGCCATCCTGGGGGTCTCGATCTTCGTCGAGCGGCCCTACTGCAAGTACATCTGCCCGCTGGGCGCCTCGCTGGCCATGCCGACCACCTTCCGCTGGTTCGGCCTCAGGCGCAAGGACGAGTGCAGCACCTGCACCGCCTGCGCCAAGGGCTGCGGCGCCCAGGCGATCGACGCCAACGGCCGGATCGACCACCGCGAGTGCCTGCACTGCCTGGACTGCATGGTGCTCTACACCGACGCGCACGCCTGCCCGCCGCTGTCGAAGGAGCGCAAGCGCCGCGAGCGCGCCGGCCTGCCGCTGACGCCGATCGGCCGCGACGGCTACTTCATCCCGATCCACCCGGTGCCGGCCGACCCGCCGGCCGCGAAAGGCTGAACGCCATGGTCGATCCCCGCATGCCCACCGATCCGGCGCAGCCGTCCTACGCCGCCCGCCAGCCCGGCCTGTGCGGCTGGGTGTGCGCCGAGGTCTGGGACCACCTGTGGCCGTGGAGCCTGCCGGCGCGGCAGCTGCCGCACGCGGGCCTGCGCGCCGGCAGCGTGGCGCTCGCCGTCGCGGTGTCCATCGCCTGGGTGCTGGCGGGCATGGGCGAGCTGCGCGCCGGCGCCATCATCGGCTGGTGGTTCGGCTGGAGCGTGTTCGAGGTGCTGATCCGGCTGGCCAACAAGCGCTACGTGAAGGACGGGCCCTGGTGGGGCCGGCGCTACCGGGTCGCCAGCGTGATGGACATGATCTGCTACGTCGGCTTCAAGAACCTGCTGATCGGCGCCGCGCTGTTCCTCATGCTGAAGTCGGCCGGCTGGCTGGAGCTGTGATGAACCACCCCCGAAGCGCGTTCGGCGCTCCCCCCTCGAGGGGGCCGAGACCTGCGGCTCCACACCGACCTGCGTCGGTGTGGACAGGTCGAGGCATGGCCGCGTCTCGCGGCCATGCGGCCTGCAAGGCCCACCAGCGGCCCGGCCAAGCCGGTTCCGCGGTGGCACTGGACCCGGCCGCGGCGTTCGATGTCGCCGGGACGCCTTGCCTTCTCCTGGCCGATCAACGGTGAGCCTGTGTTTGCCTCGCTGATCCGCCTGCTGCTGCTCGTCCTGTGCCTGGCGCCGCTGTCGCTGCGCGCCGCCACCTGGACCGTGCGACCCGGCGAGGCGATCCAGCCGGTGCTGGACCGCGCCGCCGCCGGCGACGTGGTCGAGGTGGCGCGCGGCCACTACGTCGGCAACCTGCGGATCGACAAGCCGCTCACGCTGCGCGGGCTGCAGCGCCCGACCCTCAGCGGCGGCCTGCAGGGCGACACCATCCGCGTGACCGCGCCCGACGTGACGATCGAGGGCCTGATCGTGCGCGACTCGGGCGACAGCCTGCTGGCGCAGAACGCCGGCATCTACCTGGCGCCGGGCGCGCACCGCGCCGTGGTGCGCCGCAGCGACCTGGTCTACAACCTGTTCGGCCTGTGGATCGAGAAGGCCGACGGCGTGCGCATCGAGGACAACCTGATCGTCGGCAAGCGCGACTACCCCTCGTCCCAGCGCGGCAACGGCATCCAGCTGTACAACACGCGCGGCGCCCGCGTCACCGGCAACAACATCAGCTTCGTGCGCGACGCGCTGTACATCGACGTCTCGCACGACGCGGTGTTCCGCGGCAACCGCCTGCACCACAGCCGCTACGGCGCGCACTACATGAACTCCTACCGCAACCTGTGGGAGGACAACGACAGCTACCTCAACCGCGGCGGCCTGGCGCTGATGGAAGTGCGCGACCAGGTGGTCCGCAACAACCGGGCCTGGGGCAACAGCGACCACGGGATCATGCTGCGCACGCTGCAGGACTCGGTGATCGAGGGCAACGTGGTGGCCGGCAACGGCCGCGGCTTCTTCATCTACGACGTCGAGTACGCACGACTGCTCGGCAACCTGGTGGTGAACAACCGCGTCGGCGTGCACCTGTCGGCCGGCTCCACCCGCAACGAGGTGGAGGGCAACGACTTCATCGGCAACCGCGAGCAGGTGCGCTACATCGGCGCGCGCGACGAGACCTGGGGCGCGCGCGGCGGCAACCACTGGAGCAACTACCTGGGCTGGGACCGCGACGGCGACGGCCGCGGCGACGTGCGCTACGAGGCCAACGACCTGGTCGACCGGCTGGTGTGGCGGCACCCGGCGGTGCGCCTGCTGCTGGCCAGCCCGGCGATCCAGGCCCTGCGGATGGTCTCGCAGCAGTTCCCGCTGGCGCGGGTGCCCAGCGTCGTCGATCCGAAGCCGCGCATGGCGCCGGCCCACCCGAACTGGAAGCAATGGAATGAGCTCCCCGATGCCCACTGAGAGTCCGGCGATCACCGTGCGCGGCGCCGTCAAGCACTTCGGCGCGGTGCGCGCGGTCGACGGCGTCGACCTCGACGTGCAGCCCGGCGAGGTGTTCGGCCTGATCGGCCACAACGGGGCCGGCAAGAGCACCCTGTTCAAGATGATG
>NZ_JAKFCM010000117.1:0-13601 GCF_036676645.1 Ramlibacter sp.
TCAGCCAGCGGCAGCTGAACGTCATAGCCACCAAGCTCAACACTCGACCACGCAAGACCCTCGGCTACATCACACCGGCTGATAAATTGGCGGCAAGCGTTGCGCTGACCGGTTGAACTCACCGGCATCCATCACCCGGCGCTGAACCGACTGCGGGAGATGGATTGCCCCGGATCGAGCCGGGGCAGGCTCCTCGAGGCCGCAATGGCACAGTCCCGTTGCCCGGCGAAAACCGGTGTGTCCAGCAGCAGCGCGGGTTCCCCATGCCGCGACAATCCCGGCATGAACTGGCAGCGCATCCTCATCCCCATCGCCGGCGCCGCGCTGGTGGCGTTCGGCTGGCGAAGTTTCGGCTGGCCCGGGGTGGCCCTGGTGGTCGGCGGCCTGCTGATGTGGGTCCTGCTGCACTTCACCCGCCTGTCCCAGGTGCTGCGGCGGGCCGCCGACCAGCCGATCGGCTACGTCGGCAGCGCGGTGATGCTCAACGCGAAGCTGCAGCCCAATCTGACCCTGCTGCACGTGATCGGGCTGGCCCGCGCGCTGGGCGAACAACTCAGCCCGCGCGAGCAGCAGCCCGAGGTGTTCCGCTGGACCGATGGCTCCGGCGCGCGCGTCACCTGCGAATTCGAGCAGGGCAAGCTGGCCCGATGGACGCTGGAACGGCCATCCGGCCCCGCGGACGAGCCGGGCGGGACGCCTCAGTAAAATCCCCGGTTTGCTTCCCAGTCCAAGGACAAAGACATGAGCGCACTAGCTTCCATGGCCGATCGCGACGGCAAGATCTGGATGGACGGCGAGATGGTGGAGTGGCGCGACGCCAGGATCCACGTGCTGACCCACACCCTGCACTACGGCTGCGGCGCCTTCGAGGGCCTGCGCGCCTACGACACGGTGAACGGCACCGCCATCTTCCGGCTGCAGGAGCACACCGACCGCCTGTTCAACAGCGCCAAGATCCTGCGCATGGAGCTGCCGTTCTCCAGGGAGCAGGTCAACGAGGCGCAGAAGGCGGTGGTGCGCGCCAACGGCCTCAAGAGCTGCTACATCCGGCCGCTCACCTGGATCGGCTCGCAGAAGCTGGGCGTGTCGCCGCGCGGCAACCGCATCCACCTGATGGTGGCGGCCTGGGCCTGGGGTGCCTACCTGGGCGAAGAGGGCATGCAGCGCGGCATCCGCGTCAAGACCTCCAGCTACACCCGCCACCACGTCAACATCACGATGACGCAGGCCAAGGCGGTGAGCAACTACAGCAACTCGATCCTGGCCAACATGGAGGCGCTGGACGACGGCTACGACGAGGCCCTGCTGCTGGACAGCGCCGGCTTCGTCAGCGAGGGCGCCGGCGAGAACGTGTTCATCGTCAAGGACGGCGTGGTCTACACACCCGACCTGTCGGCCGGTGCGCTCAACGGCATCACCCGCAACACCGTGCTGCACATCTGCAAGGACCTCGGCATCGAGCTGGTGCAAAAGCGCATCACCCGCGACGAGGTCTACATCGCCGACGAGTGCTTCTTCTCCGGCACCGCGGCGGAGGTCACGCCGATCCGCGAACTGGACCGGGTGCAGATCGGCGCCGGCCAGCGCGGCCCGGTCACCGAGAAGATCCAGTCGGCCTTCTTCGACATCGTGAATGGCCGCAACCCGAAGTACGCGCACTGGCTGGCCAAGGTATGAACGCGCCCGCCAGGAAGGAAACCGTGATCGAGCTGCGCGCCAGCGACCTCAACGGCAACGGCGGCATCTTCTGTCCCAGCCCGGTGGCGGGCATGAAGCTGTGGAACAACCACCCGCGCGTGTTCCTGGACATCGCCCACACCGGCGAGGCCCGGTGCGCGTATTGCGGCACGATCTACAAACTCCGCGAAGGCGAGCAGGTCGGCGGCGGGCATTGATCCACCCGGAAGCGGCCTGGCGGCCGCTCCCCCTCGAGGGGCGCCACCAGCGGCCCGGCAAAGCCGGTTCCGCGGTGGCACTGGAAATGGCATTCGGACGCGGCGCCCGCCCATGAACTCCCTGGTTATCGCGCCGCAATGGATCGGCGATGCGGTGATGACCGAGCCGCTGCTGCGGCGTCTGCACGCGCGCGGTGAGCGGCTGGCAGTCGGCGCGGTGCCCTGGGTGGCGCCGGTCTACCGCGCCATGCCGCAGGTGGACGAGGTCATCGAACTCCCCTTCCGGCATGGCGGCCTGCAATGGGCCGCGCGCCGCCGGCTCGGGCGCGAGCTGCGCGGGCGCTTCGAATCCGCGTACGTGCTGCCCAACTCCTTCAAGAGCGCACTGCTGCCCTGGCTGGCCGGCATCCCGCGCCGGATCGGCTATGCGGGCGAGGCACGCCTCGGCGTCCTGACCCAGCGCCTGCCCAACCCGCGGGGCAAGCCGCCGATGGTGGCCTTCTATTCCGCTCTGGGCGGCGAGCGCGAGGGCCTGGAGCAGGACCGCCCGGCGCTGCACCTGGCGGCGCCGGCCATCGACGAGGTCCTGGCCTCGCAAGGCCTGGCGCGCGGCGGCTATCTCGTTTTCGCCCCGGGCGCCGAGTTCGGGCCGTCCAAGCGCTGGCCGGCCGAACACTACGCCGCGCTGGCCGCCAGCCAGCAGCAGCCGGTGCTGCTGCTCGGCTCCGGCAAGGACGCGCCGGTGTGCGACGCGGTCGCCGCCGGTTCGCCCCGCAACGCCCGCAACCTGGCCGGCAGGACCTCGCTGGCGCAGGCCTTCGCCCTGATCGCCGCCGCCCGCGCCGTGGTCAGCAACGACTCCGGCCTGATGCACGTGGCCGCCGCCTTCGGCGTGCCGCAGGTGGCGCTGTTCGGGTCGTCCAGCCCGCTGCACACGCCGCCCCTGAACGAGCGCGCGCGGGTGCTCTGGCTGAAGGACGATCCGCACTACCAGCCGCCGCTGGATTGCGCGCCGTGCTTCGCCCGCGAGTGCCCGCTGGGGCACCACCGCTGCCTGCGCGACCTCGCGCCGCAGCGGGTCGCCGCGCTGCTGGACCGGTTCTGAGCGGCAGGCGCACGACGGCCATGACCCTGCCGACGCCGCACGCCGATCCGCCCGCCTGGGCCATCGGCGCGGCCGGGCTGCTGTCGCTGGCGGTGGCCATGGGCATCGGCCGCTTCGCCTTCACGCCGCTGCTGCCGCTGATGGTGCAGGCGGGGCAGATCGATGTCGCCGGCGGCGGCTGGCTGGCCGCGGCCAACTACGCGGGCTACCTGCTGGGCGGCGTCACGGCGGCCCGCCTGGGCCGGTCGGCACCGCGGCTGGCCGTGGTCGCCCTGCTGGCGACCGTGCTGCTCACCGCCGCGATGGCCTTCGAAGGGCCGGCGGGCTGGTGGCCGGCGCTGCGGCTGCTGGCCGGCGTGGCCAGCGCCTGGGCCTTCATCGCGACCAGCGTCTGGTGCCTGACGGCGCTGGCCCGCCAGGGCGCGGGCGCCTGGAGCAGCGTGTTCTATGCCGGGGTCGGCACCGGGATCGCGCTGGCCGGCCTGTATTGCCTGGCCGGCGCGTCCGCCGGCGCCGCGCCCGGCAGCCTGTGGCTGCAACTCGGGGCGATGGCCTTGCTGCTGGTGCTGCCGGTGCTGTGGGTGCTGGCGCGCTTGTCGCCGCTGCCGGCCGCTGCCCGCGGCAGCCGGGCGTCCGCTGTCGCCATGCCGCCGGGCAGCCGCGGCCTCGTGGGGTGCTATGCCCTGTTCGGCTTCGGCTACATCCTGCCGGCCACCTTCCTGCCGGTGATGGCGCGCTCGGTGGTCGAGGACCCGCGGCTGTTCGGGCTGGCCTGGCCGGCCTTCGGCGTGACCGGGGCCCTGTCCGCCGTGGTCGCGGCGGCGCTGCTGCGGCGCGCGTCGCGGCTGCAGGTGTGGTCGGCCTCGCATGCGCTGATGGGCGTCGGCGTGCTGCTGCCCAGCCTGTGGCGCAACGGCTGGACGATCGCGCTGTCGGCGCTGCTGGTCGGCGGCACCTTCATGGTGGTCACGCTGGCCGGCGTGCAGGAGATCCGGGTGCGCGCGCCGGGCGACGCGACGGCGCTGGTCAGCCGCATGACCTCCGCCTTCGCCGCCGGCCAGATCGCCGGGCCGGTGGCCTCCTCGCTGCTGCTGCGCCTGTGGCCGGCGCACGGCCTCGACATCGCGCTGCAGGCCGGGGCGGCGGTGCTGCTGGCCAGCGCCGCGTGGTTGTGGCGGGTGTCCGCGTCGGTGGGCGACCAGGCGCCGGCGGCCAGGGCCCGGCCGTGAGTCGTCGTGTGCCGGATCAGGCCGGGAGCCTGAGCACGAAGCAGGCCCCGCCGCCCTCGCGCCCCTCGCAGTGCACCGTCCCGTGGTGCCGGCCGGCGATCGAGCGCACCAGCGCCAGCCCCAGCCCCACGCCGCCTTCACGCTCGCTGGCACCCGGCAGCCGGTAGAACGGCTCGAAGATGCGCTCGCACTGGTCGGGCGGCACGCCCGGGCCGCGGTCGCACACGCGCAGCACGGCCTGGCGGCCCTCGCGCCGCACCTCGACTTCCACCGGCCCGGGGCTGTAGCGGCGCGCGTTCTCCAGCAGGTTGCGGATGGCGCGGCGCAGCAGGCGCGGCACGCCGTTCACGGTCAGCGCGCCGCCGTCCGCCTGCGCCGACAGGTCGGCGCCGGTCTGGGCGCACTCCTCGGCCGCCAGCCCGGTCAGGTCGACCGGCTCGAAGGTGCCGACGTCGGTCTCGCGCGCGTCCAGCCGGCTGGCCAGCAGGATCTCGTCGATCAGCTGGTCCAGCTCGCCCAGGTTGCGCACGATTTCCTGCCGCTGCGCCGGCGTGGGCGGGCCGTCCATCAGCTCCATCCCCATGCGGATGCGCGCCAGCGGCGAGCGCAGTTCGTGCGAGGCGTTGGCCAGCAGCGACTTGTGGCTCTCGATCAGGGTCTCGACGCGCTCGGCCGCGTGGTTGAAGCGGCGCGCCAGGAAGGCCACCTCGTCGCTGCCACTTTCGTCGGCGCGCGCCGACAGGTCGCCTTCGCCCCAGCGCTCGACGCCGCGGCGCAGGTTCTCCAGCCGCTGCGTGAGCCGCCGGATGACGGGGTAGCTGCCCAGCACCACCGCCAGCGCCACGATGCCCAGCAGCCAGAACAGCCCGGTCGGGCCGCGCGGTGGGAACGGCCGCAGCATCGCCGGGCCCTCGCCCGCGCGGCGCTGGCGCGGCGGCACCTGGACGGTGATGCCGCGGCCATCCTGGAGCACCACTTCGCCCTCGAACGTGCCCGGACCGGCACCCGGCGAGGGCACGCGGCGCAGCGCGCCCTGGCCGATCACCCGGCCGGCGGCATCGCGGATCACGATCTCGCGCGCCGGCGGGGCCTGCTCGGAGCGCACCGAATCCCGGTACGCCTCCCACAGCGCGCCGAACACCAGCGTGAGCACCGCCACGGCGGCGATCACCGCCAGCCAGATGCGCAGGTAGAGGGGAAGGCGCAGGATCACGGGCGGGCGCGGCGGATCAATCCTGCTGCTTGGCGAAGACGTAGCCGACCCCGCGCACGGTGACGATGCGCTTGGGGTTCTTCACGTCGGCTTCGATGGCGGCGCGGATGCGGCCCATGTGCACGTCGATCGAGCGGTCGAAGGCCTCCAGCTCGCGGCCGCGCACCGCTTCCATGATCTGGTCGCGGGTGAGCACGCGGCCGGCGCGGTCGGCCAGCGCCACCAGCAGGTCGAACTGGTACGAGGTCAGCTCGCGCAACTCGCCGCCGACGGTGACGGTGCGCGCGTCGCGGTCGATCTCCAGCGAGCCGAACTGCATGCGGCGCGCCGCCGGCGGCGCCGCCTCGCCGCGCCGGCGCAGCACGGCGCGGATGCGCGCCAGCAGCTCGCGCGGCTCGAAGGGCTTGGGCAGGTAGTCGTCGGCGCCCAGCTCCAGGCCGACGATGCGGTCCATCGGGTCGCCCTTGGCGGTGAGCATCAGCACCGGCACCCGCGCGGCCTCGCCGGGCATGGCGCGGATGCGGCGGCACACCTCCAGCCCGTCCAGGTCGGGCAGCATCAGGTCCAGGATCACCAGGTCGGGCAGGCGGCCGCTGGCGGGCTCCTGCAGCAGCCCGAGGCCGGCCTTGGCATCCATCGCCTGCGTCACGCCGAAGCCGGAGCGCTCCAGGTATTCCCCCACCATCTGCGCCAGCCGCGCATCGTCTTCGATCATCAGGAGTTGCTGCATGGGGCCGATGGTAGCCACGCAAGTGCCGTTGGGTTCCGAGCATCGGCACGGGCCGGCACGCGGGCTTGTCGCAGCGGTAAAGTTAGGTAAATGGATGCTGCCATCGACTCCGACACGCTGTCCGGCATGCTGGCCGCCCGCGCCGCGGCGCGTCCGGATGCGCCGGCGCTGCATTTCGAAGGCCAGGTCCTGCGCTGCGCCGATCTCGATCGTGGCGCATGTGCGCTGGCCGCCCGCCTGTGGCACGAGTGGGGCGTGCGGCCCGGCGACCGCGTCGCCTGGCTGGGGTTGAACCACCCGGGGCAAGTCCTGCTGCTGTTCGCGCTGGCGCGCATCGGCGCCATGCTGCTGCCGCTGAACGTGCGGCTCGCGCCGGCCGAATGGGAGACGCTGCTGGCCGAATGCACGCCCCTCCATCTGGTGCACGACGATGCGTTCGCGAGCGCCGCGCAGGCACTCGCTTGCCGCAGTGGACTGCGCGTACACGACCTCGCCTCGCTGCGGCACGCGGAAGCAGGCGAAGTCCCTGACCACGCCGCGCCCGGTGCGCCGGTGCTGCTGGTGTTCACCTCCGGCACCACCAGCCGGCCCAAGGCGGCGGTGCACACCCAGGCCAACCTGCTCGCCAACATGCGCATCGCCGCCACGACGCAGCGCATGACGCCCGACGATGTCGTGCTGACGGTGCTGCCCTTGTTCCACGTCGGCGGGCTGTGCATCCAGACCCTGCCGGCCCTGTACGCCGGGGCGCAGGTCGTGCTGTTGCCGCGCTTCACGCCGGAAGCCACCTTCGAGGCGATCGGCCGCCACCGGCCGACGCTGACGCTGCAGGTGCCGGCGACGATGAAGGCGCTGGCCGAGCATCCGCGATGGGCCGTGGCCGACCTGGCGTGCCTGCGCGCGGTCTGGGCCGGCTCCAGCCTGCTCCCGGCGCCGCTGGTGCAGGCCTTCCATGCGCGCGGGCTGCCGGTGTGCAACGTCTACGGCTCGACCGAGACCGGCCCGTTCTCGATCGCGCTGCCGCCGGAACACGCGTTCGACCACGTCGGCTCCTGCGGCTGGCCGCCGGCCGGCGTGGAGGTGCGGCTGGCCGACGTGCAGCGCGGCACGGGCGAGCTGTGGGTGCGCGCGGCCAACGTGGTGCAGCGCTACTGGCCGGACCTGCCGGCGCGCGATGCCGACGGCTGGTTCCGCACCGGGGACCTGGCCAAGCAGGCGGTCGACGGCAGCTACGCCATCGTGGGCCGCTCCAGGGACCTGATCATCTCGGGCGGCGAGAACATCCACCCGGCCGAGATCGAAGGGCCGCTGGCCGAGCACCCGGCGGTGCTGGAGTGCGCCGCCTTCGGCGTGCCCGACCCGCAATGGGGCGAGGCGGTGGCGGTGGCGCTGGTGCTGCGGCCCGGCGCCCAGGCCAGCGACGAGGAGTTGCGTGCCCACCTGGCCGCGCGGGTGGCGCGCTACAAGCTGCCGCGCCATTG
The DNA here is from genome assembly GCF_036676645.1 of Ramlibacter sp. GTDB lineage: Bacteria > Pseudomonadota > Gammaproteobacteria > Burkholderiales > Burkholderiaceae_C > Ramlibacter. The sequence continues at coordinate 7,654 of NZ_JAKFCM010000117.1, forward strand.
CGTGCGGCTGGAGGCGCTGCCGAAGACCGCGCTGGGCAAGGTGCGGCGGCAGGCGCTGGCGGCACTGCTGGACCCGTGATCGTCGGCCAGCGCGGCGCTGCCCAGGGTGTCATCCCGGGCGAAAGCCGGGACCCATCGCCCGCCGCGTGAACACGTGCAAGCGGATTCAGGCGGCGGGCGATGGATTGCGGCTCAAGGCCGCAAGGACATGTCTGCCGCCATGGCCGGCTCGCGCACCGCCTGCATGCGCGAGGCCAGCCACACCAGCAGCAGCACCGGCGCTCCCAGGGCGGCCGTGGAGGTGAAGAAGTTCGCGTAGCCGAAGTGCTCCACGAACGTGCCCGAGAAGCCGGCCAGCCATTTGGGCAGCAGCAGCATCATGGAGCTGAAGAGCGCGTACTGCGTGGCCGAGTAGTTGACGTTGGTCAGTCCCGACAGGTAGGCGATGAAGGCGGCCGAGGCGATGCCGGACGACAGGTTGTCGGCCGAGATCACCAGCACCAGCGAGCGCACGTCGTGCCCCCGCGAGGCCAGCCAGGCGAACAGCAGGTTGCTGGCGGCGCTGAGCACCGCGCCCAGCATCATCACCCGCATCACGCCCAGGCGCAGCGCCAGCACGCCGCCGACGAAAGTGCCCAGCAGGGTCATGGCCACGCCGAACACCTTGGTGATGTTGGCGACTTCCGCTTTCGTGTAGCCCATGTCGGCATAGAACGGGTTGGCCATGATGCCCATCACCACGTCGCTGATCCGGTAGACCGCGATCAGCGCCAGCACCAGCACGGCATGGGTGCCGTAGCGGCGCAGGAAGTCGGCGAAGGGCTCGACCACCGTCTCGCGCAGCCACTGGGCGGCATCGCGCGCCGGCGGCAGCTCGCGACGCAGCGGCTCGGGCGAGAACAGCACGGTGAGCACGCCCACCGCCATCGAGGCCGCCATCGCCAGGTAGGCGGTGCGCCAGGCGGCGTGCTGGTAGCCGGCCAGGCCCGGCGCCTCGGCCTGGGCGGCGATCCAGAACACGCCGGCGCCGGCCCAGATCATCGCCAGCCGGTAGCCGGCCTGGTAGGTGGCGGCCAGCGCGCCCTGGCGCCGGGCCTCGGCCGACTCGATGCGGAAGGCGTCCAGCGCGATGTCCTGCGTGGCCGAGGCGAACGCCACCCCCAGCGCGCACAGCGCGACCACCGTGCGGTCCACCTGCGGGTCGAACCAGGCCATGCCGGCCAGCCCGGCGACGATGGCCAGCTGCGAGGCCAGCAGCCAGCTGCGCCGGCGCCCGAGCAGGCGCGTGAGCAGCGGCAGCGGCAGCCGATCGACCAGCGGCGCCCACGCCCACTTGAAGGCGTAGGCGAGGCCGACCCAGGACAGGTAGCCGATGGTGGCGAGGTCGACGCCGGCCTCGCGCAGGCGGAAGCTGAGCGTGCCCAGCACCAGCAGCAGCGGCAGCCCGGCGGAGAAGCCGAGTGCCAGCATGCGCAGCGCGGCCGGCTCCAGGTACACCTTCAGGCTGGCCATCCAGCCCGCTGGGCGGCTCGTCCGAGGCACGGTGGGGGTCTCGTCTGACATTGGCTCGACCGATTGGTTCTAATATTGTTCCATGTGCCAGCTGTGCTACGCGCGGACCTCGACGACTATGCAGCGGCGCGGCTTCCTGGCGCTGGTGGGCGCCGCGGCCGCGACGCCTGCGCTGGCGCAGGTCGACGTCGGACCGCCCTCGCGCGTGCGCGGCCTGGTGCCGGCCGACGAGATCGAGGCCGCCGCCTCGCAGCAGTACTCGCAGATGATGGCGCAGGCCCGCCAGCAGGGCGCGCTGGCGCCGGAGAGCCATCCGCAGCTGCAGCGCCTGCGGCACGTCGCCAGCCGCCTGATCCCGCACAGCCTGCGCTGGAACGACCGCGCGCGCAGCTGGCGCTGGGAAGTCAACCTGATCGGCAGCAAGCAGATCAACGCCTTCTGCATGCCGGGCGGCAAGATCGCCGTGTTCACCGGCATCCTGGAGCAGTTGCAGCTCACCGACGACGAAGCGGCGATGGTGATCGGCCACGAGATCGCGCACGCGGTGCGCGAGCATGCGCGCGCCCGCATCGCCAAGGAGCAGGGCACCGGCGCGCTGCTGTCGCTCGGCGCGCAGCTGTTCGGCCTGGGCCAGCTGGGCGACGTCGCCGCCAGCATCGGCACCCAGCTGCTCACGCTGCGCTTTTCGCGCGAGGACGAGATCGAGGCCGACCTGATCGGCCTGGAAATGGGCGCCCGGGCCGCCTATGTGCCGCAGGCGGCCGTGGCGCTGTGGGAGAAGATGGGCCGTGCCTCGGGTGGCAACCAGGGACCGGCCTTCCTGTCCACCCACCCGACCGGCCCCGACCGGCTGGCGCGCCTGCGCGAGAACATTCCGCGGGTGAGCGGCCTGTACCAGCAGGCGGTGGCCAGCCGCCGCTGACCGCGATCAGGCCGCCCGTGGCCGCGCGGGCCACAGCACCGAGGCGATCGCCACCACCATCAGCACCACGGCGGCGAAGTCCTGCCAGTGCAGCACTTCGCCCAGCCACAGCGCGCCGATGAATACGCCCAGCACCGGGATGAACATCACGCTCAGCGTCGAGGCCACCGGCGGCAGGCCACGCGCCAGGTAGAACCAGGCGGCCTGGGACAGGCCGCAGATCACGATCGCGTTGAAGGCGATGGTCCAGGTGGCGGCGGCGTCCGGCACGGCCCACTGGTGGCGCTCGAACAGCACCGACAGCACGCCCATCACCACCGCCGTCAGCGCGATCATCCAGAACGACAGGGTGAGGGTCGGCACTTCGATCCTCGTGCGCCTCAGCAACTGGGTGCCCAGGGCCCAGCTGGCGGCCGAGAACAGCGCCAGCAGCACCCCCAGCGGGCGGCCCGCCAGCTGCGTCAGTTCGTGCCACAGCAGCAAGGCCACGCCCACGGTGGCGGCGCTGACGCCGATCCAGCCGCGCCGCGACAGCGCGCTATGGAACAGCAGCGAGCCGATCACCGCCGAGAAGATCGGCATGGTGTAGCCCAGGATGGCCGCGCGACCGCTGGAGAGGGTCTGCACGGCCAGGATGATGCAGGCGTGCCAGACGAACATGTTGGTGGCCGACAGCCACAGCAGCTCCGGCCAGTACCGGCGCGGGATGGAGAACGGCACCTTGGCGAACACCAGCGTCGCAGCCAGGATCGGCAGGCCGAGCCAGATCGAGACGGCGCGGAAGGTCAGCGGCGGATAGTGGGTCACGCCCAGCTTCATCACCGGCCAGTTCACGCCCCAGGCGAGGGTCAGGAGCACCAGGACGACCAGCTGCTGGCGGCTGAGTTTTTGCATGGGGCGGATTGTCGGCGCTGGGCGTGGGCGCGGCGCGATGCCCGGCCACACCCGCTCCCTACAATTCCCGTCCATGACCTTCCTCGAGATGCTGCAGGGCGCGCAGCGGCGCAACGACTCGATGCTGTGCGTCGGGCTCGATCCGGAACCGAAGCGATTTCCCGGCAGCTGGCGCGGCGACCCGGCCCGCATCTTCGAGTTCTGCGCCCGCATCGTCGACGCCACCGCCGACCTGGTGATCGCCTTCAAGCCGCAGATCGCCTACTTCGCGGCGCACCGCGCCGAAGCGCAGCTGGAGCAGCTGATCGCCCAAATGCGCCAGGCGGCGCCGCAGGTGCCGGTGATCCTGGATGCGAAACGCGGCGACATCGGCTCCACCGCCGAGCAGTACGCGGTGGAGGCGTTCGGGCGCTATGGCGCCGACGCGGTGACGCTGTCCCCCTTCATGGGCTTCGATTCGGTCCAGCCCTACCTGAAGTACGAGGGCAAGGGCGCCTTCCTGCTGTGCCGCACGTCCAACCCGGGCGGCGACGACCTGCAGAACCAGCGGCTGGCCGGCGTGGACGGCGAGCCGCGGCTGTACGAGCACCTGGCGCGACTGGCGCAAGGGCCCTGGAATCTCAACGGGCAGCTGGGGCTGGTGGTGGGCGCGACCTACCCGGCCGAGATCGAGCGGGTGCGTGCGCTGGCGCCCACCGTACCGCTGCTGATCCCCGGGGTCGGCGCCCAGGGAGGCGACGCGGCGGCGACGGTGCGCGCGGGCTGGCGGCCGGATGCGCCGATCGTCGTGAATTCCTCGCGCGCCATCCTCTATGCCTCGTCGGGCGAGGACTTCGCGCAGGCCGCCCGCGCCGAGGCGCAGAGAACGCGCGCCCTGCTGGCTTCGGCCCGGCCGTGAGCGCGGCCCCGGCCTCAGCCGCTGCCGGCCTCGTGCACCCGGTCGGCGTTGGTGCTGCTGCGGGCGCCCTTGAGGTGCAGCTCGACATCGGACGCCCGGGAGCCGACGGCGCGCACGGCCTCGCGCAGCTGGTCCTCGGTGCAATCGAGCTCGCGCATCCAGCGCGTGCGCGATTGCGGGTCGTTCAGGTCGATGCGGTCCGGTGCCGCGCCGGGGTCAGGGTTCTGGGCCATTCGCAACTCCGTGCAGAAGCCGTCAAGCTAGCGCACCCGCCGACGCCTGGCTGTAGGCTGCGGCCGGCATCGCGCGCCCTCCTGTCCAGCTTCGAGGGCGGCCGGTGCCGGCCGCCCGCCTCCTGAACGCATGCCCGGGCCCGCCGGCGACTCCACTCCCGCCGTGGCCGTGATCGGCGCCGGCATCGTCGGCGCCAGCATCGCGCTGGCCTTGCGCAAGCGCGGCGCGCAGGTGCTGCTGGTCGACCGCGACGAGCCCGGCCGCGGCTGCAGCTCCGGCAATTCCGGCGCGATCAGCGTGTCCTCGGTGGCGCCGCTGGCGATGCCCGGGGTGCTGGCGTCGGTGCCGCGGATGATGCTGGACGACGCGAGCCCGTTGTACCTGCCCTGGCGCTACGCGCCGCGCGCGCTGCCGTGGCTGGCGCGGTTCGTGGCCGCGGCGCGGCCCGCCGTCGTGCAGGCTTCGGCGGCCCGGCTGGCGGCGCTGAATGCCGGCGCGCTGGAGGCGCATGAAGCCATGACCCGGGAACTCGGCGTGCCCGAGCTGTTCCTGCGACGCGGCCACCTGCACCTGTATCCCGAAGAATCGTCGCTGGCCAAGGACGCCGCCGGCTGGCGCCTGCGCGAGGCCGCCGGCCATCGCGTCGAACGGCTCGACCGGGCCGGCATCGAGGCGCTGGAGCCCGCCGTGTCGGACCGCTACCGGATCGGCCTGTTCCTGGCCGGCCACGCCACCATCCTCGACCCCTTGCGCTACGTGCAGGCGATGGCGCGCGCGTTCGCGGCGGCCGGCGGGCGCATCGCGCGTGCCGAGGTGGCGGGCCTGGCGCAGCGGCAGGGGCGCTGGCAACTGCGTGCCGCCGGCGCGGCGCAGGGGCGCGAGTTCGACCATGTCGTGGTCGCCGCCGGCGCCTGGTCGGGCCGGCTGCTGGCGCCGCTGGGCGTGCGGCTGGCGCTGGAGAGCCAGCGCGGCTACCACGTGCAGTTCGCCGGCGGCCGCGAGGCGGTGTCGCGCACCGTGGTGCTGGCCGACCGCAAGGTGTTCGTCACGCCGATGGAAGAGGGCCTGCGGATCGGCGGCACGGTGGAGATCGGCGGCCTGGCCGCACCACCGGACGAGCGCCGCGCCGCCGTGCTCGCCCGCATCGCGCGCGAGAGCTTCCGCGGCCTGCAGGACCTGCCCGCGCAGACCTGGATGGGCCACCGCCCCTGCATGCCCGACTCGGTGCCGGTGATCGGCCCGGCCCCGGGACACACCGGCCTGTGGCTCGCCACCGGGCACGGCCACCTCGGCCTGACGCAGTCGCTCGGCACGGCGAGCCGCATTGCCGACGCGCTGCTCGGGCCCTGTCATTGCGGCTCAAGGCCATGCGTGTCCGGAGATTTCAGAGCAGCTGGAGCTGGGCGGGTCCGTTCATGCTTTCTTCGTAGCTGGCGACCTCGCCCAGCAGGCGGCCCAACGGCACTTTCTCGAACAGATTGAGGCTGA
>NZ_JAKFCM010000118.1:0-6311 GCF_036676645.1 Ramlibacter sp.
GGCGGGCCTGCAGCTCCTGCAGCACGTAGTCGGCCCGGGCCGGCACCTCGAAGCAGGGCACCAGCTCGCCGCGGAACATCTCGTGGCGGCCGTGGTGCAGGGCGTGGCGGTCGTTGAAGAAGACGTGCATGGGGGGATTGTGCGCATCTGCACAGCGGCTGCCAGACGTGCCGGTGCCGGAACCCCGCTCTTCACGCGCGCTCGTGCGCAAACGCCAGCATGGCCTCCAGCATGCGCCGCAGGTACGGCTGGACGGCACCGGCCTTCGCTGGCAGGTAGTCGAAGGGCCAGCGCTCCTCCATGTAGCTGCACTGGGTCATCTCGAGCTGCACGGCGTGGATGCCCGCCTCCGGGCGGCCGTAGTGCCGCGTGATATAGCCGCCCGTGTAGCGGCCGTTGAGGACGGCCGTATGGCCCGGCACCGCGGCCGCGAGCGCGTGGATGCGCTCGCCGAGCTCCGGCGCGCAGCTGGCTCCCTTCGCGGTCCCGACGTTGAAGTCGGGCAGCTGGCCTTCGAAAAAGCGCGGAAGCACCGAGCGGATCGAGTGCGCATCCCACAGCATGGCGACGCCATGCTCCGCGCGCATGCGATCGAGCTCGCGGCGCAGCAGCTCGTGGTAAGGGCGCCACCAGGTCTCGCGGCGCACGGCCCGTTCCGCATCGCCGACGCCCTGTCCATCGAGGTAGACGGGCGTGCCGTCGAAGGTCAGGTCCGGGCAAAGGCCCGTGGTCGCCTGCCCGGGGTACAGGCTCGCGTCGTCGGGGGGCCGGTTCAGGTCGACGACGTAGCGCGAGTGCGTGGCCTGCAGCACCGACGCGCCGAGCTCTCGTGCGAAGGCATAGAGGCAGTCCAGGTGCCAGTCGGTGTCGGGGACCCGGCGCGCCTCGTCGGTGAGGCGGCGGGCCAGGACCGCAGGCACGCAGGTGCCCATGTGTGGAATGGACAGGAGCAGCGGCTGCGTGCCCGGATGGAAGACGAAGGGCGCAGGGGAAGTCGGATCCGGCATCTCGATGGGGAGGGATGTTCAGTCGATGGTGCGCGCCAGTGCGCGCCGGGCATCCACGAACCCGCGCGTGGCGCTCTCGTGCAGCGCATGGCGGCCCTCGCGCACGGCGAGGCAGCCGCCGGCCCACACCGAGCCGATGGCGCAGCGCCGATGGCTGGCAAACACGTGGGCAGCGAGCATCGCATCGGGCGAGGGCAGGCCTTCCAGCAGCGGGTGCGACGCGTCGAGCACGACCAGGTCCGCACGCTGGCCGGCAGCGAGGCCCGCGACCGGACGGCCGCTCGCCTGCGCGCCGCCGGCGACCGCCTCGAGCGTCATGGCGGTCGCGACGCAGCGCTGCACGGGGCCTGCCATGACGTTGCGCTGGCGCACCTGCAATCGCTGGCTGTATTCGAGCATCATCAGTTCTTCGGCCGCGTCGACGCAGGCGTGGCTGTCGGAGCCCACGCCCCAGCGGCCACCGGCCGCGCGCCACGCCGGCACGTCGAAGATGCCGTCGCCGAGGTTCGCCTCGGTGGTGGGGCACAGGCCGGCAACGGCACCCGTGGCCGCCGCACGCGCGCTTTCCTGCGCGCTCATGTGCGTGGCGTGCACCAGGCACCAGCGGCGATCGACCGGCGCATGGTCGAGCAGCCACTCCACCGGCCGCTGGCCGCTCCAGGCCAGGCAGGCTTCCACTTCGGCGGTCTGTTCGGCGACGTGGATGTGCACCGGGGCGGAGGTGTCGATCGCATCCAGCCCGGCGAGTGCCTCGCGCAGGCTCTCGGGCGGTACGGCGCGCAGTGAATGCGGCGCCAGGCCCAGCCGGGCCCCCTGCGCCAGGCACAGCGGCAGCAGGCGCTCGAGCAGGTGCAGCATCGACCCGGTGGCGCGGATGAAGCGCTGCTGCTCCTGGCGCGGCGGCGTTCCGCCGAAGCCCGCTGCCTGGTACAGGACCGGCAGCAGCGTGAAGCCGATGCCCGCGCGTTCGGCGGCGCGCAGCAGGCATTGCGACAGCGTGCTGTCGTCCGCGTACGGGCGGCCGCCGGCGTCGTGGTGCAGGTAGTGGAACTCGCACACGCTGGTGTAGCCCGCTTCCAGCATCTCGACGTACAGGCCGGTGGCGATGGCTTCCAGCTGCTCGGGCGCGATCGCGCCCGCGATGCGGTACATCAGGGTGCGCCAGCTCCAGAAGCTGTCCCGGGCCTGGCCGCGGTACTCGGTCCGGCCGCCGAGGACGCGCTGGAACGCATGGGAATGCAGGTTGGGCATGCCCGGCAGGACGGGACCGGCGGCCTGCTCGACGGCCGCGCCGGCTTGCGCGCCGGGCTGCACGACGCGCAGGGTGCCCGCGGCGTCCCACTCCAGCAGCACGTCGCGCGCCCAGCCCGTCGGCAGCAGCGCGTGCCGTGCGAAGAGGGCCCCGCTCATGCGCGCATGAGGACCGCCTGCAGGAAGCCGCGCGTGCGCTCCTGGGTCGGGTTGCGGAAGATGGTGGCCGGAGGACCGGACTCGACGATGCCGCCGCCATCCATGACGATCACCACGTCGGCCACTTCGCGGGCGAACTCCATCTCGTGCGTGACCACCACCATGGTCATGCCTTCGCTCACCAGCAGTTTCATGACCTGCAGCACCTCGCCCACCAGCTCGGGGTCGAGCGCCGACGTCGGTTCGTCGAAGAGCATGACGCGGGGCTCCATCGCCAGCGCGCGGGCGATCGCCACCCGCTGCTTCTGGCCGCCCGAGAGGCTCGCGGGCATGGCGTCGGCCTTGTGCGAGAGCCCCACCTTGTCCAGCAGTGCGCGGGCGCGGGCCTCGGCGTCCGCGCGCGCGAGGCCGCGCAGCTTGCGCGGCCCGAGCGTGACGTTGTGCAGCGCCGACAGGTGCGGGAACAGGTTGAAGGACTGGAACACCATGCCGACGTCCTGGCGCAGGGCGTTGAGCTCGGCCTCGCCCAGCATGCGGCCGTCGTCCACCAGCGTGCGCCCGCAGATCTCGATCCGGCCGCCCTCGGGCTGCTCCAGTGCGTTGCAGCAGCGCAGGAACGTGCTCTTGCCCGAGCCGCTCGGTCCGATCACCACGACGACCTGGGAAGGCCAGACGTCGAAGTCGATCCCGTCCAGCACCACGTGGTCGCCGAAGGACTTGCGCAGCCCGCGGATGCGCAGGATGGGCGGACCCTCCGCTGTCATCGGGTTCATTGCACCATGCCCCCCGCGCGCAGCCGCACTTCCAGCCGGCCGAGGGCCAGTGTCGTGAGCCCGGTCAGGATGAAGTAGATCACCGCGATGGCCAGGTACACCTCCAGCGAGCGATACGAAACGCTGATGATCTTCTGGCCTTCGTGCATCAGGTCATGGATGGTGAGCAGCGACACCAGCGCCGAGTTCTTGATCAGCGCAATGAATTCGTTGCCCAGGGGCGGGATCATCCGCACGACGGCCTGGGGCAGGATCACGCTGCGCATCGCCTGGCCGGCCGACAGCCCGATGGAGCGCGCGGCCTCCATCTGCCCACGATCCACCGACTGGATCGCACCGCGCACGATCTCCGAGACGTAGGAGGCCGAGTAGATGCCCAGCCCCATCATCCCGCAGGCGAACGCCGGCAGCATGATCCCGAACTGCGGCAGGCCGAAGAACCAGATGAACAGTTGCACCAGGAGCGGCGTGCCGCGGATCGCCGCGACGTAGGCCGTGCACAGCCGGTACACGATGCGGCGCCGCGGGTTGAGGCGGCCGATGCCGATCAGCAGCCCCAGCACGCAGCCCAGCAGGAGCGAGACGGCGGTGATCTCCACCGTCACGAGCGCGCCGTGCAGCAACTGGGGCATGCCGGCCCATACCGGCGTGAAGTCGAGACCCATGGAAGGCGATCCGGCCGCTGCGGCTTACTTGCCGCTGTTCTGGAACCACTTCCTGACGATCGCGGCGTAGGTGCCGTCGGCCTTCAGCTGCGCGATCGCGCCGTTGACCGCCTTGGTGAGCTCGGGCGTGTCCTTGCGCAGCGCCATGCCGTATTCCTCGGTGGTCAGCTGCTCCTGCAGCACCTGCAGGCCGGGGCGGGTGCGCACGTACTGGTAGGCGGCCGGCTTGCCGGTGACGGCGGCATCGGCGCGGCCGATGTCGACCAGGTTGAACATCTCCTGGTTCTTCTCCACCTCGACGCGCTGGACCTTCGGGTAGTTCTGCTGCAGGAAGCCGACCGACTTGGTGCCCACCTGCACCGTCACCTTCTTGCCGTCCAGGTCCGACAGCTTCCTGATGCTGCTGCCTTCCTTGACCATGGCGACCAGGCCGCCGGCGTAGTACGGGTCGGTGAAGTCGACCACCTTCTTGCGCTCGTCGGTGATGTAGATCGCCGAGACCGCCATGTCGAAGCGGCGCGAGACCAGCCCGGGGATCAGGCCCTTGAAGTCGATGTCCACCCATTCCAGCTGCTTGCCCAGCTTTCTGGCGATCGCCTCCACCAGTTCCACGTCGAAGCCGGTGCGCTTGCCGTTCTCCATGAATTCCATCGGCGGGAAGGTGGCATCGGTGCCGACGCGCAGCACGTTGTCCTGGGCGTGGGCGACGCTGCTGCCGAGGGCCGCGGTGGCGAGCGCGGTGAGCAGGAAGTGGCGGCGGAAGTTCATGGGTGAGTCTCCTTCGGGTTGGAAAAGATGTCAGGGCAGCGCCAGCGCGCGCGAGATGCGTGCGCCCGCGACCATGGTCATATCGGCGAGGGCCGCTTCCTGGCCTTGCGCGCGGGTGAACGGCGCCATCAGGGTGAGGGCGCCCACCGCCCGGCGCGCGCCGCCGAAGAGGGGGGCGCTCACGCCCCACACACCGGGGTCGACTTCGCCCGCGGTCATGGCATAGCCGGCTTGCCGGATCGCGGCCAGCTCCGCATCGACGGCCCGGCGCGCCTCGGGGTCCGGATACTGCGCGGCGAGCACCGTCTCGCGCGCGGCGTCAGGCAGGTGCGCCAGCAGGCACTTGGCCGAGGCACCGGCGCGCAATGGCACGCTGCGGCCCTTCTCGAAGGAGCAGCGCAGCGACTGTTCGCTCTCGACCATATCGAGGCAGATCGCCCGGTCGTTGACGGCGACGATCAGGCCCACGCTCTCGCGCGACTGGCGCGACAGTGCGATCATCTCCTGGCGCGCCTGGCGCACCAGGTGCGAGGACAGGTCGAAGCCCAGCGCCAGCTGCAGGCTGAGCGGCCCCGGTGCATAGCTGCCCTCGTTCTCCACGACGAAGCCCCAGCGCTTGAGCCGTGCCAGCAGCCGGTACAAGGTGCTGCGGGCCAGCCCGGTGTGCGCCATCAGCTCGGTGGCGCTCAGCACCCGTCCCTGCTGCGCCAGCACAGCCAGGACCTGCAGGACGCGGTCGGAGGTGGCGGGCGTGTTGGCCTCAAAGCTCGGCATTGGCCCAGTATCCCGGCCTTCGCGGGGCAGTGGAAAGGCCCAAGTCCCACTGTGTGGGAATCGGGATGCGTTTTTAGTGCGGGCGCAGCGGCGCGCCCCCGGGCTGCGGCGTGATCTCCATGCAGATCGCCCCCGTCGTGGCGACCTCCAGTTCGGTGCCCGCCGGCAGGTGCCGCCACGCAAGGCTCTGCGGCGGCAGCTCGACGCACGTGCCCCCCCCGCGCCCATGCAGCGTCGTGGGCGCATCGAGTGCGTACACCGCGATCACGCCGTCCGCGCCGGTCACGAACCGCTGCGGGCCGCGCAGGCGCGCCATGGCACCGCGGGCACGCTCGCGCCGCACCATGAGGTTCAGGTCCTGCGTCGGCCCTGCGAGCAGCCAGGACTCAACCGCCGCCGCGCCGTCGAACGCCAGCGGCGCGCTGGCGACATCCACTTCCCGCACCTGGCCGTCGACCGCAAGGCGAACCCCAGGGCCCTGCACGACCGCGAACCAGCGCTGCACGCCGGGATAGTGGGAAAACGGCCCGTCGGCGGCGACCTGCGCGACCGAGATGCGCCACGCCCAGCCTTCGCCCGCAGGCCAGGCAGCCAGTTCGCGTGTGGTGCCTCCGCCGTTGCGCCAGGGGACGGTGGGGGTGTCGGAAAGGCGAATCAGGCTCCATGTCATGCCCCGGACTGTGCCACTTCCAGTCGGCGGATGAGGCCGCGCGTGCCTTTCATCACCCCGGTTTCCGCGGCCTGGATCGACCGAGAGGTCCGAGCTGCCGGGAGCCTCGACTTCAGGTCCGCGCCAGCACCGCCTCCAGCGCCTTCCCCGTGTGCGTCCCCAGCCGCACCACCTCCTCCGGGGGCGCGGCGGCGACCACCTGGCCGCCGGCATGGCCGCCTTCCGGCCCGAGGTCGATGATCCA